>CAMYLK010000101.1 GCA_947259225.1 uncultured Desulfobulbaceae bacterium | reverse complement strand
CAGCGCTTTACATTGGGAGCCCCGATGAAAGAGCGGTGTTTTTTCAAGACCGGGAATCGGCTAGTTGGTTGTCTGATCAGGGGAGCCAGGACGGCACACTGGATACCCTTCTTCGAACTCGTTACCCGCAGACGTACCCCCTGAGTGCCATGCCGCAGGAGAATAACAATAGAGCTCGGGTTTTGGAAGCCATAGGCGAGGGGGTATCGTTTACAACCTTGGAGCGCTCCGCATCCGCAGATTCCCTTGTGGCTTTACGGCCAATACTTGCAAAAACGGATAGAGCGCAAGCCATACTCAACGCGTTTCAATACATCGGGCGGCCGTATGACTTTAATTTTGATTTTCGTACAGATTCGGAACTCGTCTGCTCGGAGTTAATATTCAAATCCTATCAGAAGACATTGCACTTTGCAGGGTTATCACTTCCTCTCAATGATATCCTTGGCCGCCCGATTATTTCACCAAATGAAATTGCCAGACTTTTTGACAGGGACTTTGATACAGACGAGCAGCAGTTGGCATTCGTTGCCTTTCTTGATGGCAATGAGAAAGAGCAAACGGCTGTGGAATCAACTGTTGATGCCTTCAGAAGAAGTTGGAAAAGGCCTAAGTGGTACATCTGGATTCAGGAGTCAAGTTTTGGTGGTTCATCAGCAGCGACACAACACCCGTGACGTTTGTACATTGTATGGCAATGGTAGATGGAATCCACTTTCCTTTTTGTGGGGCAGTTGAAGCTCTTGCTTTCTTTCTTTGTTTTTCAATAGCCAACTAAAGGGTGTTGACGTGGCAGAGGCTGCCAAGTATAGTTTGAATCACCAAACCGCTTACTTGAACCGGGTGGAATGTTGTGATTTATGCCTTGCAATGGTCTCGCCAATCCGTCATAAGCTCTATTATCCTGATTGTTCTCTGTGGTATCGGCGCCTCTATACTTTGGGTGCACGAGCAGAGTGAACAGCAGGTATTTTTCACCCCTTTACCTTCTGAGTCCTTGCAAGTCCAAGCTGATCTTGGACCATTGGAATTCATCCCGGGTGCCTTGCTCACCCTTCCTCCAGGCTTTGTTCTTGCCGGCAAACGCGACCAATACGATGCCGAACGTCTTTTTGAAAAGATAAACGGTAAGGCACCGCTCTATCTTGATGCGGATTTTCTCATCCTGACTACCCAGCGTTTCGTGCATAAGGAAGAGCCAGCACTTTCGTTCGAACTTTTCGTATATGATATGGGCACGACCTTGAATGCATTTTCCGTGTATTCCACCCAGCAAAGGGCAGATGCAAAAAGAACTTCCCGTCTTGAACCCTTTGCTCATTACCAGACCGAAAACGGGCTTTTTCTCCGTCACGGCCCCTATTACATCGAAGTGATCGGATCCTCGGCAAATGAGCAGCTCGCTGAAGCCATGATTACAATCGGAGAAAGTTTACTGAAAATAGATGCCGGTGAAGGGGAAATTGCAGAACTGCAACTGTTTCCTCCAGAGAACCTGATATCAGGGAGTTTCAAGCTGATCCTAAATAATGCATTTGGTTCAGAGGTCTTACATAATACGTTCATCGCCAAATACCTCCTCAATGACCAACCGGTTACAGCCTTTATCAGCAGGCGGGATAACCCGACAGAGGCACAAGAGACGGCCGATGGGTATTATCAATTCCTTATTGGTAACGGCGGCATAGCCGGGACATCAGTTGATTCGATGCCGCTAGTCGATCTTTATGGCTTGGTGGAAATTATCTTTGCCGTCGGGCCCTATGTTGGTGGAATCCATGAAGGCGAAACCCCTGATGATGCACTGAAGATTGCCGGACAACTGAGAGAGTCGTTGATCAAAAAACAAGCACAGTAGATAGTACACATCGGTGAACGAAACACATTTTGACCGAAGAGCATTTCTCATCCGAACCGGAAAGGCCGGTGCAGCCATATCTGCGGCCACTGCCGCCTCATTGCTCCTTTTCAATCCCGATCCTCCCCAACCGGGAATCGCCCAAAAGACGCTCACAGGACTGCCGGACTTCAGCGTACCCCATGGTGTAGGCAATACGATCAGTATCGTTCACGGTAACGACAGAAGGAAAACCGTCAATATGGCAATCAAGGCTCTCGGCGGCATTGAACGGTTTATCAAGCCGGGGGATACTGTTGCCATCAAGCCCAATGTTGCCTTTGCTTCTCCGCCCTCCCTGGGCGCGACGACCAACAATGAACTGGTAGCCGAGGTCGTCAGGCTGTGCTACCGTGAAGGCAAAGCAAGAAAGGTCGTTGTTTTTGATAATCCGATCAATGATCCTGCCGGTTGCTTCGCCATAAGCGGTATCGGTCAGGCTGCCGAATCTGCAGGGGCGGAGATTGTTATGCCCCGGGCGCACCTTTTTGTCGATATGACCCTGGCAGGTGGAACCTTGATTCATAACTGGCCGGTTTTTTATGCTCCACTTGAAAACATCGATAAGTTGATCGGCATTGCGCCGGTGAAGCATCACAGCCGCAGCGGCGCCTCCATGACCATGAAAAACTGGTACGGCCTGCTGGGGGGGCGCCGGAATATATTTCACCAGGATATCAACACCATTATCAGTGAACTGGCAAGCCTGGTCACTCCGACCCTGGTTATTCTCGACGGCACCGAGGTGATGATGAGTAACGGCCCCACAGGTGGCTCGTTTTCCGACCTGCGACGTACCGATACCGTTATTGTCAGTTGTGACCAAGTCGCAGCAGATGCCTATGGTGTATCCCTTTTGGACATGCAGATCTCTGATCTTCCCTATCTGACCCTGGCGGAAAGGGCTGGCCTTGGAACCTGTGATATTGCAAGTCTTCAACCGGCTGTTACGACAATCTGAAAACCATGCGTATTGTTCAGACAAGGAGAGTGAGCCAGTTTTTCTTTTTCTGTTTGTTTCTCTGGTTTTGTCTGGTTTCTACTCCCGGTAACAGGTTTTTCCAGCTCGCCGGCTGGCCGGTCAACTGGTTTCTTCAACTTGACCCTCTTGTCGCCCTCGGAACGATTCTGAGTACCAATATTCTCTACAGCGGTTTGCTTTGGGCATTGGCTACCGTTATTCTGACGATCCTGTTCGGACGATTTTTCTGTGGTTGGATTTGTCCGTTCGGTTCCTTGCATCACAGTATCGGTTATCTGGCCCACAAAAAAACAACAACGCTGGTCAGGGTGCGGATCAACGAATACCATCCCCTGCAGCGGATAAAATATATCCTCCTGCTTGTTTTTCTTTGTGCCGCCGCCTATCCATCAGATCAGGCGCTTCTGTTGACCGGCCTGCTCGATCCGATTCCGCTCATAACCCGCACCTTTAACCTTTTGGTAATCCCCGTCGCTGATGCTGGATTTGGCATAACCTCGATAAAAGTAAGGATGTATCAGGGCGGTTGGCTTCTGTTTATGGTCTTCTTTACTGCAATACTCGCCAACCTGTTTATTCCACGATTGTATTGCCGGTTTGTCTGTCCACTCGGTGCGCTTTTGGGTCTGATAAGTCGGCTTGCTGTGTGGCGCATCGGTAAAATAAAAGAGCCGTGCAGCGACTGTAAAATGTGTGAGCGCCAATGTGAAGGTGGGTGCGCCCCTTCAACAAATATTCGTTTCAGTGAATGTGTACTCTGCTGTAACTGCATTGACCCTTGTCCGGATAAGGTTATGACGTATCAGGCGTTGTCCAGGCCTGCCGGTGAAGAGCTCGAACCGAATATTTCACGCCGCGGCTTTTCCATATCCCTTGTCAGCGGTTTTCTCGCAGCCCCTGCTTTTGCCCTGGCCGATAAAGGCGGCAGCAACTGGAACACTGCTATTGTTCGTCCTCCAGGATCCCTTGTCGAAGAGGAATTTCTCCAGCGGTGTATAAAGTGCGGCCAGTGTATGCGGGTTTGTCCAACCAATGTGTTACAGCCGGTCGGCCTTGAGCATGGCCTGGAAACCCTCTGGACTCCGATGTTCAACAACCGGATCGGCTCAAGTGGTTGCCAGCTCAACTGTACGCTGTGTAGCCAGATCTGTCCCACGGCAGCAATCCGGCCGATTACGTTGAACGAAAAACTTGGCCTGAAAGAATTTCATGACAAGGGACCGATTAAAATAGGTACCGCCTTTCTGGAGAGAGGTCGCTGCCTGCCCTGGGCTATGGATAAGCCCTGTATCGTCTGTGAGGAAAACTGTCCCTTGAGTCCAAAAGCCATCTTCACCCGCAAGACGTATGTCACCGTTCGCAAGGCACGATTGCAGATAAAAACCATAGAGGCAACTACCATAACCATAACCCGGAATGCCTTGGTTTCAGGTGCCTATGGTTCCGGCGATTACTACTGTCTCCTTGGGGAGCGTCGATATAAAATAGTCGCCAACGGCAAGGATTTTATCATCCTGGCAAAAGAAGTACACCCACAAGATAAGAATCATGAAACGGTAGATATCCAGATCCGTCTGCAACAACCGTATATTGATCTGGAAAAATGTACCGGTTGTGGAATTTGTGAACATGAATGCCCGGTGAACGGAAAAAAAGCAATCCGCATTACAGCAGAGGGGGAGACGAGAACTCCGACAAGGGCTTTGTTGCTTAGGCGTCTATAACATATAAGGAGGTGGAGAAATGAGTACGGATAACAAAGTGTGGGATAGAAGGAGGTTTCTTAAAACCGTTGGTGTCACTGGTGTTGGCTCATTGCTGGCGACTGTAACTCAGGCTGGTGCAGGTCAAACGGCCTCAGGCAGCACAGACAGGCCTGAAAAACCGACTCTTCCTCATATACCCAAGCGTATTCTAGGGAAAACAGGGGTCGAGGTTCCCTGTCTTTCCCATGGACTCATGTATGATCTTCGCGAAAACCAGATTATTCTGCATAAAGCGCTATCCTGGGGCGTAAGTAACTGGGACACGGCCAACAGTTATGCCAACGGCAACTCCGAATTGGGAGTCGGTAAGTTTTTACAAAGACGTTCCGAGATGCGAAAAAATCTCTTCCTCGTTACAAAGGCCTCCTATGCGAATACGGCAAGGGATTGGGAAAAACGATTACAAACCTCGCTGCAACGGATGAACACGTCCTATATCGATCTGTACTACGGGATCCACGGGCTCGATGATCCTGGACAATTAACCGCTGAATTGCGCGATTGGGCGCAAAGCGCCAAGGATCGTGGTTTGATACGCTATTTCGGTTTCAGTACTCACAAAAACATGGCCGATTGTCTCAAAAAGGCTGCTGGTTTGAACTGGATTGATGTGATTATGACCAGTTACAACTTCAGGCTCATGCAGGATGAGCAGTTAAATCGAGCCGTTGATGCTTGTCATGATGCCGGTATCGGCCTCATTGCCATGAAAACCCAGGGGCTGCAGATTAAATCAGATACAGATAAAGAGTTGACTCGTCACTTTCTTGCCGGCGGATATACGGAAGGGCAGGCGAAGTTAAAAGTCGTTATGGAGGACAAACGGTTTGCCGCTGTCTGTATTACCATGCAAAGCGTTGCCCTGTTGACATCCAACGTGGCTGCCGTTCTTGATCAGACCAGGCTTTCCGGGACAGACAAAGAAGTCTTGAAAACGTATGCCACTCAGACATGCAACGGCTACTGTGCCGGTTGTGGTCATATTTGTGATACTTCCATTGCCGATGCGCCGTATGTGAGTGATGTCCTCCGTTACCTGATGTATTGTAACAGCTATGGCGACAGGAACAAAGCCCGTGAATTGTTTAGACGCCTTCCGATTGCTGCCAGGGAAAAACTTGCTGCTGCTGATTTCTCCAGAGCTGAATCCCGTTGTCCTCAAGGGGTGCCGATAGGCA
>CAMYLK010000100.1 GCA_947259225.1 uncultured Desulfobulbaceae bacterium | reverse complement strand
CCCGTCACCATAGACGAGCAGCGTGCCAACAGCACCTTCCTAATCAAGGACACCAGCCACGTCATAGCTGACCAACTGATCTCATCTGTGCGATAGTAGATAACTTTTTTAGGGTACACTATGCCGCCTGCCTGAAGAGGGGAGATTACTGGTCGATACCGCTTGAGATGCTTATAACCTTCGGCGGTGACTGTATAAAGGAAACTGAAGAGGAACACATGTTGCGTATAGAGTTGAAGCTCAGATGCTCGCTGGCTGTGATTTATATACTGGCCTTATCATATTGCTATTCGCTTATCAACTTTTCGCGCAGTCAGCGAAGAGCAAGGTATATGTCGCAGTGTATAATTGTCCACCCTTCGTAATGAACGATTCCGGTCGGTTTTCAGGAATAAGTTTTTTTCTTTGGGATAAAATTGCCGACCATCTCGACCTTTATTACAACATTTAGCAATACGGGCTCAAAGAGATGCTCAATGCTGTCGCCCAGCGCAAGGCAGATATTGCGATTCCCTAAATCTCCATTACCCGGGAACGCGAAGAAATCCTTGATTTTTCCCATTCCTTTTATGTGACGCATCTTGCCATTGCGGTGAAGCAGCATGGATTTCTGCATACACTCAAGAACTTTTTCTATAATAAGAGAATGTTTATCGTCTTAGGAATTATTGTCGTTGTGGCGGCTTTGATTGGTGGTGTCTTTTATTTTTTGGAGCATAATCTCAGCTCCCGAAAAAGGAGTCAAAAAACTCAGACCATTTTCAAATACTCTGACCAACCGCGAGCAGGAGATCCTGGAACTGTTTGCCAATCGTTTGTGCAACCAGGAAATCGCTGAAAAACTTTTTATTGCTGACAATACGGTTAAACGGCACGCCACAAACATCTTCCGCAAGCTTGATGTAATTAATCGCCGCAAAGCTGTCGAAAAGGCGAACTCTCTTGGAATTATTTCCTAATCCATTGCGCAACCTAATCCTCGCCCTCCTCCTCAAACCTGAAAAATACTACTTTTTTACGACCTTTATAGCCATTCCAAACTGAGAATAATACCTATAATATCCTGTATAGTTAATTTTGCTCTCTATACTTGTGAGTTTGTTTAAGTGAATATGAAATCACAAGCCAGATATAACGTACCCGCAATGAACTGTTCGGCCTCCTACCGGATACGCACCATTGGTCATCTGGACATCAACTGGTCGGATCGGTTGGCAGGAATGTCGGTTACAACTACCGGCGGAAAAACACAACCGACATGACCATGCTTGTAGGCCGGCTGGTTGACCAGGCAGCCCTGAACGGAGTGTTGAACACACTATATGATCTACAGCTTCCACTGATCTCAGTGGAATGCCTTGATTGTACGAACACAGAAATGGAGCAAGGAGGAAAATGAAAAGACACGCTCTTCGGGCAGTAAGCCTGCTCATGGTATTTTTCATGGTCCCGGCTTTTGCCTCAACGTTAAAGGAATTGAACTGGGATGATCTGAAGCCGGTGATCGAGTTTGACGATCCGTTTAAAAAACTGACACAGGATCAGTTGTACTATCTCGGCACTGTGGCACGGGTTCGGCAGATGAAAGAAAACGGTAAGCAGGTAAGCGAGCCCATGCAGAAGGAGGCTGACGAAGCCGAGCAGATCCTGGTGAAGGAAAAGGTCGATATCGAAGGATTGTTTGCCAAAAGGGCAGAGGTTCGTGAGATGCGGCGCAAAAAGGCCGAATCTGTTGTTCCGGAGCTCAACGGCAAGTCGGTTGTCATGCCCGGTTTCGTTCTTCCCCTGGAATATGCAGGCACAAAAGTTACAGAATTTCTCCTTGTTCCCTGGGTGGGCGCGTGCATTCACACCCCGCCGCCCCCAGCCAACCAGATCGTCCATGTTGTTGTGGATGAAAATCAGGCCAGGGAGAGCAAGGGACTTTTTGAGCCGGTCAGTGTCACCGGTACCATGTTTACCAAACGAATGAGCAAAAGCCTCTACCTGGTGGATGGCTCATCCGACATCAATATCGGCTACAGCATGCAGGCAAGCATGGTTGAACCATACAAAGAAAAAAAAGAGACTGAACGCAACCAGCAACCAAAAGGATAAGGAGAATTGCCATGAAAACAATTTTCAAACAATCAGTATTTGCCGGGACTCTCGCGGCCTTGCTGTCGATGCACAGTATTGCCTTTGCTGCAGGTGCACCACCTGCTGCTGCAGCTCCGGCTGAAGAGAAGAAACCTGTCCAGATTTTATTCACGAACGTGAATATTTTTGACGGGTTCAGCGACAAACTGCAAAACAATATGAGTGTATTGGTTGAGGCCAACTACATCAAGGAAGTAGGCAAAAAAGTCAATGCACCTGATGCCTATGTGGTTGACGGCGGCGGTCGAACCATGACCCCTGGCCTGATCGACATGCACCAGCACGTAATGCTCAACCCTCCAGAGGGAACAGCATCCTACCGGACCAAGTGGGATGGCGCCGCCGGCGGTGCATATGCCCAGCACCACTTGATGAATAACATATTGCTCAAGGGTATCACCACGGTGCGTGATATCGCTGGTGACCCTCTCGACATTGCCAAGGCAATTGACATGGGGCAACTACCCGGACCGCGTATCTACTCCTCAGGCGGCTCGATTTCACAAACCGGTGGTCATGGCGACTGGGCGGGAAGAAATGTACCTCCTGAAATCCTGGCCGGTAAAATTGACATGAGCCAGCGCACTCAGAATACCTGGGTTGTTGATGGAACTGATGAAGTGACCAAGGCAGTCAGGTTGAACCTGCGTCGTGGAGCGGCATTTACCAAAATCATGGGCGGTGGCGGTGTTGCCAGTGAGTTTGATCCCCTGGAGATCATGGGACTTGCCTCTGACGAAGTAGCACGGGCAGTTGAGATCTCTGCCGACAACGGTACTTACGTGGCAACCCATGCCTACCACGATGCTTCATATAACCGTCTTATGGATTTGGGTGTTCGTTCTTTTGAGCATGGTTTTCTGGTTTCTGAGCCCACAGTTAAGCGCATGGCCTCCATGGGCGAGGAAGTGGTCTGGAGTTTCCAGTGTTTCATGAGTGTCAATACTTTTGGTGATTACGACGCGATGCCGGCGTTCTTCACCCATGAGCAGAAGCTAAAAGGTGTGGCAGTTGGCAAGGGCGCCCGCAATGCCTCCAAACTTATGAATAAGCATAATGTATTCACCATCGGTGGATCTGACATGTTTGGCATTCCTTTTGTGGAGATGATCAAGCAAGACATCACTTGTAACGTTGACGCCGGTTATACACCTGCCCAGGCTCTCAAGCACTGGACCGGTAATGCCGGTAAAGTCCTCAAGTGGTCCGGACCCAAAGACCCATATCCAACCTATAAGCTTGGCACTATTGCAGAAGGTGCATACGCCGACCTGCTGCTCTGGGATGGAAACCCACTGGAAGATATTAAGCTCATCCTTGATGAGTCCAAGCTTCACCTTGTCATGAAAGACGGACTGACCTACAAGAACACGCTGGTCGGTGTCGACAGCCCAATTTACAAACCGGCCAAGGCACCCCCGACCAGAGGGCAGTATCCACTGTAAATGAAACTTTTAAGCAGAGCGGAGTGTTCCAGCACCCGCTCTGCTTACATATGAAAATACTGAACGGGAGGGATACCATGAAAGAATTGACGCTTCGTCATCTGACATCCATCCTCATTATATGCCTCGTGTTCAGTATGACTATTTCAAAACAGGCCCGTGCGGAAGATGTGTCACTTGGCAGTCTTGCAGATACTGCCATTGAGCGCATAGCCTTTGGCTCCTGTGCCAAGCACTGGCAGCCGCAGCCTATCTGGGATGCAGTGCTGGCAGCAAAACCTGAACTCTGGCTTTTTCTGGGAGACAATATATATGGTGATACCGACGGCAAAACCGCCTGGCTGGTTTCCAGAGAGCAGATGGCCGGCGAATGGAACCGGCTGGCAGATAAACCCGAGTTTCAAAAGGCCAGAAAAGAAATCCCCATGATGGCGACCTGGGACAACCACGATTACGGCTCCCATTCAGGAGGTACTGAATTCCTTGTCAAGGAAGTATCAAAGGAAGTGTTTCTTACCTTCTGGAGGGAACCGGAAGATTCCCTACGCTGGAAGCGATCCGGCATTTACGATGCTAAGATTTTCGGCCCTCCCGGCAGACGGGTGCAGGTCATCCTCCTGGACACCAAGTACAACCGCAGTTCTTTCAAAAAAGACTCCACATCCAAAGAAGAGCGGTTGAAAGCGGGTAAGGTCGGCGGCTTTCTCCCTGACAATGATCCGGAAAAGACACACCTGGGCAAAGAGCAATGGGCCTGGCTGGAGGAGGAATTGAAAAAACCGGCTGAAATCCGATTGCTGGCTTCCAGCACCCAAATTATCCCCAACCAGAAAGGTATGGATGAATGGGGCAATTTTCCACTGGAACGGCAACGGCTTTTTAATCTGATCACAAAAACACAAGCAAACGGCGTGATTCTGCTCAGCGGTAATGTCCATTTTGCTGAGGTTTCAGAAAATAAAGAAACAGCATATCCCCTTGTTGAATTCACCTCCAGCGGCATGACCCATGTTACTGAATTGTACGGTAAGGCCCCTAATTCCTTTCGGGTTGCAGGACCATTTATTGAACACAATTTCGGACTGGTCGAAATTGATTGGGATGCCAAACCATCGCCAACTATCACACTCAAGGCTGTGGGGGTGGACGGCACAACAGGCTTCACCCACACGGTGAACCTGTGTGAGTTGCAACCAGGGAAAGACAGCAGCAATACAACACAAACCATCTGTACTGATCCGAGGCCGCAGGTATGTACCATGGATTACCGGCCGGTCTGCGGAGAAAGAACCGACGGCAGCCGGAAAACATATTCCAACGGCTGTACAGCCTGCTCTGATCAGCAGGTCATTGGGTATGTAGAAGGGGAATGTAAGGAATAATCAACTGGAGAAAGGAATGAAGATCAAAACACTGGTATCCAGCTCATGCCTGTTGCTTGCTTTCGGAGCTTTTACCTGTTCATCACTGGCAGAAGAGGGGGCGACATATAGTAACATCAGGCCGCGGCTCAGCCCGGACGAGGTAGAAAACCAGATCAACCAGGACCGAGAAACCAACCCCCTTTACGAATCCAAATTATTTGCACCGATCAAGGATTGGCGGAGCAGTATCGCAGAAAAGAACGGTTTAAACTGGAGTCTGGACTACAGCGCTTTTTTTGTTGGTGTCAGCGACAGTCCTGGTGAGAGTGATGCCAGCAGCGGCATGGCCCGCTTCTTTGGCTTCTGGGACCTGGTGAACCGCGGCACCCCCAACAAGGGCAGCCTGAACTGGAAGGTTGAGAACCGGCACAGCTACACCAATGTCCCACCAAGCGGGCTAGGGTTTGAGAGTGGGTATGTTGGATTATTCGAAGCACCCTTCAGCGACCAGCAAACACGCCTGACCAATCTGTACTGGAAGCAGTACTTTGCCAAAGGAACCTGGGCTGCAGTAGGAGGCTTTCTTGATGCAACCGACTTTGTCGATGTCTACCTCCTTGCAAGCCCCTGGACAGGCTTTACCAACTTCATGTTCTCGACAGGCTCGGCTGCCATGGACCTGCCCAATGATGCTGCCCTGGGTGCCGGTATTGGCGGCATGGTTGGCGAGAAAATATATGTCCAGGCCGGGTTTGCTGATGCCAATTCCGACCCGGCTGATCCGTTCAGCGATGTGTGGAAAGAAAGCGATTTTTTCAAATGGGTGGAGATCGGCTTTACACCGGGTCAGAAAAGTCTTTATTTCGATAAGCTCCATCTCACCTTCTGGCATGTTGATGAGCGGGCAAACGGCACCCCGGACGGCTGGGGCCTGAACGGTTCCTGGCATAAATGGATCGAC
This sequence comes from uncultured Desulfobulbaceae bacterium, assembly GCA_947259225.1. Classification (GTDB taxonomy): domain Bacteria; phylum Desulfobacterota; class Desulfobulbia; order Desulfobulbales; family Desulfobulbaceae; genus UBA10518. Next base: position 108 of record CAMYLK010000100.1, on the reverse strand, counting down.
GACAAGTGGTTTCCTTTTATTCGCGGCGGCTACACCGAGGACAGCGGCAGTCTGCTGGAGCGCTCCATCAGTGTCGGGGTCGGGTACCAGCCTGTTCCCCAGCGAGGG
>CAMYLK010000099.1 GCA_947259225.1 uncultured Desulfobulbaceae bacterium | reverse complement strand
TGGAGGAGCTTTATACCGGGTATGGTATATTTGTGCGGCCAAAATTCCGCATGGACCGGCAAACCGTTGAGGAAATAAGCCCGGCAAGTTCTAAAAGAGGGTGGTTCTGGGGTACAATTTTTGAGTCGTGGCGAATCTACCGGGATGTTTTTATCGCCTCATTTCTTATCAATGTCTTTGGCCTTGCCAGTCCTTTCTTTGTCTTAAATGTATATGATCGCGTCATACCGAACTCCGCCTTTGAAACCCTGTGGGTTTTGGCCATCGGTATCAGCGTCATTTATGTTTTTGCAGTCATCATGCGTGGTCTGCGCGGTTATTTTGTTGATGAGGCAGGCAAGAAGGCCAACCTGAAAATATCGGCCTCCCTTTTCCAGAAGGTGCTGGGATTGCGCATGGAAGCCCGTCCCCAGTCCATAGGCTCATTTTCAAAGAATCTGCAGGAATTCGAGTCCATCCGTGATTTTATTACCTCGTTTTCCATTACAGCATTGATAGATATGCCATTTGTGGTATTGGCTCTCTTGGTCATCTGGTACCTGGGCGGCGTTATAGTTTTCGTGCAGCTGATTTCCATCATACTGCTGCTGGTTTATGCTTTAATTATCCAGATTCCCCTGCAAAAGGCTGTTGAGAATTCCTTCCAGGCCTCGTCCCAGAAAAATGCAATTCTTATTGAAGGGTTAACGGGTCTTGAAACCATTAAGATGCTCGGGGCTGAAAGTCAGATCCAGAGAGCCTGGGAAGAGGCGGTCAGCTATATTGCCAAGTGGAGCGCACGCTCCAGGTTCCTGTCTTCATCCGTAAACCATTTTTCATTCTTTGTGCAAAGCATTTCGGTAGTAGGAGTTGTTGTTATCGGAGTGTATATGATCTCCGAAGGGACACTGTCCCAGGGTGGTTTGATTGCACTGGTAATTCTTTCCCGTCAAGCCATTGCCCCAATGTCGCAGGTTGTAAGCCTTGCAACCCGTTATCATCGGGCCAGAACAGCCTTGAGAACCTTGAATCAGATCATGGAGCTCCCGGTGGAACGCCCGGAAGGCAAAGCGTTTCTGCATCGCTCAATGATAGAAGGGGCCATTGAACTTAAAAATCTTACCTTTGCCTATCCGAACCAGACCGTCAGGATACTGAATAATATTTCCCTGCAGATCAAACCAGCGGAAAAGGTCGGTATCATTGGTCCCATAGGTTCCGGCAAAACAACCCTGGGCAAGCTTATCCTTGGCCTGTATGAACCGCAGAGCGGCATGGTGAGCATGGACGGTACCGATATAAGACAGATAGATCCGGCGGATCTGAGACACAGCATAGGGTATGTGTCCCAGGATATTACCCTTTTTCGCGGCACTATCAGGGAGAATATTATCATGGGCACCCATGATGTTGACGATAATACCATACTGAGGGCTGCTGAGCTTACCGGAGTGAATCAGTTTGTAAAAAAACACTCCCTGGGTTTTGATATGGAAGTTGGGGAGCTGGGCAGGGGGCTTTCCGGTGGCCAAAGGCAATGCGTGGCCCTGACCCGGGCAATGCTGTTGGATCCGCCGATACTGGTTCTTGATGAGCCGACAAGCAACATGGATAACAGGACGGAAGTCATGCTGCGTGACAATCTGTCTAAGGTCATAGAAAATAAAACTGTGATATTAATTACCCACAGGGCCTCGCTCCTTGAAATGGTGGACCGGTTAATTTTTATTGATAACGGTACTGTTGTTGCCGATGGTCCCAAAACATCCGTTTTAGAGGCCCTTAGAAGAGGCCAGTTAAACGTGTAATTCGGGGTTTGCAACTTGTCTGAATCCGAGAAAAAACCTGAATCGAATAAATTGTTCTACCGCATGCAGGCCGAAGATGTAGACCTGATGACGGATATTCGTACGTCTATACTGGCCCAGTCTCCCAGGGGCGGGCGGGCCATCCTCTGGGTGGTATTTATTCTTTTTGCCCTTTTTCTGGTGTGGGCCTATTTTTCTGAAATTGAGCAGGTGACCCGCGGTGACGGTAAGGTTGTACCCTCTACCCAGATACAGATCGTGCAGAACCTGGAAGGGGGCATTCTTTCCGAAATCATGATTGATGTTGGAGAACTGGTTAAGAAAGACCAGCTCCTGCTGCGCATTGATAAAACGCGATTCTCTTCGTCATTCAAACAGAACAGGGGAAAATACCTCTCCTATAAAGCTAAGGCAGCCAGGCTGACAGCTGAAGCCAATGGTACTGATTTTATAGTGCCGCGGGAGATATTTGACGAAAAGCCCGAGATCGGGATACGCGAGCAGGAACTCTTTGAATCCAGGAAACGGGAATTCCAGTCAACCATGCAGATTCTTGAGGAGCAGATCAGCCAGCGGAAGCATGAGCACAGGGAATTAACCACCAAGCTCACAGAGCTGACCAGGACAAACGCACTGCTGCAGAAAGAACTTGAGTTGACCAGACCTTTGATTGCCCAGGGTGCGGTGTCGGAAGTTGAAGTGCTGCATCTTGAACGCCAGGCCAGCCAGATGCAAGGTGAAATTGCAACTATTAAACAGTCTATTCCCAAGGCAAAGTCAAAACTCCAGGAAGCGCAACTGGAGCTGCGTGAAAATCAGCTTGTCTTTTTTAACAAGGCCAAGTCGGAATTAAACGAGGTGCTGGCAGAACTCGAAGAAGTGTCTGCATCTGCAATTGCCCTGGAGGATCGTTTGAAGCGTACTAATGTACGTTCACCTGTAACAGGTACAATCAACAGGCTCCTGGTTAATACAGTTGGAGGTGTTATCCAGCCGGGTATGGATCTCGTTGAGATCGTTCCTCTGGAAGACACTCTGGTGATAGAGGCTAAAATAAAGCCTGCTGATATTGCATTTTTAAGGCCGAATCAGGAATCCAAGGTGAAATTCACAGCCTATGATTTCACAATTTATGGGGGCCTCAAGGCCAGGCTTGAACATATCAGTGCCGACTCCATAACAGACGAAAAGGGCAACAGTTTTTATCTTGTACGTTTAAGAACAGAAAAGAATTATCTCGGACCTGAAGCTGAGCCGCTGCCGATTATTCCCGGCATGGTTGCCTCGGTGGACATCCTCACCGGCAAAAAGACAATTTTGTCCTACCTTTTGAAACCGGTCCTACGAGCTAAGTACATGGCATTAAGGGAACAGTGATCTATGAATATCCTTCTAGGCAGCGCCAATGATACCGTGATAAAAAGGTGGGAAGACCTGTTGGCAGGTAACTATAAGTTGCAGCAGGCAGATACCCTGAGGAGACTTAAAAGTCTCTGTACTGAGAACACATTTGACCTCATCCTGCTTCACCGTTCCCTGATTGATACTGATGCCTTTATGGATTTGCGCCGTGCAACTCCGTTGAGCAGGATTTTTTTACTTTCTGATCAACCCGATGAAGAAGAAGGCCTCACTTTTCTGAAAATAGGAATAGTGGGATATGCAAATACCTATATCTCACCCGAACGTCTTACAGAAGCTGTTCGTGTAATTGCAGGCGGAGCCGTATGGCTGGGACAGAAGGTCATGCAGCGCTTGATCCTTGATTCATACGCCAGGGCAAAAGAAAAAGCGGTAACCGATTCTGAGAAAGTACTTGCAGGTTTAACAGCGCGGGAGCGTGAAATAGCAAACCTCATTGGCCAGGGTCAGTCGAATCTGGAAATTGCCGCCAATCTGGACATTGCCGAACGAACAGTCAAGGCGCATTTAAGTTCGATCTATGAAAAGACCAAAACGGGCAGTCGCCTTAACCTGGCTCTGTTAATAAACCGTGTTTGAATAAAAAGATTTTCTCTCAGCCCGTCTCTGTAAAAAAGATGTAAAAAAAACGCTGCCCGCCTGGATGGCGGGCAGCGTTTTTTGAGGTTATTCATTCATTATGAGGCATCATCGAAGTCAGCAGGCGGCACAAGGTTGCCGAGAGAATCACCATCCAGAGAAGAATCAAAATCAGTCACTTCGGCAAGGCTGTATTCAGCAGAGTGAAAGATATCTGCACCAGCAGCACCGGTAATTGAATCGGCGCCGGCGCCTCCGTAGAGGACATCATCACCGGAGCCACCCACGAGGGTGTCGCTGCCGGAGCCACCGATCAATGCATCACCAACACCGTCTCCACTATCATCCATAACCGTTTCACCATCAGGGAGGACTGTCACATTCAGAGTGCCGGTGGAAGTATCCCCATCCTCATCAGTAACCTGTAGAGCAAAATCAAGATCAATAGAGCTTGCTTCACTTTCAACACTAAAGCCAAAGGCGCCAAGCCCGAAAGGATTGCCGCTAAACTCAACGCCGGGATCAGCACCGGGGATATGCATGCCAGCCGCATTCTCAACAGCAACAGACTCAAATCCGGATGTTGCGGAAAAGGATACGGTATCACCCTGGTCCACACCATCTATGTAGACATAGTTGCCGTCAACATAGACATCGTAGTGAACCCCTGCGGTTAGAATTGTTCCTGTTGCGCTTTTGATTACGATGGATCCACCATCAATGGTGGAGAGTATCGTCGAATTACCCCCTGACAGGGACATGTCGGTCTGGTCTGGGGCAGTGTCATCATAGTTGTAGACTGAAATGCGCAGGGAGGTGACGCTGTTGCTTGTGGCATCTACTACCTTAAAGGAGAAGTTATCTGCCGAGTAATGGCTGTCGTATGCATAACCACCAAGATCCGCCTCACTCATGCCAGGTTGACTGGCAACATCGGTTACGAGATCAAAGCGCAATCCTTCGCCGGGGTCGACATGCTGGTTACCGGCACCGATATCATCGGAGTCAGTGTTAACCGTAAGGGAGTCACCCTTATTGTCAACACCGATAGAGGTTACCAGCAGATCAGGACTGTCGTTCTGGGACATATTGAGGTCAGTGCCGTCTTTATCAAATCCCCGCCACATGGCATTACCTGCCTCTGATCTCGGGAAGGAATCAAAAATAATGCCGGAACCGTCATCGAGTTTTGCATCAAAGTCAATGGTGTAGCTGTCAATACTTTCATCCGTAGCGTTTTCATTCAAGGTAATGGTGAAAACCTTGGTGTCCTGTGATCCTCCTGCGTTTTTTGTCCAGCCTTCAAGCACACCGGTATTGTTGCCATACAGGTAAACGGTCTCACCTCCGGATGTTACATCATTGCTGCCGGCATTTTTTAATGTAGTGGCTCCATTAACTATGTTTGTAAAAACCACATCACCAGGTTTGTCAGCACCGACAATCTCATTGAAGGCAAGGTCGCCTGCACCTGCAGCGTCACCGGAATTGGAGACAAAGGCATGCATCGGATTGATATTGATTGGATCATCGTCATAAATATTAATACTTAAGCTCTCTACGTTTGAATCGGATATACCATCATTAATTTTAATTGCATAGGTATCGGTTTCCTCCAGTTCATTAGTACCTGTATTCGGATTTAATACATTTGTAGTCAGTGTATAGGTCCAAGCGCCATCACCGTAAATGGTGAGATCTCCATAATGGCCGTTTCCAGATGGACCGGTGCCGACAACGGTAGCAACTGCAACTGCAGTGCCTGTCAAAGTTCCAACCGGATTACCATCAACATATACGGTCTGACCTGTAATCGGGGTGTCGCTATCAGTGATATTTAATTGGCCGTTTGCATTAACAGCAGCATTAGAGGGGGTCGTTCCTCCGGGCAGCCCGGTTTCATCAACATCACCATTTTCAGTTTGAATTTCTAGGACCGGTGGTTCATTGCCCGGATCAACGTAAATGTTGAGGGTGGAGGTATCAAAGCCTGCACCGTCGGTGACCGTGTAGGTGACTGCGGGTACTGTACCGTTATAATCAGCAGCCGGGTCGAAGGAATAGTCACCGTTGGTCCCAATGGTAATGGTGCCTACACCTGCGATGGTGGCAGTCTGGCCCGCGGTGTATGTTGCACCTTCCACTGAGAACTGGGTAACGGAAGCAGCGTCCGGCCCGTCGGGGTTGCTGGTGTTGTCCAGTACATTGCCTGTCTTGACCGTATCCTCAGCAGTGGAAACAG
>CAMYLK010000098.1 GCA_947259225.1 uncultured Desulfobulbaceae bacterium | reverse complement strand
GCTGATTAGGAGCCACATCCATACAGGTTACCTGATCTGCAGGAACAATGGTCACCTCTCCATCCTGCCTCGCAATGAGACTTTCATCCGCAATTTTGCCTTTTTTCAGCTCTACTTTTGCAGGGGCAATAATCTGATTCTGCTCCTGCAGGGCACTGAGAAAGTCAATATTTTCAGTGACCTTCTTGTTTTTGACCATCCTGTACGGGGTCTCAACAAAACCGTACGGGTTAACCCTTGCATATGTAGCCAATGAAACAATGAGTCCGATATTCGGTCCTTCAGGTGTCTCAACCGGGCATATACGACCGTAATGAGTAGGATGGACATCACGCACTTCAAAGCCGGCTCGTTCTCTTGAAAGACCTCCCGGTCCAAGTGCAGACAAACGTCTCTTATGGGTCACCTCTGAAAGAGGATTGGTCTGGTCCATGAACTGGGACAACTGGCTTGTACCGAAAAATTCCTTAATCGCGGAGGTGACTGGCTTCGGATTCACCAGGTCGTGGGGCATCAGTGTTTCGACCTCCTGCAGGGTCATTCTTTCCTTGATGGCCCTTTCCATACGAACCAGCCCCATCCGGTACTGATTTTCCACCAATTCGCCGACTGTTCGCACCCGGCGGTTCCCCAGATGATCAATGTCATCTCCTTCTTTCAGTTCATCCTTAATTCTGACCAGGTACTTGACACCCTTGATAATATCTTCCTCTGTCAGGGTTCGTTCTTCAATGGGAGTATCAATTCCCAGCTTAGTGTTGATCTTGTAACGGCCGACCTCGGACAGATCGTACGTAGAGGCATTGAAGAACAGGTTTGCAAAAAATGATTCAGCAACTTCCGGAGTTGGAGGACTGCTCGGTCGCAGCCTCCTGTATATTTCGAGAAGTGCTTCATCTTTGACGTTAACCTTGTCAGCTGCGAGTGTTTTGCGAAATGACTCTGAAACACTCACTCCGTCGATAAAGAGGACTTCAAATTTCTTCAGTTTTGCTTCTTCTATTGCCTTAAGCAGAGATTCTGTTATCTCTTCGTTACACCTGCCTATAACTTCATCAGTCTTGGGGTTGACAAGGTCGCAGACGAGATAACGGCCAAGAAGGTCTTCAGGATCAATTTCTATTGACTTGATACCGGTTTTTCCTATGCGGCCAACAAGTGCTTTGGTAACTTTTCGGCCCTTTTTGCCTACCACCTTCCCTGATTTAGGATCGACCAGGTCCTTAGTCAAACGCATCCCCAGAAATGTCTCAGGATTGAAGGCCAGATTATATTTCTTTCTCTTGATTTCTATAAGATCCGTCTTGTAAAATTCTCGAAGAAGCTGCTCGTCATTATGACCAAGCGCCTTGAGCAGCACTGTGACCGGTAGCTTTCTCCGCCTGTCAATCCGGACATACAGAACATCTTTGATATCAAATTCAAAATCCAGCCATGACCCCCGGACCGGAATGATCCTCGCTGAATACAGTCTCTTACCGCTGGCATGTGATTTACCATCATCATGCGTATAAAAGAGACCGGGAGACCGCTGGAGTTGATTAACAACGACACGTTCAGTACCGTTGACAACAAATACCCCGTCTTTGGTCATCAGCGGCAGTGATCCCAGGAACACGTCCTGTTCCTTTATATCGCGAACTGACTGAACCCCGGTATCCTCGTCAACATCAAAGGTAATAAGACGAACAGTGATTTTTACAGGAACCTCAAAAGTCATGCCGCGTTCAATGCATTCGTCAACAGTGTACTTAGGATCACCAAAGCTATAACGGACAAACTCAAGTGAACAAAGCCCGTTAAAATCGGTTATTGGAAAAATATTTTTGAAAATTGCCTGAAGCCCGAAGTCTTCTCGTTCATCAGGGTTGACACCAAACTGCAGAAAACGCTCATAAGAATGTCTCTGCATGGCAATGAGGTGTGGGGGCTCAAGGGTCTGGCTTGTTTTGGCAAAACTTTTTCGTACTCTGTTCATAATCTCCCTCGAAACTATCAGCGAGTTACAGGCGCAGGTATATAAAATTTTATCTTCTAATTTCAGACAGTTAGAAGACTTTAGACTCTAGATGGGTACCGCCGTACCCACAAACGCAGGAACGCTACGAGGGTGAGCCCCCCGTAGCGTTACCTTATGCTTAACGCATTCAGCCTGAAAATTAGGCAAATGAAAACAGGCTGAAGTTAAACGTACTATTTAATTTCAACGGAACCGCCAACAGCCTCAATTTTCTCCTTGATCTCGTTGGCTTCATCCTTGGAAACACCTTCCTTGACTGGCTGGGGTGCTCCTTCAACTAGTTCCTTGGCTTCTTTAAGACCGAGAGCAGTAATGCCGCGAACCTCTTTGATAACTTTTATCTTCTGGTCTCCGGCAGCGCTCAGAATAACATCAAACTCAGTTTTCTCTGCAGCAGCTTCTCCGCCGCCTTCCGCTGGAGCACCGGCTGCAGCAACAGCTACCGGAGCCGCTGCCGAAACGCCGAATTTCTCTTCGAACTCTTTGATCAACTCAGAGAGTTCAAGAACACTCATATTGGAAATAAATTCTACTACGTCTTCTTTGGTTACAGCCATTGTCTTTCCTCCTGATACGTACTGTATATTTCAGTTTAATTTTCTTTCTGCTCTTTGATTGCCTGTAGGGCACAAACAAATTGGCGTGAAACTCCACTCAACACCTGAACAAGACCTGTCGGCACAGCAATCATGGCACCAAGTAATTGAGCCTGCAGTGCTTCCTTACCAGGAAGTTTAGAAAGAGCAATGACATCATCAGCACTCAACACACTGCCGTCAAGAGCAGCGGATCGGATGCTGAATGCTTCATACTCTTTTGCGAAGCCGGACAAAGCTTTGGCGGATGCAACCGGTTCTTCAAAGCTTACAGCTACTGCAGTTGTTCCTGTGAAATACTCAGAAAGCACTTCATACTCGGTATCCTTGACAGCCAACCGGAGAAGAGAATTTTTCGCCACCTGAAATTGAGAGGAACTCTCTTTCAATTCACGGCGCAGCTTCTCCAGTTCGGTAACCTTCAGACCACGATAGTCGGTAACTACCGCAAACTTTGCTTTGCTGAAAGTTTCGTTCAGTTCACCAACTTTTGAAACCTTTTCATCACGATTCAACTGGTTTTCCTCCTATCTAGGATGCTGGTCATGGGACTACCAAATGAAGCAGATACTATCCAATGAAGACGTTGACCGGTAAAGTGAAAAAATCACTATCCCCGGTTTCTGGCCTCGGCAGGTTACCCTCCGGCACCGTAATGTGCCTGGACGGTAATTAAACATCAGTACCTGCTGTCTTTGACCTTCCCAAATTAATTTTAATGATTTCCTATACTATATATAAAATCCCCTGCCACATGCCCGCTTCAACTCTTTTTAATAAGCGAGCTGACCAGGATTGGATCAACCTTGAGTCCCGGCCCCATTGTGGTGGAGAGTGAAATTCCCCGCAGGTATATACCCTTGCTTGAAGATGGTTTAAGCTGAATAATTTTATCAATGAAGGCAACAATATTGTCTGTCAGTTTTTCCTTACCGAATGACGCCTTACCTACGGCCGCATGGATAATGCCTGCTTTGTCTACCCGAAAATCAACCTTACCTTTTTTTATTTCAGCGACCACTTTACCCACGTCAAAGGTTACCGTGCCAAGTTTTGCGTTGGGCATCAGATTCCGGGGACCAAGCATGCGGCCTATTTTACCAACCTCTCCCATCATATCGGGAGTTGCTACAGTTTTATCAAATTCGAACCAACCTTCCTTGATTTTTTCAATCAACTCGTCCGAACCGGCAAAATCAGCCCCGGCCTCTTTAGCTTCGTTTTCCTTTTCACCCTTGGCAAAAACAAGCACCCGGACTTCTTTTCCGGTTCCATGGGGAAGCATGACACTTGATCGAACCATCTGATCTGCGTGGCGTGGATCAACGCCGAGTTTGACAGCAATGTCAACGGACTCATCGAACTTAGCATATTTGGCCTGCAAGGTTAGCTCAAGCCCTTCCTCAAGCTCATACATTCTGGTAGAATCAAGCGCCTCAGCACCTTTTCTGTATTTTTTTCCTCTTTTCGGCATATCCCTCACCCTTTTTCTTCTCCCCGTTCCGGTGGGTAACCGCCTACGGGTACAAATGAATGATTAACCAGGTTTTATTTAAACCTGATTACTCCACAACTGTTATTCCGCAGCTCCTCGCGGTGCCCTCTACTATCAGCATGGCATGCTCGACGTCATAGGCATTAAGGTCAGGCATTTTAATCTCAGCAATTTCCCGAACCTTGTCCCGACTGAGTTCAGCAACACGTTCACGTTTCGGATTACCCGACCCTTTACTCACGCCGGCCGCTTTCAGAAGCAGAACAGATGCCGGCGGCGTCTTGGTGATAAACGAAAACGACCTGTCATTATATACTGTTATGACAACAGGAATAATCGTATCACCCTGGGCCTGGGTCTTGGCGTTGAAGGCCTTGCAAAAATCCATGATATTAACACCGTGCTGACCCAGTGCAGGGCCGACAGGTGGTGATGGATTAGCCTTACCGGCCGGAATCTGCAGCTTGATATATGATTGTATTTTCTTTGCCATTGTTCACGCCTCCAAGCGCGAAATTCAGATTCTAGTTTTTACTTACTTGTATATATTCAAGTTCAACAGGTGTTGATCTGCCAAAAATTGAGACCATCACCTTCACTCTACCCTTGTCCGGGTACACTTCATCAACAACACCCTGGAAATTGGCAAACGGACCTTCAATTACCCGGACTGCATCACCTTCTTCAAAAATAACCTTTGGTTTCGGAGTAGTCGCGCCCTCTTCAATCCGGCCGATTATTTTCATTGCATCCTTTTCGGGCAGAGGCTGAGGATTCCTGCTATCACCAACAAATCCCGTTATTCTCGGTGTATCATGAACGGTGTGCCAGGTGGCATCGTTCAGTTCCATATTGACAAGGATATAGCCTGGAAAAAACTTGCGGGAAGAAGTCTTACGACTTCCCTTGACCATTTCAACCACCTGTTCGGTTGGTACTAAAATTTCGCCAAACATATCCTCCTGCTTGGCTATGCGAATCCGCTCCTGAAGAGCATCCTTCACCTTGTCTTCAAAACCGGTATGGGTATGTACAATATACCAATGTTTAGCCATGATTATGCCTATTGTCAGGCTGCTTATTGCAGGACCAGCGAAACAAGCTTACCGAGCAGCAGGTCCACCGATCCAAGATAAATGGATATCACAACAACAAGGAGAAGAACAAAACCGGTCAGACCAAAAGTTACTTTTTTGTCTGGCCAGACCACCTTTTTAAACTCAGCCTGAACCTCCTGAATAAATTCCCTGATACTGGCAGGAGAAAATGATATTTTTTCCGCCTTAACCAACTCGGCATTCTTATCTTTGGAGGTCTTACCTGCCTGTCCTTTCTTTTTGCTTGCCATACTCTTTTATTAGTCTAACCGGCTACATTTATAACTTTTAACATCAGTGGCAGGCCAGGAGGGACTCGAACCCCCAGCATTCGGATTTGGAGTCCGACGCTCTACCAATTAGAGCTACTGGCCTGCTCAATTCTGAGTTCAGTTAATAAAGTTGAAAGTTTGTAAAGTGGAAAGTTTATTGAGCTGAAAGTGCAATAAACTTTCCAGGCTTTATAAACTAAATACTTTAATGACTTTAACCTACTTCGTTTCCTTATGCGGCTTGTGTGTCCGGCAAAACGGACAGTATTTTTTCAACTCAAGTTTATGAGGAATTGTCCGCTTATTTTTTGTTGTTGTATAGTTTCGCTGCTTACATTCAGTGCAGGCAAGCGTAATTATATCTCTCATCTTTCAGTTCCCGGCAGTACTTCATAAAAATGGTGTACATTTAATATGAAGGCTATCAATGCTGGTTATAAAAAATTCTTTAATAAAGAACCTTTACTCGATTATTTCGCTGATAACACCGGCACCGACTGTTCGGCCACCTTCACGAATCGCAAAGCGGAGGCCTTCCTCCATCGCGATCGGTGTGATCAACTCGCCCGTTATATGTACGTTGTCGCCTG
>CAMYLK010000097.1 GCA_947259225.1 uncultured Desulfobulbaceae bacterium | reverse complement strand
TCCTCGCCCACCTCTTCCCGGATCTCCACATTGGCTCCGTCCAGTGTACCGATGGTGAGGGCGCCGTTCATGGAAAATTTCATATTGCCGGTACCAGAGGCCTCCTTGCCGGCCAGTGAAACCTGTTCGGACAGGTCGGTCATAGGGTACACGATATGACCGATCTTGACGTTGTAGTTGGGAATAAAATACACTTTCAAGCGATTGCGCACATCAGGATCGTTATTGACGATCTGGGCCACAGCGGTAATCAGCTTTATGATCCGCTTGGCCATGTAATACCCAGGTGCCGCCTTGCCGCCAAAGACAAAGAGGCGGGGTGTGACATCAAGATCGGGATTGTCTTTAATCTGTTTATACAGCGTAACGATATGAAGCACATTGAGGTGCTGGCGTTTATACTCATGAATCCGTTTAACCTGGACGTCAAACATGGCCTTGGGATCTACAACCAGGTTTTCATGTTGGAGAATCATATCGGCAACGTCCTGCTTGTTGTCCTCTTTGACCTTCCTCCATGCATCCTGAAACGGTGAATCATCCGCCAGTTTTTCCAGGTTCTTCAATTCATGGAGGTGGGTGATCCATTTTTCACCGATGGCCTCGGTGATCAAGTCGGTCAGGCGTGGGTTACTAACCGCAATCCAGCGCCGAGGAGTAACCCCGTTGGTGACGTTGCGGATCTTGCCTGGATACATCGTGTTGAAGTCTGCAAGGGTATGCTTGCGTAGAAGTTCGGTATGCATGGCCGCCACTCCGTTGATGGCCTTGGACCCCACGCAGGCAAGGTTCGCCATTCGTATGTACCTGGGACCGGATTCGTCGATAATGGACATCCTGCGTATGCGTCCGTCATCACCGGGATATTTCACCCGAACTTCGTCAAGGAACCGTCGGTTGATCTCAAAAATAATTTCCAGATGTCTTGGCAGCAGATCGCCAAACAGATGAAGTTGCCATTTTTCCAGGGCCTCGGGCAGCAAGGTGTGGTTGGTGTAGCACAAAGTCTTACAGGTAATGTCCCAGGCCCTGTCCCAGTCATAGAGGTGCACATCTACCAAAAGGCGCATCAGTTCCGGGACCGCCACCGCAGGATGGGTATCATTGAGTTGGGCGGCAAAATCTTCATGAAGGTTATCCAGGCTGTCATGCATAAACAGATGGATGCGGATCATATCCTGCAGGGAGCAGGAAACAAAAAAGTACTGCTGTTCCAGGCGCAACCGCTTGCCCTGAAACTGTTCGTCATTGGGATACAGGACCTTGGTGATGGTTTCGGCACGGATTTTATCTTCCACCGCTCCGTAGTAGTCGCCGGTATTAAAATCCTCAAAATCAAAAGACGTATGAGCTTCAGCACTCCACAGCCGTAACAAATTAACATTGTTTACCTTATATCCGGGCACAGGCGTGTCATATGGAATGCCGGTGATCACCCGGCCGGGTATCCATCGAATACGCCGTTTGCCCAGTTCACCATGATAAACTTCCGTGTGCCCACCGAACCCGACATCGCAGGCCATGTCCGGTTTTTTGATTTCCCAGGGGTTACCGGAATGCAGCCAACGATCACTGAGTTCTTTCTGCCAGCCGTTTACGATCTCCTGGTCAAACATACCGTACTCATAGCGGATACCATAGCCGATGGCAGGAATCTGCAGCGAGGAAAGTGAGTCCAGGTAACAGGCAGCCAGCCGGCCCAGTCCCCCGTTGCCCAGGCCCGGTTCCTCTTCATGGGCCATGATCTTTTTCAAGTCGAGACCGGTTTCTTCTACCGCCTGGGCAAATTCATCATAGAGCCCCAGGTTGACCAGGTTATTGTGCAAGTGCGGCCCCATGAGAAATTCCGCAGACAGGTAGCAGACAATTTTTGACTCTTTTTCAAGCAGAGCTTCTACCGAATTAAGGAAAAGGTGCTGCATTCGGTCCCGCAGAGTGTAGGATATGGCAAGGTAACAATCATTTAGACTCGCGGTTCTGGTGGTCACCCCCTGTTTGTAAAAAAGGTTGTACGCAAAAGCCCGTTTCAGTTTTCGAATACGTTTTTGCCGCTCATCTGCCTTATTCTTCACGGGACACATAATAATCTCCTTGGTAATTGAATCGATCCCTGCCTGTGGGTAGCACTGATTTTACGAGTTATGTTTTCGGTTGCTAAGCTTCCTCCTTATCAAATCACACACATCGATGATGTTCAGCATTAGATGTACGATGAAGAAAATCTTGTTGATTCAGGTCATGAAATAACCATGATTAGGGTAACATAAAAAATGAATATGCAAAGAAAAATATCAAAACAACATACTGTTATTCATTAAAATTTTCGACAAAACAACATCCCGCTACGCCTATAACGGCTAAGCTGATTGACACAACCCTCCGGAATCGACTGTCGGACAGTCACTTTACACAAAATCCAATCATTGATTCTGCTCTTGATTGTCGGCCCCCATCACCGGGTTATCGCCAGGTCCCGGTTGGCCGACCTGCTCCAGCTCCATTAAATCCCCAACCCACCTGAACGGCGTGGCCATGGTGCGAAAAACCATTTCAAAAGGCATGGTGAGAACCTCCTCAAAGGCTGTACTTTCAACCGTTGGATCAAGTAAATCTCCGGTAACATGAAAGGACAGTGTGGGCCGTCTTTCCTCTCCTGCCAGAATGTAGCCGATCAGAGGTATTTTAGACATATTCTGCCCTGCCTGGGTAAGCATATTGACATTCAAATCAACCTGCTGCTTAAAAAGGTCAACGGTGCCGATCCCTCGAAGGTCCATTTCCGGGGAGTTGAGTTCCATAGCCTTGACGGTGGCTGTTCCCTGATCGTAATCAAACCAACAAAGCGTGGAGTCAACCGGCCATCCAGTGCTATCGTATTGCGGGAAGGTAAAGGTTATCAGGGCCGGTAGCGTGTTGACGACAGCAAGGATATTATTAAGCATCGCATATTCTTTCAACAGCGTTTCATCGGTGCGTACCAGGGCCGTAAATCTGTCGACGGTTCCCTCGGCATACCCTGACAGATTTCCGCCCTCAAATTTGGCGCTGGGAGCCAGTGCATTGATGAACTGATCGTTCAACCCCTGCCCCTTGAGCGAAAACGAATCACCGATCATCTGCACCTTGATATCACCCTGCCCATGGGTAACGACAAGGTCACGCTGACCGCCTTTACCTGTAAGGGTCATGGTGTCGGCAAGAATTCGATATTCCTCCCGAAAAAAAAGATACCCGTCATTGGCCTTCAGGGTAAAGTCCGATATCGGGTGGTCAGAGGCATCACCTTTCCGGGTTTCCTTCCTGTAACGGATGAAGGCGGGAACGTTATAGCCGATATCCCGGGAGCTGATTTCAAGACCGTCGCCATAGTGAACCTGCAGATCCTTGTTCACAACCGCATTCAATCCTGCCTGGCTGTATTCCCCGGAAAAAATATAGTCTGATTGCGGCTGGCCATCGCGGACCAAAAACGAATAGTCCGACGAAATCTCCCCTGAAAATTGCAAAGAAGAGCCAACGCCCGGGGTTACCAGATGGAATGTGCCTTTGGTGATTTTTAGTCGTTGCAGCAGTGGTGAATGATCATAAAGTGCACTGAAATCATGCAGAGCAACATCCCATTCCCCATCAATCTGGGAGAGCAGAAAAAGACCAAGTTCGTCAAAATTTACCCAGGTGACCTCTTCATTGACTCCAAGGTCCATCATGAGTTCACCGGGCATATTGAAAATTGAGTAACCTTGACTGTTTCCAATGGCAAGTTCATTGAGATGAAATCTTCCACGCTGGGTATTGAAATCATATGCTCCCTTGAAAAGGGTATCCAGCAGCCCGGCAAAATGGAGCTGTCCCTTTTCAATACGGAGCTGTTCCTTACTCCACCACAAATCAAAAGGAAAAAGGGTCAGCTCGGACCCGGAAAATTGCCAACTGCTTTTGTGAGCGGCAGTGATATGTAATTGTTGGTCGTAGTCGAGATGCAGGGCAAGGGGGGAGACAGTCAGGGAAAGAAAGGGTAAGTGTACATCAAGAACCGTTGCCTGGAGATTGGCCAGTTGTTTTCTTCCATTGAACGATCCGCCGACAACAAACTCTGCCAGCCCGGGCACAACAAGGCGGGTCATTGGCAGCTTCCCTGAGAACTTTTGATAATCAAACGGCATGGAAAAAGCGTCCACATACAACGTCTTTCCCCCGACACTCCAGTGAGAGGGTGGCGCAGCAAGCGTACTGTTTCTCGGCCGGCCCTGAAAGTTGAGTTGCAAAGGTGCACTGCCTGGTTCCAGTGTCAGCACCGTGTCGTTGATATCCAGGCTGAGGTGTTCAACCGCTATCGATAAATCGGCCAGGGAATCTTGCGGCTGAATAGAACCGTCAACTTTGGCCCTGAACAATTCTTTAACGCCAATCACCAGATCTTCAATGGTGATATCGGAGTTATTGAGCTTGATAAGACCACTCTCAACGTGATACACATGGCTATCATAAACAAACAGGCTCTCTCCAACCTCAAGCACACCTGAAGCTTGGACATGTTCCCGGTTCAGATTGATCGCAAGGGTAAGGTCGGTGCTGACCTTGCCCGATTTCTGGAGAAATGGCAGCTGAATACCGTAATACGCGAGCAGGTTGAGAATATCCGCATTCGCCCTGGCCCTGGTTTTGATTTTGGCGGTAAGGAGAATATTCTCCGGATCATTAAAATTGATATCCAACCAGCTTTTTTCACCATCCTGTCCGTAAAAACTCGAACCATGAGGAAAAATTTCAAGTACCCCATTGTTGAAGGTTACTTCTGTATACTCTGTCCTGATCGGTTCAAGTCCCGAGGCAAAGGCATAGGTACAACCATCAACCCGGATTTTGGCAGTAAGCGAATCTAGAATTGCTGCCGGATCGCGCCATGGTAGATTTCCGCTTACAGCCTGAAGATGATAACGGCTGCCGTTGAGATACTCGGTAATCCAGGGCTGAATATCAGGCCTGAGGCCAAAAAGATCAACAAACGGCTTGATGGTGGTGATCTCACCATCACCCTGTCCCTGAAAGGAAAGTCCCTCCAGGTCGGCGGCAATCGAGAGTTGTACGGGCAGACAGCCGGCCAGGTTTGCTGTAAGCTCACCGCGGCCCTGAAAGGTCTTTGCATCGACAAAAAAACTTCCCGAAGCAGATGAATCGAGTTGCTTGCTAAAAAGGTCGGTCAGGGTAATGCGAATATCGTCCTGCTCCTGAAAAACTGTAGCCTCCAGGTATAGATCATCTGAATTGAGGATGAGAGCAAGAGGTTGATGGGGTTGCTCTTCCCGGCTGGAGAGTTGAACCTTGTACTTCTTGTATTGAATGGAGTGAATCGTTATGGATGGAACAATTTTTCGCACAAAGCGAACGGTTTTAAGCGCCCTTTGGACCGCTGTTCCATTTATTTTTTTCGTATCACTTCTTTTCCTCTCATTGAGTTGAACTTTAGCGATATCCAGGCTGAGTCCATTGTCCCATTTCAGAGTGGCGTCCTCGAAGATAACGCCGTCCAGCGCAAGACGCTCCACCTGCAGGCCGTTGAGCAAAACCACATAGCCGGTTCCCACGACAGTACAAAACAGCAGCAGATAAACCAGGCAAGATCTAATGGACGGACAAAACCGCATTGATAGCAATCCTTTGAATAAATACCGGAACCCTGACCATGGTGTACACCTTGAGCCAGGTTGAGAGCAACTTTTCCCTTATGAACGTTTCAGCTCAAGGCACACTGTATCCGATTCCTGTCCCCTCCCACAACAACCCATTTGTCAGCTTTGATTTTTCTTTATAACCTGAAACCGTGAGTGTTCGGCAGTGGTCCAGATGCGCGGAAGAAACTATATCCGTATGGAAGGGTGAGGAGAAACAGAAAAGCCGGCCACGGACGGACCCATTCGCAACCGATTCAGGAAAAGGTTCTTAAGTCGCGCAAAAACCTCAAAAACGGCCTTTGCGGAGCACAATAATACAATGAGTTATAACCTTTCCGCCGTCGGTGGCGAGTTTTTTTACGGCACCGACAACTATTACAAGGCAAACATTACATGGTGATCTCGTAATGTTTCATTTTCTCCCAGAGATTTTTCCT
>CAMYLK010000096.1 GCA_947259225.1 uncultured Desulfobulbaceae bacterium | reverse complement strand
CCATTATGAATCCCGGCGGAGTGCGAGTGTAAAGGACCATCTGGCCCTTGAGCAAATTCAAGCCCTGAACCCGCAAGGGCTGTATGAAACCGTGGTCGGTAACCGTATTTCCATGTGTGGTATCATGCCGACCACTATCACATTACTCACTGTCCTGGAGCTGGGGGCTACACAGGTTGAATTGATACGTTATACTGATTCCGGCGAGGCCAGTGGTGATACCGATCAGGTTGTGGGGTATGCCGGCCTTGTCGTGAGTTGAATCAGGAGCAAAGGGGTCTCTTTTCATACCGGATGTTATGGTGCTGGTTGTGATAGATTACTCATAGTTGTATAACTCAGGGTTCTTTGTGGATTGAGTTGCGATTTTTCCTTGACAATATTAAGCAATCTCTCTATTTTCTCTCTCACCTTCCACCATGCTGGGGGATGGTCTAATGGCAAGACAGCGGACTCTGACTCCGCTTATCGGGGTTCGAATCCCTGTCCCCCAGCCAAATCTTTTTTATTATTCGTTTTTTTCTCTCTGTTTCTTTGCACATTTTCTAAATCGTGATACCATTGGTTAAGAACATCCTCCTCTTCTGCTGCTCCGGAAAGTTTATATCATTGATTAAGGGACCAAAGTAATTGTGGAACATAAATCATCTGCCGTCGAGGTCACTATCTTATTGCCCGCTTACAATGAGGAAGAGGCTATTGCCTCTACCGTAGGCAGAATAAAGGAACTTTATCCTGAATTTGAGGTGTTGGTGATTGATGACGGATCAACCGATAATACACTGCAGGCGGCAATGAATGCCGGGGCCAATATCTGGCCACATCCCTATAATATAGGCAATGGCGCTGCTGTGAAGAGTGGATTACGGGTGGCCCGTGGTGAATGGGTTATCATGATGGATGCTGATGGTCAGCATAAGCCGGAAGATCTTGCCAAGTTGTTGGAACATAAAGACAAGTTTGATATGGTCGTCGGAGCGAGGCAGACTGGATCGGAAACCTCCCTGCACAGAGATGTAGCCAATACATTCTACAACTGGTTTGCCTCCTATGTCACTCATTTCAGAGTGGAGGACCTTACCTCTGGCTTTCGGCTGGTCAGAAAATCAACCGTCAAGCAGTTTATCTATCTGCTGCCTAATACCTTTTCCTATCCGTCCACCCTGACCATGGCCTACCTGCGCAGTGGAAGGTCTGTTCAATATGTACCAATTGAGACCCAGGCCAGAAAAGGGAAAAGTAAGATTAAGCTGCTCAAGGATGGCACCCGTTTCTTGTTAATCATCACAAAAATCGCCACCCTGTTTTCACCCATGCGGGTTTTTCTGCCCACCAGCGCTTTCCTCTTTTTTGCCGCCCTCTGTTACTATCTTTATACCTTTATTACCCAGGGTCGATTTACCAATATGTCCGCTTTGCTGTTTAACAGCTCCCTGATTGTTTTTATGATCGGCCTTGTTGCCGAACAGATTTCGCAGATGCGGTATGATCGGGTAGAGTAGGGTGCGGGTACTCCATTTATCGACGTCGTTCCCGCTTCACCCTTCTTCGATCAGCGGTATTTTTATCCACCGTCTGCTCAACCATTTTTCCCCTGAAATTCAGACGACCGTATTAACGGCGGACAGCAGGGAAGCAGTCCATGCACTCGAAGGGAGCTATCGATTGCAAACCTTTCGCTATGGGCCCAAGCAGTTGCAGGTAATTGCCCATGAGGCCGGTGGACTGCCGGCAGCTTTTCGTCGGTCAAGGTGGAGTGCATTGTTGTTGCCGATATTTTTTATCTCCATGTTGCTGCATACACTTCTTGCAGCGCAAAAGAGTGACCTGCTCCATGCCCATTGGACTGTGAATGGTGTACTTGCCGGGCTGGTTGGTCGTCTGATACGCAGACCGGTCATTACCACATTGCGTGGTGAGGATGTCAATCGTCAAAGCACCTCTGTGCTCCATCGCGCTCTTCTGCTGTCATGTCTCAGGCTGTCCAGTGCCGTTGTCACCGTATCCAGTGCCATGTATAAGGGACTTGTCGAGACATTTCCCAACTATGCATCAAAGGTCTCCTTTATCCCAAACGGTGTACAGGATGAATTCTATGCAATACCCATTGGAAGGAGCAACGTACGAGTAACTCTATTGGTCCTGGGCAGTTTGCTTCCTGTCAAAGGAGTTCATCTTATCCTGTCGGCTTTGGCAGAATCCATTGTAATAACAAAACAATGGCAGCTCGTTCTTGCCGGGACCGGACCGGAAAAAGAAAGGCTGGATGCCATGGTTCAGCAATATGGTCTTGCAGATCAAGTAGCATTTAGCGGGCAGGTTCCCCCGGGTGAAATATCGAACATCCTCGCTGGTGCAGATATCCTGATTCAGGCAAGCTACAGGGAGGGACGCCCCAATGCGGTTATCGAGGCCATGGCTGCAGGATTACCAGTTGTAGGCTCGGATATCGACGGTATTAATGAGGTCATCATCCATGGAGAAAATGGCCTGCTTTTTCCCGCCGGCGATGTAGTGGAACTGACAAAACAACTGAAGGCGCTCATTGATTCCCGGACATTACGGGAGAAGCTTGGCAGGGCCGCGAGACAGTCCCTGATTGACCAAAACCTGACCTGGTCCGGGTGTGCATTGGCTTATGAGGAGATGTATCGGCGCGTTCTCGCAGGCGAAATGGTGTAAATCCATGTGTGGTATTTCCTTTTTATACAATCCGGGGCGCAGCGGCAAAGAGCGAGTCAATCGTATGGAGAAAAGCCTGGATGCTCTTCTTCATCGCGGGCCGGATGACCATGGGATATGGCAGGCAGAACATGTTGTCATCGGCCATCGACGTTTATCTATCATTGACTTATCGTCCAGTCGCCAGCCAATGGTAGACAGGGAAGGTCGATACGTGCTCAGCTATAATGGTGAGGTCTATAATTATAAAGAGTTACAGGAGCAGCTCAGGGGTAAATGGGCTTTTCAAACCCAGGGCGACACCGAAGTTGTTCTTGCCGGGCTTGCCCTCGAAGGCACTGCTTTCCTGGAAAACATGGAGGGCATGTGGGCAATTGCCCTGTGGGATAATCGGGAACAAAGGCTCTTACTCTGCCGTGACCGGATGGGGAAAAAGCCGCTTTATTATCACCGTGGTCAGCAAGGTTTTTTCTGTGCTTCAGAGCTGCCGGCCCTGGCCTGTCTCCATCATCAGCCCTGGGAAGAGGACCTGGATTCGACCGCGGATTTTCTCCGTTATGGATATTATCTCCCCGGAACCACCGCCTATAGCAATGTCAAGGAAGTGCTGCCCGGTCATGTCCTGTATTGGTCACCAGCTACCGAGGAAAAACAAGTCAGGTATTGGACCCTGCCCCTGGATAATTTTTCCGGAGACAGGAAAGAGGCTTGTCATGCAGTACGACAATGCATGACCACAGCTGTTGAACGTCGGCTTGTTGCCGATGTTGAGGTCGGTGCCTTCCTTTCAGGAGGTGTTGACTCCTCACTTGTAGTCTCGATTATGACCAAAGAACTCGGTATTCGACCGAAAACCTTTACCATCGGTTTTGCTGAGCGCTCTTATGATGAACGGGACTATGCCCAACTGGTGGCAGATTCCTGCGGTACCGATCATTATATTCAGGTGCTGAAAAGCTGGGATAAAGACAGGTTAACCGCCTTGATATTTGATCATGTCGGCCAGCCCTTTGCCGATTCATCCTTACTGCCGACAGCACTGGTCTCCCAGGTTGCCGCCTCCCATGTCAAGGTGTCCCTCTCCGGAGATGGAGGAGACGAACTGTTCAGCGGCTATCAACGCTATCAGGCCCGATCCATTCTCCGCTGGTACACACGGTTGCCAAATGCGCTTCGAAAAGGAGTCGGCCAGCTAATACGGCTCTTGCCCGAACCCATGGCCCATCATAGCCGATCTCTACTCAAAAAAGCGCACCTGTTCCAGGATATTATTGACCGCTTGGAATGGGAAACCCCGTACTTCGCTCCTGTCCTCTATTCGCGAGAGGTATTCAACGAATTGTTTCCTGACCTGGCAGGCATGGGGCATGCTCCACCCAATATCCCGGAAGAATGTTCGATTGACGATATCCACAGGATGATGACCGCTGACGCCCTCATCTACCTGCCGCAGGATATCCTGCTTAAAGTTGACCGGGCCAGCATGGCCTGCTCACTGGAATCAAGGGCCCCGTTTCTGGATCGACAGGTTGTGGAGCTGGCCTTTTCACTCCCTCGTGCATGGCATCGCCGTGGAATGAGTGGTAAGCGAATGCTGCATGATGCCTTTGTCGATATCCTGCCGGAAAGAATCTGGCAGCGAAGAAAGCAGGGCTTTGGTGTTCCCATTCATCACTGGTTCAGAGAGGGATTGGGTGATGAACTGGTCGAGCTGCTCAGTACGTTGGAATCACCCGTTAATTCAGATAAGACGCTGCAATTGCTAGCGCAGCACCAGAAAAAACAGCGCGATCATGGCTACAGGTTATGGTCGATCTATATCTATTTACTATGGCAGGAGAAGCAGGTCAGCTCCTCCCTGTCTTTTTCGGACACAATTCCTGTATAGTGTTGACTAGTTCGGAATATTGTCCACAAAAGTTGATATTGGTGGGTACATTAAAGACTGTTTCGGGGATGAAATGCAACGGCACTATCTACGGACTAAAGATAGCAAAGACATTGACTTTTTGATTCATCAGGAAACTGTGCCGTAACTCATGCTTGAAGTGAAATGGGCAGACAGTACCATGAGTAAGAATATTCCTGTACTTCAATTCTGTAGCAGGATATAAGGTTTGTGGCTATACAAAATACCGTGGGAAAACAATGCCATCGTGTGCTAACCTGCTACTATCGGCCTAAGCCCGGTGGATTCTGCAAGCGACTCTTTCGGGCAATCAACGCGCTTCTGGACCGGGGGCATACAGTGCATTACCTTGCTGTGGTACGGTTCCCGATCGATCATCCCAACTGCCATTTCCATCGTTTTCCATGGCCCGAAGAGCACACCTCCGGCTACCTGTTCTGGACATTTTTTCACCTGTTTGCTCCCCTGTATCTCTTATATCTTGGCTATCGGTATCGTATTGAGCGTTTGTTTGCCTTTGGATATAATTACTCGTTATTCTTGCAAACGGTTCGCATTCTGAAGAGAATACCTCTGACTTTGTTTCTTCGTGCGGATACCATCG
Source organism: uncultured Desulfobulbaceae bacterium (assembly GCA_947259225.1). Classification (GTDB taxonomy): domain Bacteria; phylum Desulfobacterota; class Desulfobulbia; order Desulfobulbales; family Desulfobulbaceae; genus UBA10518. The sequence continues at coordinate 964 of CAMYLK010000096.1, read as the reverse complement.
AGAACCACAAAATTAAAAAACGACCCTGTTGGCTTATAGTTCTCGAGCAAATAATAGAGGGTTGGGGAATTTTCGGGACAAGGATGTATGGTGTATCTAAAGAATTAACCGAGCGTACTCTTGCACGACATAAGATTTTACTGCCTGCGAAAGACGGTGTTCTTCGAAACGATATCAGTAAGTCTCAAGAAGTAAAAGTAGGGAAAAAGACATTCCAATATCCTTTACATCTGGCATGTGTTGGTGTTTTGGAACCTCGAAAAAACCAACGCTTTCTTCTTGAGGTGATGAAAGAAATATCATCAGAAAAGGCGCAACTCTACCTCTATGGAACTGGACCAGATGAAGATATTCTAAGGAAAAAGGTGGCTGAAGAAAACTTAACAGATCGGGTCCGTTTCATGGGGTGGGTTCCGGCGGACAAGATATGGCCCAACGTCGATCTGTTATTGATGCCATCCTTGCATGAAGGGGCACCCAATGCTGTTTTGGAGGCTTTAGGGCAGGGGGTTCCAGTTCTGGCAAGTAATATCCCAGAGCATATGGAGATTTTACCAAAATCTTGCTTGGTGGTTGTCGATTCATCGTATACGTTAAATTGCAAGATAGAACAATTTGTCAGCAATCCTTTGGGTCTTGCTGAAAGATTTGCAGAGCAAAATGAATGTGCTGAAATATTACAATTTGATTGGGATTTTAAAATCGTAGAATTAATTACCGCCGAAGAACCTTGCCAGCAATTCCCGAAGGATGCTGAAAAGGCGCAATAGGATAATTGCTTTTAATTAAACCTCGGGCTCTGCCCGAGCGACCCTACGAGGTTCTACCGTTCCGGCGCGACAGAATGTGGTAATAGGTTCATCCATGGGAAAGCTCCTAAGGGTGTAGGAGGATGAATCTATGAAGGACTGGAAATCACAATCACATGTAAGGTGGGATTGTAAGTACCATGTGGTCTTTATCT
>CAMYLK010000095.1 GCA_947259225.1 uncultured Desulfobulbaceae bacterium | reverse complement strand
ACCAAGTGTGCAAGCCAGCTTTCTTCCACCGTATCCGGTTCTTCCTTGAATCATTGCCCTTCACCCCGTATGAGAAGGGCTTGATTAAGTGATTACGTTCCTAAGAAGGAGGAATTTTTATTAAATTAAATTAAATTTATCGCTGGCGACGAAGGTTGCTTGTTTCTCCACCAGAACAAAAAAAAATCCGCTGACACGAATATGCCAGCGGATTTACCATTGCTCTTTTCACCAGAATATCAACTCCGGCAGCGGAGCGAAGGGCCTGCAAGTTTCTACATACCAACAATCGCACCAAACCAGGATTGAGCAAGAGAGACGGGACCACCAGCAACTACAATTCCACCAACCAAACTGGCAAAGGACCACAATCCAACCACTGCACCGGCACCAACCATCGTTGCTACCGCGCCCCTGGAAACTTCAGCCTGAGCGGAGACTGCGGTTTGAGTATTGGTTCGGGTCTTGGTTGTTGTCTTTGCTGTTGCAGTCATGATCTTTCCTCCTGGAAGTGTATAATGAGAGCGGTGAGCTTCTCGTGTTGCCATCATTTTCTTGTTTGCTTTTAATATTGCCAACCCCGTGCCAGAATTTAAAATAAGAGAACATCAACAGGTTATAAAAACACTGTTACCTCTACCATGCCGGAATGGCATGATGGATTGTCAAAATGGCACGCTCCGGGCAGTCGTTTGCAACCACACAGTCTTCTGTCCTTCATTTTCTAAATCATCATCTTGTCTGCCTGCAGGACAATAACAATAGTATGTGTTCCGCCATGTATTTACTTTATTGTATTCTCAGACAGACCTGAACTCAGGCTACATCCTTTTTCCTGACAAGTGCAACCTACGGTTTTATTTACAATTGCTATTTTGCATGTTTTAATGTAATTTTTTTATCTCTAAAGTATTGGTATTAAGTTTCGATATCAGCCTTATGCACGCAACCAAACGTTCATCAGGTTGAAACGTTCTTATCGTTATTAACTTTCTGGATTGTCAACCAGTTTTTGAAATTACGAGTAAGGTGAATGTAATGAAGGAACGCGAAGTGCCCCCCCCTCTCATCAATCGACGCAGATTTTTAACCAGGTTGTTCGCCAAAGCCGGACATTGATGGGAACTCAAATTAACCTCATCGCATATGGGCCGGATCATGACACCTGCCTGGACGCCGTCGAATCAACGTTTACCAGGATGGAAAGTCTTGTTGGCATGCTGAGCAGACACGATCCGGCAAGCGAACTTTCCCAATTGAACCGAAACGGCATCATTGACCGTCCAGGAAAGGACATTCGCGAAGTTCTCCTTCTCGGCAAGAACATAAGCAGGACGACGGATGGAGCTTTTGACGTCACCATGCTGCCGCTGCAGGAACTCTACTCCCTGAAAAAATCAAGCCATCCCCTGCCCTCAGATGCGGATCTACATGAAACCCTTAAAATGGTCGATTACACAAAACTGGCTATCAGCCAGGACGCTATTCAGCTTAGAAAAAAGGGAATGGCGGTGACACTTGACGGTATAGGCAAGGGGTACATCGTTGACCAGGGTGTAGCCGAGTTCAAAAATAAGGGTTTTGACAGTGTCTATGTCGAAGCCGGTGGCGATCTGATGGTGACCGGCAGCAAAGTTGCCGGCAAGCCCTGGCAAATAGGCATTCGCAACCCAAGGACCGATTCACCAAACGAACTTATCGTGATGGGTTTGAGCAACAAGGCTGTAGCGACCTCCGGTGATTATATGCAACCTTTCAGTGCAGATCTTCGCCATCACCATATCATTGACCCGCGTACGGGCATTTCACCTCCTGAACTTGCCAGCGCCACGGTAACGGCCTCAAGTGTTGCTCTGGCCGATGCACTTGCTACAGCGGCCATGGTCATGGGGCCTGAAAAATCTCTTCAAACATTTGCCGCACTGCCCGACTGCGAATGCCTGTTAATCGGCAAAGACCTCAACCAGTTTAAATCAAAAGGATTCCAGGCTTAGGATGAAAAAAATTCACCTTACAAAAGGGCTTGATATTCCTCTCCAGGGCGCACCCGAGCAGGTCATTAGACCTGCACCGGATATCAGTCAGGTCGCCCTGGTAGCCGATGACTATATCGGCCTCAAACCGACCATGCTTGTCAACGTTGGTGACAGGGTCAAAGTCGGCCAGCAACTCTTCTCGGACAAGAAAAATCCAGGGGTCATTTTCACGGCTCCAGGCTGCGGATCGGTAAAAGAAATCAAACGAGGCCAGAAACGAAAATTTGAAGAACTGGTCATAGAGCTTGACGGTGATGAAGCAGTCACCTTTCAAGGACTTGATGGCCGTTCACTATCCGATATTCCCCCTGCAGAAATACGACAAACCCTGCAGGAATCAGGTTTGTGGTGTAGTTTCCGGACACGTCCCTATGGTAAAATCCCGGCGATTGATGCTACTCCGTCCTCCGTCTTTATTACGGCAATTGACACAGAACCCTTGGCCGCTGACCCTGCTGTGATCATTAAGGAGTACAAAGACGATTTTTATCAGGGTCTTGAAGTATTGGCCCGCTTTCTCTCCGTGCCTCTCAACCTCTGCCTGGCAGATGGTTTTGATATTTCCGGCCTGCCGACCCAGGGTATTAACCTGTACGCATTCAGCGGTCCCCATCCCGCCGGTCTGCCGTCAACCCATATCCACTTTATAGATCCGGTCCATATCGATAAACAGGTCTGGCACATTTGCTATCAAGATGTCATAGCTATCGGCCACCTCTTCAGAACAAATTCTTTGATGACCGAACGGGTTATTGCCCTGACCGGACCGGGCGTAGAACAACCAACCCTGCTCCGCACCCGTCTCGGGGCGATGATCGAAGAGGTCCAAAGTGGACTGCTGAACGGCAGCGAAGTATACAGGGTAATTTCCGGCTCTGTCCTGGAGGGAAGGCATGCTGCCGGCTTCTATGGCTATCTCGGTCGATACCACCGTCAAATCACTGTCATTAGAGAACAAAACGGCCGCGGTTTTTTGAACTGGATTACTCCAGGCAGCGACCGTTTCTCAATAACAGGACTTGTTGTCTCTTCACACTTGCCAAAGAAATTATTCTCTATGATGACAGCAGTATGGGGTGGAAACCGGGCCATTTACCCTGTTGAAACCTATGAAAAAGTCATGCCGCTTGACATCATAGCTACTCCTTTCCTGAAAAGCCTTACAGTTGGAGATACCGAAAAATCAACCGCCTTGGGATGCCTGGAACTTATCGAGGAGGATTTGGCACTCTGTACATTTGTCTGTCCCGGTAAAAATGATTTTGGTCCCCTACTTAGAAATATTTTGACAACCATTGAAAAAGAAGGCTAAGTCGACCCGGTATTTCCATGAAAATATTTGAAAAATTTCTCGACAACCTTGCCCCCAAATTCCTGAAGGGTGGACGCTATGAGCGCTGGTACCCCGTGTATGAGGCGCTCGACACCATTCTCTTTGCCAGCAACCGGGTAACGAAAAAAGCTCCACATGTACGCGATGCCATGGACCTCAAGCGGTTGATGAGCACCGTTCTCATTGCACTCATACCCTGTGTCATCATGGCCATGTGGAACACCGGATATCAGGCCAACATGGCGCTGCAGGCAATGGCTATTGATTTACCGGCGGGCTGGCGAGGCTCTATTCTGGCGCTGGTCGGCTGTAACCCCTCCAGCCTGGTTTCCAATATGATTCACGGCAGCCTCTATTTTCTGCCCATCTACTTTGTCACCATGCTTGTCGGCGGTGTTGTGGAGCTGGCCTTCAGCATCATCCGCGGCCATGAGGTGTCCGAGGCGTTTACGGTCACCGGCCTTCTCTTTTCTCTGATACTTCCGGCCACTATTCCCCTCTGGCAAGTTGCCCTAGGAATCTCCTTTGGGGTCGTTTTTGCAAAGGAGGTTTTCGGCGGCGTCGGTCGTAATTTTATGAACCCGGCATTGGCGTCAAGGGCCTTTCTCTATTTTGCCTATCCGGCACAGATAAACGGTGACAAGGTATGGACAGCGGTGGACGGCTTTACCCAGGCAACCCCACTTGCCACCCTGGCAGCTGCCAAGCCTGGGCAGGCAATGCAGTCAATCGATGTAACCTGGAGTCAGGCATTTTTCGGTGCCATTCCCGGGTCGCTCGGTGAAACCTCTGCCTTTGCCTGCCTGCTCGGTGCAGGGATACTGCTCATTGCCGGCATTGCCTCCTGGCGGATCATGCTTTCCATGCTCCTTGGTGGATTGAGTGCCAGTCTTATCCTCTGGCTGGTCGGTAGTTCGACCAATCCGATGTTCGGCGTACCGCCTCACTGGCACATGGTTATTGGCAGCTTCGCCTTCGGCCTGACGTTCATGGCCACCGATCCGGTATCGGCAACAAGTACCATAGCCGGCAAATGGATCTATGGCGCCTTTATCGGTGTGCTTGCAATTCTCATCCGGGCAGTTAACCCGGCCTTTCCGGAGGGGGTTATGCTTGCTATCCTGCTCGGTAATGTCCTTGCTCCGCTTATTGATTACTTCGTCATCCAGGCCAATATCAAACGTAGGGAGCTCCGTCATGGGTAAGAAGAAAGAGCCCGCTGCCAAACCTTTTTATTCAGTTCTCATCCTGGCCTTTGTCTGTTCAACGCTCGTTGCCGGAGCAGCAGTCGGCCTTCGCCCGCAGCAGGAAAAAAACCGTCTGCTTGATCAACGAAAGAATATTTTGCGGGCTGCCGGACTGTACGATAAAAACAAAGCGGTTGAGACCCTGTTCTCGGTTATAGACACTCGCATTGTCGACCTGGACAGCGGCGACTTTGTGCCGCAAGACAAGCTCTCCCCTGATTCATACAACCAGCTGAAGGCCGCGTTCAGTTCCGAATTCGGCCGTCCTCTTGACCAAGAAGCAGACATCGCCGGCCTTCGACGACTTGAAAAATATTCGCTGGTTTACCTGGTCATGGACAACAACACCATTACACAGATCATCCTTCCCATTCGCGGCAAAGGGCTCTGGTCAACCATGTACGGCTATGTTTCGCTCGATGCCGACCTGACAACTATTCGCGGCATCAGCTTTTATGAACACGGAGAAACGCCCGGACTGGGCGGGGAAATCGAAAATACAAAATGGCAGGCCGGCTGGCAGGGGAAAAAAGTATACAACCCGCAAGAAAAAATCGCTCTGCAGGTCGTCAAGGGTAAGGCACCAACTTCAGGCAAAGAAGCGCAATATCAGGTTGACGGGCTCTCCGGAGCAACTATAACTGCAGACGGTGTCAACGACCTCATGCAGTTCTGGTTTGGCGAACATGGTTTCAAACCGTTTCTTGATAATATAAAAACCAAGGGAGGCAACAATGTCTGAATCAAACAGAGAACTGCTGACCCTCTCCATCTTTCAGCGCAACCCGATCGCCCTGCTGGTCCTGGGGGTCTGTTCTGCTTTGGCGGTCACATCGCAGATGATCACCGCCCTGGTCATGTCCATCTGTGTCATCCTGGTCGTCGCCTTCTCCAGTCTGACAATCAGTATTGTCCGTTTCCATATACCAAACAGCGTTCGGATCGGCATCCAGATTACCGTCATTGCCACCCTGGTCATCCTGATCGATCAGTTTCTCAAGGCTTTTTATTTCGACCTGTCAAAACAGCTTTCCATATATGTCGGCCTTATCATAACCAATTGTATCGTCATGGGGCGGGCCGAGGGCTTTGCCATGAGCAATCCTCCCATTCCCAGTTTTATCGACGGCATAGGCAACGGACTGGGCTACGGACTCGTGCTGATCTTTGTGGCTTTTTTCCGTGAACTGTTGGGGGCTGGTACACTTTTTGGCTACGAATTATTGAAACTCACCTCGGAAGGCGGCTGGTATACGCGCAATGGTCTTTTTATTCTGCCGGTGAGTGCATTTTTTCTCATTGCTTCATTGATCTGGCTCTTCAGGACCATTGATCCCAAGCAACAGGAGAATGAGTAATGGGCCACTATTTCGATATTATTTTCAGATCTGTTTTTATTGAAAACCTGCCGCTCACATTTTTCTTGGGCATGTGCACCTTTCTCGCCATTTCAAAAAAGGTCTCAACCGCCATTGGACTAGGCTTTGCGGTTGTTGTTCTGCTTGTGATTACCGTACCGATCAACAACCTGCTCCTCAACTATGTGCTCAAACCCGGGGCTCTTGCCTGGGCC
>CAMYLK010000094.1 GCA_947259225.1 uncultured Desulfobulbaceae bacterium | reverse complement strand
GGATCAGGGTGAACGTGATCCTCAACAAAATCACTCAGCATGGTATCTTCTTCATCTCCCACCGGTGCATCAAGTGAGATGGCATCCTTGGCTGTCTTCAACGCAACATGAACCTTCTCAACATCCGTGCCCAGTTGCGCAGCCATTTCCTCAGGGGTAGGCTCGCGGCTTTCAATCTGCATAAAATCGCGAGAGAATCTGAGCATCCTGTTAATGGTTTCAATCATATGAACCGGCAGGCGAATAGTCCTTCCCTGATCAGCAATTCCCCTGGTTATTGCCTGCCTTATCCACCAGGTGGCATATGTGGAAAACTTATAGCCGCGCTTGTAATCATACTTTTCCACCGCCTTCATCAGGCCGATGTTACCTTCCTGGATAAGATCAGGAAGCTGAAGTCCGCGATTGAGAAATTTTTTCGACACCGATATCACCAGACGCAGGTTCGCCCTGACAAGGGATTCCTTTCCCTGCCGGGCCTCTTCCCTTCCCAGTTCCAGGTCTATGATTATGTCCCCCAGGAATTCTGAGGTTATACCGAGTGTATCAGCAAGCTCAAGAGTTATATTACGATCGATCTTTTCCTGTTTATCAGCTGAAGGTTTTTTCACATTCTGCAGGGCTTCAACTCTCGCCTGCTTGAATTTCAGGCCAAGTTCCTTCACAGCATCAGCCACTGAAAAAATTCCTTTGCTGTATAAACGGTGGTCCTGAAAAAGATCTGCGATTTCAAATCCGATTTTTGTAATTTTTTTCAGGAATTTGTCCATTAACACAGGATCTTCGACAGAGTCCTTTAACTGCCGACACAAATCCCTGCGTTCCTCGTCGAGTTCACTGGCCTTGTCTATATTATCCAGGAAACTCTTCTCCATCTCGGCCATCATATTTTCGTCAGTTTCCGAAAGGCCCTTGAGCACTGAACCTAATCTGATTTTCTCAGCCCGGATGCCTACGGCTAAATCATTGAGAATCGCCATCCCCAGGGAGAGGCGGAGAACTGCCTGCTGAACGCGCATTTCACCCTGCTCTATCATCTGGGCAAGAGCCACCTCTTCCTCGTGGCTGAGCAGGGTCAGGTTGCCCATTTCCTTGAGATAAATATTCATCGGATCGATACTGGTTCCGACTTTTCTTCGGTCAACTCCAGAACGTCGATCGCCTTTTCTTCTGCCTGTTGTGAGAGATGTTTTACGACGGTCGTTTTTTATATCATCGGGTAAGCTGGCCTGAATAGGATCATCATCAGAATCGGCAGCAGGAACTCCGTTATTCTCGAAAATTCCTGTTAAATCAGGGAACCCGGACGTATCCCCTAGAAAATTCTGCTGAAAATCATTTGTTTCAGAATCAGAATTTTTTTTGCTGTTGGCCATTCTCGTTCTCCCTGATTTATTGAATAATAAAGATTGAAGCAAGTTGTTTCACTCCTGCTTTTCGACGGAGTCAATGTTCAAATTCTATGCGGAGGGCAAGCCCCTCTAACTCTAGTGGCTTTTACTTGAACACGCTTACAAAACAACCATCAGAAACAAACTTAATTATTATTTTTAACAAATAACCATATTTTTCATTTTTTTCAACAAGTTAACGAAAAATCAATTATTTTCCCCAATTTCCTGCTTACGGGCCAGCAGTTTCATGAGCAGATCCGCGTCACCCGATTGTTGCGCTTCATTAATCTGCTTCTGCAGGGCGGCTCCATCTTGCTGCCTCGTTTCAGTGTGCAGCCAATGCAGCATTTCGTCACACATATTCTGCACCTGCTGTTCGTCATTCCCCATGCTGCCTTGATCACCCAGTATAAGCAGTTCAGCAACATACTTTCTTTCAGCGCTCTCCTCAGGAAGAGCCACCAGCAATCCCTCCGGTGTGAGATTTCCCTCCTGAGCTAATACATTCAAACAACTGAACAAATTCTTCACTCCCTGGCCTGGCACGATCTTCTCTACTCCTGCTTCAAGCAGCAAAGGGAAATATTCAGGATACAGAATTAAAAAATCAATCAGTTGGCGCTGTTTACGAGGAAATTTCTTGAGATTTTCTCCGGGCGGATTCACTTTCTGCTGCTTTGCTGCAGAACCCTTTGTCATACCCGCCTCGAACTGCGCCGGAGTAATACCAAGCATCCCACTGAAATGTGATACCATCAGGGAACGCTGCACAGTATCATCACCGGCTGATATAATCTGCTGCAATTCTTTGACGATCCTGTTTTTCCCATCAAGAGTCATGCCGTACTGCCGGGCCAGTTGGTCAAAGACAAATTCAGCAAGAGGGCTTGCCTGATTGACCAGATCTTCAATCCCTCCAGGTCCTTTTTCCCTGACATAACTGTCAGGATCGTGTCCTTCCGGCAAAACAGCGACCCTGGCATCAACCTGTTCGGCCAGGAAATAAGGAACAGAGCGCATCGCGGCCTTCAGGCCGGCGCTGTCTCCATCGAAGAGAAGAACAACTTCATCACAATATCCCCGAAGAGTTCGAATATGCTGTTTTGTCAATGCTGTCCCCAGGGGGGCAACGACGTACTCGATACCGTGGACAGCTAGAAGAACAAGGTCAAAATTACCTTCAACGATCAGAGCCTGCCGACGCTGGCGGATAGCTTCCCTGTGTTGGTACAATCCGAAAAGCTGGCGGCTCTTGTCGAAAACCGCGCTTTCAGGAGAATTCATATATTTAGGCTGACCTTCACCCAGGATACGACCTCCAAAAGCAACAACCTGGCCTGAAACATTCATTATGGGAAACTGGATCCGATCGCGAAACCTGTCGTAATATCCTCCCCGGTCTTTTTGCACTGCAAGTCCAGCCTTTTCAATCGCGGCAACAGGAAGTTTCATTACCTGCAGGCGTGAAGTCACAAAATTCCATCCTGCAGATGAAGTATCAGGAGCATACCCTATACGAAAAGCCTTGACCGCTTCTCCCGAAACCCCCCTTTTTTCAAGGTACTGCCTTGCATTTGCAGCATCGGGAGATTCTGCAAGGTATTGCTGATATATAGCGGCAGCCTCCTTGTTCACCTTATACAGCAGTTCCCGTTCCTCAATTCTTTTCCTGTCCGCATCGCTCAGTCGAGGTTCGGGCAGATCAATTTGGTACCTGCGCGCCAGTTCCTTTAGGGCTTCTGGAAATGACAGCCTGTTATATTTCATGACGAACGAAAACACGTCCCCGGATTCACCACAGCCGAAACAGTGAAAAAACTGTCCCTGCGGGTTGACGGAAAACGACGGTGTTTTCTCCGCATGGAAAGGACACAGGCCGGTGAACCTGGTGCCGGCCTTTTTCAGTTCCACCACATCACTTATCACCTGGATGATATCAGCTGTTTCCCTGACCTTGTTCTTTATTTCTTCCCGTAGACTAGCAGATGTCATATTCATTCCTGCCCTATATACACCGTGAAATCATTGCCTGAATGCTGTATATGAAAGTTAACTTTTGATTATGTAGGGTTAACACCTTACACCTCAGGAGAATATATCGCATGCAGGATGACATTAACAAGGTACTGGCCCTTGAAGTTAAAAAAGAGATGGCTGACCGTTACTTCGGTTTTCGTAAACTCATCGAAGAAGACATCCAGGATTATGACGACCAGGTCCTTGCCTCACATATACGCCTTGAACAAAAAATCGGTTTTGGTCTAGTCAGGTTATATATACTACTGAAAGATGAAACGCTTATCCATGAATTTTTCCAATTGGCCGGACTGGACCAGCTGATTTTTTATGATCCGTACATGACCGAATCGCCGACCATAAGAAAACGTGTCTTTACCGGCCAGCGTATACGTGGCCTCACCCGTTCAGGCCGATTCAAGAATATCTTTTTTGACAGTTATGAAACCCTGGCCCGGGATATTGAAGAATACCGGGATAATATGATGAAACTTTCGGCAGAGCGCGAAACTATCGTAGAGGAAATCAAACTTTTCCACAAAAAACATGACCTCGGCACCATGATGGACTTTCTCCGGGGTCTTGATGGTGAGGGTGTCTATACCTCAGGTAGTATGGCAGGTGGTATTCTGACCCGGACCGGGGATAAACTTGAACAGAAAATGAAAGTCGAGCCTCCTCCCCCAGTCGATGAACTCCTCCCTAAAATCCCACCGATTGCCCCGCTTTCAAAAATCAGCAGGCAACTGAAAAAAGTTGTTGATCGTGCATTCAGGGGCCATGGAAAAATAGACCCCAAGGATTTTATTCTACCATGATGGAAAGTTCGCTGCCATCATTAACCATGGCTTTTTTGTTAGTTACTGCGGGCCTGCTCATGCTCTTTATCGGTGGAGAGGTACTTGTCTCCGGTGCGACAAAACTGGCCCGACGCTCCGGCATGTCGACACTGGTGATAGGTTTAACCGTGGTAGCATTCGGCACTTCTGTTCCCGAACTCTTTGTCAGTCTGACCGCATCCCTGAAGGGGTATCCGGGGATAATGATAGGGAATGTTATTGGCAGCAACATTGCCAATATCGGCCTCATTCTTGGAATCTCCGCCATTCTGGCACCACTGCAGCTTACACTTCGTGAAGTCATGGTTGAACTTGTCCTGGTTTTGGCGGGCAGTGTAGTTCTCCTGCTCTGTACTTCTCTGGGACATTTTCCGCGGTCAATCGGCCTGGTTTTTATTCTTACCCTGATCAGTTATACGTATCTTGCCTACTCAAACAACAGTAACCCGGCCTCACCTGAAAGCTTTGACGAACATCCAGGAAAAAGACCATCCGCAGTTTTGGCGGCTCTTTTCATCACAGGCGGCCTCATACTTCTGGCCGGTGGATCAGACATATTCATTAAAGGGGCGGTAAATGTAGCCCGTTACTTCGGGGTGAGTGAACTGGTTATAGGCCTTACCCTTGCCGCAGTGGGCACCTCGCTGCCTGAACTCGCCTCCTGCCTGTCGGCACTCAGGCGTAATGAGTCCGGACTCCTGATCGGCAACATAATCGGTTCAAATATGTTCAACCTGTTTATGGTCCTTGGCTTAACCGGGATCGTTGCCCCCTTCGAACTTTCCAGAAGTCTTCTCTACCGGGACCTCCCTGTCATGATTGTCTTTACCCTTGTTCTTCTCCCAGTTCTTCGTCACAGCAAGGGTACAAACCGCTGGCATGGCTTTCTTTTCCTGTCCGGATATATCGGCTATTACTTCGTCCTGCTTTAGCTTTACCGGCAGTACTGGTTTAGCCGGTACCCGGCTCTTGACTTCCAGCAGAGTGCTCTTATTTTCTGATACAGTCAACTCAATCTTATTGAAACAACAGCAAAAGGAAATTGAGAATGAACACCTTCAAGACATTTATTCTGATGGCCGCGCTTACCGGCCTTTTCCTGGTGGGAGGCCAGGCTTTAGCCGGGCAGCAGGGCATGATAATTGCCTTAGGCCTTGCCCTGGCGCTGAATTTCTTTGCCTACTGGAACAGTGACAAATTGGCCCTGGCCATGAACAAAGCCAGACAGGTCTCAAACGAAGAAAGCCCTGAACTGCACAGAATAGTGGAGACTCTTTCCCAGCGTGCGGGCCTGCCAAAACCCAAAGTCTATGTTGTTGACAATCCTACCCCGAACGCCTTTGCCACCGGACGAAACCCGAAGCACGCGGCTGTGGCAGTGACAACAGGCATCCTGCAGCTCCTCAGCAGGCAGGAACTGGAGGGGGTGTTGGCACATGAACTCGGGCATATAAAAAACCGTGACATACTGATAAGCTCAATTGCTGCTGTGATGGCAGGGGCCATCAGCTACCTGGCGACAATGGCCCAATGGGCTATGATTTTCGGCGGAAGGGGAAATAATGATAGAGGAGGCAACCCTCTGGTCATGCTGGTCATGATGATTGTTGCCCCCCTGGCTGCAGCGCTCATCCAGATGGCCATATCCAGGAGCCGCGAATATCTGGCTGATGCGGCAGGGGCTGAAATATCAGGAAATGCACGATCGCTGGCTGGCGCCCTGCAGAAATTGACAACGTATAACAAACAGATCCCCATGAAGGTCAATCCCGCCAGTGCACAGATGTACATTGTCAACCCATTGACTGGCGGTCAGTTAGCACGCCTGTTTTCCACCCACCCTCCCGTTGAGGAAAGAATTCGCAGACTGATGGCCATGTAATGGATTACATCTACCCTGGGATTTAGATTTGATTTTTTAACAATCTTGAATTGGTTGTCATTTCGAACGAATGCGAGAAATTTTTGCGTTCTTG
>CAMYLK010000093.1 GCA_947259225.1 uncultured Desulfobulbaceae bacterium | reverse complement strand
ATTACCATCAAAGCTCAGCATGAAAGTAGAAATGTCTTGGCACCTTTGCAGTAGGGGACTGAATTTTTATCACCAATCCAGGAGACAGATTAATTTTTTCATATTCTTATTAAACAGAGACTAAGGAGCCGCTTCAACAGCAAACAGTGGTGAAATAGTATTCTGTCTCCGGTGCAGAAAAATAAAATCAGTCCCCTCACCGACCAAGACTAGCTGAGCTTTGATGGTCATCAGTATTTTTTTTGATAACAAACCAACTACATGTGACATCAAAAAGGAAGCTTTTCTTTTGTTTGGGTATGACTTCCTGTCCCGAAGGTATAGATTGGCACCCTAGTAAGACTCAGCCATATACTTAACCGGTATTTCAAAGACTACCTCCGCCAAAAAGGTAAGAATTCATTGCGAGGGCCGGCCCGGGTGTCCCTCAGGGTGAAATCAAAATTTCGTACTGCTTTTGCAGCAGTTCCTTGCGGTTGTTTGCTTCATCGGGAATCAAAGTAGACTCTCCCATCATATAGACGACCATCATCCTCCCCCTGGCTTTGGCTTCTATGTTATTGAACCCCGCTTCTTCAAACATCCAGGCGGCGAAGGCAAAGCGTTTTTCCAATGCTCTCTCGAAAACCTCGCGCGCTGATTCATCAGATTGAGACCAGTGCCAGATAGCCAGGTCAAAACGGGCAAGACCGGACGCTATTACCTGTTCCATTAAATTCCATATTCGTTTTTCAGGCGTTCCTTTAAAACGTTTTGCGGCCTCAATAGCCGAGTCCGTCATTTCCCGTTCCCAGTATTCGAGAAGAGCTTCGTGCAGCTCTCTGCGATTCTTAAAATGCCAGTAAAAGCTCCCACTGGTAACTCCAAGCTGTTTAGCGAGAAGTACGACTTTAACACCTTCCACCCCGACAGAGGTCAAAAGCTCAAGGGCACCTCGTAACCAGTTATCACGGCTCAACCTTTTTGACTTTTCAGCTACCATAGAGTTGTCTATTGATTTATCTTCACACATTATTATAGTACTTCTTATCATCAGCCTGTGTCCTTTAACAAGCTTAATACTCCAATGTAACGTGATTACCCATAATTTTCTATCAGGAGGTGCCAGCTATGTTTCGAAATATGAAAATGACCTGGAAGGTATTTTTGGTAACAGGAGGAGCACTTTGCCTCGTCCTCACTGGTTATTTTGTCGACAACACGCATGCAAAGGACAATTTGCCAAGAGGTCGCACAGCATCAGCTATTGTCGATGGCAACTACCCGGCCAGTTATTACCCAAACACTGAACTGCTCGGCGCCGATGAAATGAGAATCACCGCGCTCGGTACCGGCATGCCGAACCAGACCAGGGCTGCCGTATCCATCTCCTATCTCGTCGAACTGGGTAATGGTGACAAATTTTTATTCGATATGGGCAGTGGATCGTTGGCCAACCTATTCTCTCTGCGTCCGGACTTTTCAAAACTAGACAAAGTCTTTGCCAGTCACCTGCACATTGACCATGTCGGCGACTTTATGGGGCTTCATATTGCCGGCTGGCTTTCCGGGCGCTATTCCCCCATACATATATACGGACCAACCGGCTCCAAACCTGAACTAGGAACGAAAGCATTCGTCGAGGGTATGTCAAAAGGATACGCCTGGGACCTTCAAACCCGGAGTGGCGCATTGCCTGACTTGGGTGCAAAAATCGAGGTGCATGAGTTCAACTATAAACAGGAGAATGAGATCGTATATCAGCACAATGGTGTCACCATCCGTTCTTGGCCAGCTATCCACAGCTTGGATGGATCAGTGAGTTTTGGTTTGGAATGGAACGGGCTGAAATATGTATTCGGTGGCGATACCTATCCAAATAAGTGGTATACCGAATATGCCAAGGATGCCGACGTGGCATCACATGAGTGCTTCTTACCTCCAAAAGCCCTGGCTGAATACTTTGGCTGGGATCTGACCCAGGCAACATACGTGTCAACGAGAATTCATACAGAGCCGAGCGCCTTTGGTAAAGTAATGGCAGAGGTTAAGCCGCGTATGGCTATCGGCTACCATTCTGTTCAATCGCCCGAGAATAACGCTGCTATTATGGATGGTGTCCGTTCTACCTATGCTGGTCCGCTCGCTTTGGCAAGAGATTTGATGGTCATTAATGTCACCAAGGACACGATGGTGACGCGCATGGCCATTGTTGACGAATATGTACTACCGCCGGATGTTACCCAGGCATATAAAGATGCGCCCAGAACGGATCCTAAAAACCCTTCAGAACATATCCTGGCCGGCAAGTGGAAAGGCTACACACCACCACCGATGCCTAAAAAATAACTACTTTCCAGCGGGAAGACCGTAGCGGTCTTCCCGTTGAAATATGTAACGTCCTTGCCATTTTCATTCCAGCTAATCAGTTACCCACACCCCGCCCTCCGATATTTCGTAGATAATTTTCCCTCACAATGGTATAATTGACAAATTTTCAGCCCCACTTGACAGCGTGATGCTCTTTGGCCTGTACGCAAAACTCTTTATTTAAGAATTGTCGGTGTCGCAAAAAGCCTCGCCACCAATGGCGGAAAGTGCGAGTCCATCAAAATTTATGTTCAGAAAATACCATACTTAAAGAACGGGTTCCTTCTTTTCACCTGCAATCGTTCAGATAAAATTTAGCTGAGAAAGCATGGACTACGAACTGGTCGACCTTATTGATTTTGACGAGTTAAAAAAATTAACAGATAAATGGACCCATTTGATCGGTCTGCCCATGGGCATTTTTGATCCGCACGGGAACGCCCTTCTCGGTTCCGGCTGGCTTTCCATTTGCACAGCTTTTCACCGTGTCCACCCTATAACCAGCGAACGCTGCCGTCAAAGCGACCAGGAAAACTTCGATCGGCTTGAGGATGGAGAGGAGTTCTGTTATGTCCGCTGCCCTAACGGACTTGTGGATGCCGGAGCAGCTATTGTTGTCGATGGCAAATACCTGGGAGGTCTCGGGTTTGGCCAGTTCTTTCTCGAACCTCCGGACATGGATTTTTTTGCCAAGCAGGCGGATGCATTCGATTTTGATAAAGAGAGGTACCTTGCAGCAGTAAAGGAGGTTCCGATTCTCTCTCTGGAGTATGTGGAACAGGTAAGTCGTATATGGCTCAGGATTGCCCGGATGATCGCAGATACCAGTCTGGCCAAACTGAACCTCATGGAATTGAACTGTGAGCTCGAAAAACAGGCCGAAGAAATGAGGATTAAGGAAAATAAATTCCAGATGATGGAGCACTCGATTGAAAATGCTCCAGATCGCATAGCCTGGGTCGACCCTGAAGGACATTTTCTGTATGCGAACAAGGCCGCATGTGCAGCAATGGGGTGTACAAAACAGGATATCCTCTTGAAAAGAATCTCAGATCTTAACCCCCAGTTGCCGCCGGAAAAATGGGCCCAACATTTTCAAGATGTCAAACAGTCAAAATCGATACGACAGGAGACACAGCATGTCGATGAGAAGGGAGGGGTCCATGATGTTGAAGTGTCAACCAACTATCTTCATTTCGCCGGCCAGGAATTTCTGTGCTCGTTCGGGAAGGACATAACCAAACGTAAACGGACGCAAAAAAAACTGGCAGAACAGTTGGAATTCGAACAGGTTATCACCTCGATTGCGACCAGGCTTGCACAAGCTAAACCTGAACATCTCAAAGTTACCATCGATACCACACTTGAAACATTGGGTCTGTTCCTGTGCACGGAGAGAGCGTTTCTCGCGCAATTTTCTGAAGACGGCAACCACTTATATTTTTCAAATCTCTGGGCAGCTGAAGATATCACTCCTGACTCAGGCATGTTTGAAATGGACATAGCAAGCATCCCCTGGGTGGCGCAGCAAATCCACAACAACAGGATCATCTATGCAGGTCCGGAGCTTGAAGGGTTACCACCCGAAGCGGAAGAGTTACGGGAACGCCTCATACAAGACGGCATCAACTCCGGTGTTGTGGTTCCCATCCAAGTCGAGGGGCACTCGATTGGCATGCTCGGATTGGACACCCTCAATCAGCCGCGCGACTATGAACAACCGATTATCGACCGCCTGCGGCTTGTTGCCGACATGATAGGGACGACCCTCCATCGCATCCGTGCACAGGAGATCCTCGATCAGCAGCTTCTATTTGAAGATTTGATATCCAGGCTATCGGCTACCTTTATTCATATTAAGGCCGCTGAAATCGACAAAAGAATAGAAATAGGCCTGCAACTTATTGTCGAGTTCATGGATATGGAACGTGCCCACCTGTTTCAATTTGACAGCGAGCAAAACAAGCTGATACAGACGCATGCTTTCACAACAACCGTTACGAACGTTGCACCAAAAACATTGCAAAAAAACAAGTACCCCTGGTTTTTCGAGAAACTGCTCAACAGGGAACCGATCAGTTTCTCAACCCTGGACAACCTGCCAAAAGATGCCGGGGCCGAGAGAGAATATCTTCAGCAACAGGGAATACAATCGGTCATGGTTTTACCGCTGGTGGCCGCAGGCGTTACCCATGGATGCCTTTCCCTGGCTTCGTTAACAAAAGAGTGCAAATGGCCGGGCAAGCTTTTACAGCAGTTTTCACTTCTTGCTGAGGTTTTATCCAACGCCCTGTTACGAAAACTGGCTGATGAAAAAATCGGTCGATCGTTATCCGAGGTACAACTGATGAAGGAACGGCTTGAGCAGGAAAACGTCTACCTGCGGGAAGAAATGCAGGTCAATACCAGCCACGAGGGTATCGTCGGGGAAAGTGCTGCTATCAACAGCGTAAAGGCTGCCATCAATCAGGTGGCGCCTTCAGATGCAACGGTACTCATAACCGGGGAAACCGGGACCGGCAAGGAACTCGTCACCCATGCGATCCATAACTCAAGTCAGCGGAACAAGGACAGCCTGATTAAACTCAACTGTGCGGCTCTACCTCCATCCCTGATCGAAGCGGAACTCTTTGGCCGTGAAAAAGGCGCCTATACCGGGGCCCTGACCCGTCAGGCCGGACGTTTTGAATTGGCAGACGGGGGCACCTTGTTTCTTGACGAAATCGGCGATATGCCGCTTGAACTGCAGGGCAAGCTCCTGCGGGTGCTTCAGGAAGGCGAATTTGAACGCCTTGGTGGTGTGCAGGTTCTCAAAACCGATGTGCGGGTTATTGCCGCCACCAATAAGGACCTGACTCAAGCTGTAGCCGAAGGACGATTTCGGGAAGACCTCTATTACCGACTGAATGTGTTTCCCATCGAGGTTCCACCACTTCGTACACGAGCAGAGGATATACCGCTTCTGGTGTGGCATTTTGTCCAGGAGCTCTCCAAAGGAATGGGCAAGACCATCACCCACCTGTCTAAATCGACAATGAACGAACTTCAGCACTACCCATGGCCCGGCAATGTCAGGGAACTGAAAAACGTTATCGAGCGAGCGCTCATTGTCTGTAACAGCGAAACATTGCATATCAAGTTAACCACAGACAATGCGCCTGCACCTGCTGATTCCCTGACCCTTGATGAGGTCAACAGAAATCATATCCTCTCGGTGCTTGAAAAAACAGGCTGGAGGGTTCGTGGCCGAAACGGTGCTGCCCAATTCCTTGCCGTTAATCCACAGACCCTGGATTCACGCATGAAAAAACTCGGTATAAAGCGCCCTTAACACGTTATACGAAATTTCATAGGTCTCGCACTCTTTTCCATTTTCCGGTTCCCTGTACTCTGGTCGCAGGAGCCAATTTCACTGTTTTCCCTTCAGCCGCAGAACCTTCTGCCATTTTCACCAGTTGACCACGTTTAGCCTTTTTCCTTAGCACGAATATACGAAATATCATACATCCCATGTCTTTTCGTACCCCGCTCCGTTTCACCTATCAACCGTCCAAAGATGTTCAACCGCCAAGAGAACACAAATACGGGAAGTTACAGTAAAGTCGTGAGATGTTAACGAGTTGGACTCATTATTGCTTCTAGCAAGAGAACCCTCAGTACTCCAGGTAGAAGTGGTCGACCATGAAACAAAGCAAGCAGCCATGTAATCTTAAGATTGAGATAACCGTTCCCTCTACCTTGCGCAATGACATCCTGCAGGTGGCCCGTTCTCAATTCGGCCCCACGCAGGTTATGCCGGGCTGTCTTCAAACACGGTTGCTTCAGGATATAGAACAGCCCGACAGGCTCACCTGGGAGGAGGCGTGGTCGGACATGGAACGGCTTCAACAGCGTATCGCGTCAAAGAGTTTTCGTCCCATTCTTGCCCTGATGGACATGTCAACCGGTTCACCGGTCATTTCCATTAATCAGGTGACAAACCTGCACGGTATGG
>CAMYLK010000092.1 GCA_947259225.1 uncultured Desulfobulbaceae bacterium | reverse complement strand
CAAGTGCGCCTTTGACGTCGCCCTTGAGCAGCGAGGCGAAGGGTTCCTTGTCCTTCCATTCAGGATGCTGTGGTGCGAGCACCTTGACACGGTCGAGCGCGAAGAGGAGTTGGAAATACATCGGCTGCTCGGCCCACAGCGTGCCGTCGTTGTCGAACACGGCGATGCGCTCAGCGGGTGGTACAAAGTCGGGCGACCCTTTCTCTGTGACCTTCGCCACAAATTCGACAATGGACTGCTTGGCATTGCCATCGTGCCAGGATGGAAGTGAATCAGCGGTCTGAGTGATCGCGAGGTCGGACTCAACCCGTGGAAAGATTTCGGCGGTTACAGTTGTCTTGTCCGCCTGCGCCTGCGCTTGTACGCCCCTCAACATGACGACAGCACACACGATGGCTAGCAGTAGATTCAGTGTATCCTTCATGGCTCATCTCCTCTCCTTTCTGTCTTATTTGATCTTGACGTTCACTTGCTTTTCTTAGCCCCGGACTGAGCAAGCTTGTAGGAGATGTAATATTTGTAAATATTGCTTACATACTGCACCGTTTCTCTGCCGATTCGTTGTGCCGCGATTATCTCAACATTTTGAAACCAGACATTCGAGTCGAAGCCCTTCTCTTTTGCTTCCTTGCGCAGCTGGTTCACTTTTGCAGGTCCGGCATTATACGCCGCAAATGTGAACAAATATTTATCCAGTGTATCTATCTGGGGGTCGCTGAAATAGCGGTCATGGAGGAACCGAAGGTACTTGTGGCCGGCGTGAATGTTTTTCTCCAGTTTTTCAATGTCTGGAATCCCGACATTTTTATCAGCCGCTGTTGCCGGAAGCATCTGCATGATACCCAATGCACCGGCATGGCTTTTTTTGCTGTGATCAAGCTGCGATTCCTGATATGCAAGTGCCGCTGTCATGAGGTAGTCAAAATCGTATTGGTCGGAATATTTTCTAAAAAGATCAACGTGGGCCTGATATTTTTTCAGCTCTTCTGGGTTCAGAGCGTTACGGGCCCACTTATTTTCCTTCAGGTAACGCTTGAAAATCATGTTGCCGAGGAGCGTTCCTTTTTTGTTTTTTTTGACAAATTCATTGATGACAGCGGCGAGCTTCGGGCTGTTCTTACGAAATGCCCAGGCGATCTCTCCACCTGTATTGGTAGCAATATCGGGATGGAGGGTTACTTTCTCAAAAATATGGCCCCAGAAACGGGCTTTATGATCGTCAACAACAACCATTGGAATAATCCCGGCGTTAACCATTTCAAGCAAGTCGGAGTCCTCAAGAAACTCACTCGTTGCAACAATTTTTATCGGGGCAAGCCCTTTTTCCTCAAAGGTTTTGTTCAACTGAACAACATGCTGATAGTAGCTACTGGAGGGGCGCAAGTGTACTTCCTTACCGGAGAGGTCTTCTAAGGATTTAATTTCGGACTGGCCCGGACCGGTTACAACTATCTCTTGTACATCTTTCAACAGTGGTGTACTGAAATCGACCAGCTTTTTCCGATCCGGGGTTATAGTCAGATTCGCTGCAGCAATATCACCCCGGCCTTCTGCCAGGGCTGTGAACAACTGATCGCGCTGAACAGGAAGGAAGAGGATATTGATCTTGATTGTACCGGTCTTCTCTTTCTCGTTGATGAACTTTGCAAAAGCATCAAACAGGTCAACATTAACACCCCGATGACGTCCCTTATCAAGAAAATAGAGCATCTTGTTGTGAACAACCAGCACCCGTATGACCTTACGCTTGGCCATGCCGTCAAAATCACCGGACCATTGTTCTTTCAAGTGCAAATCATCAAAATCCTCATCAACCGCTCCGGCAGAATGAGGAACACAAGCAAAAATTAAAATGACGATGAAGTGAGCAACATATTTTTGCACAATCAGCATATTCAACAACCTGTTATCAAGGATAAATAAAGAGAACAATACGTAACGAGCCATATCTACTCAACTTCCTCTGGGAACAAAAACTCCAGGGTTTGATGTATGCCGAAGACCTACCAGCGAGCAGAAGATGTGTGCAGATTTCCCCGATTGGCCCTGTAATGATGGCTTTTCCAATCGCAATGTTGCCACTCAATTCAACCGCATGAATTCAGCCTGGTAATCATCAAGCATGACCTTCAACCGTTTATCTTCCAGCACATATTTGGCATTAATCAGGTATCCGGGATTATTGATGATCAGGGTATCACCTGCTATCCGATAATGCTCTTTGTCGGTTTTTTTGGTGCCGTCGGCAAACGTTTCGTTTGTGGTCAGCCAGCCGTCCGGGCTGAACTCGATGATATAGGTTTCATAAAGGATTGTGGGGGCATGTTTCATGCTGACAGCCTTCCACTTCGTTCCGCCAAAAGCGCCGGTCTCGGCCGGTTGTCCCTGGGCCTTTTGTTTGGTTGCTGCTTCCTTGTCACTTTCACTACCAATCAGGTAACCGGCTCCAGCCCCGACGCCTGCGCCGATCAAGGTGCCTGCGGTATTTCTCCCGATTGCCTGACCGACAAGGGCACCGACACCGGCCCCTGCCAAGGTGCCGGTCTGGGTTTTGGTGGCGCAACCATATATTGCTGCTGCCATCAGGGATAAAGCTGCAAACATCACGACAATGCGGTTCCTGTAGATTCTGTTCCAATGTATGGCAATTTTTCTTTTCTGTTTCTTTTTTATTTAGAGTTACCTGGGAAACAAAAACTGCAATGTCCAATTGAGAGTCCACTCCGGTGCGCCATCGGGTTTTTCCACGTTGTAATAGGCCTCAAGCTTGGTGTTCATCTTCTGGCTTCCGATGGCAAACATTTTACCGAAACCACCCCCCAGAGGTATTGTCCAGCGATTGTCCGACTTGGCCATCCAGTTGGCAGTGATAATCATATCGGTGATCAGGTACCAGCCGCCATCAAGGTTGTAATTAATGAACGGTTCCAGGAGCAGTTGGCTGACAACGCTGCGATCCGAGTCACCGGCAAATGACCAGAGCTGCCGCCCCAGGAGTCCAAGAGTCCATGGCTTTGGCTGGACCAGCACTACAGCAGTCGGTCCCCAGCTCCATTTACCGCTGCCGAGTTGATCATCCGAGGCGGTATCCATCATGATCGAAGGCCCGACCCCCCAGATGACCTTGCCCGGCTCGGCAGGTGAAAGAAAAACCGAGTAGTTGATATCTCCAAGCCCGGTTGCGCCGTCACCCGGCACCGGGTTGGGGATTTCCGCAGTACCGGTGACCAGGCCGGGTGTATCTATTAGAGGCATAATCACTCGGTTGATCAGGTTCCAATCACCAACTGTTACGGGAATAACCGGTTGGATATTGAGAAAGGTCGCCTCACCATTGTCTGCTCCGTAATCAAAGCTGAACTTAAACGGTAAACTGTACATGGCGCCAACCGGGTTCTGGGTCTTGGCTGCCAGATCATCACCACCTTGTCCTTGACTTTGAGCATTGTGCACGCCAATAACGAAAACCAGGCAGATGAGCCAAATAATAAAGATTTTTTTATGCATTCCCTTTTTCCTCCTTAATGAAAAACTCCCGCTTTTGAATCAGTTGTCCCAGAATATCGATGGCACCCATCATTGCCCGAAACTTTGCCTCCTGATAATAATCGGCTAACGACGCATCGTTATGCCAGTGTTCTAGCCAGAGGAAGGTATTTGGCTCTTTAACCTGCTCAAAGAGTTGCAGCTCAACCCGTTTGTCCCAGAGAAGATCTATTGTCTTCAGCATCTCGAATGCCTGGAGAAACTCCGCTCGTTTTTCCGGCTGGATCTTGACCAATATTTCAAGCCCGATCATACCTCCCCCTTTGTATGCCTCATGATTGGAATAGAGGTTTACAAGAAGCAAACCGTTTCTCAACAAACAGGCACAAATGACCATAACTAACTGAATTACAATTAAAAAAACGCACTACTTCATTCAAGAGATAAACAAGAGCCTGCTGCGAAATATCACAAAACGTGATATTTCGCAGCTACATACCCCAAAAGTTGATCTGGCACGATGAAGGGGGATATGGTGTAAAGGGTGAAAAAAGAAGGAGGACTCAGCTTTTTTTCAAGCCGAGTTTTTTGATTCGAGAGCGGAGGGTGGAAGGGTTCATCTTCAACAGGCGTGCGGCACCATTTAACCCGCTTACCTGCCAATCGGTTTTCTGCAGCGCTCGGAAGATATGTTGACGCTCGATATCTACAAGGGGCAGAATTTCGTCTGAATCGACGGCTGTTGAATTGTTTACGTTATTATTCCGTACCGCCCTCAGTTCTTCCGGGAGATGCAAACCAGGCCCTGTACAGGTAATGACGGCTCGTTCCAGTATGTTTTGAAACTCACGGATATTTCCGGGCCAGTCATATTGCATCAAAGTATCCATGATAACTGGGGGAACATCTTCAACATTTTTACCAAACTTCTTATTGAACGCGGCAATGAAATGCTTAAGCAGTAAAGGAATATCTTCTTTTCTCTTTCGCAGCGGCGGTATGGTAATCGGATAGACATTAAGCCGGTAATAAAGGTCGGCACGGAAACGTCCTTCCGCGACTTCATTGCCTAAATCACGGTTTGTCGCCGAGATGACCCGGGCATCAAGTGGTATAGTCGTTGAACCGCCTACTCGTTCAAGCTCTTTTTCCTGCAGCACGTTGAGCAGCTTGGCCTGGGTTTCCAGGGGCATTTCACTGATCTCATCAAGAAAAATAGTGCCCCCTTCAGCAAGTTCGAATTTGCCGCGCCGAAGATTGATTGCATTGGTGAATGCCCCCGCTTCATGGCCGAACAGTTCACTTTCAACCAGGTCGGCGGGAATTGCCGCGCAATTGAGCCGGATAAACGGTTTATCGGCACGTGAGCTTTCACGGTGAATAGCTTGGGCCACCAGCTCCTTGCCTGTTCCGGTTTCCCCAAGAATTAGAACCGTCGAATCAGTTTGCGCAACCTGTTGCACCTTGCTCAAGACATAGAGCAGGCCGTTGCTCTTGCCGATAATCTCTTTAAAACCATGGTCCGCCTGCATCATCTTCTTGAGAGAGATGTTTTCCTCCTCCAGACGTTGTTTTAACAATTCAAGATCTCGAATAGCCTGATCTCTGCCTGCTTCAGCCAGCACCTGTTCGTTGATGTCCCGGCCGATACTGAGTGTTCCGGCAGGAGAAGTTCCGTTGGCGGAAACAAGAACGTTGGACCATAATATTTCCCGCAACTCCCCTGTTCTGGTAACAACCGAAAGTTGGCGTTCGTTCATAATACTTGCTTCCCCTCCCAATACCTTTTCAAGCCGGGTACTCATCGTCTTGCGATCCTTTTCCGGAATGTAGTTGATAAAGGGTTGTTTGATAATTTCACCTTTTTCGTATCCGGTTAATTCGAGGAAAAATGGATTAACGTAAGAAATGTTTTTCTCTTGGTCAATACCGAGAACAATGAGTTGGACATTTTCAAGCAGGTTTCGCCAGCGCAATTCCGCATTTATTATTTCCCTGCTCAACCGGGAAGCCTTGACCACATCTCCGGCTAGAGAATAGCTCATCACCAGCGAGAGCGGCAGGAATAAAAAACTGCCTAGATAGGGCGGGTCGGCAAGGCCGAGATCTATTAGTGTTCCGTGCAGGTAGCCTAAACCAAGGCAGAGAAAACTTGTTGTTCCTATTACTACAGCCTTCCTAGCATTTCCTTTTTTGCCAAAATCTATGTAGGCAACCACCGTATAAACCAGGAGGATGAGCCAGGCAAGATCTGCTATAATTCGAAACGAATTAGCCGGCCCGCTGGCTAGATAAATAATTTCTTCCGAGGGCATCGAATAGGGTGTCAGTTCCGTGATTTCCTGAAAGAGGATACCTGCGGGGGAAAATAAATTGATTATGAGGGCAAGGGTATAGAGGGTGGTGATCAGGACCGGGGGCCAAAGTTTTTCCCAGTGGGTAAAGTAATGGACAAACCAGGCAAAACAGATCCAGAGAACACACTGAACCACAAGTACCCCTTTAAGCAGCGGGAGATAGGCGCCAAGGGTATCGGTTTTGAAAGCCCAGATTTCTAGAAACGAAGAAAAGGCAATGGCGAAAGCCATACAGGAAAAGACAAGGTCTACCAGTAGATCTCTTCTGCGCAGGAATATGAGCAGGTGGAGGAAACCAAGGGAAAAGCAGATACTGCCGACAAATATAAATGCAATAGAAAAGAGGGTCATATCGGCAACTTTACAGCATTAGCCCAATCACCCCAACTGAAACCTGTTCTGCTGGAGAAAATCGTCAAGAACAGCAGCGGCCACTTCCTTACGTTCACCGACTTTGACGGCTGGATTCCCGGCCCAGATTTCATAGGGACCGGGATTTTTCGTCAACACCGATCCTGCACCAAGCACCACCC
>CAMYLK010000091.1 GCA_947259225.1 uncultured Desulfobulbaceae bacterium | reverse complement strand
ACATCTTCAACATTATCATGGACCTGTGAAAATGCCGACTCATGTTCTATTGAGCCCGGTTTTGGTATCGTATCTCCTGAAGGCTCAATATCCATAAGCCCTTCTGAAACCACAATATATACCCTTACTGCAATCGCTCCAGGTGGAACTGTTACGGCCACTTCTGAACTCAGCATTCTTTATCCTGAACCTACCGTTACACTGACTGTTGAGTCCGAAACAATTAATCTGGGCGACAGCACAACCCTGAGCTGGAGTTCAACTCACGCAAACGATTGCATTGTTGAGCCGGAGGTCGGCAATGTAGACTGTAACGGTACAGTTAATGTATCTCCTGTCAACACTACTACCTATACAATTACAGCAACAGGCCCCGGAGGTACCACCTCCAATCAGGCAACAGTCACTGTTACCTATCCGGAACCTACAGCTACCTTGACAGCAGAACCGATAATAATAGCTTCTGGTGAATCCAGCACACTTAACTGGAGTTCTCAAAACGCTCAAACCTGCATCATTGAGCCGGATATAGGCACAGTGGCCTGTTCGGGAGAAAGGGTTGTTGCCCCGTTATCGGATACAACCTACTCTCTGACTGCCTCCGGACAGGGAGGAACGGCTACGAGCCAGGCAGCCATCACCGTAACTGCTGCTAACCCTCTCACACTAAACATCACCTCACCAGTTGACGGAGATAATTTATCACGGCCCGATGCTCAGGTCACCGGGACAATTACCCATGCGGACGATCTGGAAACCGGGGTGGTAGTCAACGGTGTCATAGCCATCGTGCATGACGGAATTTTTGTCGCCAACCATGTACCTCTATTGGAAGGGGAAAATGTTGTCACCGTCCAGGCTGTTGACATGAACGGTGAATATGTCGAAAAGTCCATCACCCTTACTGTGGAGTCCGCTGTCCGGTATATCGAATTGAAAACTGATACACATTCAGGTCTTGTGCCGTTGCAGGCCCAGCTAAACTTCGATTCCAATTTCACCACTACTGCTCAACCCGCTCTCACCTACACAGGGCCTGGCGAGGTGCTATTCAACTCCAGTACGGAAGACAATACCTGGACCATCTCCATGACAGAGCCGGGTATCTACACGATCACAGTCGACCAGGAAGATGAAGCCGGAACAACACACCGTGACCAAGTAGCTATTCAAGCCTATGATCGGAATACGCTAGACGCCCTTTTGCAGGGGAAATGGAATGAGATGAAGGCGGCAATGCTTGCAGGAGATGTGCAATCAGCAGTCCAGGAGTTTGCACCGGCACAGCAACAGATATTTCAGGAGATATTTACAGTCATACAAACCGACATGGCACAAATAGCTACGAACATGCGACCCATTGAGTTAATTTACCAGAAAAACGATACTGCGGAATATCGAATCAAAAAGGAGATAGTCTTTAAAGGGGCACCGGAAACGGTCACCTATTATATCTATTTTCAGAGAGGGATGGACGGGATATGGCGTATATGGGATTTTTAAACCTATTTAAATGGCGATGTGGAGAAACAGGCGTCGGTACCGGTTTTCTTTGTAGCTGGATCCTTGTTTTCAGTTTGTTCTTAGGTGGTTGTTCCCGACCAGCCAGTTTCACGGTCCTGGATGACGAGACTAAAGAACCCATAGAAGGGGCTGTATCTCTTGTCGAATGGACAGTAACTGGAGGCTTGCCCGGACTTACTAACACAAAAACTGCCAAAACCATTGAGGAAGTGAGTAATGCCGGCGGTATCGTTCACATACCTATCGTGTTCGGCATCTTTGCCTTACTGAATAAGCCGCATCTTAAGGTTTATAAACCAGGTTATGTGGGCTGGGATTCAAGGCTAATTTATCTCGGCTGCAGAGAAAATGATAAAAAGCGAGCGATTTTAAAAAGAAGGGAATATTTCTCCTGGAAAAGCCAAATCATTTATCTGAAGAAGTGGAAGGAGGAGTATACTCATACGAGTCACCTCGATGTAGTATCCGCCAATCCAGATGATCTTGATCTCAAGACCTCCAGATATCTTCAACAGGTACATGAACATGAGGCCTTGCCATCAAATTATGAAAAATTTTAATCGTAAAGGAAATAGAATGAACCGGGTCCTTATATATTGTTTAACAATATTAATGCTCTTGCAGACCACAGTAATTTTTGCATTCGACAACAAACAATCTCATCCTTTTTTAACTAAGAAGGCTGTTGAAAACTCCCAACTAAAATCCTTCTTAGAACATCAATTGTTCATTACGGATGGATATAATAGTGCACTGCAAACGACACTTGCGGAGAAATCAATACTTGAATGGCTCCAGAAAGGTTCAGAAGAGGAAGATGATCCCGCCTGCCGGGCTGCCAATCATTTTCACAATCCCTTGAAACTATGGAGCGTTGCTGGTCTGACGGACACTGTTTGGGTAATCGACCGCTGGTGTGACGTTTCCTCGCCTTATCGTGAAAAATATTCCAATCTGGTCTGGGCGACCGGCTATATCAGCAAGGACCTAGCCATGGATTCACCGCCAAACAATGAATTTAATGAAATTGATGACAAAAACGGCCGTAACTGGAATGTGGCGCGGGAGCTCTATTATCATGCTCTGACCTATAAAAATAACGTTGACCGAGAAGCCAACCTGGCAGAAATGTCCAGAACATTGGGTTACATACTCCACTTGCTCCAGGACATGGCAGTGCCTGCGCACACCAGGAATGATTTTTCTCAGGGGCATACGCAAAATATCGGTTGTCCAGAGGAAGATTGCTGGCTTGAGGCATGGATTGGCAATCCCTTTGAAGGATATGTGCGAGATAATTTTGCTATAATTGATGCTGAAATTCCAAATATTAGTCAACCATTTAGCGGCGAAAAAGAATTAACCAACTTCTGGGACACGGACACGGTTCTTGTCTCAAACACTGATATCCCGCAAACCGGCTTTGATATCGGTTTGGCCGAATATACCAACGCCAACTTTGTTAGTTACGCCACCATATTTAAAGAAGAATCTGACACTGAACATTATTTTCCTTATCCCAACAGGGAAAGCATTGCCGATCAGGATTATCCTGACCAAGTTGATGAGGAACTCTATAATATCCTGGCCCGTGACGGCAAACTGGACAAAGGCGTTTACATTACTAAAGACAACCACGGAGAAAAAATTAATAATTTTTTGAAACCCCGCTACATTTTCCATCATTACGATTTTTCAAATTGGACTTATATCAAGAGGCATTATAAGCTTCGCTTTACCTTAGACCATCAATGTTATCTTGAATATGCAAAAAGACTTATTCCACGCGCCGTAGGCTATTCCGCCGCGCTGCTTGATTATTTCTTTCGGGGCAGTATAGAAATAACATCTCCTGATACATTCATTTATTCTATTATTGATGGCAGTCTTTCTCCTCAACAGTTCACGCATATCAAGGCAAAACTGCGAAATACTTCAGAGGAAAATATGGGTAACGGCACCCTTCAACTTGTTGCCAAATACAGGGAACGGATAGATTATCAACCTGATTTATCGACTGATCCGCCAACAGAAACATCCAGAAAAGAGGATTTTTCCTATTCCGTTTCAGCACCGATAGACATAGTCGGCTTAAGCTCCACAGAGCCTGAGGAATTTGTTTTCAACTTCGATTTACAAAACTCCATCCCTGCCGGTATTACTGACCTGTATCTCCAGGTTGTGTTTAGAGGTACTCTTGGCAACGAACAGGACATAGCCGTGGCGGTAGGGATGAAAGATATTAACGAGCCCCAGCACATAATCATGGTAAACTCGACAGACATGATTTATTTAAACGGAACGTTAAGAACTGCTGATGAGATTAGAACCAATCCTGATCTTACATGGCCATTAGATGACAGCTATCTGGATCCATACAATGACATGGATATCGGAATGGCATTTTTTAGTGACAGCTACCCCACTCAGCTTCATACAGCCAGCCTGACGATGCCTGCACCAAGTTATGGCAGGGTGATTCTTCTAGCAGATACTCCTTCTTTCAACTACCACGTTCAATGGTCATCCATAAGTCGAAGCCATTCGGATTATGGTTCTACTTCAATGGGAGGGGTTGTTAACCAGGAAAATGGTGAAGGAGTATTTCAAAACACACAGATTAAGAACTTCAGAGGAATAAATGCACATTATGTCCGGTGGGTAGGCTGGCACTCACCGGATGCTTTTGGTTTGGAATCGGCTGATTGGCCAGAAATATTCAATGCTCCCATCCCGTTATTAATATGGCCATAAAAGGAGTAACACCATGAGAATAGCGTTGATCTGTCTTTGTTTTCTTCTTGTCGGTATCAATACGTATGCGGCGAACTACTTTCCATACAATGAAATAAAAGATCTATATGTTTATCAGGTAGACAAAGAACAAGGTATGGCCTGGGTCAGTGACCGAGGCGGTAACGAAGCAGTTGTAACAATAAACGATACAATCGGGTTTGAAGAAAAAATAATCACCATAATTGATGAGAACTCAATATCTGTCCGGCTGGGTGATACTACTACAAAGATCCCGGTGCTCGCAGGTTCTGTGTTTTCTCAAGATGCACTTTCAAATACCCCTCCATTGCCATTTTATCCTGAATAAAATTAAACGCTATTAAACTTAAAAAAGGGGGGGCACATGAACGTTACGAACTATTCGAACGAAAGTTCATTTAATTTCGTGCTGTTGGGCCTACTTATCAATTGATGCCATTTCACTTAGTTTTCGCCTGGCATCCCTAATATTTTTTCTTTCTACACCAACTTGAGCTTTCTAATATACATCGCCCGACTGTATTGAATCATTTATTCCATCGAGTCAACATATCTTATATCTATGATGTCTGCTAGTTACCAAGGACTGAAAGTCTGTTAACTATGCTTAACGGATCGAAAAGAGCCAAAAGCGGACCTGCCCTCAAAACGCTGGCACTCCATGGCAACCGCCAATATTGTGCATAAGAATTTGAAACCAAAATGAAGGTTCCGAAAAACATTTTGTTACCACTATCCGTGATCGGTTCCATCGGAATCATCTACTTGATCTATAACTTTCTTATCGATGTTGATATCGACCACTGCCTAGACCGAGGTGGACGCTGGAACTATGAGTTCGCCGAGTGCGAATACAACGTCTCTGACACGATTGCCAATCAGTTTAAGAGTAACGACGGAAAATTCATCGACTTGTCATCTGCGGTTCCAGGTGCATGGGACAAGGTTTGCTTCTTCGGCCCGTATTCCAACAATGATGTGGTTAAAGTGACCCTGGGATTTTCCTGGGATGTTGAGTCAAGAACGACAATACAGACGAACGAGGGTATCTCTTTACTTCTATTCATCCGTGGCAATAACATATTCGAAATGGTAGAGCATTCTCGTGCTGACCGTGACTTTTCGAACCTGTCGGGACAATGCTTTCCACGCAATAAGGCTTTGTTCGAACATGATCCTGCGCCCCGTAATGGTTGGACAGGCTTGTTTAGTAAGGCCTAACACAATAAATACATGCATTGAACTCTGCTGGCAAGGGTTCGTTATGCTCAGCGGCAATGAGTCAATACATCTCTTGAGCCATTATAAGTAACATACCTCGACTGTTCACTAGAATTGGAAGTATTGACTTTGGCTGGCTCCGTTCGGAGAAGAAAAGGTGCTATAGATTTCATCGATGATGTAGAAACGAACATCACCGTCAATGTTTTTTTGCTGACCAGAATGGTCCGAGGTTGAATCGAGTAAGGGTATCATGCTTCCTGTTATCCAGTCGAAAACGAATGATATCATTCCTATATTTCATCTAACTGATTGAAACTACGTAGTCATCATTTAAGGCACTGTGGAGATACCGAAAAACTGATATTAATTTGTTGGGCACTTTTAAAATGTGCGAGGTAGCAACAGGCAGTTGTAGCCTGAATGGAAATATAACAATTTATTCTACCATTTGTTTCTATGCGTCGCTACCTTCCGAAATCGGTGGCCGGAATCAATTGGAATGGGTGGCCGGATTGCTCTGGAATATACACTCAGGGCCTGAGAATTTTGAATTCACCAGATATTTCTCCTATAGATTGCCGTAAGGAATTATATAAAACAGGGACACCATATCATTCAAAACAAACAATAATTACACAAATACTTCCAGGTACTTCGCCTCTATGGCCTGGACTTCCCTGTCCGTCAGCTTTTCAAACTCTTTGGCTCGACCGCGCTTTGAGAGCATCCCGTCATTTTGAGATAAAAAGCGTATCAGTAGATCAACGAGCTTATCCGGCATGTCGATATAGTTTTTTATGAATTCGTTGAGCAGATCATATTTCTTTAAATATTCTACCTCTCCCGGCAGGGTCTGAGAGACTGTTTCTTCTACGCACTCGAAGAAAAATTCAGCCTGTTTGGTCGCATCAAAATAGCGGTACAGATCGA
>CAMYLK010000090.1 GCA_947259225.1 uncultured Desulfobulbaceae bacterium | reverse complement strand
GCCCTGGCACTGCCCTTTCGGGCCGACAGCGCCGGGTCTCTCTCTTCATTGAACCTGATTGATAAAGTACCGCGGCCCATTCAGCATCTTGAGGAGATGAACAGGGTAGCCCGCAAAGCCTCGGCTCAGCTTCTCCTGTCCGATCCTTTTTCCTGGTCCGCGGAAGCCGCCGGCGAGGAGGAGTGGCTGGGCGGAAGGACCAGCGGCCCGTATGCCGGCAAAGGCCTTGATAATATCATAGCCCTGCTGAGCAAAGAACGGAACCAGCTGCCGCCCACATGGGAAATTTCAGCGCATGGGCATGTATGGTGGAAAATACGGACCCACACCAATCATTATGAACAGATCCGCAGCTGTTATGTCAAAGCCGGCAGGTAATAGAAGAAGTCACAGGAGACGATCCCGATGAAAACAGATACCATTTGCCGTTTTTGTTCATCCTGCTGTCCGGTCGTAGCGGAAACGGAAAACAACCGATTGATATCAGCCAGGAGAAAATCGTTCCTGCCCGATGAAAGGCAATTAATCTGCCCAAAACTCAAAGCGGCGGCCGATATCGTCTATTCTCCCGAGCGTCTTCAAAAACCTCTGATGAGGGACGATGCCGGAAATTTCCAGGAAGCCTCCTGGGTTGACGCGCTCGACAGGGTTGCTGAACAATTCCTCCAATATAAAAAGGAAAACGGTGCCGAGTCAGTCTGCTGGCTCAGGGGTATGGCAGCTGACTGGGGTGCGCCATGGGATTATGTCAACCGTCTGATGAACGGTTTCGGATCACCCAACTCCATCGGCAACGGTTCGGTCTGTCATGTGGGCCGTGAGTTTGCCCATACAATAACCTACGGCGCCATGACCGTCCCGCTGTTGCAGAAGGCCAAATGCATTCTGATCTGGGGCAAGAATGACCGGGATACTAATCCAATGGCTGCCGAAGCGATACTGCATGCAAGACAGAACGGAGCCAAACTGATCGTGGTCGATCCGATCAGGACCTACTTTGCCGCCAGGGCTGATATCTGGCTGCAGATCAAGCCGGCACATGACGGTTTACTTGCCATGGCCATGATCCATGAAATCATCTCGCAGAACCTGTATGACGCTGAATTTGTGGACAATTGGACAGTCGGCTTTGAGCAGCTGGCTGAATCCGCCGCAAAGTTCCCGGCAGAAAGGATAGCCCATGATATCTGGCTCGATCCTGACTTAATCCGAGAAGCAGCCAGGCTTTTTGCCACGACCAAACCGGCCTGTATTGTTGACGGCAATGGTCTTGACATGCAGGTGGATGCCTTTGATGCGACCCGATCCGTTGCCATGCTGCGGGCAATGACCGGAAACCTTGATGTGAAGGGAGGAGACTTTATCCCACAGCCGGTCCCGGCGCGGAACATCCAGCTTCAGGAAAGGATGCCTGCCGGGGTAAAGCCGATCACCGGAGCCTACCCGCAGTTCAATGTATTCAATGCGACCTGGGGCAAGCATGTCCAATCATGCGTGGTGGATGCAATCCTTGAAGAGAAGCCCTATCCGGTCAAGATGCTGGTGTCGCAGTCCGGCAACCCGGTCGTATCGCTTATGGATGCGGGAAGGGTGGAGCGGGCACTTGAAAAAGTTGAGTTTCTGGTTGTCATCGACAAGTTCATGACGCAGACCGCCCGCATGGCAGACGTGGTGCTGCCCGCCAGCAGCTGTTTTGAAAAGACCCAGCTCAACCGGGCCTACCTGCGCAACAGGCTTGTGCGGATCCAGAATCAGGTCATTGAACCGCTCGGTGAGAGCTGGCCGGACTGGAAAATTGTCTTCGAACTGGGCCGCCGGATTGGACTCACGGAAGAGTTTCCATGGCAGACCGTTGAAGAAGCTATTGATTATCAACTGGAACCGGCTGGAATCACGGTGCAGATGCTTCGGGATAATCCGGACGGCATTTCGTCTGAGGACATGCGGTTTGAAAAATACAGGAGCGATGGGTTCAACACACCCTCCGGGAAAGTGGAATTTGCACCGCTGAAACTTGAGGAAAACGGATTTACAGCAGTGCCCTATGACAACGGTTATGTTGACAGGCCGATAAGCTTCAGCGACCAGCAGGATCAATATCCGCTCCTGGGCATCAGTGGAGCACGAAGCAACCGCTTTACCCATTCCCAGTTCCACCAGGTCCCGTCACTGTATATGAACCGGAAAGGTTGCGTGGTTGACATCCATCCGGATGATGCTGAGGCATACACCATTGCTGAAGGTGACATTGTACGGGTCGAAACACCCCGGGGCCGGATCGTTATGCCGGCAAAGATTTCAACCGATGTTCATCAGGGTTCAATCCGAATTGCCTGGGGCTGGGGCGACCTGAGTCCGGACTTAAGCCTGAACCGCCTGACCGACGATGACCGCCGCAACCCGATCATCGGCACGCCTTCAGGCCGAAGTTTTATGTGCCGGATAGCAAAAGAGAGAGAGTAAGCCGGAATTTTCTTTTATCTCAACCGTCAGCAACCTCACCGTAACCATCAAAAGAACAAAGGCCTGTAACTAATTAAAGTCACAGGCCTTTCATGAATTTGGTGCCGAAGGCGAGAGTCGAACTCGCACGACCGTGGGCCACTACCCCCTCAAGATAGCGTGTCTACCAATTCCACCACTTCGGCTATTTTTACTGCTGCGTACTCTGCTCGACCGGCATCTCCTGTGGTGCTGCTGAAGGATCAGTTTTCTCTTCAGGTACGGGAATAGTTACAGGTTCAGTCAGAACCTGGGTTTCCTGGACAGGAGCCTGCTGTACGGGCACATCGCTCATGACTGAGCCGGTGCCCTTGTTTGCCGAAATATAGGCAAGTGAAATTGAAGTGCCCATAAAGACAATCGCTGCCAGGGTCGTAATTTTGTTGAGCAGCGGTAACGGGCCCTCGGTGCCGAACAGGGATTGGCTCGAGCCGCCGAAAGTGGCGCCGATATCAGCCCCCTTACCATGCTGCAGAAGGACAATACCTATCAGAAAAAGGCAGACAAGAATGTGTATGATTACAAGTATAGTTGTCATATTTTATAATGAATAATCCGGTCAAAGGACTCGAATTTCAGTGCAGCGCCGCCCACGAGCGCTCCGTCTATATCGGGCTCAGCCATAAGGCTGTCAATATTATCTGGTTTAACCGAGCCACCATACAATATCC
This sequence comes from uncultured Desulfobulbaceae bacterium, assembly GCA_947259225.1. Taxonomy (GTDB): domain Bacteria; phylum Desulfobacterota; class Desulfobulbia; order Desulfobulbales; family Desulfobulbaceae; genus UBA10518. Next base: position 3,350 of record CAMYLK010000090.1, on the reverse strand, counting down.
GTATTTTGTCGGCAAGTGTTTTCTCATACAATGCAGCCAGCACCCCTCTGATGAATTTATGGGCCTCCTGGGCCTGATCATTACTGGCCGTTTTACCGGTACCTATCGCCCATACCGGCTCATAGGCTATCACAACTTCTGCGGCATCTATGGCTGCGACATTCTGGAGGCCTTTAGTCACCTGCCTTTCAAGGACATCAAAGGTTGCACCTTGTTCACGTTCATCGAGGGTTTCGCCCACGCAGAGAATTGGTGTCAGGTCAAAGGCGAGAGCCCCCTGCAGGCGGCGGTTTATCAGTTCGTCACCTTCACCAAAAATATGGCGGCGTTCCGAGTGACCAAGGATAACCATCGTTGTACCGGCTTCCTTGAGCATTACCGGTGAGATTTCCCCTGTAAAAGCACCCTCTTTCTCCCAGCATACATTCTGTCCTGCCACCTGTATGGGCGAACCTTTGAGTGCCTTTACGACTGCGGCGACTGAAGTGTAGGGTGGTGCAACCATGACTTCCCGATCATCCAGGCCACCGCGGCAGCAATCTGCCAGGGAGGAAGCCAGTTGAACCGCTTCCTCAATAGAGAGATGCATTTTCCAGTTGCCGGCAATCAGTGGTTTTCTTTCCATCACTTTCTCCCAGGCTAAAATACCAATTAATCTACACCGAGGGCATCAACACCAGGCAGTGTTTTTCCTTCCATCAGCATAAGAAAGGCGCCACCACCTGTTGACATATATGAAATCTTATCGGCCTGCCCTGATTTCTTGACCGCGGCGTTGGAGTCCCCGCCCCCGGTTATACTCAGGGCTTCAGACGAGGCAATGGCCCGAGCCAGTTCCATGGTCCCGCTGGCAAAAGCATCCATCTCAAAGGCTCCCATGGGACCGTTCCAGATAACCGTCCCGGCATCAGCAAGGGCCTGAGTAAAAATTTTCAGGCTTTCCGGACCGATGTCAAGCGCCATCCAGCTTTCAGGAATTTCATTAACGGGTACCGTCCTGGTAACAGCATCGGGTGAAAATGTATCGGCGACGATCACGTCAACAGGGAGGTAAACCTTTACTCCTTTTGTTAAGGCAGCAGCTAGAAAACGGCCTGCAGTATCAAGCAGATCATTCTCCACTTTGGAAGCTCCCACATCCAGCCCCTGGCTCTTTAAAAAAGTGTTGGCCATGGCTCCACCGATCAGCATCAGGTCAACCTTGCCGAGCATATTCTCCAGAGCTCCAAGCTTGCTCGATACCTTGGCTCCGCCGACAATTGCAACAAGTGGCCGGACGGGTTCATCCATCGACCGATGGAAATAATCCATCTCTTTTTCCAGCAGGAACCCTGCTGCTTTCTCAGGGACAGATTCCGTAACCCCGACTACCGAAGCATGCGCGCGGTGCGATACGGCAAAGGCATCATTGATATAGACATCGGCCAGCGAGGCAAGCTGCCTGGAAAATTCAGGATCATTCGCCTGCTCCTCTTCATGGTAGCGCAGATTTTCAAGCAGTATTATATCGCCATCCCCCATTTGCCCGACCAAACCTTCTGTTTCCGCACCGATGCAGTCCGGAGCCAGGCGGACATCCTGGTTTAGTATCGTCGAAAGTGCCTTGGCTACAGGGGCGAGAGAATACTCGGGAACTCTTTTTCCTTTGGGCCTGCCCATGTGTGAGCAGAGAATGACTCTGGCCTTATTTTCTAATGCGTAACGCAGGGTCGGCAGGGCCATCCTGATTCTGATATCATCAGTAATGTTCCCGTTTTCATCAAGGGGAACATTGAAATCGACCCGGATCAGCACTCTTTTCCCTGCTATTTCAAGTTCCCGGATTGTTTTCATGATCTCTCCAGAGGTTTATGCGATACGACTGGTTTCGTTTTCTGCGCTTAAACCAACTTCTCTGCTACTGATACCGTCAGGTCACCGAGCATATTTGTATAGCTGCCCAGTTCATTATCGTACCAGCCGTAAATGACGGCCTGGGTGACAGGGACCTCAAGAATTGGCGGTGCATTTCCCGGTTCCAGGTTACACACATTCAATTTTTCCAGGTTTACGCTTATCGAAGCCGTGCGGGTGTGTGTTTCCGTGGATTCGATAACCGCAGCCGCCGAAGGAGCTCCAATAATATCTGAGGAGACGTTCTGCTCCTTTGAATATTCAAGATAGGGTGTTGTGCCGGCATATTTTTCGTAAATGGAGTTAATCAGGGTCCTGCCCACCGGATTTTCCAGCTCATCCTGCAGGTTCAGCACCAGCACTATCAGGGAGCCTGATGAAGTCGGCACCCGCACCGATTCAGCAATAAAACCGATGGATTTCATTTCAGGTATCACAAGTGCGAGAGCTTTAGCCGCGCCAGTGGTAGTCAGGATTATATTGTTGAGTATTGACCTGTTTTTACGCAGATCGGTAGCTCCTGCACCTGGTACGCGATCCAGAACCTCCTGACTGCCTGTTGCCGCATGCACTGTCATCATTGAAGCGGAAAGCAGTCGACTCGCGCCGAAGTGATCAATGAGTGGTTTGATCATGTAGGACAGGCAGGTTGTTGTACATGAGGCTGCGGAAATGACGCTGTGTTTTGTAGGGTCATAATCGTCATCATTGATGCCCATCACCGTTGTTATGGCATCGTCCGGCATATCAATTCCCTTGGACTTGATTTTAAACGGCGCCGACAGCAGAACCTTTTCCGCTCCTGCCTGGAGATGGCCTCTAATGGACCCCCAACCCTCGTCCGGATCGGCTGTAGGGTCCTTGAAAACACCTGTTGTGTCCGCAACTATACGAATATCATTTTCCTGCCATTTGATATCTTTTGGATTTCGGGCCTGCCTGAGAATTGTGACCGGAACACCGTTCACTGTCATTGTGCCCTTATCTTCCTGCAAATTTTCTATTACCCTTCCGCCCTTGTGGCCGTGCAGGTACATCGACAACCTGCCGTAGGTCGAGTCCTTCTCTATCATTGCAGCAATATCGTGTAACCCCTGGCCGACATCACGACCGAGATTGACTACTATTTCGGAAAAAAACTGGCGGGAAACATGATGCCACAGCGTAAGTTTACCTATTCTGCCGAGGCCATTGATTCCGAGTTTCATTGTTCCATTACTCCTTTTTAGTTGTTCTGCTTTTACGTATCATCTCCACGGGACGCACCCTTACCGTAAAACCTGCCATCTGTCACTTAACTTTTTTCGAGAAAAATGCTTGTGGACAGCTGGGGGTCCCCTTGGAAAAAAGCATGATAGACATTTTTATAAACGATGACTACTATAGTCGAAATTAAAAATTGCGAAAAGACTAAACCTGAGGAAATTCTTCATCTTTTTTCGTTCACGACCCTTTGA
>CAMYLK010000089.1 GCA_947259225.1 uncultured Desulfobulbaceae bacterium | reverse complement strand
GGAAACCTGTCCTGTGTGCGGGGCCAAGAAGCAGGCCTTTACGAAAACCGACTAATTCCGTTACGAGGAGGCTGTTGAAAAATGCGATAAGGGTTGCGTTTTTCAACGGCCGCTCCCCATGTCAAATCAAGGCGGCTCACTGCAATGACTCGAGGTGTATTGCCTTGCTGCCAGGTTGGTTTTCCGCTTTTCACTCTCATCTAGTCAGGTAACCGGGCACGATATTTTCTGATGAAGCCGATGGGGTTATAACTCGACTTCGCCTTCCTGAGACCGGCATTCCCCAGATCCTGTTCCCTGTTAATCGTTTCATATTGGTCAGGGAGGATGGAGGCAAAGGCCTGGTTGACGAATTGCCAAATTCCCTTGTAGGTGCCCACAGCCTTTTCAAAATGAATGACAAAGCTGCGGCCGCAGCTCAGTTCTTCACCAAGTGAGTAGGCCACCGGTTTACGGTCAACATAGTAAATGCCGCCACAGAGCTGAAGTTCTTCCGATTTTTCCAGGGCTTCCCTGGCCGCTTCATAGTCTCCCTGGTCTTGACGACCACGGCGCCATTCCTCCAGAACCTTGTACGCATCCTCTTTCAGTTCCTCGAGCAGTGGCATCCCTTCGTAAGCATTGTTGCTGATAAATGCCTTGATCAGGTTTCTCTTTTTATGAAACTTGCGACCGGACAGCTCCGATAAATCCTGCCGCAGGTAGAGATAGTCAAAGTTGTCTCGATCTTCTGTGACGCTATACTGCTGTTGGCTCAAGACCTTGGCTTGCTCTTCCGAAACACACTTCATGGAGTCGAAATCGGCAAAAAGTGTTTGCAGCGTTGCAGGCGAAGGCATTGTAACGGGGAGCATGAAGAAACTGCTCTCGCCGTCTTTTCCAATTATTATCGGGGTGTTATTTTCTATTGTGCTTATCCGGTAATTATGGGTTTTTCTAAAAAGGTAAAGGTTTGCAAAGGTAAACTCGGATATGCCATCCGGCAGTTTTTGTAGAAGCGGGTGTAAGGCTACCCGGTGGTCAAGGCTTAGCGCTATGGTTTTAGGATATTTTGGAATCTCTACACTTTTCATCTTTTAGTTTCTCTATTGCCTCGCGTATTTGCTGCGCTTCATTATCCTGGTGTATCCTTTACCACATTCTCACTCTATAACTTCCAGAACATACGGGAGAAGATTGTTTACAATGACCTGGTACCCTTGTTCATTGGGATGAATGCCGTCTCTTTGGTTAAGGCTCGGTTCCCCGGCAACGCCTTCGAGAAAAAATGGCATAAAGGAAACCTGGTGTTGTTGGGCAAGCGAAGTGTAGATAGCCTCAAAATCATCGATATAGGTGTCACCGAGGTTTCGTACCATCTTCATGCCGCAGAGGATAACTGTTACTCCTGCATTCTTCAATTCGCGTAATATTGTATCTATGTTTTTTTTGGTCAGGGACGGATCGATGCCACGTAGGCCGTCATTGGCGCCGGTTTCCAGAATGACGATGTCCGGGTTGAAGGAGATTACCCACTGGATTCTGGACAGAGTGCCGCTGCTTGTTTCACCGCTGATACCGGCGTTAATTACTTTGTAATGGTGACCTCTGGAATGGAGTTCATCTTCGAGAAGGGAAGGGTAGGCTGCGTCTTCCGCTACCCCTAATCCGGCACTCAACGAGTTACCCACGGCAATAATTGTTCCTTGCATCGGTTGCACAGCTTCATGTAATGTCTTATCCGGCCTATTTTCCGGCTGCTCGCAAGCTGTTGTCATGCAGAACAGCAGGAGCAGGTAAAGTATCGGCTTTGGCTTTCGCCATGCGGTTGTTCTCTTTGTATGGCGTACAGGACATTGCATTACTCTTGCTCTTGTTGAAGGAATCTGCCGGGCTTCTGCCGCATAATGGGAAGTGATGCAAACCAGCCCACCGCGGTAGTCAGGGTCATCACGGCGCACAACATCAACAGGCTTGCCATTGGCATCGCCTGGTAGGCAATGTCGAGTTGGTGGGTGCAGATAAGCCAGCTGGCAAGTTGGGAGAGCAACAGGGCAATTACGCCGCTCGTGCAGCCGAGGATGAGATTTTCCAAGTTGAAAAATCCGACGACAAATCGTTTCGGTGCTCCGACAATTTTAAAATATACAGCCTCTCTGATTCGGATGGCGCGGGTTGCGAGAATTGAGCTGATGACGAGCAACAAGCCGGCAAGAATACTAAAGAAGGCGAAAAGTCGGACAATGATGGAAAGTTTTCCCATTACCTCACCGACCATGGCCATGGTCTCACTGATGTCAATGACGGAAACGTTGGGAAATCTGCTGGAAATGCTGCGCTGGATCTCTGATTTTTCATCAGTTGAGGTTCGAATGCCGGTGAAAATAGTTTGCGGCGCTTTCGCCAGAGTTTCATCGGGAAAGACAAAGACAAAGAATGGCCGCATCGGTTTTTCAGTACGGCTGCGAATGCTTGCGACTGTTGCCTGCAAGGGGAGTCCCTGGATATTAAAGGTAATGGTGTCTCCGGTCTTGATGCCTGCAGGTTTGGCAACGTATTGCAGGACAGAAACCTGCGGCCCGCTGATATCCTGGCGAAAGAGGGACGTACCGTGTAATAATTTCTCGTCCTCCAGAAGCGATTTTCGATAGGTCAGGCTGAATGGCCGAGCCAAATTATCGCCTTTTCGTTGCCGCTCTTTTTTTCGGTCAATGGCCGTGCCGTTTATTGCCGTAACCCGAGCACGGACAATGGGGTAGTATCGGCTTGTTCTACCCAGGCTATTTTTGAAGTCCTGCAACTGGTTTGGTTGGATATCGATGAAATATACATTTGGTGCATCTTCCGGAAAAGAACTGATGAAGGCATGGTCAAGGTTCTGTTCAACAAGAAATATACTGAAAATGAGCGATGTGGAAGCTGAAAGTGTAATAATAATTGCCCTGGTAGCACTTGATCGCCGGAACAGTCCTCGAAAGGCTTGGCGTAGCAGGAGGGAGCGAAATCGGGTCTTCTTGTAGATACTCAGGATCGTGTGTGTCAGAATAGCGCTTGCCGCTAGCAGAGCAAGGGAGCCAAGGAAGAAATAGACACCGGTGCGAACGTCCTGAACAGATCGAAAAACCATGATGAGAAAGAAGGAGACTATGAGCAGGGTCGGTAAAATGTATAACCGTTTTGAGGAGGGAGTGACTTGCGCTTCGGCAAAAATAACCGCCGGCTTGATGTCCCGGAGTCTGGTAAGCGGCAAAAAAGTGAAAACGCCAATGATGACGAAGCCAAGTAAAAACGCCTTGATCAGTGCCTCCCAGGAGAGGGAAAAGGTTATACCGGCGGGCAGGATGTCAGCAGCAAGGACGAGAAGCGTTTTTTGCAGAACAACGCCGAGTATGACTCCGGCGATGCTGCCGATGCAGCCGATGCCAAGCAGGATAATAAAATAATTGGCAAGGATGTACCGATAGCCGGCGCCGAGGGTTTTGAGGGTTGCAATGGCCTTACTCCGGTTGAGCAGTAAAGCGGTCACCGTGCTCTGGATGCCGATGCCTGCAAGAAGCATAGTGAAGACGGCTATCAGGCTGAGGAAAAAGAGAAAGTTATCAAGAAAACGCTGGACGCGCGACTGTGCTGAATCATAGGTTTCAAGGCGTACCTGTTCTCTGTCCGTGGGTTCTTGCAGCGCTTTGGCAACGGTTGCAATCTGTGCTTCGTTCTCAATCTTCAGAAGCATCGTATGCCTGATGCGGCTGCCTTTTTGAATGAGGTCCATGGCTGGAAGATCCTCTGCGGCGGCAAAGAGCCTGGGGCCGAGAGCAAAAAAGTCTACAGGTCGATCAGGCTCGCGTACAACAACATCGGCGATTACTGCGGTTGTGCGCCCTATGCGCAACTTGTCGCCGATTGCAAGCTGTAACCTGTCGAGCAGCGATTGTTCAACAATGATGTAACCGGGCTGCAGTACCTCGGCAAAAGGCCTTCCTGAAAGCAATTCCACCTTGCCATAAAAGGGGTACAGCGCCTCCACTGCTTTGATATGGGTCAGCACGGACTCTTCACCGTCAACCGGTCGCACCATGGAGTAGAATGTGTAGGTGCGGGCCACTTCAACGTTATAATCGCGTTGCAGTTTGTCGATTGATTCAAGAACTGCTTTGGAAAAGGGGAGGTTGGACTTGAGCAGGATATCTGCGGCCGCCAGACTGCGTGCATCCTGGCGCATAACCTTATTGACACTTTCCGAGAGACCGTGTTCCGCCACCAGACTGATCATAGCAAGGGCTACGCAGATAGTGAAAAGAACAGCCTGTTTGCCCAGGGCGTGGATTTCCCGACGAATGAAACGGTAATGCAGAGTTTTGTTAGGGTGTTCAGCTGCTGTTTGCAATGATATGGCCATCTTCCAGGGTTACAATTCGATCTGCCATCTCTGCAATTCGTTGATTATGGGTCACCATAACCAAGGTGGTCTCACGGGACCGGTGCAGTTTGAGCAGTAATTCCAACACCAGTTCGCCATTTGCCGAATCGAGATTGCCGGTCGGCTCATCGGCAAAGATGATGCGCGGGTCATTGATGATTGCCCGGCAAAGAGCAATACGCTGTTTTTCGCCTCCTGAGAGCTGGCTGGGATAATTGTCGCTTCGTTGCAAAAGTCCAACGTGATCCAAAAGTTCTTTTCCTTTGTTTTCAGCTTCCGGATCGCCGCATAATTCAGCAGGAAAAATAACATTCTCCATGGCCGTAAGCGATGGAACCAAGTGAAACGACTGAAAGACAAAACCAAATGTCCGATTGCGAAGAGGGGCCAGGCGATCTTCAGACCAATGGGTTATTTCCTCTTCCTGGACAAAGATTCGTCCAGATGTCGGGGCATCCAGCCCGGACAGCAGGGTCAGAAGCGTTGTTTTGCCACTGCCGCTTTTGCCGTTAATGGCAAGGAACTCCCCTGAAGCCACTGTAAGCTGAACATGATCGAGAACCGTGATCTCCTGCTCGCCGATGTGAAATTGTTTTGTCAGGTCTTGAGCTTCAAGAATCATTATAATTTATAATTCTGGCAGAGGAGAAATACGGTTCAATTTTTCTGTATTGAACACAAGTCTCTATTTTGTACGGTCAAGCACCAAGCATTGCCTTCAGTCAAGGGGAATCTCTACGCCGCCAATCAGTTGGAGGACCCGGTCAACTTTAAAGCGGACCAAGTATTTGTCACCAAGCGCCTTATCCTGCTCAGGACTGAGGTGTCTTCTGGTCATGGCTTCGATAAGGTCATGGTCCGTACTTTCATCAATTTTGCTGAGGAAGAATCGAACCCCCTTATACCCTTGCCCTGTTTCCATGAAAAGGTAGCCGGCATGGTAATTTTCCTGCAGGTTGCTGTGGGTCAGGCGATCCCGCATAATGAAGGCCAGCTCGTCGTCACTTAGCACATGCGGTGTTGAGTAGATCGCCATGTCTACAACGCCTGCCTTGTTACTGGTGGCAATGACGCCGGTTCCTTTGTGTTCGCTAAAGTAATTTTTAAGATTCATATCTTTTCATATCCTTTTGGTGTACAAATGGTTGTCAGACGCTTACAGCGTAATTATCCCGATGAACTTTTGCAAAAAAAATGTGGTTACCACTGAAACTCAGCCAACTTTAAAGCAAACACTGTAATGTATTGATAATTCAGAGAATGCTTTCTGTCAGAAAGTCATTCCCGCGGAGGCGGGAATCCAGAGTAGTTGGCCAGACCGCCTAGATTCCCACCTTCTCGTGAATGACGAGCTAAAAGGCTGAGTGTCGATGGTAATCATAAAAAAAACTCCTCCAGCGGTAGAGTTTTCGGTGTTCGTTATCTATCGTGCTTACTGCTCAAGACCGTCTACCTTAATACCTCTTGCCGCTAGATCACGACAAACCTTATTGAGTTGACTGGTGTTACAGTCCGATATTTCAAAAGTGTCGTTAACTCCATCGTTAAAGGAAAAGGTCACTTTGTTGCCTTTTTTCAAGGTGACTTTGTTGAGGTAATTTTCATCCAGCCAGGGGGTAAGACTTTCAGTGAAATGATTGAGGCTGCATTTTTTCATGGCTTTATCCTCTGCATTGAAGAAAGGCACCCGTTTCACCAGAGGAAAAGGGTGCCTGTAATGCTGCTACCAACGTTCGGTTCCTATGATGAGACTCACGTCGGAACAGGCTGCCCGTTCATTAGCAGATAGCTCTTGTCCATCGACAAAGTCATCCCGGATTGCATCGGCTGAGCAAACCAGCTCTCTTCTTTCTTCGTCTCTAATCCAAATGAGTGATTCATATCCAAACATGGTGTACCTCCATGAAATTTTAGGTATTGGTTTTTTGTCTTGCCTAAGAAAGTAGTCATTATTCATCCGCTGACAATGGGGAAATTAGCAGGGCGTAATGGTAGCAGATACTATCATTTGGTTAGCTTGGAGAGGATGAAACGAAAAGGCGAGGGGGAAGATAGCGGTCATGACGAAGGGATTTTTTCCATCTTCGCATGAAATTTTTTGCGTATGTTTTCCACACGTTTGCGATTGACCCCAAAATCATAATAACCGATCCTGGCTGCGGACCGGAGATGGATAATGTGGCTATCGCTGTCAAGACAACAGTTCAGGTCATCGGCAAAACGAAATATTCTGCTGCGGAATACGGCATGGACACAATGATCATCCGCTTCTACGATTTGGCCGCCCATGTCAACAAGGACCTTCTGCAGAACCTGCCAGGCCTGTTCGGCTGACCCTGAAAAATGAAGCGGTTCAACATGGGATCGGC
>CAMYLK010000088.1 GCA_947259225.1 uncultured Desulfobulbaceae bacterium | reverse complement strand
AGCCTTTTTTTCAATTCCCACTGCAGATCAGTAATGAGGCAATACCCAAACCACCCTTTCCTGCGGAGGATGGGGCCTAATATATACCAGTAACCATATATAGCCATCAGCAAAAACACATGGGCAATCCGTGTTTTCTCAAACAACCAGCCCGTAATGCTGAACAATACAATGAAGAGATGAATTGCATGTAGAAATAGATTGAGTACTTCACCGGCCAATTTCCACCTTGGCATTTTGCTGTTCATGCGTCGCTGAACGGATTCGTATCTGCCGGTTCTTCGATCTCCGGCGCACTGTTCATGATAGCCTCGGCATGAACGAAGACCTTTTTGAAAGCCTCAATATACTGGTCCAGCAATTCTTTTCCACTATTAGGAAAAGAAGGGAGTTTGATCAGGGAGCGATTTCCCTGGCAAGTTGCTTCAAGATTCTCGGCAGAGTAGTTCGGAGGGGAAATTTCAGGCGGTAAGCGGAGAATACTCCGGAAATGCCCTTCTGTAAAAAATGGCTGTTGATGAATGAGCGGATAGCGTGGCATGGAAATATGACAGCCCTCGCTCTGCAGGGCCTTCAACAGGGAAGGCATGGGCAGGGGGATTCGATCTGGATTAAACCGAATAACAAATTCGAAGTACACCCGTTTGATATGGGGTGGCGGCAAGAAAGTGTGAAAACCGAAGTTCTCAAGTTCTTCCGACAGGTAAATGAGATTCTGGTTTCGCTTCTGATTATGCTCCTCCAGCCTCTTGAGCTGGATCCTTGCCAAAGCGGCAGATAAGGGGGCGATACGGGTTTTGATGCCGAAACTTGTCGCGGCGAATCTACGGGCCGGTGTTTCCAGTTCTATGATCCTGGATATATCGCCAAGTAGTACCGCCCTCTCGTAATATTCGTACTCCCGGCAGAGAAAAATTCCTCCTTCTCCGGCTGGAGCCAGCTTGTCTCCCTGCAAACTGAAAACGGTTATATCACCAAGTGAACCACACGGACGATCCCTCCATACCGCACCATGGGCATGGGACGCATCTTCAATAATCTTGAGATTATGTTTTTTGGCGACCTCTATTATTTCGGTCATTTTAGAAGGTAAGCCCCATAGGTGCACTAAGACAATCGCCCGGGTACGCGAAGTGATCTTCCTTTCTATATCTACGGGATCCAGTCCGAGGCGTTCCGGTTCGCTTTCGCAAAAAACAGGTACTGCTCCGACCCAGATCATTGGCAGGACAGAAGCCCAGAAAGTGGCGGATGGTACTATCACCTCATCTCCGGGTTTCAGGTCCAGTGCAAAAAATGCCGCCAAAAGTGCAGCCGTCCCGTTATTGTGGGAGAGCGCATATTCCATGCCGGTAAGCTTTGCGTAGTCGCTTTCAAGCTCCTTAGCCACAGGGTGGATGGAAAGATGGCCGTCTTTCAGGATACCCAATACGGCCTGCTCATCCTCCTCCGTTAACAAAGGCCAGCGATTTGCCTCGGTCTGATCCAGCGTAACGGCAGGTTGGCCGCCGAGAATTGCCGGCCAGTTGCTTCTATCAGCACTCATATAACACCTCCACTAGATTGAGTCCCGATTATTGACCTTTACAGTCGGAATAAACGAAAGGGGCCGATTCGACTTGCCGGGAAACTACCTGACACACAAAGCAAGTACAATCTGGATATCAGATTTCAGCCAATACACGATCAAAACCGTTTTTCACTTGCTGTGAATATTCTTCCAGCAAGACCTCTCCTTTTTTTTCATCACCTTTGGCAAGCGAGAGGCATAACGCACGCAGGGCCTCCTTATTTTCATTATTGTGACCGAGGCCTTCTCTGGCTGTCCATTGTGCAATTTCGGTGCGCCGCCTGAGATAATCCCCAAGAGTGCAGCAGAACTCCTCTTTCATGCACCATTCAATGGCCGGGATCTTCTGTTGTAAACCGGGGAATGTAGCAAGAGGGATACTCTGAAAGGATTCAGGTTCCTCCTGCGAAAGTGTGTCGTCTCTAGGCGGTGGAGGAAGGCGTGCAGCAATCTTATCCGCGACAATCGCTGCAGCATGATTACATCCGGTTATCTTTCCACCGTAAACAGAGATCCATGGAACATCATAATCTGTCGCTACCTTGAACCTCCTAGACAAATCAAGGGGAAAACTGTCACGGGCATAAGCCCTATCCACAGCTAAAGGCCTGATCCCGCAGCGTAGGGAAACAATATCCTCCTTTGTCAATAAGGTGTTCATATGTCTTTTATACTGCCGTATCAGATACCGTACATCATCAGGAGACACCATGAACCCCTCCTCGATATCAGTAACGGTATTTTCGGTGGGACCCCAGAGCGAAACAGGTCCCCAGGGAATGTTCAGAATCACATCGTTATTTTCTTCCTGAGCAAAGACAATGGGTTTTTTCTGCTCCTCCGACCGTTGCAGGCTGATAAATACGCCTTTGCTGAAAACATGTTTGAATGGAGACTGAATGTTGAATAGCTGGTTGACAGAATCGGTCCAGACGCCGGCACAATTGGCCACCATTGCCGCACGAATCTCCAGTTTTTTTCTGCCAATTCTGTCTTCAGCCTCAATGTGCCAATTGTTATTTCGGCGATCATAACCTCCGCTTTTCACCGCGCAGTAATTTATGGCCAACTGTTGCGTGAAACGTTTTTGAGTTAACAGGTGGAGGACAAAGCGGCAGTCGGAACAATGCAGCATACCTTCTTCAAATAGGAGCATGTCCTTGTTAGCGTTTTGTCGACTAATAACAGACGAACATGACTTGACACATGGGCGTTTCCTCCTGAAACAACCGATAACCCAGTACAGATACATAGCTGAGAGGATGGGCAGTTTACTGAGCAATCCCTTGCGGGCAGGAATAAACTGGAACTGGCATGGAGAGATCAGATCCGAAATGTCGTGAATCATATGATCCCTTGCCCTGGAAAAACTGAAGACTGAGGCCAGGTCGAAGTTCCTGAGGTAAAGCAGTCCTCCCCAGATCATCATGGCTGAAGCCTGGCTGGTGCCGCACGCAAAATCACCCTTGTCCAGCAGTACAACCCGGTATCCTCTGCGGCAGAGCAGATCAAACAGACTCGCACCGTTGATGCCGCCACCAATGATTGCCACATCAAACGTTGATTTGTCGGCTTGTGTGATATTTCGATCGCGTCGACTCAAATCACAGGACTCCTTACCTGATCGAACGAAGATTTCATTACTGAAAAACGCTGAACAATAAAGTTCAACGTCCCCTCAATTATCGACACATGTAGAGTAGAGATGATGCGTGTTCTTTTTTTTTAAGGTTAATTTTTTCTTGCTAAGGAACATAGGCATTATGCTGAGTTTTATATAAAGTCACTTACGGCAAGGATGTGAAAAGCACTTCTGCAACCGCATTTGCCATGACCTCGTGGATAGCCTTGGTTGGATGCAATCCATCCCAGAACAAATAAACATCTGGATTGTTGCATTTGTAAGGAGCAATGTTTGGCGTTATACATGGAATATCAGTAACCTCGATTCCATAATCGATCGGATTGGCAATGATTAAATCAAGCAATGCATACACATCAAATATTCGTACATCCATATCGGGGTAGGTATTCAATTGCCCCTGAAGTACGAGCAGTTGCTGATTAAATGCACCCGTCAACCCGGTCGCCGCTTCAGCCAGACCTGGATAGATGCTATCCAGGATCTGTACCGCCGGTGCCCGACCAATATCAGGTATATTCATTAACAGAAACTGGCGAGCCCCCATGTTATATAGTGTACCAATTGCAGTACCAATATTATAAATTGCGTCGGCAATGGTAGGTGTCGGATCAGCAGGTAATGCAATTAATGCATCCCGCAGGTCATTTCCACCCAGCTCAAAAATAACCAATGTATCAGCTGACACCACAGTGGAACTTGCTAGAAAGGTCTCGAGTTGGTCTGATAAATTGAAACGACAGGGGTAATCATTTGCCCTAGCCCCACCAACCGCATAATTACGGGCTTTTTGGCCATCATTCCTCAATGCCGGGCGTGTAAACCCTGCTAACCGGTTGTTGCGTGCGAATATTTCAATCCATGTTGCCCCGTTGGTAACATGGTGGCCACCTATTGCATAAACTCCATTAGGTACGTAGAAGTCATCGAGCGTATCATAAGGTGGAACATTCATCGGAGTAAGTGGATTACAGGTTCCATCAAAACCGAAACTTGTAGGGTCAGACAATACAACAAAGGCATTTCCTGGATCGCTAAAGCTGGAACCAAAAACGACGATACTATCGTAAGGTTTCTGTTTGGCAATTGTATAAGGTGGAGCGAATATACAAAGACAGATTAAAACCAGCATGTACTGAGCGATAAAGCGTTTGAGTAAAAACATGACCACCTCCTTAGTGAGTAGCCCCACGGTCTTACTTTTATGAGTTTTGGTAAGGTGTGATAGCCTGCTAATCTATGTTCTGATAAAAAGCACATTTAAGATTAGACTCAGCCGCCACGAATCTCGATCTTTTTATTCTCTGATGCGAAAGAATGCTTACAATAGTAGCTTTCATCGCAGTATTGTTAGCCCTAACTCAACCCTGACTCGATTTTTTCTCCATGCAGAGTACTATCGAAGCGTTTGCTATCATCTCAAAAGATTGTATTTCTCCATCGCAAAGCGGGGCAAAGAAATAAGAAGCCTCTGCAATTTTTTCCCAGAGGCCTGTCTTATATTTAAGTAAAACACCACGTCAACTTTGGGTCACGTTCTATTGGACCTTTTTACCTGGTGGAGTAACATGGATATTCCAGGTGTTATTAAATGAATCGTCGTCGCCTATACTTGAGATGAGATGAATTGTATGCGACCCAGGCGTTAATGGTTTAATCACCACAGCAAGCCCCTGGTAAAATATAACTACATCGAACAGTGGAGGGTCAACTATTGTTGGTCCAACATAGTAGTCTTCGTTGGGTTCAGCAACCGGCTGTCCATCTACAAGGACTTCCCCATAAAAATCGGAGGGGTCAAGTACCGGATCACCTTCAAATCCAAGCCATAACGCTATTGGCAAAACGAGCGCTGTTCCTGGCTCCATTTCAACATCAAATGGAGACTCACCCATAATCGGTAGGAATGCGACATTCTTGACCCTTACATCTGGTTCTTGGCCTGCTTCAAGCCATCTAAGATGAGCTTTTACCCATTCATCAAGTGACTTTCCAAATGCCTTTGAATTAGGTTGCGCATCAGGATTCGGAATACTTTGTTCCATACCCCCAAGTGTCATACCAGCTTGAGACTGAACGGAAAAAAGTAAGGTACATAATACTATCAAGGCTAGGTTAATTTTTTTCATGTTATCGCTCCTTACATAATAGATATATTACATTTCTTAGACCACCACATTGAGTAAGATTTAGCCGATATTGATTCGATGTCTGCCCTGGTCAACACCATTGACGATTACAAGCGAGGCCCCATACCAGGAAGGCCGGAAAACTGTTCAGTAAGGGTCTGTAGTTTACCCTTGCCACGTTCGAAGTCCTTTGGACCGTTCAGGTTCACCTCGACATTCGAAGCAAATGTCATCGAACAAATAAAGGTAAGTAAACAGCTTACAAAAAGAAAAAGGTTGCTTTTTTAAGTTTAACACCCTCATGTCGGCAAATACATGTCAGAGCTGTTTTCCAGTTGTGTCGTTTATGATGGTTCTGAAAAGGCGAAAGCCTCCAAGAAGATGTACGCCCCCTTGGAGGCTTACAATGGAATTTTAAGTTCAATCCCTTTAATGGTGAATATTATTAATGAGAGGTTATGTATACGCACAGATAATCTCTGTCGGCATTCGAAGGGCTTGTTATGTCTTGCTCTCATTTTCATCACTTATTTAGAAAAATGCGTATATGCATTTTTTACACATTTATCGCAAATAGCACCGCTGGCTCCCGTTAATAGTTCCGCTTCTTTTTCAGTCGCCCCACAGATAACGCAACAAATTTCCGAGTCTGTCTCCATATCAAAATACTCGTTACTTCCAAACTCATGAGCCATCATTAGAGAAATTCCCCTGATGATACTCAGAAATTTATTGGTACATAGTTGATCGGTATTTCTACGGCATTCATTTAACCCAGAAATCGCTATATTAAACGCAGCGTGGTAGTTACCGTCATTTGCAAATGAATGAATTTTAACGGTATATGATTCAATATCCATTTTTCAGTTATGCCTATCCATTTCCATTGTCAGGATTAACACATGATGTTGATTCCCCAGGTCAAATGACATAATCACACTTTAATATTCCGCTCTATTGTTGAATTAGAGTAACAGGTTGAAAACCGAAGGTAAAAAACCTCCATGGGAACAAGCCTCTCCAATACAGACGTCATCAAAAGACCCTTTAACGTATCCGCTCCCCCCCTCATTGGCATACACCATCGCAATCAGATGGCGATCTAATTTGTTGGTTGGGTATATGGGTGTTGCAATATGATAAACAAGAGTTTCGTCATTGCATTTAAAGATGAAGGATGAGCCTGACTTCTCGATAGAAAGGGTATATTTTGTGTTAAACTTAATTAGTTGATTGAAACGTTTAGATAAAGGTGTTTTTGACGAACCGTCATTGTTGTTAAATCGTACAACAACTGCTCTTGCATATAGATAACCTTTCGAGGTCAATTGAAGACGAACATCAGCATAAATATTCCCCTCCCAATTATTGTAAAAATTCGAATAGGTATCATTAAAATAATACCCTCCTAACTTAATTGCCACTGACGCATTCCCAGCTGCAAAACTTTCCCTACTCATAGATA
>CAMYLK010000087.1 GCA_947259225.1 uncultured Desulfobulbaceae bacterium | reverse complement strand
AATGGAAATTCAGGTTATCCAGCAGATGGGATTTGCCGCCTACTTTCTCATTGTTGCTGATTTTATCAACTGGGCCAAACAGCAGAAAATTCCGGTCGGACCCGGCCGCGGTTCAGGTGCGGGCAGCCTGGCTGCCTATTCCATGCAGATCACGGACATTGACCCCATACCATACGGTTTGATTTTTGAACGTTTTCTGAATGTTGAACGGATGTCCATGCCGGATTTTGACGTTGATTTCTGTAAAGACCGCCGGGATGAAGTGATCGATTATGTCAGGAATAAATACGGGGGGGACGACCACGTTGCCCAGATAGTTGCCTATGGGTCCATGAAAGCACGAGCTGCAATCAGGGATGTGGGAAGGGTACTCGAAATTCCCCTGCCCAAAGTGGACCGCATTGCAAAACTGATTCCCGAGGAATTAAAAATCACCCTTGCGAAGGCAATTAAAAAAGAACCACGTCTGCGTGACGCGATGAAGGAGGATGATATTAACGAACTCCTTACAATCGCGCAAACCCTGGAGGGGCTCTCACGCCATAAGACTACCCATGCTGCGGGAGTAGTTATTTCCCCAGGTCCCATGGTAGACTTCCTGCCGCTTTGTATAGGTCAAAACAAAGAAGTGCTGACCCAGTATGACATGAAATATACAGAGAAAACCGGACTGATAAAGTTCGACTTTCTCGGTCTTAAAACGCTGACTGTTCTTGACCGTGCCTTGAAGCTGATCCATCAGGATATCGGCACCGAGATCCAGCTTAACGCGCTCCCCCTGGACGACCCTAAAACCTACGACTTACTCTGCAAAGCAGACAGTCTCGGGGTATTTCAGCTTGAAAGTGACGGCATGCGTGACCTCCTCAAAAAAATGAAACCGGAGCAATTTACGGACCTCATTGCCCTTGTCGCCCTGTACAGGCCTGGCCCCCTTGAAAGCGGCATGGTTGATACCTTTGTCGAGACCAAGCACGGCCGCCGTCTGCCCGAATATCCCCTCCCCCAGCTTCAGGATGTTCTGGAAGAGACTTACGGTGTTATTGTCTACCAGGAACAGGTTATGAAAATCGCCAATATCCTGGCCGGCTACAACCTGGGTGACGCGGATATCCTCCGGCGTGCAATGGGAAAGAAGATACCTTCTGTAATGGAACAGGAGCGAGACAAATTCATGTCTGGTGCCCTGAAAAATAATATTCCAGAGGATAAAGCAAATTATATTTTTGATTTGATGGCCAAATTTGCCGGATACGGATTCAACAAATCCCATAGTGCTGCTTATGCACTGATTGCCTACCAGACTGCATACCTCAAGGCCCACTACCCATCACAATACATGGCCGCCCTCCTGTCCTGTGACATGGACAATACCGACAAAGTTGTCAAATACATAAATGAATGCAAAATTCACAATATCAATGTTCTGCCACCGGACATTAACGAGTCGTATCAGGATTTCACCGTTATTAATGATCGAATCCGTTTCGGACTGGCTGCTGTTAAAAATGTCGGTGGTGCAGCCCTGATTTCCATTATTGAAGAGCGTGAAGAAAACGGCACCTATGCTTCTCTCAGTAATTTTTGCGGGCGGATTGACCCCAGTCGCGTCAACCGTAAAGTTATTGAGAGTCTCATCAAGGCTGGTGCGTTTGATTCTACCGGACACCTGCGTTCCCAGATGCTTGAAGCCCTGGACGAAGTTCTTGACCAGGCCAAGGCAGTTCAAAGGGACCGTTTGAGCGGCCAGATGAACCTGTTTTCACTGGGTGAAAGTTCCTCACACGTGAATAAATACAGCGTTGAAATGCCAGACATTCAGGAATGGCCAAAATTAAAAAAACTTGCTTTTGAAAAGGAAACACTGGGATTCTTTCTAACTGGTCATCCCCTTGAAGGAGTTATTGATGAACTTCACATGGTTTCGAATACATCCATTGAAGGTTTGGTTAAATGGATAGAAGGAAATCCTGTAAGAATAGGTGGTATTATCCAGTCCTATCGTGAGCACAAATCCAAAAAAGGTGAACGGATGGCCTTTGCCGTTCTGGAGGATATGACTTCCAAGGTCGAAATTATTATTTTTCCGAGTACATTCAGTGAGTGCTCTCACCTGTTGGATACTGATGAACCTGTCGTTGTCATCGGACAGGTTCAGCATGGAGAACGTGGGGCCAAGGTAATAGCCGAAGCTATTGAACCCCTCTCAAAGGCTCTGGAGAAGTATGCCCAGGACGTGGTAATCTGCGTTCGTGCGCAGCAAACCTCACGTCAGCACCTGGAGTTGTTAAAAGAAATGCTTTATCATCATCACGGATCCTGTCCTGTACGGCTTACGCTTCATTTCGACGGTCGGGGTGAAGTTGATGTTGAAATATTAAAAGACCTGAAGATACGCCCCTCATCGGAGTTTTTCAAACAGGTTGAAGATACTCTTGGATATCCGGCCCTGACTGTCCATATGAAAGAACCCGAATTGTTTACCAGGAAAAGCAAGTCATACAACAATTACAACAACAAAACGGTTCACTGATCCTGTTTGATACAACTTTACAAAAAAGTACAAATTATCCTCCATCATAAAACCTTCCACAACCCTCTCTTTTCATTTTAAACAAATGCAGCTCTCTATCTATAGTTATCTGAGAAAGTAGAATTGTACAGTTAAGTAGACAATCCGCATTGTAACATTTTTGTTTCCAGGCAGATGATACCTTTGTTACCATATTGATATAACAGTGTTTATTAAACATTCAGTTTTTTAAACACAGTTGGCACAAATTATGTATCGCTTTGGGTATAGCTGCTTTTATGCATCGAATATACTGGCAAGCCACAAGAGAAAATCAAGCCTGATATATTCACCAAAATCAGTTCCATCAGTTCCCATATTAAATATTTATTATCATGCAACAGGGGAGATTTCATGAAAAAGCTGACTTTTATTCTCGTTATCCAGGGATTCATTTTTTGCGGATTAGCAATCGCTGATGTTGGTATAACACCAGATTCGATTAAACTTGGTCAGTCCTGCGCATTATCAGGGCCAGCCAAAGATCTCGGGACCAATATGCGCGCCGGCCTCCAGGCCTATTTTTCCAAGGTGAATGATGCTGGCGGAGTTAAGGGAAGGAAAATATACCTTATCAGCAAGGATGATGGTTATGAACCGGATCGTGCCATCAATAACACACGTGAGTTAATTGAAAAAGACAAAGTCTTTCTACTCATTGGTGAAGTAGGCACCCCTACTTCACAGGCTGCGGTTCCTATTGCTGAAAAAGCTCAAGTTCCCTTCGTCGGTCCTTTCACGGGAGCTGAATTTCTGAGAAACCCTTTTAAGAAGTACGTCATCAACGTCAGGGGAAGCTATTATCAGGAAATGGAAGAACTTGCCAAGTACCTGGTTGACACAAAAGGTTTGAAAAAAATAGCCTGTTTGTACCAGAATGATGGCTACGGCCAGGCAGGGCTTAACGGAATCAAAATTGCCCTTGAAAAAAGAGGGTTGGAACTTGTTGCCACCGGCACCTATGAAAGAAATACTGTCGCTGTAAAGGGAGGACTCCTGAAAATCAAAAAAGCCCGGCCTGATGCCGTTGTCATGGTTGGTGCTTACAAACCATGTGCGGAATTTATAAAGCTGGCTAAAAAAGTAGGAATGAAGGATACAACCTTTTGCAATATATCATTTGTCGGAACCAGTTCTCTGGCAAATGAGTTGGGTAAAGATGGAGAAGGCAGCATAATCTCCCAGGTTGTTCGCTTTCCTTATGATGGAAGTGTTCCTCTGGTAAATGAGTACACAGCGGCAATGAATAAATATCAACCGGGAGTTGACATTGGTTTTGTCTCCCTGGAAGGATATATGGTGGCAAAATTTTTCACTATGGCAGCGCAAGCTGTACAGGGAGAATTAACCAGGGAAAACTTTATTAAAACAATCGACAGGACCGGTACCTTTGACCTCGATGGCGTAATTCTCCAGTTCGGCCCCCAGGACCATCAGGGTATGGATGAGATTTTCCTGACCATCATTGAAGACGGCCAGATAAAACCTTTGAGCATGTGACAATGCTGAATTTTTTCAAAAAAGGTTTAAAATGGAAGCTTTCTTTAGGAGTAGTTATCTGTACTTCCATAGCCGCTCTATCAGGGCTTGCCGGAATAATTTCTCTTGGTAACATCCAGGCCGATATGAAAAATACTACTCTGGCAATCGATAAAAATATCGACCGCCAGGTAGATCAAATAAACCATCTCATGCCTCTTCAGGCTACCGCGGTTTCAATTGTCAACGCAGAATCTGTGGAAGAACTTGCTGCAATTGAGTCCTCTCGCAAAATCCTGCGTGGTGTAACATTGAACCGGGATGGAGAAAATGTAAAAGTCGATACTCTTCTTGCCGGTCTTCTCACCCACAAAAGAAATCAGCTTGAATCTCTGAGGAATTTATCTGAATTGAGCAAATCATATCGTTTGATATTAAGTGAGGTCAGCAAACATTCAATCAATATTGTTGATAATGCCGAATTCGATTCAGAAATAAAAATACTTGATGCCATAGCTGAAATTGAAAAAAACATTGGCCGCAAAAAATCTGATGCTGCTTCCATGGGTGAACAATTTAACAAGATTTCCGGCACAGCAGGATCAGCAATTTCAACTGTTAAGGCAGCAGCTTTTGTTAAATCAATAGCCAATGAATTGAGTGCCATGGTTAACGAAGCTATTGGATCATCAGATTCTGAGTACATTGATTATGTCAAAATCCAGGTTAACACTCTCCTGGAAAACATTAGGAGTCAACTTTCTGTTCTGACAGGCGATGATTCTGCAACAGCCATAACCTTAATGTTAGGTAAACTTGCCAAAAGTATCGACAATGCACTTGAGGGCAAAAAGCAAACACTCCTTTCTGAGAATGAACTGAAGGTTGAGACAAATGAAATCTGGAAGCAGATGAGCGAAGTACAGACTGAGGTACTCACTGCTGCACGTGAGTTGAAGTCGAATGCCGACGATACACTTAGAACTAGCTCTGATTACGTCAAAAAGTGGCAGTCCATTGTCTTGTTTCTGGTGGTTGCATCCATGATCATGGCCATAATCACAGGTATTTACATATCAACCATAATCGTTCGTCCACTAAATATTGCCGTAAATATGCTGGAAGATATTGCTGAAGGAGAGGGTGATCTTACGGCAAGACTTGATATTCAAAGTCGGGATGAAATCGGAGAACTTGCACAATGGTTTAACGTCTTTATAGAAAAACTGCAGGAAATGATAACCGATATAGCAGCTAACGCGAGTCAACTCTACGCCTCTTCTGAAACTTTATCCGCATTATCAAACAAGATGGTTTCTTTTGCCGAGGAGGTTCAAGCGCAATCGACAGAAGCGGCAATCTCTACTGAAGAGATGTCTGCAAATATTTCCTCTATTGCAACTGCTGCGGAAGAAATGAGCACCAATGTACAGAACGTATCGTCAACTGCCGAACAGATGTCACAAAATGTTGACTCTGTTGCTTCGGCCATCGAGGAGAATTTCAAAGAGCTTAATGGTGTGGCAAGGCATGCTCAGGATGGTTTTGATATAGCAGAAAAGGCAAAAGCAAGTTCAACTGCTGCCGTAGAAACAATTGAACTTTTAGGCAATGCTGCAAAAGATATCAGCGATGTAACATCGCTCATAAAACGAATTGCCGAACAAACCAATCTGTTGGCTCTTAATGCCACTATCGAAGCAGCATCAGCAGGAGATGCCGGAAAAGGATTTGCGGTTGTTGCAAACGAAATTAAAGAACTTGCCTCCCAAAGTTCCCAGGCTGCACAGAATATTGCCGGCAGAGTAACCGGAGTTCAGAACAATACGGAAGAGGTTGTGAAAGTTATTGATGAGATATCAAATACCATTACACAAATAAACGAATCTTCCTCACTCATTACCAAATCTGTTGACCAGCAGAAGGAAACAGCATCTGAAATATCAAGTAACGTCGTTCAGTCTCGCACAGGAACAAATAATATAGCATCTTCCATTGCTGAAGTAGCAACGGGTTCTAATGACATGGCAAAAAGTGCTGCTGAGGCAGCAAATGGTATTGTCGAGGTTTCATCAAGAATACAGGATGTTAATCAGGCAGCCAATGAATCAAACGCGCTTGCTGAAAATGTTAACATATCAGCAGTGGAACTGGCAAAGGTCGCTGGAGAAATTCAGAAGATGGTTGGTAGATTCAAAGTCTGACTCTAGAGTCTTCTTAAATTTTTTCAGAAAAAGAAGTTTTAATTTCTCCAGAAAAAATAAATGTATTTTCATACAAACTACAGGAGATTATTAAGGGCACGTATCAGCGGTATGTACTTAGCCGAAATGCAGGCCACAGTCCGGACAAGTCATGTTCCGGGTAGTAAAACTGCAGCCGCAAGCCGGACAGGTTGCCTCACCGGCAGATGGATTGTACACGGCGTCAACGTGGCTCATATCATGCTCATGCAAGCCTGTGGCCGAGATATGTTCCCGTTGAAATATCGGGATGATGTCGTCAATATCAGACCTCCTGACACGCAGAAGAACATCTGTCCCGCAACAACCCTTGCCGCAGGATTGGCTGTCACCGGCTACCAGAGAAGGAAAACCTTCCCGTTTGAGAAGAGCCTGGACCTGCTTGATTTCCAGGACCGCACCTTTCCGGATATCAACTAATTCATCATCAGGATGAATATCCATAGAACGGGCTACCTGGCTGGAATTATTCTGTTCCTCAATCTCAAGTACCTGTGAACCGCTGAGCAGTTCAA
>CAMYLK010000086.1 GCA_947259225.1 uncultured Desulfobulbaceae bacterium | reverse complement strand
TGGATAAAGCCCGCAAAGGAGTCTATAGGCTTAATTCATTTCGAACGAAAGATCTTACTTTTAGAGGCCGATATTTTGTTAAGGAGGGTAATGTCTTCGTACTCAAGGAAACTGTTCGGGAAAAAGTCCAATTTCTTCAGGGTAACATTTTACAGCCCGGCTTCATGGAAAGCCTGGGGCAATACAACGTGGTTTTTTGCCGCAATGTTCTTATTTATTTCAACCCCGAAGCACAAGAACAAGTAATTGGGTCCCTGTATAACCTGCTTTTGTCAGGGGGGCTTTTATTTACCGGATACTCAGAGGCAAGCCTATTTTTTGAAACTCCCTTCGTTCCTGTTTCCCATGCAAAGACTTTTGCCTTTTATAAAGAGCCTGCTGTATCAGTCAAAACGAATCCGTACACTTCAAGCAAAGATAAAGCGCCTGCAAGAAAACATGCCACGCCACCTGCCAAGACTGCACACCGTCCCAAACCGCCTGCAGGTAAGAAGGGCTCTACGTCCCCGGCAAAAGCAAAAACAAACGAGTATCATGTAGTTAAACGATTGGCGGACAAGGGTGCTCTAGAAGAGGCGGCAAACTGCTGTGATACGTATTTACGTCTTCATGATCCTTCTGCCAAATGGTATTGCCTCCTTGGGGTGATACGTGACTGCCAGGGCCGCAAGGAGGATGCCATGGATCTTTTTCGCAAGGCCCTTTACCTTGATCCAGCTCATGTCGAGAGCCTGATTCAGTTATCGTTACTTGTTGAACGTAACGGCGATATAGATAGAGCAAAGAATTATAAGCGGCGAGCGCAGCGCCTCCTGGAGGAGAACGTTAACGGTGGTTGAAGAAAAGAAATCAACAGCGTCAATGGCTATTGATGACTGTTGGAACAGAATCGGTGTCTGGAGCGAATCAGCAGAGCCTTGTCCTGAGCTTAAGGCTATGATCCATTGTCGGAATTGTCCTGTATATTCATCAGTAGGTCGACATTTATTGGACCGACCGGTGCCCGATGAATACGGTGAAGAGTGGACATCGGTTTTCTCAAAAATTTCTGCACGGGAAAAAACAACTTTTCATACTGCATTCATCTTTCGATCCGGTGGAGAGTGGCTTGCCCTGCCTGCGAAATATATCAAGGAGGTTGTCGATATGGGGGTGATCCACAGTCTACCCCATCGAAACAATAAAATCCTTCGTGGTGTTGTCAATGTTCGCGGTAAACTTGAGCTCTGTTTTTCGATAGGCGCAGTGTTGGACATCGAGCGATTTGAAAAGGAGATCGACAGGGGGGGGAGATATATCTCTCCTGTGCGGTTGGTTGTTGCCGAACGGGACGGTGAGCGGATAGTCTTTCCTGTAAGTGAAGTCTATGGTTCATATCGATATGCAGAAGGAATGCTGCAACCCTTACCAGTAACCGTTTCCGGATCCAAAGCGGCTTTTACAAAAGGAGTACTTTGTGTGCAAGATTTTGACGTAGGACTTCTTGATAGTCGTTCCCTCTTTGATGCTTTGAAGAGGAATCTACAATGACGGGGTCTGGTAACGACTTGAGCGCAATGTCTATGATGGACCTCTTTTGTCAGGAGGCTGAAAATCATTGTACGACCCTGTCCGAAAATCTCCTTGCCCTTGAAAAAAATCCTCATAGCTCCGAGGCATTGGAAGCACTTATGCGAGCTGCCCATTCGATCAAAGGGGCTGCCCGGATCATGGATCTACAGATTATAGTCAACCTTGGCCATGTCATGGAGGATATCTTTATCGCTGCCCAGGAGGACAGACTGGAAGTTGGCTCAGTGACGATTGACTTGCTGCTTCAGGGGGTTGATAAGATAGGAGAAATAGGACAAGCACAGGACATTGAGATCAGCGACTGGTTCGCGGCAGAGCAAACCGTGATTGAGCGGCTTACGGATGAACTGGCCCGGTTGGTTCAGGGAAACAAGGTTCCTGCAGTTCCCCGTGACCAACCTTATCCACATACAGAGAGTGTTGCCGAGCCCATAGACAACGCAGAGGACTCCATCGACCTGGAGTCCATGTCCATGATGGAGCTTTTTCGGCAAGAGGTTGAAACGCATTGTTCAACCCTGTCTGATAATCTCCTTGGCCTGGAAAAGGACCCGGAAAGCACGGATGCTTTGGAAGAGCTGATGCGAGCAGCCCATTCAATCAAAGGGGCAGCCAGAATTCTAGATCTGCAAAACATTGTCACCCTGATCCATGCCATGGAAGAGGTGTTTGTCGCCGCCCGGAATAAAAGCCTGACCTTAGAAAGAGGAACGATTGACTTGTTGCTCAATGGCGTGGATACCATAGCTGAACTGGGGCATATCCCAAATGATGAGGTCAACAACTGGCTTTCGCAGAAACAGGCCGTATTTATAGAACTTATTGATAGAATCAGTCAACTGGTAACGGGCAACCCGGAACTTGACCCGGCCCAGGTTGAAAACATACCGTCAATTGATACCACTTCTGAACCCATCGAGCGCAAGGAGGAATCGACGGATTTGAGCTCCATACCTATGGTGGACCTGTTTCGCCAGGAAGTGGAAAGTAATTGTTCGACCCTTTCAGAACATCTCCTCATCTTGGAAAAGAACTCGACAAGTTCTGAAGCATTGGAAGAACTTATGCGTGCTGCGCATTCAATAAAGGGGGCAGCGCGGGTCATTGAGCTGCACAGGATTGTCGGCTTGGCCCATACCATGGAAGATGTCTTTGTCGCTGCCCAGGAGGGAAAGATCGACCTGAGCCATGATGATATAGATGTGTTGCTAGCAGGGGTTGACGTACTCGCCTCTCTAGCCGGTCAACCGACCAGTCAGTTTGATAGCTGGTTTGTAGAGCAAGAGAAACAGCTCAAGGAGCTGGAACGGATTTATAAAGGGATTTCCGTTGGAGAACTGAGCGCCAGGGAAGCGGTTGCCACGACACAGGAGAGACCGAAACAGGTTCAAATTAAGAAAAAGGTTATTACCAAGGTAGAAAAGACAAAACCTGCAGACCGATCGATGCGTGTTTCAGCAGAAGGCATGAACCGTCTTATGGGGTATGCGGGTGAAGTACAGGTTGAATCTCGTTGGCTTCCATCGTTCTCGCAGAAAGTTCTGCGGTTTAAGCACCAACAGGATGAAATTCATCGGCTCCTTACTCGCTCTGTAGAGTCTGTTGGCACCGGCCCGCAAGATGTACATCTGGGCGATCTACGGAAGATTACAGAAAAGATGGAGACCTGTCGCAACCAAATTGCAGATATTCTAGAGGAAATAGAAGATCATGCACGACGATCAACGGAAATTTCCCATCACCTCTATGAAGAGGTCCTTGCCAACAGGATGCGGCCATTTTCTGACGGTATTTCCGGGTTCCCACGTATGGTCCGTGATGTAGCCCGTGAACTGGGGAAGAATATCGAGTTTCGTATCATAGGCGAAGAGACCCTTGTTGACAGAGATATCCTCGACAGAGTTGAGGCACCGCTGAATCACCTGATTCGAAATGCCATTGATCACGGCATTGAATTTCCCCAACAACGACTTGAGGTCGGTAAGCCGGAAACTGCATTAATAACACTTGAAGCCAGGCATAACGCAGGAATGCTCAGTATCATGGTCAAAGATGACGGTTGCGGCATTGATGTAGAAAAACTTCGCAATACGGTTATCGCAAAGAAAATGATTAATGAGAAAACGGCACAACAGTTAAGCGAACCGGAATTGCTCGAATTTATTTTTCTGCCCAACTTCAGTACTCGCGATGAGGTGAGCCAGGTATCAGGCCGTGGGGTCGGCCTGGATGTTGTCCACAGTGCGGTGCAGGAAGTTCGTGGGGTAATACGCACCTCAACCGAGCAGGGTTTGGGTACGTCTTTTGAGTTGCAGTTGCCTCTCACCCTGTCGGTTATGCGCTCTTTACTCGTTGATATCAGTGACGAGCTTTATGCTTTCCCGCTTGCGGCAATAGATCACGTCATCCGGCTAGGGGCAAATGAAGTCAGGGAGATAGAAGGGCGCCAGTACATCACCTTTAATCAAGAGCGCGTCGGACTTGTGTATGCCAATCAGGTGCTGGAGAAGGAAGGAAGAAAAGAAAAGGCCGATGGACAGGACGAGTTACTTGTCCTGATGTTGAGTAATCGATATAACCGGTACGGCCTGATTGTGGATGCGTTTATAGAAATTCGTGACCTTGTGGTCCAACCGTTGGATCCTCGATTGAAAAAAGTTCAGGATATCAGTTCGGTGGCTATATTGGAGGATGGTACCCCGGTCCTCATCGTTGATGTAGAAGATATGGCGCGCACCATAGATTCTTTGATTACCGGCAACAGGTTGCGACGCATTGGCGGAGAGGAGTTGTTTTTTGAACGGAGAGTAAAACGGATCCTGGTTGTCGATGATTCCATAACCGTGCGTGAAGTTGAGAGAAAGATGCTCTCCCTGAAAGGGTATGATGTGATAACCGCGGTGGATGGTCTCGATGGTTGGAATATTCTCCGTGGCGAAGAGTTTGACCTGGTGGTCACCGATGTTGATATGCCCCGTATGAACGGAATTGAGCTGGTCAAACTCATGCGAGAGGATGAAAATTACTCGGCACTTCCGGTGATAATCGTATCCTATAAAGACCGAAAAGAGGATCGCAACCTGGGACTTGAAGCAGGAGCGGATTATTACTTGACTAAAGGAAGCTTTCAGGATGAAACGCTTACCAGGGCTGTTGAGGACTTGATTGGTGTTCCCTCAAAGTAACTATGCCCTAGACACGACAATGTTTTTATCGAGGTGTGTGTGAAACTTGCAATCGTTAACGATTTGCCGATGGTCGTTGAAATCCTGCGACGGCTTATTCAAGGTGAAGGGAAACATGAGATTATCTGGGTTGCTGAAAACGGCAAGATAGCTGTTGAGAAGTGCAGCCAACAGGTCCCTGACCTTGTTTTAATGGACCTGATCATGCCGGTAATGAATGGCGTCGAGTCAACTCGGCGGATCATGCAATACTCACCCTGTCCGATTCTTGTGGTGACCTCAAGCGTGAGCGGCAATAGTGGATTGGTCTTTGAAGCGATGGGAGCTGGCGCGCTTGATGTTGTGGCAACCCCTATTCTCTTTGGGGATAATGGTACGGGCGGGCATGAATTACTTGAGAAAATCAACAGAATCGGTAAGCTTGTCGGCATAAAGGATTCTTCTGCTTCAAAAAAAGGAAAGTCGACGGAGGGTACAAGGTCCGTAGTGCGAGGCAAGGACAAATGCCTTGTCGCCATTGGTTGTTCAACGGGCGGACCACAGGCCTTGCTCACGATTTTACAGTCTCTTCCTGCAGAGTTCCCCGCCTCTGTTGTCGTGATTCAACACATGGATAAACAATTTTCCGGTGGAATGGCCAGTTGGCTGAACGGCCAGGTACAGCCTGAAGTGAGGACATTGCAGGTAGGTGAGCAGCCTCAACCCGGTGTGGTTCTCGTTCCGTCTACCAATAATCATGTGGTAATGAAACCAAACAATGCACTGAACTATTCATCAGAACCAAAAGATTGTTTTTATCATCCCTCTGTGGATGTATTTTTTACAAGTGTAGCCCGTCACTGGCAGGGGAAGTGCATCGGTGTTCTTTTAACCGGGATGGGGAAAGACGGAGCTGATGGCTTGCTTGCTCTTCATCGGCAGGGATGCCTTACCATTGCCCAGGATGAGAGGAGTTGTATTGTTTATGGAATGCCTAAAGCCGCAATTGAGTTGGGAGCCGCCGAAAAAATACTACCGCTTGACGCAATTGGATCGACAATTAAAAATGAAGCAGCAGTGAAGATGGGATAAGATAATGACTGATATTGTGGTTGAAGACGGAGATAACGTCAATAAGCTAACATCTTATAGGATTAAGGTCTTTTTGGTAGATGACCAACCAATGATTGCCGAAGCCGTGCGGAGATCTCTCGTCGAGGAAGACATTGATTTCCACTATTGCCAAAACCCCACCGAAGCCGTGAAGATGGCGACTGCCTTGCAGCCGACTATTATCCTCCAAGACCTTGTCATGCCTGAACTTGACGGTCTGACCATGGTCAAGTTTTATCGGGCCAATCCTATCCTTAAACAAGTACCTATCATTGTTCTCTCAACCAAAGAGGAGCCGGAGATAAAAAGCAGGGCCTTTGAGTTTGGCGCCAACGATTATATTGTTAAGTTGCCCGATAAAATGGAATTGGTTGCTCGGATACGCTATCATTCCCAGGCCTATATCAACCAGAAGCAACGCGACGAAGCCTTTGACGCCCTGGTTAAAAGCCAAAAGGAGCTGGCCGAGGCCAATGCGGTTTTGCAAAAACTCTCGTCTCTCGACGGCTTGACAGGTATTCCTAATCGCAGGCGGTTTGATGAGGTTCTCAAAAACGAGTGGCAACGAGCTATTCGTCATTCGACCTCTATTTCTCTTATCATGATGGATATTGATTTCTTTAAGTTGTTCAACGATACGTACGGCCATCAAGGAGGAGACGATTGCTTGAAACTGGTCGCCGATATCCTGGAAGGTTCCATACATCGAGGCACTGATATGGTTGCCCGCTATGGAGGGGAAGAGTTTGCCGTGATCCTTCCTGAAACAGGAACCAACGGTGCCTTTGAGGTTGCTGAAAGCATGCGGCTGAACATCGAAAAGAATAATATTGCCCATGAGAATTCAAAGATCTGCGATCATGTCACCATTAGCCTGGGCGTAGCAACATCAGTACCGGAAAAAGGGTCTGAACCGGCTGAGCTCATAGCGCTTGCTGATCAGGCTTTGTATAAGGCGAAAGAAA
>CAMYLK010000085.1 GCA_947259225.1 uncultured Desulfobulbaceae bacterium | reverse complement strand
CTTCCGTTCTCCTGACCGAATCGGTCATCGATGCGCTCACCCTCTATGATCAGGGCTTTACCAATGTGGTCCCGGCCTACGGGGTTAACGGCCTGACCGATGACCATTTTTCTCTCTTTAACAGCGGCATTAAAGAGGTGTATCTCTGCTTTGACAATGACCAGGCGGGCAAAGACGGTGCTGCCAGAGTCACAGCCCAGTTAAAGAAAAAAGGAATACAAAAAGTGTATCCGGTGACCCTGCCGGACAAGGATATCAATATCTTCTTTAAGCGCCATACCCCGGAGGAGTTCGAACAGCTGCTCAAGAAAGCCAATCCCCAGTCACTGGAACAGTCCGACAGCCTGGATAAACGCAAACAGGTTGTCTGCCGGAATGAAGAGCATGGTTTTGTTATCGGCTACAAAGGCCGTCAGTACCAGGTCAAGGGGATCCAGCGGGGAGATACCCAGCTGAAAGCAACCATCAAGGTGAGTAAGGATATCAGCGGCGCCAAGAACTTCGAGCTGACCACCATCGACCTGTACTCCTCCAGATCCCGGCACTGGTTCGGCAAGCTCTGCGCCGATCTCCTGCAGGAACCCGAGGCCCTGATCAAGGAAGACCTCAGCAAACTCCTGGAACAGGTGGAAGCCTGGCAACCCAATAAAAAGGAAGAACAAAGCATCGAAGTCCCCCAAAAGGATAAGGAGCTGGCCCTTTCCTTTCTCAAGTCTAACGATATCTTCACCGAACTGCTGCAGGACTTCGATACCCTGGGGGTGACCGGCGAAGAGACCAATAAGCTGATAGGCTATCTGGCCGCGACCTCAAGAAAGCTGGACGATCCGTTATCGGTGCTCATTCAGTCCCGTTCCGCTGCCGGCAAGTCGACCCTGCAGGACGCGGTACTCTCGCTTATCCCTGCAGAAGACTTTATCAAATATACCCGAGTCACCGACCAGGCTCTTTTTTATAAGGAGGAAAACTCCCTGGTCAACAAGATCCTGGGCATAGAAGAAGCCGAGGGCATGGGCGGTGCCGCCTATTCCATCCGTAATATCCAGTCGGCAGGACAAATCACGGTAGCGGCCACCGGCAAAGATCCCGGCACCGGCAAAATGCGAACCGAAGAATACACGGTCAAGGGCCCGGTCTGTGTGATGATCACCACTACGGCCACGGCCATCGATCAGGAGACAGCATCCCGTTTTATCTTCCTGACCATTGATGAGTCCTCGCAGATGACCGAGGCCATTCACCGGATGCAACGCAAGGCGGAAAGCCTGGAGGGGCTGATCAGGGACAAAAAACAGGAGATCGTGCTCCGTAAACACCACGCAGCGCAAAGAATCTTAAAATCCTTGGCCGTGGTCAACCCCTATGCCGAATATCTTTCCTATCCCAGTCACAGCCTCCGTTCCCGCAGGGACCATAAAAAATACCTGGGCCTGATCCGGGCCATTGCCTTTCTCCATCAGTACCAACGGGAGATCAAGACCGTTGAGGTCGAGGGAGAACCGGTGGAATACATCGAGGTTACGCTTGCCGATATCGAGATCGCCAACCGTCTGGCTAACGAGGTTCTGGGGCAGTCCATGGATGAGCTGGCCAAGCCGTCCCGGACCCTGCTCTCACAAATTATTGCCATGGTCAAAGAACTGGCAGAAGGATCACTGGACACAGTCTACTTTACCAGGCGGATGATCCGGGAATACACCAACTGGACGGACTGGCAGGTCAAGAGCCATATCAAGCAGCTGGAGGATCTTGAGTATCTCACTGCCCGGATCGGTTCCAAAGGCAAGGAATATTCTTATGTTCTCAACTATCAGGGTGAGGCTGAAGAGGATGACGGCCACAAGAAATGTTACCTCAACCTGACCCCGGTGGAAGAGATCAGAAAACACCTGGAGGGAAAATAATAAACTCGGAGTCTACGCTTCGCTCCGCTTACCTGGAGGGGTGCTGGAGGTACTTGGAGGAAACCTGGAGGATCGGCAAAAACAGGCTTAACCTCTTGCGGTTAAAGAAAAAAGATCACTACTTGGTGGTGGGGCCGGGAGAGCAAGCCCCAGGGGGAGAGGGAAGTTAAAAGGATATGGATGTTGAAGTCACCATCAGGGCATATCAGGAACAGCTGGAATCTCTGGGCTATGCCGAGGCGACTGTCCAGCTCTACCGCAGTAATCTCGGCCAGTTCAAGGAATACCTGAAAAACAGAGATATTAACGATCTACGCAAGGTCAACACACAGCTCATCCAGGAGTATAAAAAAGAGGTCATGGCCGAGGTCAACAAGATGGAGACCAAGGCCCTGAAGCTGCGGCCGGTGAAACGGCTCTTTGAGTATCTTCTGGAGAGCAACCGGTTGCTGATCAACCCCACTGAGGGGCTGGTCGAGACCTGCCGGAAGAACAGGACAACCGGAACGATCCTGACGGTGGAGGAGATCAAAAAACTTCTCCAGCAGCCCAACCTCTCCTTTGCCATGCAGATCCGTGACCGGGCGATCATGGAGGTGTTATATGCCACCGGGATCCGGCTGGATGAGTTGTTGCGGTTGACGATTTATGATCCGGATCTGCCGGGAAAGACCCTGTTTATCCGCAGGGCCAAAGGCAGGAAACAACGGGTTGTGCCTCTGGGGAAGAACAGCAGTCGTTACTTGAAAGAGTATCTGCAGAAGATCAGGCCCCGGTATGCGGCCAAACATCCCAGGGAGAAGACCTTGTTTTTATCCTACAGCGGAACGCCGTTACAACCGGCAGCTCTGCGTCAGGCGATCCGTACCTACAGGCTCCAGGCCGGTATCGATAAGCCGGTCTCACCCCATGCCTTTCGCAGGACCTGTGCGACCCATCTGATACAAGGGGGAGCGGATATCCGTTATGTGCAGCAGTTGCTTGGCCATAGCCGGTTGAGCACCACGCAGATATATACCAAGGTCATGCCGGTGGAGGTGAAAAAGAGCCATGAACAGTGTCATCCGGGCATTAAGGAGGATAAAAAAAGATGAAGATCATTGATCTTGTTGTGCTGTACCTGCAGCATCTGGCCATCCTGGGCCGTGCCCGACTGACCATCCGGGCTGCCAAGTACGGCTTACGGGACTTTACCCGGTTCCTGGAAGAGATGGATGTGTTCTATCTCTCTGAGCTCAACTCAGAAGTCGTTTCCGAGTATCAGCAGGAGCTGGCCTTCCGTTTAACCTCCAAGGGAACGCTGCTGGCGATCAGGAGCCAGAGCCAGTTGCTTGCCGTGGCCAAGAACTTTACAAGATATCTCAAAGAAGAGGAGTATCTGCTCTCGGATCCGGGCGCAAAAATACAACTGCCCAGGAAGCCCAAACGGTTGCCCAAGGTGATCCTTTCCAGCACGGAGATGAGGCAGTTGATGAAAGGGCCTGATATCCGGAGCAACAACGGCTTCCGCAATCGTATCGTGCTTGAGGTGCTCTATGACACCGGGATCCGCAGGGCCGAGATGGCGGGCATCAAGACACGTGATCTGGATCTTGATGGCGGATACATCCATATCCGTTCCGGCAAGGGCGACAAGGATCGGGTTGTGCCGCTCTCGACAAGGGTCTGTAATCTGGTCAGGAGTTATCAGCTCTCTGTTCGCCCTGCCTTTATCCAGGGCAAAGATCATGGGTATCTTATCCTCAACCGCTGGGGTGAGCGGATGAATGCCCATGGTATCTGGGCGATCGTCAAACGCTGTACCGCTCAGGCCGGGATCAAGAAGAACATCTCCACTCATACCTTCCGTCATACCTGCGCGACCCACATGATGCGGCACGGTGCCCCTGTCCGTCACGTTCAGGAGCTTCTCGGTCATGAGTCTCTGGAGTCGACCCAGATCTACACTAAGGTGACCATCAACGATCTGAAAGAGGTGCATGCCCGCTGTCATCCCGGAGAGCGTCTGTAAGTTATACTCCGATTATTTTGCCTGTAACCACTACGCGCCCTGCGGCACGTCGCATAATACGCGTTATTATACGACGTGGCCGGCTCTGCCACCGCCCCTGGTTCGCTGAACATAAGTTCTTATGTGCAGTGGTCCAGACTCCATTCTCTTCACTCTTCTTTTTTCTTTAACCGCTCTGTCCGGTCTTGCTCTCTCTATGGATTTGCCCTATTCTGAAAAGAGTACATTGTTGCGTGATGGGGGCTGTTTTAAAAACAGCTCTTTCGGGGGAGAAGGTTCATCTGAATATAACCGGGCCAATACTACGATACCGAAACAGGGCTGCATTTTAACTGGCACAGATTTTACGATCCTGACATAGGTCGGTATATCTCCGCTGATCCGATTGGGCTAAAAGGGGGGATGAACCTGTTTGCTTATGCGGATGGGAATCCGGTGAATCATTTTGATTTTTCAGGACTACATCCTCACGCACAGGATGAATCAGAAATTGATCATTGGCATCGACCGGAACCTCCGACAATCTGGGATGAACTAGGGGATTATATTGACATTAATAATCCGGATAAATGGTGGAATTATTCTGTTGATCTCGGTCAAGTAGCAGGAGGCATTACCTGCTTTTCACAATGTATGGCTAAAAAATATCCGCTAATTGCCGCTGGAGCAATAGCAGAGTCAGCTGTAGTTGGAGCAATTAGCATTGTTTCTGGTCCTGGGGGTGCCGTTATTGTTATGCATGCCTCGGCTATAGCTAATGCTGATACTGCTACAGCTATGACAATGGCAATTGCTGAGTGTGTCAAGGAGTGCAGTTGTGAAAACTAACTATATAAAAATATGTAGAAAATTAGCTTTCATAACTTTTTTGTACGGTATTCTTTATTATTTCTTCGTTTATAAATTATTCGGAGCGACTGGTCAGTGGCACTGGAACTTATTTTCATACATTGGAAAGATAGAATTTTTCTTGATTACAGCTGGTTATTACGCTGTAACTTTATATGCGACCAGAAAAATGGATGTGCCTTAATGGCTGCTAAAAGTAGCGTAGCTACCATATGGTGCTAAAGATTTTCATTGCATTGATTTTATAGGAGACGGATTATTTTTTTCCCGCCTCGACGAATTCTTCCACAGTGACCCCGGCCTGCCTGATGGCACTGCGCAGGGTACCGACGGCCAGCTCTTTGTGCCGGGGAACGACACAACCCTTGTCACCCCGGCGCATGACTACATGACTGCCTTTCTGGCGGGCCTCATGAAACCCCAGCTTTTTGAAGATCCTGATCGCCTCGTCCCCTGAGATACGAGGTAACTCAGGCATGGGCCCCAACCTCAAAGGTCGTCAGGATAGGCCGAAAGGTCTGTTTCGCTGGAAACTCTTCCAGGTACAACTCGGTAGCCTCCTGCAGGTTGCTTATCGCCTCCTCGATTGAATCCCCCTGACTGACGGTCCCAATCTCCGGACACTCGGCAACGTAGAGGTCATCTTCTTTATGGACAACTGCCGTAAAGGTCTGCATGTTTATCTCCTTGGAAAAAATCAGGCCGTGGCCATGTACGCCTGTTTGGCTTTGGCATCACGGAGCAGGCTATCAACCACTTTGATTATCGTCTTTTTATCCTCGCTGTCCAACCGTTCGATATCCGCCAGCCGGGCAAGCATGGACTTGTCCTTGATCTCGGCAATGTTGCCGGTGGTGTCGACTAGGTAGTCCAGGGTAACACCAAAGGCGTCGGCCAGCTTACCGGCAACTTCAACAGACGGCATCATCTCTCCTCGCTCATATCTTCCGATCACCGGCCCGCTGGTCCCCAGCTGTTTTGCCAGACTCTGTTGGCTCCAGCCCCTTTCCTTTCTCAGCTTGTTTATTTTCTCGCCTATCGTCATAACGTCACCTAAGAATGCTGAAAGTTATCATTTTTTAGCATGTGAACCTATTATGAGATACTAAAAAGTATTGGTCAACCCCAATAGGTCCTTGACGAGCAAGAATCTATCCGTTATAAAAGTCATCTATAGGTGCCGAAAATGGCTTTCGAAAAAATATACTTTTTTACCAGGCAGGAGAAATGATCGACCAAGAGGAAATCACCACCATCAAGCAAGGGGTTGAGCTTGTCCCGTTCATGCAGGCCTGCGGCATCGAGCTGAAACAGGTCGGCAAGAACTACCGGGGCTACTGCCCGTTCCACGAAGACACCAGCCCATCCTTGACGGTCAACCCCAAGGAAAACCTGTGGAATTGCTTCGGCTGCGATAAGGGCGGCGACAACATCCGCTTTGTCCAGCTCTACGATAATGTCAGCTTCAATGCGGCAGTGGAGCGATTAAAAAACTACTTCCCCGGCGGTGCTCTGCCAAGTCCCGAACATTCCAAACAACCAACAACACCAAAATTAAAAAACCTTACGGTTAAAGAAAAAAAGCTGCTGGCCCGGGTCGTGAACTACTACCAGCATACCT
Organism: uncultured Desulfobulbaceae bacterium; assembly: GCA_947259225.1. GTDB lineage: Bacteria > Desulfobacterota > Desulfobulbia > Desulfobulbales > Desulfobulbaceae > UBA10518. Next base: position 460 of record CAMYLK010000085.1, on the reverse strand, counting down.
TTGGTGAAGACCCGAGAGGCCATGACTATTTACAATCACGCGGCATCAACAACCTGCAGTCGATGAAGGACTTTGGGTTAGGCTTTGTTCGCGGCAGCTTGAAAGATATCCTGCCCGATGACGAAGAAGTCCTGCACACTCTCCAGGATCTGGGCATCCTTAACAAAAAAGGCAACGAGATCTTTTATAACTGCGTGGTTTTCCCGCTCTACGACCGGGACGGTGTCATTAACCTCTATGGCCGCAATATCAGTCGAGAGAACCAGATACAACACCTGTACCTCTCCGGGGCAAGAAAGGGCCTGGTCCATCATGCCTTGAGCCTGGGCAAGCGTTCCCCTTCCGTTCTCCTGACCGAATCGGTCATCGATGCGCTCACCCTCTATGATCAGGGCTTTACCAATGTGGTCCCGGCCTACGGGGTTAACGGCCTGACCGATGACCATTTTTCTCTCTTTAA
>CAMYLK010000084.1 GCA_947259225.1 uncultured Desulfobulbaceae bacterium | reverse complement strand
CCATAGCCTGCGCAAACAACTCTTGATCTGGCGTTCCCTGGACGACCACGGACATGCGGAATACAGTCGCATTTTGCCCCAAGCAACTACTGCCAAAGAGGGGCCACTATGAGCACGCAAAAAACTGGTCATATCATTCGCCTGCGCGCGGTGCTGCTTGGTCTGCTTCTTGTCGGACTGATCTGTGGGCTGACCCCGATCAATAATATTTACAACCAGGCGACACCACTGGGCGGTGGCCACTTTCCCCTGGCCCCCTTCTACATCCTGCTCCTGACCACTCTTTTGGCCGGACTGCTGGCAAAAATGCTGCCCAAAGCGCGGTTGATTACCGGCCATGAAATGCTGGTCGTCTGGCTGCAGATGGTCATCGGCTCCGGCATCGCCTACACCGGGTTGGCCCGAACATTTTTCATCAACCTGACGGCACCCTATCAATTTGCCACTTCGGAAAACAACTGGCAGGAAATCCTCCAACCTAACCTGCCGACAGGATTGTACCCCGGAGCGGGAGCTATCGAACCACTCTACAATGGCCTTGTCGGAGGACGACAGATGGGCTGGCTGGAGGTTCTTGCCAATATCCCCTGGCAGTTCTGGATAACGCCGCTTATCTCCTGGCTCGTCTTTATCCTCCTTTGCTACACGGTGATGATCGCCTTGATCAACCTGCTCAGCAGACAATGGATCCATAATGAACGGATGAACTTCCCCCTGCTCAGGGTTCCGCGACTGATGGAAGAGAGTTATGATAACGGAGAACTGGGCAACTTCCTTCTCAACCCTTACCTGTTGTGGGGCCTGTCGCTTCCAGTACTGCTGCACCTGCTCAACGGACTGCACTTTTATTATCCATCGGTTCCGGCGATGCCGACTCTAGTGCTGGCCGGACCTTACTTCTCCAAGGTAGGGCTGTTTTCAGGATTCTATAAACTCAAAATTTACATCTATCCTGTCTTCATCGGCTTTGCGTTTCTCACTGCCCGACAGATATCCCTCTCTTTCTGGTTGTTCTTTCTTCTCGGCTGCCTGCTGTATGGATTGCTTTCGGTGCTCGGTTATAATATCCCGGCTGCCTCACTCGGTGTCACTTTCGGTCCGACTTTGGCCAGACCGGAAGAAACTCAGATGATCGGCGCCTATGGGGTGTTTTTTCTCTTTCTGCTCTGGCTTTCCAGAAAACATCTCCAGGATGTCATCAAACAAGCCTTCCGTCCCGGCCCCATACAGGTCAATACGGAATGGTTTTCCATTCGGCTCTCCTTCTGGATCGCCGTAAGCGGCATGGCTGCCATTGCCGGCTGGGCCGTTTTTTTCGGTATGCGTCCAATGACCGCCTGTCTTCTGGTTGCAGCATTTTTCATGATCACTCTGGTTGCCTCGCGGGTCATCTGTCAGGGGGGAATCGGCTACTTCACCCTGACGGCAGCGCCCATTGATGGCCTGCTCATTCTCTTTGGTCCAGCCCTGTTCAGCCAGATAGGGCTGCTCATCGGCGCTGTCAGCCAGAAAGTCCTTTTTGCCGACTTGCGCGAATCCCTGATGCCTTCGCTTCTGCACACCCGACAACTCCATCATCAAATGCACAACAGGCGCCTGTTGCTGTTTGGCATCGGTGCAACACTGGCTGTGGCCGTAACGGTCTCATTTGCGGCCATGCTCTCCCTGTGCTACAAATACGGAATTCGCGAATTACCGTTGGATTGGGCGACGCGGACCAGTCTCAGCGTTTACGAAAACGTGATCCGCATTGATGAAACGGGTGCATCTGCCGGATCCTGGGTCAAGATCTTCTCCGGGATCGGGGCAGTGGTCATGCTCGTACTGGTCTTTTGCTATAATCGATTTTACTGGTGGCCGATCCATCCACTGGGCTACCTGACAGCCTATTCTTCGGCCATGCGCATCCTCTGGTTTTCTTTTTTTCTTGGCTGGCTCTGCAATATGGTCTGCATGCGTTACGGCGGGGTGGTCATGTTCAAAAAACTGCGGTTATTCTTCATGGGTCTGATCATCGGCGACATGCTCATGGGCGGCACATGGGCCATCATAGGTCTGTTTACTGATGGCGGCTACCAGGTCCTTCCGGATTAGGCTGAAAGAATGTACGACGACAAAGAACTCAAGGAATATCGCGACCTCCTCAAAGCCCCGGATCATTTCGAGGAGGGGTTTGACTGGAAGACGATAGTAGGGGCCATTTTCATCGGTTTTCTGATGATGCCGGGCTCCATGTACCTGCAACTGGTCATCGGCTCCGGAATAGGCCCTGCCGCCCGATGGGTAACAATCATCCTCTTTGCCGAAATCGCACGCCGTGCCCATACCAGTCTCAAGCAGCAAGAGGTTTTCATCCTCTACTATATGGCCGGCGCAGCGCTGGCATCGCCCTTTCAGGGGCTGCTTTGGAACCAGTACCTGGTCCAATCCGATGCCGCAAGAATGCTTGGGGTAACCGAATTTATCCCCAGCTGGGTGGCACCGGGCGCTGAATCGGATTCCATGGCGGCCAGGACGTTTTTGCACCGGGACTGGTTGATACCCATCCTCCTCCTCGTCGGTTCACAGGTCATTCAGCGTGTGGATCGCTTCGGCCTCGGATATGCTCTGTACCGCATCACCTCGGATGTAGAACGACTGCCCTTTCCCATGGCGCCGGTAGGAGCACTGGGCACCATGGCCTTGGCGGAATCGGCGGAAGAAAAACAAGAGGGTTGGAAATGGCGGGTATTTTCCATCGGTGGGGTCATTGGTCTGGCCTTTGGCTCCATCTACGTCCTCCTGCCCGTGGTCTCAGGGCTTATCTTTACCGAACCCATCCGCTTAATTCCCATCCCCTGGATTGAATTGACCCGGCACACCGAAGAAGTTCTGCCGGCTGTGGCGACCGGTTTACAGCTTGACCTGGGCCTGGTATTTATCGGTATGGTCCTTCCATTCTGGGCCGTCATCGGTGGCCTGATCGGCCTGATCATTACCGTTATCCTCAACCCGATCCTCTGGCAGCAGGGCATTCTCCATCGCTGGCACCAGGGCATGGGAACCGTCGACACCGTCTTTGCCAATAATTTTGATTTTTACATGAGTTTTAGTATCGGCCTTGGTCTGGCCATAGGGGTTATCGGTATCTGGTCGGTGGCCCGCTCGTTTGTTAAAAACGAACAGGAACGAGGTACCCTGAAAGACCTGTTCAACCCGCCCAAAGGGAGGGGGGATATTAATTTCTGGACCTCCATCGGCATCTATGTCTTCTCCACCCTCAGCTATGTTCTACTCTGTGTCTGGCTGGTCCCCAACTTTCCCTGGATATTTTTTCTCGGTTACGGTTTTATCTATACGCCGATCATCTCGTATATCACCGCCCGTATGGAAGGCATTGCCGGCCAGTTTGTCAGCCTACCGCTGGTACGGGAGGCCAGCTTTATTGCAGGGGCCAAATATTTCGGTTATCAGGGTATCGAAATCTGGTATGCACCCATTCCCATCCATAATTATGGCGAGGCCACCGTCAGCTTTCGAGAGATAGAACTCACCGGTACCTCCTTCCGCGGCATCATCAAGGCCGAACTGGTGGTCTTTCCGGTGGTCATGATTGCAAGCCTGCTCTTTTCCCAGTTTATCTGGCGACTGGCCCCCATTCCTTCAGCCAGTTATCCCTATGCCCAAGAACTCTGGCATCTGCAGGCACTCAACACCCTGCTCATGCAGACCTCGACCCTGGAGGGCAATTCCCTCTTTTTCCAGGCCCTGAAATCAAGTTATGTCTTCTCCGGCCTGGGACTTGGCCTGGTACTGTATATGATCCTCTCTGTACTTGGCCTGCCGGTGCTGCTGATTTACGGTGTCGTGCGCGGACTGGGCCAATCGACTCCCCACGGGGTTATTCTTGAGGTCATAGGTGCCTTACTGGGCCGTTATTATTTCCATAAACGATACGGCTCCATGTGGCGACAATACGCTCCGGTTCTACTGGCGGGATTTTCCTGCGGCATGGGGCTTACCGGCATGTTTGCCATGGGTTTTGCTTTAATACTCAAATCATTAAGTTACATGGCCTATTAAGCACACAACCAAAAACACCTCTCTCCAGTGTTACCCGTCCGGCACATGAGGGAGCAGCAGTACAGCAACGATATTTTTTCCCGTTTTGTTAAATTCAGCTTGCATTCTCCCTCCAATCCAGTGAAAATCCTCTTTACCAAACAGGTCAAGGGAGATGTACCCTGAAAGAATATTTTTGTGATTTCCCTAAAACAGAAGTCTTCTCCTAACACGAAGAGCGATGCATGGCCCGACAAAAAACCAGTGACAATATCCTCATCAGCCAGCGATCTCTTTTCTACTGGGTCCTTCGCAAACACCGGGGCCTTCAACTGCTGTTGTTGGTCATTATTCTCGCCAGTCTCTTTTTCCGGGTCTTCCCCCTGGAGATGCAAAGGCGCATCATCAATGAAGCCATCCATCTCCGTGACGAGCAACTGCTTTACCTCTATTGCGGCCTCTATATCGGCGCTGTCGTTCTTGCCAGCCTCTCCAAATATCTGATCAACATGATCCAGACTATACTGGGTCAAAAAATCCTGGTGGAGATGCGCAGCGAGCTCTATCATCACATCCTACAGCTTCCCCTGCAGTTTTACCGCAAGATGCAGCCCGGTACGGTCATCTCAGCGATGACTGCCGAGCTGAACGCCATCGGCTTCTTCCTTGGCGGCGCACTGGCCATTCCCCTGACCTCGGTGCTTAGCTTTCTGGTTTTTCTTGGCTTCATGTTCAGCCTGAGTCCACTGCTGGCCCTGCTCTCCGTAAGTATATATCCTTTTGAACTGATTGTTATCCCACTGCTGCAGAAACGCTACAACAGGCTGAACAAAAAACGGATCCGCACGACTCGGGCCATGGCCAACGTCGTCAATGAGGCTATCAGCGGCATCCATGAAATCCATGCCAACGCGACCTATGCTCTTGAAGAAAAACGAATAGGTGGCTTTATAGACAGACTCTACTCGCTGCTGAAACGACTCTTTTTTGTAAAATACGGGATCAAATTTGCCAACAACCTGTTCCAGTCCGTCGGTCCGTTCATCCTCTTTCTCGTCGGCGGATACCTGGCCATAAATGGAGAATTTACCCTTGGTGCTCTTGTCGCCTTTCTTTCAGCCTATGAAAAGGTGTACGACCCATGGAAGGAAATGCTCGAGTATTACCAGTCCTATCAGGATTCTAAGGTTCGCTACAGACAGATAATGAAAATCTTTGACCTGGAACCGGAACATCCCCTCCTTCCTGAGGGGCGCGATATTTTTGAGCTTGAGGGTGGAATAGAAATGAAAAACGGCAGTTTCACCGTGGAAAACGGAATTAAACTGCTTGACCGGGTTTCACTCAAAGTTAAACCCAATGAGCAAGTGGCCCTGGTCGGATTCTCCGGCTCCGGAAAGTCGACCCTGGCGCTGTTGATGGCCCAACTCTATGATCTGAGTAAGGGCTCGCTACTCCTAGACGGACACGATATCAATACAATGAGTAAAGCGGATATCAGCCGGAACATCACCATGATCGCCCAGCACCCCTTTATCTTCACCGGAACGATCCGTGATAACCTGCTCTATGCGGCGAACGCTGCAACCGACAGCGAACATCCTCTTCCGGACAGAAACCGGATTATGCAGGTTCTTCGTGATGTGGGCCTCGAGGATGATATCCTCAGGTTTGGTTTCAACTCGGTTATACCGTATGAACGAGCTTATCCATTAAAGAGAAAATTTCTCCGCATGCGCCAAATCATAACTCATGAACTGCATGAAGATTTCAACAAAAGTGTTGAAATTTATGATGCGCAAAAATTTTTATATTATTCCACATTACGTGACAATTTGATATTTGGCGACTCATTTAGCGGAAAATACACCATAGAAAATATCCCTGATAACCACGAACTGATGGAATTCCTCATCTCTTCGGGCCTGAAAACAGAACTGTTGCGCCTCGGCCTGACGATTGCCCGGACAACGGTGGAACTACTGGGCGACCTGGACGCTGACGAATTCTTCTTCCAGGGCAACCCTATGGAGGCCGGGGAATTAAACCAGTATAAATCACTGCTCAAAGACCTTGGAAATAAGCCACCACAGAAAAAGCAGGACAAAAACATGCTGTTACAGCTCGCGCTTCGGTTTATTCCAGCCCGCCATAACATTGTCAGCATGGATTCGGTTTTGGAACAGGCCATTCTTGAGGCACGACACACCTTTCTTGAGTCCATCGTCAAAATTGACCTGGAAACCTGTTACCAGGGTCTGGGCGATTTACAGGTGGAACACCATGCGATTGAACTGCCCCAGTTTGAGCAGGAAAAGGATTTTGTCGCTTATTGCCCATCGGAATTTCTATACAGTCACACCCTGCTTGACAACATTCTGTTCGGAGCCCTCAAACAGGAACTCAAAGATAATCAACAACTCCTGGATAAAGCCATTTCCGCGTTTCACCAAGAGGAATTAATGGACGAAGTCATGGACATCGGCCTGGACTTTGATGTCGGCAGCCAAGGGGACAGGCTCTCCGGTGGTCAGAAACAGAAAGTTGCCATTGCCAGGGCTTTTTTAAAAGACAGCCAGATTTTGATCATGGATGAGGCTACGGCCAGCCTCGATAACACCTCGCAAGGGCGAATCCAACAGATACTGGAGGAAAAATTTCGTGGTACCAAAACAGTCATTGCCGTTATCCACCGCCTTGACCTGACGCCCTCCTACGACCGGATCTTTGTCCTCAAAGCAGGCACAATCATTGAACAGGGCAGCTATGACGAATTAATGGCCCGGAAAGGAGCATTTTATGACCTCACCAAATCGACCTGAACAGACGACAGGTGCGCAGGCTCATCTCGATGAGACAAGCAATCTGCTTCGACGCCTCCCGGTTTTCAAAAACACACCAGTTGATGTACTTAAACTCTATGCTTATCTTTCCCAGAAAGAGAACTTTACAGCCGGTGAAACAATTATTGCCCAGGGTAGGCGATCCGACCGCATGTATCTCATTATTGAGGGGACGGTCTCTATCTGTAAAGAACGGCACGGAAGGAATTTTTTCATGCAAAGTTTAACAGAAACAGAATTCAGCTACTTTGGGGAA
>CAMYLK010000083.1 GCA_947259225.1 uncultured Desulfobulbaceae bacterium | reverse complement strand
CCTCCAGCCGTTTTGTTTGCGGCTATATAGAATCACTTATCGACAACCTCAAGGGATGCCTACAGGAAATTGAACTCTCCTACCCTCTTCTTTACGATCCGCTGGTCGGCATGTCCAACAAGTTGACATTGCGAATTCTCCATCTCAACCATTTGAGTAAACATGGTGATTTTACTAACTTTGACCACCAGCAGAGGCTGGTACGTGAGAATATCGACAATTATGTGGTGGAGCAGACCGTTGCCGCACCCTACCTTTACATCTGGGGATGTTCCGGATTGGTGGCAGAAGGGAAGTTTGATCAGGCAGACCAATTACTGCAAAGGGGTATACAAATTTCACCCACCGCCAAAATACCGCACATGCGCAGTCAACTCATGCAATGGCACGGATACATTCAGGCCCTGCGGGGAAACAAGCAAAAGGCGTTGCAGGCGGTTGAAGAGGCCGCAGAATTAAGGCATAGCGCCGGAGGTCCGTTCTATGCCACATTTTGTGAAATCATCAGCGGGGCTGTTCTGACACGGCTGGGACGTCATGACCAGGCTGAGGAATTCCTCACTTCAGCCCTCCACAAAGCCAAACGGCTGCCGTCTGCCTACCTGGAGGCGGCTGCTCATCTGCACCGGTCCTGGCTGTACCTTCAATTGGAGCGACAGGAGGCAATGCGCAAAGACCTCCATGCCGGGCTGAACGCTTTGCAAAGCCATAACTACACCTTCTTCTGGAGTTGGGAACCGGTGTTTATGCAGAAGCTTCTCAGAGAAGCCGTTCGGGCAGGTATCTTTCCCGAATTCGCCAAAATGCTGGCTAGAAAACGCCTTGGAACCTTTTTCGACAAAAACAAGAAATTCCCGTTGCTTGAGATCTCCATACTTGGCTCATTTTCTCTACAGATGGAAGGCAAAACACTCGTGACCGCCGATCAACTTACCCCTGCGCAACGGAGCCTGATGGCCCTGCTTCTTTCCTGCAAAGATCAAACAATCAGCCAGGAAAAAGTGCAGGTTGCACTCTGGCCGGACAGTCCTCCGGAAAAAGCCAGGGCCAAGCTGGACACCCTCCTCATGCGATTACGAAAAGTACTGACCAATGCCCTGCCCTGTCCGGTGGGTAACTACCTGAAGATGCAAAAAGGTTTTCTCTGCCTGCAGAACTGTCGCATTGATGGAATCGAGTTTATCCACTTGGCTGACAAAGGGTTACGCCATGCCAGAAGCGAACATTTTTGGCAGGCCGGCAACTGTTTCCACAAGGCTTTGCGTTTATGGAGGCGTATCCAGGCTCCGGAGAGTAATCTGTTTTTTGGAGAAACACTCGATTTTCATGACCACCTTATCCAGCGTCTAGCTGCAATGGGCCATAATTATGCCGTGATCCTTGCTGAATCAGGCTGTACAGACGAGGCTATTGAAGTGTTAAACAAAGTACTACAGATAGATCGAATGGATGATCGATTGATCACCCTTCTCTACAGCCTGTATATCGGTTCCGGGAAGATGCTTAAAGCCAAGGAAACGTTACTGCAGTACAGGCAAACCCTGCACGAGTTGGAATACAGTAGAGAAGAAATCGACGACCTTCTGTTTGAAGTAGCCTCAAAAAGCAGATGAGCAACGAAGTGAAATTGGCAACAAACAAGTGCAAGGGAATTTTTTTATTGCTCCACTTTTTTTATTACATTTAAGGCATGGTCGGTCCGCTGTTTCCCTTTTCTGAAGCTTTTTTCTGGGCTTCTTCCGCTGCCATGGTAGCCTGACCGGCTGCAGCGCCGGCTTCAAGAGCCCGCTGCATCTGTTGCGGAGTAGGAGCCGCCTCCCGCCCCTCTTCATCCTGGGGCATTTCCACAATCACCTTACGATGGGCGTAATGTATCCCCTGGCCTGCTAAAGCCTCAGTTATACGACGATAGGCCTCACGGCGAATAACAAAGTGCGTACCGGGCTGGGCCGTAAACTTGACCCGGATGACCATTACCGAATTGGTAATCTCACGTACGCCCTGGGACTTGACCGGCCGAATAAAATCCTTGCCGAACTCTTCATCCTCGAGCATAGCTTGGCCTACCTTTTTAATGATCTTACGAATCTTATCAATATTTGAGTCGTATGGAAATTCCAGGTTAAACTTCACCACTATTCCACCGCGCATAAAATTCGTTATCGAACCGAGTTCGCTGTAGGGAACAATCTGCAGCATCCCCCGGTGATGGCGCAACATAACATTGCGCAGGGTAATCGCTTCAACAGCTCCGGAAACTGATCCGGCCTGGAGATATTCGCCCACCCGAAAGGCATCATCAAGCAGGTAAAAAAAACCGGAAAACACATCCGACACCAACTTCTGGGCGCCAAAACCGATAGCAAGGCCGATCACACCGGCACCGGCCAGGAGGGGACCGATATCAACACCAAGAGAAGAGAGCACAATCAAGGTCACCATCACAACCAGCACTGTTCCCAAGAATTTACGCACCATGGGCAGGAGGGTGTAACTCCGTCCCCGTGTTGCGGCAGCACCCCATTCATCATCCTGGGCTTCATTTTCCTCCTCTTCCGGTGTAGCTTCCTGAATCTTACGCTCAATATAGCTTGAAGCCACCCGCCAGAAGATAAGGGCCAGTGTCAGGGTCAGAAGAATGTCGAAGGTAGCATTGACGATCGCCCCTGCATAAGGGATTTGATAATCCCAGAGACTCAACATCCAGACAGTCAAGGTGGCAAGGATTGCCAGACGTGCTACCCGCCAGAGCCGGGTCACCAATTTATGCTCTTTATGTTTCTGATCTGCGAGTTGCTCTTCATAATCATCAGCGTACTCATCTGGAGGAATATCATAGATCCGCATGGTCTTGACCACCGAGCGCACCACCCAGCCAGCCACTCGATCCATGACTAAAAAAACAGGTATAACAAACAAACTGAGGAGAAAGGCTCCGTTCTGGCGGCCACTGCCGCTAAACTCATTGTAAAGGAGAAAGCCCCAAACCACGAGGAGGTAACCATAGACCAGAACGTGCCAGAGTCCGGCTAACTGCTGAGTAAGCCAGCCGGCATCGCTACCTTCCTCCTGACCGGAAAGGATATAGGCCGCAACCTGGTGACGGTTGAGTTGAGATACTATTGCAATCAACAAAAGTAATACGGTGGCAATGCCAATAGCCAAAAGCGATATGGATGTTGGCTGGATGCCGACTTCCAGAAAGAGAGCTACAAGTGCAATTGCAGTAATTACATAGGAGGTGAGAAAGAGGACACTGCCGTGCAACCGGATAGCACCATTATCAGAGATCGGCAGCAAACGCAGCTTCGACTGTCCCGGTGAAGTAAACAGGAGGGACAAGAGTCGCGCCAAGCGGATGGCGATGATGATAAACAGGAGGTCCAGGAAAAGGTACCGAAGGGCCTGCGGCTCGGTCAGCGGGCTCCAAACATACAAAAGTAGTGAGGAACCGGCAAAGACGACCAAATACACGACACACGGCAGCTGTTGCAAAACAGCCGCCCAAAAGCGCATCACTCCGTCGAGTTCCGGCATCACTTGTTCCTGGAACTGCTTCTTCACCTTGCGACTCATTAAACGAAACAGCATTTCGACAAAAAACGCCGCACAGAAAAGAAGAAGCAGAAGACCAATATTTTTCCAGGCAGTAGGGGGGGAAGAATCTGCTGCAAACTGCCGAAACATCCACTGTACATCATCAGGGAGAGAACGGGCCTGCCTCCAGGCCCGTTGCAGCCGGCGACCGAAATTATTGCCATCCTCACCGTCAAGGATATGCAGCCCCTTAGCAACCGGCGCCACAAACCCACCCTTTCGTTCTACCTGTTCCGACGAGGTATCTGCCTGTTTACGCAACTCGCTGATGAGCAGAGATCGAACCTGCTCATCACTCAGCTTCGCCAAAACAGAATCGACCTGATCGGGAGCCACGTCCTCCAAAGATAGATCCGTTTTATCTTCTGCCGCCTGGACCAAGTGAGATGAAGAAACAGTCAGCCAGCAAAGGGCAAACAAACAGAGAACTAATAAAAGACTTCTATTCATGGATATCGATGTGAGGTTAGAGGTTCTATTCGCTCAACGTGAAAAAAAAACACCTTTTCAGTATGAAGAGCCAGAAGAGGGTGTAAAAAGTAATGTCCGTTTCAACGTTTTGTCTTGATAATCCGGAGAGATAAAGGACATCACCATCGTATCCTGAAAAAAATCCTGGATAAACTCAACCAAGTATAAATTTCCAGCCCTAATATATTTTTCTCCGTATATCTCGCATAACTGCTTCGGCGAGGCTTCCAGGTTATGAGAAATATTGTATTTGATACGGGTAGTAAGAAGAATTTCCCCCTGGGAATGCCTGCGTAAGGTTTCAAGTATCGGCACAATCCCTTTGCAGACAGATCGTTTACCGATAAAGTTGACCAGCATGGCACAATCAAATTTCGTGGCCAGGGGAATGTTGATGATATCAGAGATCAAAAACTCCACGTTGGTAAAACCATATAAGTCGGCAAGCAGGCGACATCCGGCAATGGCCTCGGCATCTATGTCTACACCGACGACGGATTCCGCGCCCAATCGCTTTACCAGAAACGAGTAATATCCGTAGTTACACCCAAGGTCCAGCACATGTTTACCGGAAAAATCCACGCGAGCCAGATCATCGGGTGAACCATCACGCATATCTTCATGACCATCTACCAGCAAAGAGCCGTCTTTATCAACAATCGGTCGCCAAATATTTTCAGGACCAACCCGTTCAAGCAGGTGACGAAGCTTGGTTTTCAAGTCGGGCATTACTCAACACTGTGTTTTATTTCCATTGCAAGGATAATGAAGACCTATCAGTTTGCGGCAACCGGCGCAATCGGAATCTGAAGATACTCCTTTGCCCGTTGCATCCACTCCCGACGCCGGTCCTCAGGCTGAAAGAGGATAAATTCGCCCATGGCCCGCTGCACCCCCATCAGGTCAACAAGGAAATTATACACCGCATTGGCCGCCGCCAGATCGGCTGTCAACGCCTGATTTTGGGCATCAAGCAGATCAATGATCGACTTTATACCCTGGACATAGGAATCAGTGATCAGCAGTAAATTGCGACCGGCGGAGTCGGCTGCCTCGCGAGACAGACTGATCCCGGGGTACGATGCCCGTGTCCTGTTCAATGCCTGTAACATATCCTGAGCGACACGTTCTGCCGCTGCTCTCCGTTCAATTTTCAACCGTGCAAGTTGCTCCTGGTTCCTACTCAAAGCAGCCATTTTCCTACCGCCTTCAAAAAGCGGTAATCGGGCAAAAACACCAATCTGCCAGTCGGTATCGTCGATTCCATTGTCAATGGAGCCTCGCTGGCCGGCACCGTCCTCGGAGAAATACTGTTCCGCCTCTCCCTCAACGGTAAAATCCGGCAGCCATATTTCACGTCCGGCCGCCGTTTTGCGTCTCTCCTGGGCAGCAATGGCGGCATCAATGGATTTGAGCTCAGGCCTGAGTGTCAGTGATTCTTCAATGGAAAAATTACGAAATCCATGCAAATATTTCGGGTTGTTCATCAAATGAAAAAATAACTTGTCCCCGACAATGAGCAGCGGATCACTAAGATCCGTTTCTTCGGCAATGAACAACTCCTGGAGGGGTCGGTTAAGTACCCGATTCATCTCCTCCATTGCATCAAGGGTGATAGACTCTCTTTCCAGCACCTGGATACTATCGGTTGAAAATTTGGTCTCCCAACGATACACCTCATCCGGTCCGGCCACCCCGGTAGACATTCTAATAGCGGCTCGGTCCAGATTGGCCTTTGTCAGCTTCAAATTATCCTTATACAACTGCTCTATCGTCTTGGCTCGCAACACATTAAAATAAGCCACAGAGGCCTCAAACATAACATCCAGACGGACAGAGTCCCGATCCATCACCCGACCGGTTTGGTTATGTTGCTCCACCCTATAACCGGCCCAGCTCCTCTCTGAATAGATCTCCTGTAATCCACCAACCGATCCCGTCCAGGCTCGTTCCGGGCTGGTTCCCCGAGCCAGTTCTGCCCGATCCTCATCAATGGCTCGTGCTCCGGTGGCAACGCCAATCTGCGGCAGCAAGGGAGATCGCGCCTCGTTAACGGCATGGGCCCCGGCTCTTACCCTGAGTTCAGCGGACGACAGATCCAGATTAGCCTGTAAAGCTTCATTCACCGCCTGCTGCAGGGTAAGACGTCTTTCAATATCTACACGTTGCTCGTTGAGCAGGTTGGCACCGGTCATGATGGCCAGACTTGGATATATGTCAAGGGCACGAGCGGTGGCCATGTTTATGGTCAGTTCGCGGCTGCGGGAAAAGGAAACTGCGAGAGAACCGGGCTCTTCGCCAAGCAGAATGCCCTGGACCGTAACCGCAGTCATACGGGCAAGTTTCTCCTTTACATCTTTCGGGACTTCGCCAGCCAACAAACCTTGCTCCACTTGCTTGCGGCGCCAGATAGAATAGCCGGGCAGCCCTTTGTCAATAAGACCTTTAATCAGTTTCTCGGACTCAGCCTCTGAAAAATGATACAAAGGAGCAACCATCACGGCCTCTGTTCCGTTTGGGATAGCTGCAAGCGTCTCTTCCGCCGAATTACCAGTCGGTACGACATGAACAGTTATGGTATGCTCATTGGCCAGTTGCCTGGCATGCTGAGAGATTTCATCAATGGCTGAGACTTCGCGCTGATCAACCAGTATAGCAAGGTTCTTGAAGGGAACAATTTTTTGGAAACTCATAATCTCCCTGTCCATATAGAACATGGAGTCAATATAGGCCAGGTTGGCGACACCGCTAGCCGCTACCTCAGGGGGGAGTTGCTGAACAAGAGAATCAATGACAAAAGGCGCCACCACCGGTTTAGGTAATTCTTTCCTTCGAAAAACTTCACAGGAAGCAATGGTACCAAGAGCAAGCACCAGGTCGGTATCAGCGTTGGCAAACAATTGGTCAAGAGCGCGCTTGACCCCCTGCTCAGTATCTTTTCCTGACAATATCATGGACTTGGGAAATTGAGCGATAAACTCCCCTTCTGCAAGGGTTTGAATTTCTCTCTCGTACAAGGTCATGGTTTCAAGATCAATAGCCGTGGTCCCGTCGGTGACGATACCGATATTATAGAT
>CAMYLK010000082.1 GCA_947259225.1 uncultured Desulfobulbaceae bacterium | reverse complement strand
AGGATTACATCAAAGATTAGGTAATCTATTCTTACTACTAATTATTTTATTGAACTGTTGGGCTGTTGTAATTAACTCATGGGCATTAGTAACATAGGTTTATAAATTTCAGATGTCATTCGAGTTGACCTTCTACAATACGCGCACCAGGCCACTCAATTCACCGTTTAAAAGTCAACATCTCTATATTCTATGACATCTGACATTTACCATGGATTGGTAGTATGGTGAATTTGACCTATGAGTTACGAAGCTACAGTATAATATTTCAAGACCTGATTCCAAGCCATTAATAAAGGGAATTGCAGAGAGGCCCCAGCAGTTATGAACTCCTAAGACCTCACTGGTACATGAATCCTTACGACAGGTTCTTGAGCATAAATTCATCGACCGATAAGAGAGAAAAACATTCTCCCCTTATCCATGGAGTTGGGTTGCTCCTCCATGTCCGGATTGTCAGCAAAAATCAACCTTAGCTTTTGCTATTCCTACCGGAAACCAGATCATGCTTTAACGATTATCTCTAATGAGTTACCTACACCCTCTATTGCTCAAAGCAGTAGAGCCGATAGGTATTGCTGCAACCAGGCCAAGGCCCATTTGTCCACTCTGCTGTTGTCAAGCTCGTGTTACCTACTGATGACTGCACCCCTGCTACCTCACTCCAATTATTGCACTGGAGGTGAAGGAACGCGTTTTGCATCCCCCCGGCAGCTGTTGTGTTCGTCCATACATATGTTGCTGGTAATACATTTCCACTTTCGTCATAACTTATTGCAGCATTAATAGTTCCATCAGTTAAATCTGACCAGTTATCCGCTATCAAAGTTCCATCCGTCCGGTAGTAAGGATATTGAGACTGGCTTAAACGGGCAGCCACGGACTCTGTACCGCCACCGAGCCATGCCTTGAATGTTCCCGAAAGACCTGCACCAGTGGCGTGAGTTTGGCAGATATTATCAGCGCCCGTAAGCCCACCGAGGTTCCCGTCATATAGAGCGCTGGTTGCAAAGACAATTTTACCGTTACAGAGAATATTACCTGAAGCATCAATCCCCACCATTACAAAAGGTGAGTTGCAACTCTGGTTAGGAGCTACACCTGCCGGACCTTGCGCGCCTGTCGCGCCTGTCGCGCCTGTCGCACCGTCAGCACCGTCAGCACCTTGCGGACCTTGCGGACCTTGCGGACCTTGCGGACCTTGCGGACCTTGCGGACCTTGAGGACCTTGCGGACCCTGTGGACCTGTCATACCATTAGCACCATCAGCACCTGCTGAACCTTGCGGACCTTGTGGACCTTGTGGACCTTCGAGACCTTGTAGACCTTCGGGACCTTGCGGGCCTGTCGCACCATCAACACCTGCCGCCATCAGATCCCAAAGCTCTGCATCGGGCGGATAATCAGATACTGTTGCCGTGTGAGACTTTATACAATAATAACTGCTGCCGTCAAACTGGACACCTTCTCCCTTTGTATAGGAAGTACCTTCACTCCATTCTCCCTTCCATTTTACCTTTAATCCAGAAAAAGGGATGAAGGCGAGTCTAACGTTATCTTGTGCAAATGCTTCTTGTACAAATGCTGCGCTACTCAACAAGACCATTCCTGCCAACAATCCAGAACAAATACTTTTACGCATGTCAGTTTCCTATTCGTATTGAACACTCATTTAATATTATGGGCGTGATGGTTAATCATCACCCACCAGCAAATTCCAATTTCAAGTATTTTCTTATAGACATAAAAACATATTTTCCAGCGGTAAAATACGAGGAGAAGAATACGACTTCTGCCAGCAGCTCGTCCGGAGTGCACCAAACCAGAGCCAACACCGACACTTTTCACCTGCTTGTCACCACAACCTCCGCTACAAAGGACTGGAAACAAACCACAAATACTTCTCCTCAATTTAACCACACCAAATTTTTCAGTATTAACTTGATAAGAATTATCAGAAGAGAGCTGCTGGAAACCTTTACCATTTAAGGGGAATTATTCGTTAGTTAAGATGATTCATTAATCCTTCAACCTGTCTAATAATCGACATTGATTCAATTCAATCACAATGAAAATTATAACACAAGTGATGCTGGAAAATATTTTAACAAGGTAACCCATGATAAGGTTAATGAACGGCGGGATAACTGAAATTTTAGATACTTCCTGATCATACGTAACAAGCATTTCTGTCGACTTCCTAGAGGGGTTGACCCCTCCTGGTCCACAGCGGTCAATCCATCCCGAAATGGAGTCCGAAATACGGTCAGATTAATTTTCCAAAGTCAAGATGCCTATATTCGAGTTTGACTGAGATGAAGGTCAAAATATCCTATGGATCTCACCCTGCCTGTTAAAAGATAATTCCAGAGAATCTTTGCTGGACACTTCCAATAAAATGTTAGGCATCGCGCAAGATACCACGACACGAGGCGCGGAACCAATTCCTACAATGTCATGTAATAGACAAACTCAACTAATTGTATTTACAACAGAAAAAGGAAGATTATAAGTCCATTTTCGCCAAATTTTCTATAAGTATTTAAAATTAATAGAATAAGTACGTGCGACATTTGTTCTTTGCATTGTCGGCTTATTTTTATTACTACAAAAGTAAGAGTTACAAACAGCTGTGGTCATTTCTTTATGATTTGTCTGCTGCGCAGCGGCTTTGTCCAACAATAACAGCAGGTTGAGCTTTTATTTAGAGCTAAACAATTGAGCTGGTATCTTGTTGTCAAAAACAATACGCTTTGATAAAATTCCAAAAGGTAATTGTCACGCCATCGAGGAGGGGATGTGAAAAAGAAAAACCGGATCATCATTCAAACTGTTCTCATGGCCGTTTTTCTTTTAGCGACGGGCAGTTATGCCCTGCAGAAACATGTTGAAAGAATCAACGTTACCTATAACGGCAGTGAGCCAATAAGCCATCCACACACAGGTTATTCTGGCTCTTTCAGTCCGGCAATCTCAGCCAACGGCCGTTATGTTGTTTTTGAATCTTCTGCTGCCAACCTGGTTGCAGGTGACACCAATAGGTCCTACGATGTTTTTGTACGTGACCGGTTTCTGAGAGCCACAACACGTGTCAGTGTCGATAGTAACGAGGGGCAGATTGATACGATACCAATATGGGGAATCATCAGTTTATCACCTTCAATTTCAGGAGACGGCAGGTATGTTGCCTTTTCATCTGACGCTTCCGACATGGTGAGCGGTGATACCAATGGGGAAGGAGATGTTTTTGTGCGTGACCTCAAAGCCGGCACCACAATACGCGTCAGTGTCGACAGTAACGAGGGGCAGAGTAATGGTTGGAGCTATTCACCTGCAATTTCAGGTGACGGCAGGTATGTTGCCTTTTCATCCCGGGCTTCCGACATGGTGAGCGGTGATACCAATGGGGAAATAGATGTTTTTGTGCGTGACCTGGTAGCAGGAACTACGAGTCGCGTCAGTGTCGATAGTAACGAGGGGCAGAGTAATGGTTGGAGTGGGTCACCTTCAATTTCAGGAGACGGCAGGTATGTTGCCTTTCCATCTGACGCTTCCGACATGGTGAGCGGTGATACCAATGGTGAAGAAGATATTCTTGTGCGTGACCTGGTAGCCGGCACCACGACACGCGTCAGTGTCGATAGTAACGAGGGGCAGAGTAATGGTTGGAGTGGGTCACCTTCAATTTCAGGAGACGGCAGGTATGTTGCCTTTTCATCCCGGGCTTCCAACCTGGTGAGCGGTGATACCAATGGTGAAGAAGATATTTTTGTACGTGACCTGGTAGCCGGCACCACGAGACGCGTCAGTGTCAATAGTAACGAGGGACAGAGTAATGGTGAGAGCTATTCACCTTCAATTTCAGGTGACGGCAGGTATGTTGCCTTTTCATCTGACGCTTCCAACCTGGTGAGCGGGGATACCAATAAGGAATATGATATTTTTGTACGTGACCTGGTAGCCGGCACCACGAGACGCGTCAGTGTTGATGGTAACGAGGGACAGAGTAATGGTTGGAGCTATTCGCCGGCAATTTCTCGAGATGGCAAATATGTTGTTTTTGCATCTGGGGCTTCCGACCTGGTGAGCGGGGATACTAACGGGGAAGTTGATATTTTTATATCTGACAATACTGGCTCCACATTACCACCGCAACCACCTCCATCATTCCCAATACCGAAAGGTGTATATTTGTTACTGAAAAATGATGACTCATAAGCTGTCGTTTCCATGTTTTTGCATAACCTGGTAAGCAATAGTCGGAGTGCTGGTTCAGAAACTTTATTCAGGAGCAGCACCACTCTTCCTTTTCGAGCGTTTATGGTAAGGAGAGAACGACACTTCTACAAATTTACCAACCTGCCACATTTCTGCTCACCCATTTTTTTCTAGTCCATGGCCGGACAGGGTTTCAACACATTTGAACAGAAAGCTGCCTCTCTTATCCTGGTCCTTATCGTTCTCTGGGGGGCATGGCTCCGCATATATGCACTGGACTATCAATCCCTCTGGCTTGATGAGAGCATATCAGCACTTGTTATTGAAAAAATTGCCGAGACCGGAGCACCACTGCTTGATTCCGGCAAGTTGTATTATCCCGGAAAACCTCACACCTATGTAGCTGCCTTATTCTACAAACTCCTTGGCAAAAATGTGTTTGCACTGCGTCTGGTTTCAGTCCTTTTCGGAACAGCCATGATTCTGCTTGCATATTTTTCCTGCAAGATATTCTATAAACAAAGGCTCATCGCCCTCATTGCTGCACTGCTGATAAGCCTGGATTATCTGGAAATAGCCTGGAGTCGGCAAATACGGTTTTACACTGAGTACCAGTTTTTCTTTTCATTCTCATTTTTACTCTTTTATCTTTTCATTACCAGAGCAACAGCTTCTATACGGTTGGCAATCTTAACAACTCTATCTGTTGTTATAACTGTCTTACTGCATATGTCTGGCATTATGCTGATTGTTCCTTTTGTTGTAATATTTCTTCTCTTCAGGAAAGAAGCGCAATCAAAGATACTTCCACTTGCGATACCCATCACTTGTATGGCAGCAACTTTTTACATCCAATATATCTCCCCAACCCATGATATAGAGACCACATCCATAATAAACACCTCAAAAATAGATGTTGGCACCACGCTTACATCTCTGGACCATTTTATCTTGTTCTTTGTTCAGAATCATACCCTCTACGCAGTTTCCATATTTTTTTCATTTATTTATGCTATATACAGCATAAGCAAGGTCCACATTATCCTGCTTGGCACAATCTTTATCAGTATAATTGGCCTCTCAGTCCAACATGTATCGACCATGCGAAGTCTTTTTGTCCTCACCCCTTTATGTGTTTATCTGACAGCTCATTTCCTTGCTTTTGCAGGCCGCATGCTGATTCTCGGGTTCAAAAAACTTCATTTTTTCAACGTATCACGCCTGCCTGAAAGCAAAACAAGTAAGCTCTCTCACGCAGCTACTGTTGTTCTCACAATCCTCACTCTTGGTATTTCAGGTTTCGCAGCTGATCATTTTGTCTTCTTCCCCAGAAAAAATTATTTTCTAGAATATGATCCAAAGTTTTATTCTCTGCATAGTCGTAGTGATTTGATTCCTCCTTATTCAATAAATAACGATAAGAAACGTGAAGAACTGGTCAGGGATTTTACGCCACAACCCGATTTCAATGGTGCCTATTCCTATATTAACAAAGAAAAACGTGCGGGTGATATTTTCCTGGTCGCCTTTAGCCCAATTCATCACTGGTATTTGCCCAACACAGAAAGCTACTGGCTTGGCTTTCTTTTTTTAGACGATAAGAGGCGCCGTACATTTTATCGGGTTGATGAGAATGGGTACAAAATAGACGCATATGTAGGTCTACAGACAATTTACACGGTGGATGAATTGCAGGAACTGCTGGAAAATAACCATGGGTTTATTATCATGGATCATTATTCCGTTTCAACGTATGTTTCTCCGCAAATCATTCAACTGCTCCAGAAAAAAGCACATATTGTATACACGGACCAGCTTAACGAAAATTTACCATGGACGAGGGTATTTGTTGGAAGATTTTGATGAGTTTACTTGTTCAAATAACCAGCATGCAGTGATTTTTATCCTTTCAAGATATGAATATTCTTATCCAGGGACATAAAGACTCGTTAAACAATGGCAATATGTTAATGTTCCTCGGCCTGCTGCATGGGTTACAAAGGAGACTTCCAAAGGTAAATATAATTCTGTTGAGTGATTTGCCAGATGTCGACAGGGAACGGTATGGCAATTTGACCGGTTTGGAAATTATTGAACGTCCATGGAAGAAAGGGGATAGAAACACTTTAAACGCCGTACTTAATGCTCTTGTTTATTTGGTCAGATTATTCCTTATTAAGATGGTGAGTATGCTTCCATTGTATAGTTCCCGTTTTCATGATCGGCTTAGCCGGGCATACTTTGGTGCCGATATCGTTATTGACATAAGTGGAGATGACCTCACGACTGCATATGGTCTTTTATCCAACCTACAGGTTCTGTACGAAGTTGTTGTTGCCAAGATTTTTAGTACCAGAGTAGTTTTGCTTGCCCAAAGTGTTGGTCCTTTCGATCGAATTCACTTACGATGTTTAGCATGTCTCCTGCCTATTCTTATTGATTCAGTTACCTTTCGCGAAAAAATATCGCAGCAAAACTGGCAAACCGTTTGCGGATCCCCCAAAAAAAACTTAGGGAATGGAACTCTAACAGCAGATCTCATGCATCTTGTAGATATGCCAATTGGAACCCAGGGTAAAAATGCACCGATTGTAATGAACTTAAGTAATTATGTTATTGAAACAGCAATGAAGGCATCTGATAAAAGCTTAATGCTCAATGAGCTTGAATCTCATTTAATTCAGTGGACTTCCATTCTCGAGCATCTTTACAAATTGACAGGTCGTGAAATTATACTTCTCCCACATACATGTCGGCACAGTAAAGGAGATGACAGGTTTTTCCATTCCCTCCTTAAGAAAACCTGTTCACCAAAACTGCCCGTTCACCTGGTAGAAGATTGTGTTACCACATGGGATGTGCAAAAAATCGTGAGCCAAAGCTCTTTTATTATCGCGTCTCGAATGCACCTCGCCCTGACAGCAATATCTTGCCACGTTCCCTTTATTGCTCTAGCCTATAGTCATAAGTACAGCCAGCTTGATATTGGCCAATCAATTCAG
>CAMYLK010000081.1 GCA_947259225.1 uncultured Desulfobulbaceae bacterium | reverse complement strand
ACTACTGGCAACTGTAACTTGATTAGAAAACCAGGAGCTGATGATTTATCGTAATAATCTTCAATTTGGCTCGGTTAATACATTTCAAATCGATGGTAACCGTCAGATATAATATAGATATTTTGACTTTTCAAACTGAATGGTATCGCAGATAATCTTAACTTGAGAGAAAATGTCATTTGGTTGAGGTTTGTACTGGATATAGCAAGTAAAGCAACCTGCTCCAGTTTACTTGGAACAGGTTGCCTCAATATCGTTTGATTCTTTATTGCTGTGTGCCTCTATTTCGAGCGGCTTCATCCAAGGCACGAATCAAAAACACCCATGGAAAACCAGAGTTATTACTCGACTGGAATTGAGAACCACTCAGCTTTACAACAAAGAAATCGCCAAAACTCATGCTGCCGCTCAAGTTGAAAACATCTTCTCCGGGGTCAAAATCGATAGTGCCGCTTACAATACCTGTACCATAGACGTTGCCTGCGGAATTATTTACGACGATATCTCGTACTTCAATGTTAGCAAGAACAGGAGCATCAAAGGCTTTGGCCCAGACAAAATTACCGCTGCTGTCAAGTTTGCTGATAAAAATATCATAATCACTACCACCACCAGAGGCGTCAAGGTTAAACGTTTCAGGTCCGGGGTCAAAATCGACAGACCCATTGAATTGGCCATGGGTATAGACGTTGCCGGAACCATCGACGGCGATGCCAAACCCTTCAGCACCACCTGGGTTGACTGCGCTCGTTGTTTTGGCCCAGACAAAATTGCCGTCGATGTCAAGTTTGCTGATATACATATCTCGATTACCACTGGTCAGATTGAAGGTACCTGATCCGGGGTCAAAGTCGACAGTTCCTCTGAAGTCGCCGGTGGTGTAAACGTTACCGGAACCATCGACGGTAATGCCCTCTCCAATATCTGGAACCCCACCATTCATTTCTTTGGCCCAGACAAAGTCGCCATCGGTGTCAAGTTTGCTGACATACTTACCAGAGTTCGTCAGGATGAATGTTTCCGGACCCGGATCAAAATCGAGAGGTGCGCTGAAGTAGCCGGTAGTGTAGATGTTGCCTGAACCATCGACGGCTATACCATATCCAAAGTCGTCCCAAGATGCCCCCATGAAGGACTTGGCCCAGACAAAGTTACCGCTGCTGTTAAACTTGCTGATAAAAATGTCTGCCAGACGGGCGCTGGTGATATTAAGAGTGTCCGGTCCGGGGTCAAAGTCGACTGTGTTATAGAAGTAGCCGGTGATGTAGACGTTACCGGAAGGATCAACTCCCATGCCAGCTCCCATAGCAAAACCATTTGTGCTGGCGGCGGTGGCCCAGATAAAGTTACCGTTGCTGTCCAGTTTACAAATAAATATATCACTAGCACCACCGCCGCTATTGGTAAGATTAAAAGTGTCCGGTCCGGGGTCAAAATCGACTATTCCATCAAAGGAGCCCATGATATATATGTTGCCGGAAGCATCGAGAGCGATACGTGACACGCGATCAGAGCTAAGTTCACCAATTTTTTTAACCCAGATAAAGTTACCGTTGCTGTCCAGTTTGCTGATAAAGATATCTTCAGCCCCATTACTGGTCAGCGAGAACGTTGACGGTCCGGGGTCAAAGTCGACAGTTCCAAAGAAATGGCCAGTTGTGCAGACGTTACCGGAAGTATCAATTGCAACACCCATTCCAAATGCACCGCCTCCCGATGCATCCGCGTCCGATGCTTTGGCCCAGACAAAATCACCATCAGCGGCAATAACAAAACTGACAGGCAGAAAGCCTAACAAGATACATGTTAGCATCAGCAAAAGCCTTAAACTTCTAATAGTGGAGTTTGGTGCGACAGATTTTTGCATTAAATTCCCTCCTTCCTGGCAATAATTAAATAACAAAACCGGTTTGCCTACTTTTACAGGCAACCTGGCTGTCTTCGTTTAGATCCGTGGCTTTGCGTTCCTGGATTTCTTCAGGTTTGTGCCAATGTCGACATTGTATTACATTTTGTAACAATACCAAGATACTGTTTATTCTCAAAGGTAAACTATCAGATCTGTTTCACCTCCTAAGTATTGTGCGATTGCCTGGCTGTATGGTGGAGTTCCTCCTGTTGCCGAACAAATTATTGACCAGAAACCGGATATCTTTACAAGGTACTGATTTCTCCACTCCTTGCCGATCTGTCCACCGATAAAAAGGATAAAATGGGAACGCGATTAGTTTAAACTCCAAAGTCAATGCATTTCCAATAACTATTGAATGACCCTCACCATATAACCAGCTAAAAGGATAAATGTCGATGGCTTAGATTTCCGGCAACAATGTTGAGCTTACCCTGACGCTACGACCTTGTAAAACCGGCAACGTTCAGCGACAGATTAGAAGAATGGCATGGATGACCGGTGACGACCAATGTGCCATTTTGACAATACATCATGTCATTACGGCATGGCTGTTTGGGTGCTGTTTTACTTACCTGCTGATATTACAATATTTTTCATTTTGGCATGGAAGTGGCAATATAAAATGCAAAGAAGAAAAAAGATGGAAAGAAGAGAAAGCTTTCCTCTTCAATACCATAAGAAAATTTCAGGAGGAACGACCATGACCGCAACAACCAATACAATAGCCAAAACCCGAGCCAATACCCAGACAGCAGTTTCCGCACAGGCAGAAGTATCCCGAGGAGCGGTAGTCACAATGATCGGTGCGGGCGCGATTGTCGGATTGTGGTCCTTTGCCAGCCTGGTTGGTGGAATCATTGTCGCCGGTGGCCCCATCTCTCTGGCCCAATCCTGGTTTGGTGCGATTGTCGGCATGTAGCTGACTTAAGAGTCAGGTTACCTCTGTCGGAGTTCTTCCTCCGGTAATAAATAGAAATGAAAAATCCGCTGACACCATGGTGTCAGCGGATTTTTTTTGTCCTGTCAATGTGGGATTGAACAAGAAAATCAGGGAAAGAGAATTGTTAATCCGCGCCCGATTACGTTGTAAAGGGTAGGCAACCAATTGGCTTGTCTTGTTTTTCCTGGTCCTTGCAGGATGAGCATAGAGTATCAGCGCATTTGTGATGCATTCCGGTTACGCTATGCAGTGTTTTCTGTGAGAGCGGAAATGGTCTCAATTTTGCTCTCGGTTCTGTGTTCAGAATCAATCGTATTTTCAATATTTCATTGAGTTCATGACCACCTGTAACCGGTAAGATGTGACATCGACAAAGTCGCGCTCGGATAAAGTCATAGCAAACGAGCTGCTTTGACCATCATCGAGCGGCGTGGCATATTCGGAAGTATCGTTGCAGCCGGCAACTAAACCTTCTTCAGTATACAGAGTGGCGATGGGGTATACATATTCCACAGGTCTTCCCGAGTCGTTGCGAATCGTACCGGATATGCTGTACGAGCCGGACATGTTGTCATAGCTACCTGAGTCTTCCGTGACGGTGAGGAGGGGTATGGCGGGGATATCGCCCTCGCTTAATGCCGTTACCGGTTCAAAAATATAGGAATCAACATTGCCGGGATTTCTAACGGTGGTTTTAAAGCATGTTTGTTCGCCGGGTGGGAGTTTTTGGTCCATTTTTACAGACGTAAAAGAGTAACCAACAAGGGTACCACTACTGTCTAAAAAATTAACGCTTATGCCAACAGAGCTGATCGTGGATGAAGAGTTGTTCAAAACTTCCCCCACTACGTGAAGGTTATTTAAGGAATCACTGTATGAGGAATGATTGAGCAGCACCTGGACTCCTTCTATCGGCGCGGGTGCCGGAGAAGGAGTCCCAGCAGTAAGAATAACATCACTATATGATCCCATACTAAACACTAAACCAGTTGGTCCTGAATCAGGCCCAGGCAATGGATCAGAGATCGCTGCGGCCAGGATCGCAGGCCAGAATGTGAGGACATTCTTCCCGGCCATAGCAACCGGAGGGGAAACAAAAGTCCATAACAAAAACATACCAGCAAATTTTTTCGTATATAACATTCTAGATCCTCAACATTATTCAGGTGGCCTTGTAGGACAAAACCTGGTTCATTTTCAGTTTCGTATTGTTGCTTGCAGGAGACAGTACATCAATAAATGTACCTCGTCTATAGGTATAACTACTGATTTTTTGATGGGTTTGTTTGCCTGGTTGTCTTGTACCTGGAAAACATCTTATGCTGTTGTTTTCTCCCACCCTTCCGGGATGCCGTCTTTTATTTTGACGTGTTCGTGGCCGGGGAAGCGGAGGTGGACGAACCCTTCCTTGTAGAGTAGCCGGGCGGCCTGTTCCAGCAACTGAATCCGCCGCCGGTTGTTTTCAATCAGGTCGTCGTAGGTAGAGAGAATTTTGGCGATCTCAACTTGTTTTTCGGGTGACAGAAGCGGGATCTTTAAACCACCAAGCATCTTGGTGTTGAGATTGAGCATTGTCTTGCCTACAGCGTTACGCTCAAGACATTCGACACTATGGCGAAGTCCTAAAAAGTAAAATAGGTACTTGGACCGAAGTTTTTCTTCAGGAGGCTCATCTTGATGCATCCGGTTCCACAAATGAATCCAGCCTGTTCTTCATTTATGTATGCGTACTTGCTAATTTCCCCTCGGCGTGGAAAGACCACGGAACCAGCCTTCAAAAAATGGCGTGATAACTGACCGGCTTTTCTTTCAGGGATTCGCGCTATTCCGCTTTCGTCAACTCGACCATTACGAATATCCTTGGGCATCACCACAGGGATGCCCTGTTCCGAATAGTCGTGTTGATGAAGCTGGGAACCAAATAGTCCAGTCTGAATCAAGCCCCCCACGTTTCGACGATTTCGCTTAGAGTAGCAGCGCTCATATCCCCAGTTCCTCAAAATTCCTTTTGATGGTGGTCGGGAAAAAGTGTGAAGAGAGAAGGGTGAAGTTATAACAACCGCCCCCGTGCCTCCTTTCTCCCTTCACCCTTCCAACTTCAAACTTCATTTTTCCCCTTTTCGGTGAGACGATACTGCTGTAGGCGGCTCTTGGGTTTGTCGGGGATGGTGTATTCCACATATCCTTCACGCACGAGTCTGGCCATCATCTCATTGAGATAGCGGGTCGGCTTGCTTTTACCAAGCCGCTTTGCTATTTCCGATTTGGAGAGGGTCTCTTCTTTAAGGGATGAGAGGACCTGGACGGACATTTTCGACTCTCCCCCTGACTCTACCCCTGACTCTACCCCTAAGTTTGTCGGTAACTGATCTTTTTGATCCCCTATTTCCAATCCATGGTAACTGTCATATATCATAGAATATAGAGAGGTTGACTTTGAGAGATTAACAAGTGGCTTCTTATCTCCCTAGATGAGTCAAGCAAAGACTCGACCCCTTTCCTTTCTTTCCTTTCTATAACTTTCTATAATATCTGTATACGTAACAAATACCCTCTGGGTGTAACTCAATACCACCCCCTGGGGGTGGTTTCTTTATTCCTCACTCCTCAGGGCTGTCGTACACAACGTACAAAATAATCCCCTTCTTTGTAGTTTGACATTCCATCACTGAATCGTATTACTTTCGGTGCTGGTACAGGTGAATATGGGGCCTGTCCTGCTGTACAATAATTTTCATAAGATTCACTGCATTGAAATGTCGAATCTATGGTGGGAACAGAGTATTCACCACTATACCCATCGGTACCGCATGTTTGGCCGAACAAACCATTTACGTTTAGAGGTACAGGGTGGCCGTTTGTGCACACAACCAAGGTATTCAGTTCTTCCCACGAAGGTAAACGCCAATCGGAATACCCGCCGAGGACCAACTCCTGACAGTATTTTTTTGCATCGGACTCTAAAAAATAACATGGGATCTTCTTTCCACTATCGCACCGTTGCCATTCAAGCCCCTGCCAGATTACGGTTTGCGGGTCATTGGGGCAGCTGCCAACTGAACAGGTATCACCATTGCCGCCACAAACTCCGCACTCATCAATAACGGCGTCCCCCCCTTTTTCACCATTGCAATCCTTGGCCTTACTCAGCAAAAAAGTGTTTACTGGAAAAATGACATTTTTTGGAACAATAGGATAAATACGTCTTGGAACAATGGGATCAGGACGCACGGCAATCCATGTACCACCGCCACCTGTGCTGCAACCATTATGAGCCCAACTAAACCTTCCACTCCATGTACCTGTTGCTTGATCATACGTGCCGGACAACGATGTACCGCTCATACTGCCTTGAAAACAATCAAATTCTGTTCCTGAGTTAACATTGTCATGCCACATATGTTCCTCGCAAGACCCACGCCATGTACCGAGCCCACCGAAACAAAAAAATGCCGGTGAATAAACCCATGCACTAAACTCCCAATTAACTTTGCCATTAGCTACGGTTAATGTGATAGGAAGGGCCCCATCTGTTTCTCCTTCAAATTCACCATCATAGCTCTCTATCGCCCAACCCGTTGTTGAGAAATAAATACAAATTAACAACAATAATATTTGTATGAAAATATTCATCCGCTACCCCCTCATTTCATTCAAAAAAAATCATTCTCAAGTCGTAGAGTTAGATGATAATAGATCAATAGAAAAAACGGGTCTGCTTTTGACTCTTCTTGACTCATGCCCCTCTACAATTAGCTTTCATATTGATTATCCATCTAAAACAAAGTGAAGATATTTCCAATCTATGAAAAACCAGAGATACCATGAAATATTGATATCTTGGTTTCCAAAAATTTACAATCCCGCTTTTTAGAAATAGTTAAAAGGTCTGGTTGTGGCTTGTCAGCAGCAACATTTTCCCTTTCGCTTTCAGGGAAGGCGCATAATTGGACTTCGAGTACATTGTCAAGATCCTGAATTGTTGCCACTCGGATATGCATGTATTCGCCGGAGTTCCAGTTTAAACCTAAGCTAAGGTTCTCTACTCTACACTGAGCCCAGACAAAAAAGGGTCGGCTCTTTACAGAGCCGACCCTTTTTCATTGAATTTGTATTGAATCAATAAGGCAATCGTTACAGCCTCTCACATAATCGTTTTTACAGCCGTATCGGCGATAGCCACGAACTTGGACGGCAGCGAGCCCATCAGGACAATAAGCATCACCAGGACAACGCCTGTTGCCTTGATCAGGCCATTTACCTCTACGTTTTCACGATCTTCATCATCTTCGGTATAGGCCGCCTTGACAACGGAAAGATAGTAGTAGATTGCAATGGCGGTATTAAACGCTGCCAGAATAACCAGAGTCAAGTGTCCAAGTTTCAGTGCTCCTGTAAGCAGCATGAACTTACCCATGAAACCGACCATGGGGGGTATGCCTCCAAGGGCAAACAGGCTGACGGCAAGAACAAAGGCCAGAACAGGTTGCCGCTTATGCAGGCCGTTGAGAT
>CAMYLK010000080.1 GCA_947259225.1 uncultured Desulfobulbaceae bacterium | reverse complement strand
GAGATGATCAGAAAACCCCCTCCCGAAGATGGTTTCATACTCTTGGTAATTTTTCCCTCAAACGGGCTTTGACCGGGCTTGTGATAGGGGCAGTCTATGGGGCAGCAATTACTATCGGGCTGAATTTATCCGGTGGAGGCATCGGTGCATTATTGGAAGGTACTATCGTGTATGGAGTCCTTGGAGCCTTGGCGGCACTCATTATACCACGGACTTACCGGGCCTTGACACTCTTTACCGGCGGATTCCTGGTGTGCGTGATTGCCCTTTGGGTGTGGACCATTCTGACCGGTAAAAATTTCAACCATGTCCTCGTCATCGGTCCGATAATTGGTGGACTTGCCGGTGCACTCTTCAGCAGGATTGTTGTAAGTATAAAATAGAACCTGAATCCGTGAGTGTTCGGCAGTGGTTCAGATGCGCGAAAGAAACCATACGATTATCCTGTAGCGATATCTATGGTTGATGACAGATAGCGCAGACTTCGAAGCAGATGAGCCGCTGCCGGACGCCTCAAAGGGCGATTAGGTGAAATAGTCAGATAAAACATAGTTTAAATATCACACCACAAAATCAACAATATAAAAATAAGATCAGTAGTTCTCGTCGCGGATTCAAACAGAATATAAATAGGAACAAATAGAGACTTGACATTTTGACTTGTAAACTTTTGTCACGACTAAACAGATCCCGCTTAAGAAGTTAAGAGGATATTGTTATTTTAAGGTATAATTTTATAAAACGTCATACATTGTGCAAGCATGAACCGCCTTATATGCGAGCCTGTTTGTTGAGATTCGCAAACGGATGGGAGCAGATGTTTTTTCTTCTTTTGAGCAAACAACTCTGAACTGCGTTAAGGGAAAGAAAGAAAAGCAATACAACTCTACGGCTGGATCAGATCCTATTGATGCTCCTCAAATATCTCTTCTAATTGCACCGAACGATCCTTAAAAACACGAAGAACTTCGGGGTCAAAGTCTTCCGGTATGGTGCGTCCATCCCCCAG
Organism: uncultured Desulfobulbaceae bacterium; assembly: GCA_947259225.1. Lineage (GTDB taxonomy): Bacteria > Desulfobacterota > Desulfobulbia > Desulfobulbales > Desulfobulbaceae > UBA10518. The sequence goes on along the minus strand of CAMYLK010000080.1, from coordinate 6,539 downwards.
GGTTATAATTTCGACTACGCTCTGGTGATCAAAAGCCTTCTTATAAGGCCTTTTGCTCCGCAACGCATCATACTGATCAACTATATTCATGATTCTTGCTGCCAGGGGAATCTCTTCTCCCTGAATGCCATGTGGGTACCCCTTACCGTTCCATTTTTCGTGGTGATAGAGAGCGATATCTTGTGCCATGTGTAAATAGGGTGAAGTCGAGCCTTGTAGTATCCGAGCCCCAATGGTTGTATGATCCTGCATGGTTTTCCATTCTTCGCTGGTCAGTTTACCCGGTTTCAAAAGAATGCTATCTGGGATGCCTACCTTACCAACATCATGCATGGGTGATGCATGGTAAATTCTGTCAGTAAAACCGGCGTCCATACCAAGACCAGTTGCAATTTCCCTGCTGTACATACTCACCCTTTTTATATGCTCGCCCGTATCTTCATCCTTGAATTCGGCGGACAGGGTAAGTCGATAGATCGTCTCAATGTACCCTTCTTTTATCATTTTATGGGCCGACTGCAGTTCTGCAGTCCTTTCCTTGACCAGCATTTCCAGCCGTTCCCGATACTCCTTCAACTCCAGATGATTTTTTATTCTCGCTTTGACTACCGGAAGACTTATTGGCTTAGTAATATAATCAACCGCACCTGCATTAAATCCTTTTGTTTCCGCATCCTCATCACTCAGTGCAGTGAGAAAAATCACCGGAATAGATTTCGTTACCGGATTATCCTGCAACCGTTTCATCACCTCATACCCATTAATTTCTGGCATCATGACATCAAGCAGAACGATATCCGGCAGGGGATTATCCGCAACCCAATCAAGAGCCTCTTTTCCACTCCGCGCCATAACGATTCGGTATTGATTCTTTAACCCTCTGTGAATAATTTTCACATTGGAGGCGAGATCGTCAACCACAAGAATTGTTCGTTTCTGTTGCGAGTTCATATGGTATCTCCAGTGTCAATCACTACGAATTTACTCCAGATTGAGAATGTTAAATTCAATCAACCTCCAACTGTTTCTCTAATTTCTCTACCGCCATAACAGCGTCTGCATAGTTCAATTCCACAATGTGATTATTAAGTGTGTTAGTATCTTGCAAAAATGAACCATCTAATTCTTTTTTTAACTTTTTAAAGATATCTTCGGCTTCCATATCGTTTCGGGATAGATTTTTTTTCAACTCCTTCAATAATGGCATGATAGTTTCTGATAATATTGGTGATATAGACGGCTGTAATGATTGCTCCTCTTTGCCAACAACGGGGAGGATTATATGCGCGGACTGAAGAACTATATTGATGTTTTACTCTAAGGACTGCAAATGCCGCTCTATCGAACTTAACTGTTTTGCTCGAATAGCCTGTTCAATTGCCAGCGCATTTGCCTGTAAACCTGTGGCACCGACCGTGCCGGCTTCTCCCTTCAGTGTATGGGCAAGCCGTAGGGCTCGCTCCATATCCTTACCGAGGAGAGTCCTGCGGATTTCTTCAGCCCGTTTTGGCAGAGTTTTGACCAGGTCATGCAATACTGCAAAATAAAGGTCATGGTCGTTTTGTAGCCGTTCCAGTGCACTGCCCACGTTGAGTTCAGGCAAGTTTAAGGGTAATCTTGTATTTGATTCATTACCCTTGCTGATATGTTCCGGGGTGTTCTCGTCTCTCTGCAGTGGGTTTGCCCACCGAGCAATTGTTGATAAAAGGTCTCTACTCTCTATTGGTTTGGTTAAATAATCAACCATGCCTGAGTTAAGACACCGTTCACGATCACCTTTCATAGCATTAGCTGTCATTGCAATAATGGGAAGTTCACTAAACCGCTCATCCTTGCGAAGCATACGGGTTGCTTCATAGCCATCCATCACAGGCATCTGGACATCCATAAGTACAACATCGTATATATCTTTCTGAGCACATTTCACGCCTTCCGCTCCATTATTGGCAACGTCGACGTGAATCCCGGCATTTGTCATAAGCTTCTTAGCCACGACTTGGTTCATCTGATTGTCTTCAATCAATAGAACGTTAATCCCTTCGAGCTGTACATTTTGAGTAACCTGATCAAAGCCGTACTCTTGAGTATCTGGAAAACCAATATGGGAAAGTTGGAAAACATCTTTAAGACAGTGGAGTAAATCGTGCTGTTTGACAGGCCTTGTTATAATTGATGCGGCACCAGCCTCCATAATGCGCTTTTTATCCTCTTTCCTGGTCAGTTCCGAGACCACTAAAACTGGCGGTGGAGCCTCGACAATTTTGGCGAGATCATGTAACAGGCTTACGGCATCGTTGTCGTCCAAGCGCCAGCTTACCACGAGAAGATCAAATGCGTTTGCTGTGCCGGCAACACTGTGCATTGTTTTTATGCATGATTCAATGGAGCTTGTACTCTCAAGCAATACATTCAGTCTTTCCATCCTCTCCAGCATGAGATTGAGAGAGGGGAGATGAGAATCGAGCAAGAGCACTCTTTTTCCTTTGAGTTCAGCCAGCGACCGGGCAACAGCGTCGGTTTTGTTTTCTTTATACTTCAACTGCAGCGTGAAACTGAACGTGCTTCCCTTTCCAGGCATGCTCTCAAAGCCAACGTGACCGTCCATCATCTCAACCAAACTTTTGCAGATAGTCAACCCCAGCCCTGTACCTCCATATTTACGGGTCGTGGAGCTGTCCGCCTGGGTAAAGGCTGAGAAAAGTTTATCTGCCTGCTCTTCAGTTATGCCAATACCAGTGTCTTGCACTGTGAACAGCAGTTGCACATGGTCGGCAGTTTTGCGCTGCCTGCTTACACGAATAACGATCTGGCCCGATTTGGTGAATTTAAAGGCATTAGTGGTTAGATTAGTGAGTATTTGAAATATTCTAGTCGGGTCACCTAGAAGACACCACGGTATCTCCGTATCTGTTATGATGTGTAGCTCGATGCCTTTTTCCCGGACCTTGTCTGAAAACATATCGATCAGTTCATCCAGGAGATCGTCAAGTTGGAAATCAATTTCTTCCAACTCTATTCGATCCGCTTCAATTTTTGACAAATCAAGGACATCATTAATTATTCGAAGTAGTGAACGGGTTGATTTTTTAATATTTAACAGGTAAGCCTTCAATTCTTCAGACACCTCAACACTAAGGGCCAGATCTATCAGGCCCAGTATGTGATTCATAGGCGTACGGATTTCGTGGCTCATATTGGCCAGAAATTGAGATTTTAACAGATTTGCTGATTCTGCCTGTCTGGCCATTTCTTCGGCGTGGCGGAAGGCTAACTGTAGTTCCTGGTTGGCGTCTTCTGTTTCTTGCTTTGCCATGACCAGCAACTGCTCAGCCTGTTTTCGTTCATCAATCTCGACATGGAGAAGTCTGTTACTCATCGTTAACTCCTCTGTTCTCTTCTCAACCCGATCTTCCAGTTCATCATGGGCCTTCTGCAATGCTTTTTCCGCATCCCTTCTCTTGCTGATATATTTACCAAGATCATGAACCATGCTGTTGAAGATACTGGCCAGTGCTCCTATTTCATCGTGGTTGTTTATGTCAACCCGACAGAGCAAATCTCCACCACCCACACGTTGGGCAGCATCACGTAACTGAATGATAGGCGCAATGAGAATAGACCGTATAAAAATAAAAAGCAGGATACTGGATGCGCTTATGGCAAGTAGAGTGATGGCAGCGACAACACCACCAAGCTTACGGCTGGCCGCCATGAATTCTGTTTCAGGTATAGAGGCAAACAGATAAAAATCATCGTGGATCTGTCGCCCGTAAAATAAAGCGGGTTCAGAGGTATGCTGATAAAGAATTGGATCAACCTGTTCTTTGTTCTGAAAAGATTGAAAAACGGTTTGGTCCATTGGTCGTCCCTCCAGTTCCTGGTTAGGATGAAAAAAAATGGTCCCGTTTTTATCTACCAGGAATAATGAACCGCTCCGGCCAATTTGAGTGTTGTTGACGTATGTTCTGATAAAATCAATATCTATAGTAATGACGAGATAGCCTTTTTGCGAAGGTGTTGACGCCAGAGGATCGGCTTTCGGATCCCTTAGCATGGCCCGCTTACTCAGCAGCAATGAAACGTTATCAGTGTCGGGGTTGTTGAAGAGTTGGGAGACAACCAGTTGATCAGTTGTCGCTATTTTTTTAAAAAAATCCATCTCCCCTTCTTCATCATTTGCATTGAAGATGTCTTCAATGGTGGCCCGCGTATCTTCATAACCGTCCGGCATCAGGATACGAATTTCATAATAATCAGGATATGCCTTTTGGTAACTGGCAAACAATCGGAGGAGTGGAGCCTGCATTAAGGTGTACCGTTCCCACTCATCATTTGTCTTCATATAGTTTTTAAAGAGTGTGGCTTCGGAAAAAAGATGAAGATTGGCGCTTGCCGTCTGCAGTAAGAATTGAATCTGCTGGTCAAGCAACTGAATGGCCTTTTTCATCTCGGAGGTGGTTCTACTTTCCGTTGTTGTTCTCAATTGGACATAGGAAAACCAACCCAGAGTCAGCAAAGGGAAAACAACCAAAGGGATCAGCGCCAGTATAAGTTTTGTTTGCAGCCGGAACGCCATTGTCCGACTACCGGGTAACTCTGGAAAAAATAGTGTTGATTTTTTTCAAAGCACGCGGTGTGAGAACCTGATAGGCTTCTGATTTATCAAGAATTTCTTTTGGTGGATAGATTATTGTATCCTTAATGAAGTCAGCTGGTAAAAGCTTTTCGGCAGCTTTATTGGGTGTTGCATAATAGAGGAACTCGGCTAAACGAGCTGCATTCTGGGGTTCATTGAGAAAGTTTATAAATTTGTAGGCAAGCTCTTTTTTGGGCGAAGACTGCAGAACGGTTAAATAATCGACCCAGAGGTTGGTCCCCTCTTTGGGAACAATGAAGTCGATTTTTTGATCAAGCTCCTGCAGCACGACGGCGTCACCGTTATAGATCATGGCCATCCACACTTCGCCTGTGATGAGCTTGGAATCTTTTTCAAGAGAAGGATAAGAGTAACTATGAACCATTGGTTTTTGAGCCATGAGAAGTTTTCCTGCCTCGGCAAGATGCTGCTTGTCGGTTGTGTTAACCGAATATCCTAGGTATTTCAAAGCCATACCTATAGCATCACGGGCAGTTTTTATCATCATGATCCGGCCGTGCAGCTTATCGGCAGGACTATAGATATCTCCCCAACTCGTTACCTTGCCGACTACTTTATCTTTACGATAGGCAATTCCCACCGTACCCCAGAAAAAAGGCATGGCCTTGCCTTCAGCACCTTTGAAGGCTGTGGTCCAATTTGTCGCTATGTGGTTAAGGTTCGGCACTTCCTTTTTAGTAAGAGGCGCAAGCCATCCTTTTTTGTTATACACAAAAAGTGAAGCGCCATTGCAAACCATAAGGTCATAACCAACAGCATTGGTGGCAAGCAACTTATCATCACGGAGATCATCGGTACCGTAATAGATAAATTTAACTGAAACACCGTAACGTTTCTCAAATTCTTCAACAAGTTGAGGGTCCATGTAGTCGGACCAAGTGAGGAAGACAATCTCTTCATCTGTTTTCGACACCTGTTGCGTTGAGAAAGCCGCAGATGTGAAACAGAACATGTGGACGAACAAAACAATGCACAAAAACAAATGGAAAAATGAACAGTTACAAGCTTTCATCATTATCTCCTCATAAGGAAATGTTGCCTGCCTCATTCTCTATGCCTATGTCGCATCCGTTGAAAACTGGCGAGGGTAAACGTTATCACTATGAAAAGCATATCAGATTGGAGAGAGAAAATTAATTTTTTTGTGGAAATCATGGTGAATAGACTGGAGGGTGCCTTGAAAAATTAGGATTTTCGTTCGAGGTAAGGTAAGCGTAGACTCCGAGGCATGCGAACTATTTTATCACAGGCAGGATATTCCCAGCGATAAAATTTTGAGCATAACGAGGTAAGCGAACTTGTGAGACTCCGGGAGATCGGGCGAAAATACAATTATTCAAGGTGGCCTAAAAACTACTTTCTGCTATCAGGTGATACTTGTTGTTCTTAGTCAATTAAACAATCACATTTCCAATGTTATTACGATACAATGTGACACTGCGATATATAATACAAAAAAGAATTTTCCCTGTGCTGGTTAACTGGAAAAACTTTTTTGGGTAACAGCGTTAAAACAACTTGACCAGACTCCCTCTCTACCAATATATTGAGAGCGATTCTTTTTACCGATCAATCGAGTAGTTACAGAGCAAATGAAGAGGACTGACATGAATGGTGACAATTCTATAAATGGCGGTATTCGGGTTAATCTACAATCCCCCATCGCTGCACCGACCGGCGCTTTCATTGCAGATTCAGCCCTATCTCCAATTCCCAATGACAACCCGGAGCAAATTAAAACCCTGGATGATCTGGCCTTAAGCGATATTCGACTTGATGGATTTCCAGTGGTAAAGTCCTGGCGGGAAAAATTATTCTCCCCGGAAGGGCTTCCTGAAATCTGTGACGAGTTACCAAGACTGCTCACCGAATATATGCGGAG
>CAMYLK010000079.1 GCA_947259225.1 uncultured Desulfobulbaceae bacterium | reverse complement strand
ACCCTCGAACCCTCGAACCCTCGAACCCTCGAACCCTCGAACCCTCGAACCCTCGAACCCTTCAGGTCCTTAAAACTTCTGGTACGGCGGCATGTTGGTGCGTTTGGCCATTTCACGCACAGAGTCAAATTCAGCATCTGTAATATCCACATAACCGTCAACCAGGGCTCTGTCCAGAACCTTTACGGTCTCACCGTTAATTTCCACCGTGTCGTTCTCAGTAATGGACAGGATCACGTCCTTGAATTTTTTGGCAAAGGATTCATCCGTTTTCTGGCTGACTCCGAAATTGCAGTAGGGAACCGGTTCCGCCCTGGCAATGATGGAGAAATCCTCTGCATCGATGCGGCCGTCATGCGCCATGATTTCAATATCATCGAGGGGCAGGGCTCCTGCATCATAGCGTTCAAAGAGGACGCCATAGGCGACTTTTTCATGCTTGAAGGAGCCGGCCGGGATGGTATAAAAGGCGAGGTCGTTGTCAGGGTCGATGCCTTCCTGCTGCAGCAGGTCGACCTGGCTCATGAATCCGGTCGGGCCCAGGGTAGGCCCGAAAATCATGGTTTTACCCTTCAGATCCTCGATCTTCTCAATGCCGCTGTCCTTGCGGGCAATGATTATGCCCTGGGATTTTTCACCCAGGGAGCCTTTCTTTTCGGCAGCCAGGATGTCTACACCATGAAAGCGGTTAAGGATGATATAGAGGAGGGAATTGGTATGGGTGAAATCAAGGTTGTCCATCTCTTTGGTAAAGTCGATGGTGTCAATGGCAACAGGTTCAAAGTTTACGCCCAGTTTCCTGCTCAGATAGGCGGTGAATGGAACAAAGCGTTCGAGTGTTTCCTTTTCACTGTTACATATCATGTAGCCGATACGGTAGGTCGGCAGTTCCTTTGTAGAGTTTCCCTGCTGCGGTGTTGGCCCATTGCAGGACGTGAGTGCAAAACCAAGTGCAACGAGTGCAATTATGTTTTTTATGATTTTCATGAGTTATGGTCCTCTGTCTTAACAGCTTTATCCTGGATATCCCTTAATGCGTCAAGCAGTACCTGACGCTGTTCAGCAGTAGTTTGTTTATCGGCTGCGGCAACTCTCCGGGAAAGACCGGTTCTGTAAGCTTCAGCCGCCCCAGCAATATCACCCAGCTTTTCTAATGCCTGTCCAAGATGGTAATAGACAAGTATATCGTCAGGGTTGATTGCAATGGCTTTTTTGAACAGGTCAAGTGCAAGATGATAGTTGGTTCGCTGCAGGTTGATCAGGCCAAGAGCATCAAGAGCATCATAGTTTTCCGGCGCTTTTTCCAGGACATGGAGGAATTCCTTTTCGGCGTCATGGAGCTTTTCCTGGCGGTATAAAACCATGCCCAGCTGATTTCGTACTTCCAGGTTGTTTGGTTCAAATTCCAGCAGAATACGGTATTCCATTTCTGCGACGCTGTCAGGCATGGCCCCCTTTTCAATATGGGCCGCTGCCGGTGAGATGCAGCAGAGCAGAAGCACTGCGGAAAGGAGAATACTATTCCGGAACATTTTATGGTTAACTGGCAGCATAGGACAGGGAAGAAAACCAGCCCGAATAATTCATGACCAGTGCAGAAAAAGTATTACGCCTTTTGGCAAACATGTCATCAGGATCATTCATTCGGAGTTGTTTTTACAGTAGATTTCGTGGGATGTCCGGGGGTTATATACAGCCGGCATTGCTTTAATTCGGATTTCCGGACAGGTGCCAGCTAAGCACTAGATGAACTTTTTGGCGCGCAGGAAGTCCTTAGAAACATTTTGAGGCTTCTCGCCGTCCTTGACTTTAGCGGTCAGGGTGGAGAACGTTTCGTCATTGATGGCGCCTGCAAGTTTGTTGAGGACGCGCGGCAGCAGCGGGTAGTTGGTGAGAACATCTCGCCGCACCAGTGGTGCGCTGACAGTCTGTTGCTCATCCCCGGTGCCATGCTTGAAACCAAAGGGGTTGAGCCAGATGAGGCCAAGTTCACTCTCGTAGAGTTCCTTCACCTGCCTGTAAGTCTGGTCAAGGTCACCGGGTTGGGGTTTTTTAAGGAGAGCTAGGGCATCATTGGTGTTTTCCACTATGATATCAGCTCGTTTTTCTTCATCATTTTCCTTCAGGGCATTATACAGTGCTTCATTATTGTCAAAATAGCGGATTTTAACGGTTGTGCCGGTGCGTTCGTTGATAAGCAGAACAAGCATCTGGGCCAGCACTTTGTCTTCAGTGGTATCAAGGGAACCGACATATAAGGTGCGGCCAACACAGGCAAATGAATTTGCAGTCCACAGAAACGCAAGCAAAAGCACAAAAAAAACAGGGAAAATTTTCTTCAGCATGACTAAAACCTCTTGTGTAAAAAAAGTAAATTGCCGGGCAAAGTTTACCCGAAAACAGATCCTAATATTACATTATACTATATTTTATCATAAATGAACCAGTGTAAAACATCCTGACGTGGTATAATTTACTGCACTGCCATTCCCATGCGACAACCGGACTTTGAACTTGAGTCGAATTTAGCATCAGCCGGCCTCCATGCGCAGGGTGCATTCCATGTTTTTGTCTGCCAGGGGACAGGTGTTATCAGAAAGATCCTCCGGCCTGGATGCGGCAAGCCATTCTTCAGCCGAAATAATCGTTCTTTCAGTTATTTTTGGCGCCATGCCGATATGATTTTCAGGCTTTAAGAGCTCGGTAAGCTCATCGGGAGTGAACTGGCCCGCAATTTCAGGATTTTCCATCACTAATTTCTGAAAAGGCTCATTGGATGAGTAAGCCTTCATGGACAGGTCATAGAGGAGTTGGTAAGCCTTTTGTTTGCCTGTTTTGCTGCACAGACCAAACATTAAGGCTTCAGTGGATACGTGGCAAGCTGACTTTTCAAGATTTGCCGCAATATGATTTTCGTGGATTATAAGATTTTTTAAAATGGCTTTGACGAGGCTTAAAGCACTGCAAAGCATGACGGATGATTCGGGTATGGAGACCCATTCAAGCCTGACCCCACGGTAATCGCGCTCATGCTCATTTATCAGCCCGTCAAATCCGGAGCTTGCCTGGTTTTTGATTAATTTTGACAGGACAACGATCTGTTCACAGAGCTCCGGGTTGCGTTTATGCGGCATGGTTGAACTGCCGATTTTGCCAATGTGGAAAGGTTCCTCAAGTTCACATATTTCGTTGCGGGCCAGCTGGCATATCTCATTGGCTATTTTCCCAAGGGTGCCGGCCAGGATAGCCATGAATGACAGCAGTTCCGCCACCCTGTCCCTGGATGCATGCCAGGCGGTGCGCGGTGCAGAAAGCTTGAGCCTTTTGGAAAATTCCGCCAGGAGTTCAAAGCTCCGGTCTCCGAATGCAGCCATGGTCCCAACTCCACCAAAAAGCTGGCTTACCAGGACTCTTTTTTTACACTCTCTTAGTCTTTCGCCGTTGCGCAGCATTTCGTCGAGCCAGACTGCCACCTTAAGCCCCATGGTTGTCGGCAGGGCATGCTGTCCATGGCTTCTCCCTACCATGACAAGGGAACGCGTCCGCCTTGCCAGTACGATCAGTTCCTTGATGATCTGGCAGAGGTCACGTTCCACAATGGCCAAAACTTCCTTTATTTCAAGTGATTGCGCAGTGTCCTGGATGTCCTGGGTGGTGGCGCCGAAATGTGCATAGCTTGCGGATTCAGGTGAGGTTGTCTTTTGCCAGGCGGAAAGAAGCGGCATTAAAGAATGCCCTGTGCTTGAAATGGAAGAACGGATCTCGTGGAGATCAAGCTGAGTTAGCTTTGCAGTCTGGCTAAGTTCTTCAGATGCTGAAAGAGGGATGATGCCAAGGGTTGCCTGGCTTTTGGCCAGAGCGGTTTCTACATCCAGCCAGCGCTGCAGCCTCCTGAAATCACAGAATATTCTCCGTGATTCTTCGGTGCTGTACCCCGACCTGTAGAACCTGGAATCAACGATATGACTTCGTAAAGATTTACAGACCATTACCCTATATCCTTGGGATCATGTTGTCGCTTTGTTTTAATTTCTCGGAGTGTTTCATCAACAATTTCTGCTGCCAACCCGCAGTAGCGCTCCGGTTTGTCAAGGTACTCAAGGTTTTCTTTTGCAATAAACGGACCAATATCAGGATCCTCAAGCAGAATATCCTTAAAAATTCGGTTGCCTCCCTGCAGAAGTTTTATTAAATCCTGCACTTTTTCCTGGGCCCGGGATTTGCCCATCTTTTTTGCCAGCTGGAAGAGAAGCCATTCAGAAACAACCAGTTCCTTCTGGCGATAAAGGTTTTCCAGCATCCGATCAGTGCGAACATCAAGATGCTCAATAACTGATATGAGGTAGTGCAGGGCTGTACCGCTATAGATTGCAATTTGCGGGATGGCAAGCCATTCGGACCACAAAGCCCTGGCATCACGCTCGTGTTCGTGCACCATGCTATCCATCACTACACCGACTAAAGCCCTGGCGTGCCTGGACAGAACCGCAATACGCTGGCTGATAACAGGATTTTTCTTGTGGGGCATGGTGCTGCTGCTTTGCGCCTGGTCTGGGGCGACTTCAGCCACTTCGCCGATCTCGGTTTTGGAAAGCTGGACAATTTCAGAAGCAATCTTTTCAAGGGTTGCACAGATAAGGCCGCAGACAGCAGCGGCCTCTGCTATGGTGTCACGCGATGTGTGCCAGTTGGGCTGGGTGGTGGCAAGGCCGAGTCTTTCAGCGGTCATGCCGGCAACTTTCCGTGCCTGGGGACCAAGGGCAGCCATGGTTCCAACTGCACCGCTCAGCTGAATGACAAAAAGGCGCGGTCCCAATGACAGGAGCCTTTCAATATGGCGCCGTATTTCAGCTGTCCAGATGGAAACCTTGAGTCCAAAGGTCATGGGCAGGGCCTGCTGGCCATGGGTTCTGCCGATCATGGGAGTATCTCGATGTTTTAGTGCCAGTCCAATGAGCAACTCTTCAAGTTTTCTGAGGTCCCGGTATAGTATAGCCAGGGCCTCTTTCTGCTCGAGTATCTGGGCGGTATCGAGAACATCCTGGGTTGTGACGCCATAATGCACGAATTCACACCAGCCTTCTTCGCAAACCTGTTTCAGGGCCCTGATTACCGGAACGAGGGAGTTGCGGCTCTGTTCGTATTCCTTGGCAATTTTTGCAATATCAAGATTTTCAAGTCTTGATTTTCGCACAATCTCTTCTGCCGCCTGCTGCGGGATAATGCCAAGTTCTCCCTGCACCTGTGCGAGGGTCGCCTCAATGTGCAGCCAGCGGCCTATCCTGGTTTTTTCATCAAAGATATTGGTAAGCTCCGGGGTGGAGTAAAAACCGGCCTGGATCTGAAAATCTATGGGATGTGCGGGCATGGCGATGTCCTTGGTAGAAAAAGTGACTGTCAATCGTCGTTAATTTTTGTATAACGACAAAAGTGAACGAAAGTTATAAGTACCCCCCATGGGGGCATAAATGCCTCAAGTGCTAAAGTTTAAAATGAGCTGAAGTTATAGATAACTTATTCGATAATTCCATTACTCCATTTTTCAAATCATCTGCATCTCACTCCTGACTGATGAAGTTACTGTCTCCGTAATTTCCTTGCTTCAATCATGCGTCGGGTGCTCAAAAAATTCAGATGCGCTTCTTCGTAATCAGGATTAAGGCGAAGTGCTTCACCATAATGGAGCAATGCCTCTTCAAGCTCCCAATGTTTAACAAGTGTATTTGCCAGGTTTACATGGATTAATGGGTTTTCGGGGCTAATATCTAGACCCCTTCTGTAATAATGTAAAGCTTCATCATACTTTCCTAGAAGCATATAGGTATTGCCCAGATTATTATATGCCTCGGTGAATTTCGGGTCAAGCAGTATGGTTTGTTTGAAGTTTCCAGTTGCCGAGTCAAGTCGGCCCTTGTCTTTCAAGGCGACGCCAAAATTGTTGTGCGGTCGGGCTTTTGCCGGGGACTTTGCCGCACTGTCTCCCCAAATCGATATCCTGTCGTTCCAGGCTCTGTTGCGTTCAAAAGTCCAGACAGATAACGTTAGCACAACTAAACAGAGAAAAACAATTTTTAGCCACGAATGTTTCAGAATAGGCAGGATAAGAGTTAATACCAGAAGCACCAACATCATGGAAGGAAGATAGTTGCGGTGTTCAAAAATAAGTTCCAGTCCAAGGAAAGAGGACTCGATAACAAGGTTTCCTAAAAACCAGATGAGACAGAAGGAAGTCAGTCTCTGTTTTTTTGCTGAAGCAAGAGCTGCTATGACCAGAAACAGCAAAATCATGGCAGAGATTATGGTTGCAGTTGGGGAAAAAAAACCAGTGGAGGGTATTATGTGATGGTCAAGGTTCAAGCGTCCGGGATAAGGAAAAAGCACGAGGCTTATATAAAAAACCACGATCCTGGGTTCAGTCAGGAGCCTCTGGGAAAGGGTGAATTCACGGTTGGAGTAACTCACCGTAATAGTTTCCAGGGGATTGGTGCCAAGATAAAGCAGCACCAGGAGCATAAAAGCAAGCAAGGCCAAAGAGCCGGGTATTACCTGGCGCTTCAGCCAGATGAAATCCATGTCTTGAAAGAAAAACCATTCATAGAGAAAAATAAAAAAAGGCAGGGTGGCGGCTGTCTCTTTGGACCCGAGGGCAAGGAGACCCGCAAGGACGGCGCCGCTGACTAAAAGCCACTTTCTTCCAGGGACTGAGGCAAGTCTTCCCCTGGCATACAGATATACAGACATGATATAGAACATTGCCGATAAACTGTTCATGCGCTGGATGATGTAGGATACCGACTGGGTCTGCAGGGGATGCACGGCCCATATCAGTGCTGCTGCGAAAGGCAGCCAGGTATGTGGACCGTATTTTGCGCGCAGCGGCTCCAGACCCAAGGTGGTTCTGATGAGCAGAAACAAAAGGATTGCCGCCAATGCATGGATACAGATATTTACCAGGTGATATCCTTGGGTCTGGAAATCGTGGAAATAATAATTCAAGGCAAAGGAGATATAAGCCACAGGCCTTGTCTTTGGCGAACTTTCAAACCCTGCCTTGATAAGGTTATGCAGGGAAAGATCTGTAACGTGGAGTTGCGGATTGTTCTGGATGCGGGAATCGTCAAAAATAAACGGTCCGTCCAAATTGCTGGAATAGACAAGAAAAATAAGGCCTGCCAGGAAAAAAATGAAAAGCACCGGTAGTGCCTTTAATTGCATTGTGGAGTGATTTATGGCAGCCATTTTAGTGAGCGGGTTTTTTCTTGTAGGTAATTCCTGCTGAATCCGGACCAAAATTGGTTGAATATTGTTATATAGGTCCAGGTTATATCAAGCATTGGATCGGAAATGCAACAAGAGGAATAAGCCGGCCTCAGGGCTGGCCATATGGGCGCGTGCCGGGTAGGGATTTTTCCTCATGGCATAATTTAAAAGCTGCTGTAGTGGGCGAGATATTTTCTGTGGCGCTTTTCTGTAATACTTCTGAGACAATGGCAAACATCTTCTGGTCAATATGCTGCAGGACAGCCCCGGCACTGGGGTGATGGACAGGCCCAAAGAGCCCCTCCATTGA
>CAMYLK010000078.1 GCA_947259225.1 uncultured Desulfobulbaceae bacterium | reverse complement strand
TTCAGCTACACTGGAATGAAAATAATATCATTGAGTATAATATTATTAACGGAACATTTGCAAACGTTGCAGGCGATGGTACGGGAATAATTTTAGATTGGAATTGGGGTGATAGTTTCTACAAATCAAGAAATTGTATTATTCGTTTTAATAAAGTCTCAAATTGTAAAGGGGCTGGAATCTCTGTATATGCTGGCACGAAAAATACAGTATATTCAAATATTGTATTTAATAACAGTTACGGGTTAAAGGTCACGCATAACTTTAGTACTGAGAATATTCTATATAATAATACAACTGCTTATAATTCCTTTGCGGGTATTTTAGGTGATCATGAAGCACCTGTCATAAAGATAGTGAACAATCTTATTGTCAATAATGAGCGAGGTATTCACCTGACGAACGGGTCAGCAGGGGCTATTGAACACCACAATCTCTTTTACGATAACGTAACCAGTGGTTACACTATTGGCAACTCTCAGCAAGGTATCAATGAGAGCGACCAGAATATTGACCCGTTATTAACCCATGATTTCAGGCTTGTCAGCGGTTCACCTGCGCTTGGTGCAGGTTGGGAAACAGGCATAATGGCTGAATCCGATTGGTTTGGCAATACCCAAAACGTGCCGTCCAATATTGGCGCATATTTAGGGCCTGACCCCAATTTGGCAAGTGAAACTGTACCTGATGATCAAGAAGATAATACGGATACGAATACCGATGATTCTCAAGATACGGACACCGGTGCCAACGGTTCTCAACTTGATAGTATTGGTGCCCAAAAGGACGACTCTGTAGAAGAAGTAAGGTTATCTACTTCAGAAGGGCGCTCACTGGGCCATGTTTTAAAGCTTTTGTTGTAGTCGCTCCTGTAACGGTTTGGAAAAGTAACGTTACTGAATTTGGTATGCATTTAATTGATGCAATCGTCCTTCTTCAAGATATATCAAATATGGAGATAGACGAGCCTCTTGCTCATATATTATTCCTACATATGAATTCCCATCTGCTTCCACTCTGAATCCATCCACATATCCAAAATTAAAGCTGCGAACATTGACACTGTTAAGTGTTGTTGAAACGATATCACTTGTCTCCAGTGCATACGTGTCGAGATTGCTCAGTCTTGTTGAGGAGAATAGTGAAAAGCCAACTCTATGTAACCTTTTATTGGTATTTATCCATTGGGTCCCAATACGACTATTAGTGTTATCGTAACCAAGAGAGAGACCACCAATGTCACCTAATTGTAGATTCGATATATCTTGCATGATAGATAAGTCCCTAATGAAGCCGACAGGAGAAAGAGGCAGAGCATGAGGCCCAACTTTTAGAAACCGCGGATTTGAAATACCGTTCTTTTCCACAGAGATCATTGTAGTAGCATCTGGAGCAGTTTGAAACACGACAGAATCTTTTCCGCCCCATACAATTGACTTAAATGTAAAACCAAATTCTCCTGGTTCAAGGTTGTCATTCGATTCAATATGATTACCTGTGACATTTATCAGCGGTTCCGAAGAGATTAATTTAACGGTAAAGATTTCTTTGTCTCCAGTTCCAGCTGCTACAAGTTTAAAAATTTGTTCACCCGGCAACTTCCAAAGATAGACACCAGCCTCTTTCACATTTGTCAGATCTGGGGCACCATCGAGTATTCTGTCTTCCTTTTCGTAAATATGTATTATCTGGTTCGATTTGATATTGCGATATTTACTGGCTGTGCCGTTTGGCCACTGTATTGACAACAGATCAATATATTCATAATCAGCCAAACCAAAGTGTAGCCTTTTCTGGTTCTGGGCGTACCGGTGCATCCCTCCACCCTGTACTCTAGTTTGGGTTATTCCGCCTGCCGAGACTTTCACAATTGTGCCAGTTGCATCACGATTTGAGGAGATGCCTTCAAGTTCAACCTGAAGCCAATTGTTCGTATTGCCAAAATTTTGAAATAATTCATCTGGCCCCTCGCTTAAAGGGTCTTCGCCTCTACCGTTGGTCAAATAAATATCTAGGAATCCATCGTCATTATAGTCGGCATAGGCTGCAGATTTAGCTAGTCCCAGCGATGACCCTGCTAACCCGCCAGTGTTTACCACTTTGTGAAACACTCCATTCCCATCATTTTCATAAAGTATGTTTTCGCTATTTCCTGTGGGTGTAGAACATGAAAGGAAAATATCTACATCCATATCGTTATCGAGATCTGCAGCGAGCCCTGACTCGCATGAGATGGCCTCCAGAAAGTTGGAATCCAATGTTATGTCGATGAATCCCGATTCTGTATTCTTGAACATCGAAGGTGTCAGGTTAAAATCTCTGAATGCAAAATTAATTGGGGCTAAAGAGGTGATCAGTGCATCGCTCTCTACAATCCCGAGTAATTTGCCGGTTCCGGAAAGCAGAATATCCCAATTCGTAGTAGCGGTGTCATAGCCTATATACATGGCATTTTCTATTCGCTGATCAGCCGGGACCAGCCCCCATACATTCTGGTCTGCCACCGCCAGGCTCATGGACCTGCGTTGGGTATTTGGAACGGCGGCAGGTAATCCGCCTTGGCCAAGAAAAATATTTGCAGAGGGGATGAAATAAGGGTTCGGTGTTTTGAAATCAAAAAATAAATCGCCGTCAGTGGTAAAAGAAACGCCTCTATCTTTGGTCGCGTTTAATAATTGGATGCCTATTTCATGGTCACTTCTAAAACATGCATCCATAGCATTTGTATTTTTTAGAATAAACAGGTCTATTCTTCCATCATTATCAAAGTCTTCTGCCAGGATTTCACTTAAATCATCGAGCGCCGGTAAGGATGTCGCAATTTCTTGGAATGGAAATTGTGTTATATCGTAGGCGTAAATTCTATCCTCAGAAGCACAGAGTAGATCTACGTTGTTATCTCCGGTTATTTCCGAGGCGATAGCAAACAAGCCATTGCTTCCGCACTCAAAGCCATAATCGGGGGAAATTGGAGAGAAGCGGTCAGCTTCACGTATAAATAATTCGGTACCGCCTTCTCCATCTATATGGGGCAAGCCTGTAAGCACCAGATCTAGAAAACCATCAAAGTTGACGTCAATCCAAAGCAGACCTCTTCCTCTGTTGACACGGTAACCCACATTCCATTCGATAGCCTGATTGAGGAGTGTGTTCTCAGAATTGATATAAAAATTATTTGCAAAAGCCGGTTCCGGTCTTGTGTGGTTAAACGGCGGAGCGCCACCCCCTCCAGAAGATTCAATAAGGTCCTGATCTCCATCGTTATCAAAATCAGCCCATGCTGCAGAGTGCATGTCATACCTTCTGTCTTTGTCGACTGCTACTTCTTCAATGTTATAAAAGGTACCATCTCCGTTATTTATCCATAAGCTGGGTTTTTTCCGATGATTGCCAACCCAAATATCTATCAGCTTATCATTGTTGAAATCTCCCCAGGAAACATCCCATGATTCTCCAATACGAGAAATGCCAGCAGTGGAAGATACATTTTGAAATAGGATTTCTGATAAAGCATTTCCGTGCAAAAGGACACAGCTCATCAATACGTTTAAAAGAATGATTTTTTTCATTAACCAGGCTCTTTTTTTATTGTGATAGGTTGATGGAAGGATTGGGAAAAATTGTTCTTTTCGTAATAGGTGATGTCGAAAAGGTCACATGACTTTCTTGTCGGCAAAATGGTATAATAAGACCTGAACGTTATACATAATAATGCCTTTGGTGCATGATCCTTAAGAAATGGTATTAGTTACTTTTTTGTTTCATCATCTTGTTTTTATTCGAGGTTTTGTTGGTTATATCGATGGGTTGCAGCGTCGTTGGAAGGGTTTGTCGTTGCTTGCTGATTATAATATTGCTCCATATCCAGCAAAGCTGCTTCTGCAATTCTTTTCACTGCAGGGTCACTATCCTGTTGTGCCAAGCGCTGGAGGGCGGCAATGGATGATCGATCCGAGAATTGATAGTCAGCTGCATGTCGCCACAAGCCCTCTGCCGCCAGCATTTTTGTTGTATCGCTGACCTTGTTGTTGTCGTCTCCTCCTGAGGCGGCAAAAAACAGCTGCTCAGTTGCCTGTGGTTCATTGGAGCCAACCAGGCTCTTGAGTCTTACGTGGTAGGCTGTAATACTATCAGGATTATGCACAGGAAGTTGAGACTCTAGCTGGAGCTGTTCTTCAATTTGTTCATTAAAGGCGGCTTGCTCGATTGCGGCCTGCTCAATTGCCGCTAGCTCTTCGTCTTCTTCGGTTTGCGGTTCATCTGCTGATAATTCAGAAGTATCTTGAGATGTTTCCGTGTCGGCTACAACCGTTTGGTCTTTGTTGATTGCCTCAAAATCTGCTGGTTTGGATTCTTCGTTAATCTCCGCTGGTAGCTCTTCCTGCTGTTGATCTGTTATGGTGCTGTTTTCAATGGTCGACTCCCTGAAAATTGGTGTTTCTGCAATTGCACGATTTCCACCTGAATTACTCTGGGGTAAACTTCCTTTGTGGCCAAAAATTGTGATGGTCAGGGTGTTGTTGTTAAGGCGGCTTGCATAGGAATATTTTTTCAGTATTCTCTTTAACCCGTTTTCAAGTGATACTGCTTTTACAGAGCAGGAAATCGCATCCTTGGTTACAGAGACATCCTCAAAGATAAAACGACAGCCCGATTTTTTTGCCAGTTCCTGTAGGAGTGATCCCAGGTTGGCTTTTGTTGCTTCAATGGTCAGTAAATCATTTTTAAACTCAAGCGTAACCGGGTTTCGCTGTTTATCTGATTCGCTACCTTTTGAAGCGTGAACAACACCAGCTGCTAAAAAGCACGCATAAGAAGCAGCCAGGATAACAATGAAAAAAGAGGTTCGCATCCATTTCTTCATGAGCTATTACCTTGCAATCTAATGCTTAAATATGAAAGTAAAAGTTTCATTTACGTAAAAAAAGACCTTAGCCGGGTGGAATCCAGAGCCCTTCTAAAGGCTTCTTTAAAGGGCTCTGGAGTATCATTATTTTAGCCAATAAATGTTTAATAGCGAGTCGGGAAGTACATGGCGACAAAATCATCCCACATAAGTCTTCCAGTCGCTCCGGTTTCTTTGCACGCCTTAAGGTAAAAAGTCTTCGTTCCGCCAGAAATAAAGTAATAAACATTGCTGACCGTGTAGCGTCTTTCATCCTCATAATTCATAGCAGTTACCTCGGCTGCAATATTTTCAAGGAAAGGGGCATAGCTGTCAAATGTAGATCCGCTACTGGCATCGTCAATACCTACCCTGACCCACCTGTCAGCTGTTGTCAATTCGGCAATACCGTTGGCATGAACCCATACATAGCCGGAAGATGGAATGGTCATGCTGATTATTGAAACGTTCGTTGTTGCACTGCAGTTTGCGGATATGCTGGTTAAGTTGGACTCAGTGGCGCCACTAAAATCAATACCAGCCTCATTGGAGAGGTCACCACTTGGGATACTGTTGCTTGCAATATCAGAGCCGGTGATGGTGCTGCTAGCAATATCAGAGCCGGTGATAGTGCTGTTGGCAATGTCGGCACCAGTAACTGTTCCATTGGCAATATCAGCACTGGTGATGGTGTTGTCAGCAATATCAGCACCATCCTTTGTGACCCTGACAAAGCGGACCGCATCGGCAATGACCAATCTGCCCGCTGGGAAGCCGTTGTTGCCAAGCCTGACTACCCCATATTGACCACCGGTGAAATTATATGTCCCGCAGTAGACCCAGGTGTTACCAAGGTTTGTCTGGTTAACACTGCAGCTACCCATGGGGGTGGCGGCCCCAGTGCCGTTGTAAACGCGATATTGAGCATTTGTTGTCCGATTGGTTGGATGCGATGAATAGCGGACATGTACCTCATACTCCCCTGTGACGTCCAGGGTCCAACGCGACCGGAAGGTCACCTCGCGATCAGGGGTAGCCGTACCGTTTGTTTGGGTAACCCGGTAATCGACACCATAAGACGGTTGGGTGCTGGATGTTCCCCAGCCTCCAACATAACTCACCGTTGGTGCCCTGTTGTCCACCTCTTGGTCCGCATCGTTGTCTGCCCACACTGCTGTGCCTGACAACACCAGACATGATGCAATAACTAGCGTAACTATTCTTTTTTTAATCATAATTTCCTCCAGCTTTAAGTTTTGCTGTTACAGGTTTGACCCCCTCTGGCCAAATAATACAATACTTGTTTAGACTTGTTGTTGGCACCTCCTGCGGTCAGTTGTTTTATGGATGGTTTCCCAAGCGTATTTCTTCTTGGGTAACGGTGCAAACGTCATGCTTGTAACCACCTGTTGTGTAGCATATTAATGCTCCTGTTGGTTATCGTTTCGATAGGTTGGCATAGAGGATATTCTTGCTGTCTTTGGATGCTTCCAGTTGAACGGCAGTAAGTTGTGTGATGAAGCTTTCCGCATAAGGCAATGTATGTGGGTTTTACAGGTAGAGCTTTTTGATGTACTGCCATAACTTATTGAACTTGTATAATGTTATCTTTGATAGGTGTTGAAGAATCCTGGCAGCCACGTGTCACAGGTCGCCCTGTCTGATGTCAAGCAACCTGTGAGCTGAATAAGTAAAAAAAATACATGCAAGAATTAAACCGCGGCCTTGCCGGTCGCGCGTTGGTGTGTTATACCTATTTATATTAATTGGTTATGTGGTTGTGGAGGTAGGGTGAGGGCTGAGGAGAGGAGTGATGCCTTGTTTTTTTTCAATTTTCCGGAAAAAATTGACCGGTTTTGCGGAACAACAAGGCGATTGCTAGAGGCTCAAGCCTTAAGCTAGGGCCTTTTATTATCCCGGCGTATTTTCGAGTCCACGTAGTGGTTTGCTATCTCCTGTTTAATGTTGTCTATAACTGTAGGGACATTATGTGTTGCAAGGGAAATAAACCCTGGTCATTGCAAGTTAATACCATATTGATTTTTCAGGTCATTAGATTGTAAAATGGATGTGTTTTGGCAGGGTTGGTTTAACAACTCGGGGAAATTACTTTTGCGTGTAGTCTTGTAGGGGCGGTATATTTTTGGAGCCTGGGTGAGGCCTGTCACGCTATTTGCAAGCTTTTTATTTTTACACTACAGAATTTTATCAAAAAAATCCGGTGATGGAATATGGTTATGATGGAGTAGTTGTAGACACGTCCTGCAAACATCGGTTACATTTACTCTTTGCCAGAAAAATATCGATACCATGTGGCCATGAGAGAGAAAGGTCGTTTCCAGGTCATGGTTTCTGGATTTGACGTATAGGGGCAGATCGCTGTGTATAATATTGGCATTGACTGATTGAGAAACATTGAATGATTAATAAGGATTGTGCTTCGTTGTGACGAGTTCAGGGGGATTGCTACGGCAACATAGTGATTTGGTGTATCAACTGCATCGTTTTGTTGATATGTTACTGGTTACAGTTGCCTTTACGCTTGCTGGCATAACCAAACGATTATTCTGGCCGCCGTTCAATGGCGAGGAGTTTGTTGGTCAACCGAATTATTTTGTTTTGATTATTTTCTTAGTGTGCCTGTATTTTTCTCTCAACCTCTTTCGAGTGTACGATTCATACCGGAATCTTTCATATTATAATATTTTTTTTAAAGTGGCCCAGGGGGTTCTGTCGGGGACTACAGCAGCGGTTTTTTTA
>CAMYLK010000077.1 GCA_947259225.1 uncultured Desulfobulbaceae bacterium | reverse complement strand
TGCCATTTTATGTTGTCTTCAAGAGTCTGCAGCCAACGACCAAAATTACAGTTGCTTTCATCGGTATCGATTGCCAGGCCTGGTTCAAGGAGCTTGCGATAGATGAAACTCGTATGATAATGCAGGTGTTCGTACCAGAGATCCACCAGAAATATATCACAGGCTAAGACCTGTTTGGCTGTCAATTTGTTCGGTTGAAGATGGCCGAGATCGGTTGCCGGTGCAAACAGCTCTTCTTCGGCAACCACTACCGGACACGGGCTGTTTTTTTGCAGGCGCCTTGGTACCGATGTATCTCCCCATAATCCCTTTTTTTTACGAGAGCCGCCCAACAGCAGCAATTCCGCATGCAGGTTACCGGCTATATTTCTCAATACCTCAACCGTTTCTCCACGGATCAAGCGGATACTGGGGTCGATACTGCAGCGTCGCAACAGTTGAACCGCCCGTTCAAACCTGGCCATGAGTTTTTCTCCCTCAACAGCTATCCCGTAACGGAGAAAGTGGGAGTCGCTCTCCTCTTCAATGACATGAACCAGGGTCACATCGCATGAGCGGATAAGCGCTTGTTTTTTTAACTCAATCAACAGGTAGTCGCTACCTGAGGAATCGATGATGGCACCGATTATTTGTGGCCGCTCTGCGGAGATTGCTGCCTGTTTATCCGTGGTAATGCTTTTCCTGACAGCTTTTCCGGGAAACAACCGTTGCAATAGCGGAGTCGGTTTGATCTGTCTGCCGATTTCCGTCAATGGCAGCTGCTGCCAGTTTTGTAGATCGTTTTGCATCTCCTCTGTGCAGGAATAACGTTCCCGTGCATGGCGGGCAATGGCCCGGAGTATTATTGATTGGATTTGGGGTGGAATCTCCGGTTGGTAATAACGAGGCGGAGTCGGGTCGTGGCGCAGGCGGCGGCGTGCGATCCGGAGTTTGCTGGAACGGGGCCAGGGGAGTCTGCCGGTGAGCATTTCATACAACAACATACCCATGGCATAAATATCACAACGTGGGTCATGCCGCTCACCCAGCAGTTGCTCCGGCGCAATATACCAGGGGGTTCCCTGGGGATTTCGCATGTCAAGGGCAAGGAGGTCTGGAAGATCGCGGCAGCTGGCTAATCCAAAATCAATCACCTTGATAGTTGAGTCATCCCGGTAGAGAATATTTTCGGGTTTCAGGTCCAGGTGAACAATATGTTGATCATGCAGGTAGGCCACCGCCTTGCAAAGCTGCAGCATCAGAGACAGGGCCTGGTCAAGTTCAAGGGTTCGGCGTCTGCCGACCATGGATCGCAGGTCGCGGCCTTGGATATATTCCATGATGATGTACTGCCTGCTTCTCTGACGATTGATAAAACGGATAATACCTGGGTGATCCAGACGGCGGCTTATTCGTTCTTCATTTTGGTAATGGTAGAGAAGGATCGGTTGATTAAGAATGTCGCCACAGGGTATTTTCAGGACAACCTGCTCATTGGTAAGTAGGTCTTCGGCAAGGAAAAGCGTTGCCAATGCCCCCTTGTGCAATTCGGCGCGCAAGCTGAAAATGTCAATGGAATCGCCAACTGCTGGTAGTTGGTATGGCCTAGAGGACGAAGAAGACATACCCGACCACAATCAGTACAATCACCAGGAGTTCCACTGCCGTAATCTTAGTGATCATCATGGATATTTTTCGCTGGGACGGATTCATCTGTAGAATCATTCGGTTCATCAACAAGCGGAAAAACAGCGTGACCGGCGTATGTTTCACATAGAGTCGGATGTATTCTCTAATGCCTCGCAACCAGAGGAGTAACGGGTCATTATCTTGTAATCTTGCGTCCTTAGGAATAATTCGTGCTTTTAAAGTGCCATCATCGTCGAACAAGGTAAGGGTTGCATCGACGGTGCCATTCAGGGTGATACGCAACAGTTCATCTTTGGCAGAGTGAAAACTCAAGGCACCGGCCAGTGAGGACTGTTTTTCAGTCACATAATCTTTTATGGTTGCTGAAAATGATGTTGGCTCCTCTTTGAAATCAGAGATAAACCAGTGGGGGTGTAAACGCAGCAATCGGTCATGGGGGAAGAGATGTTGCAGGTCAAAATCGGTCGGTATATCTAGACCAAGGTCAAACTCGTGATGGGCATGCTCTGTGCTCAACTCTAAGGGACTATGAGGAGGGGACATGGCAGCAGGGGGTGCAGATTTTCATTTTTCATCCTGGCCCTAAGACCTTTTTCCATGTGGGTCGTCAGGAATCTTCTGCTCTTGCGATAGGGACCGATGGCTATCAGGTCGCAATTGAGTTCTGCGGCGACCCTTGTAATGGTCTCTTCAATGGCACCGGTTCGTTGCAGAAAATGTACCTGGGAGGTAATCGGGTAGGTATCTTTGATCCGTTGCCACTCCTCTTTTATTTCTTCCCCGACCTGCTCCTCCACATGGTCAAGAAAAGCACTATGGGTTTTACTGGAGTTGAGCCAATCATCACCGGTCATCAGCCGCCAGTCCTCGTCAAGAACTGTAAGCACGGTGACTTTGATTCCTGGATTTACGGTCAGCTTTTTAAAAATAAAGGCTTCTGCTTTTTGAGCACCTTCTGTGCCATGGGTGCAGAGCAGGACATGGTTGAACATGGAAAGCTCCGTTGAAAGCACCTTTGTAGTTGCCATGATCGGTTATGCACCGGTCATGGCAACCTGTCCTGTTTTCAATCCATTACCGTTCTACTATACCAGCCACTTGGTAAATAGCAAAACAAGAAAGGTGGTGATCAGACAGAAGACAAGCGCAGTTATGTCCTCATTGCGTTCACTGGCAAAAACAGACAACGCCCGTTCCTCCAGTTCTTCGGTGTTTGCCTCTTCGTGAATCTCCGAGGTTCCCTTACCGCAATCACCGGTTTCAATAACAACTTTTTTTTCTTCGTCAGTCATAACAGACTCCTTGATGGAGATTAATTCAAAATCACATCTTTGACGAGCCAAAGGACGACAAAAAAGGAAAGGGTCGCCTTAACCACACCGGAAATGACCCCTATGACTATCGGCCATCCTCCTGCCTGGGTTATCGCCTTTTTGGTGATCTGCATGCCAAGACCGATAAGGCCAAAGGCAAAGAACCAGATCATGAAGTCAGTCAGAGTTACAATGGTTTTTGATTTCTTATGTACCTGTTTGACGGCATGCTTGATAGCACCCTTGACATCTTTGGAAAGAGATATTTCCTTTGCTTTATCTGCCGCCAGGACTGCTTCGAGTTCCGTCATGCGCTCTCGGCCAACCTTGTCAAACGCCTTCTTTTCATTGCGATCTTCATAATTACCTGCGATCTGCCGCTGATCGATAAGATTTTGAACGGCTGCCATCTGAGACGGACTCAAGGCGTTGAACTCTCCGGCTGTCATGGCGTTGTTTAAGGTCTCCCATTCCTCAGGGGTCACCTGGGTACGATCATTATACGTCACGTCGATATATTTGCCTTTATAGTGACTGGGGGGTGAAAACATCCCGGTGGACGACATGAAAAACAGAAGCAGAAATCCGAGGATGAAGATGGGGAACTTGTCGATGACAACGGTCTTGAAGTTCAGCTTCTGGCCGGACTCTTTGCCAAACCAAGTTGCCAGGATCAGCACAATTATCGGCAGAAAGAGAACACGGGTGATGTTAAAGATTTCTGCCACTTTCAAGGTCTTGATATCAACAGCATTAAAGGCCAGAGCAGCAGCAGCCACCTGAGCGGAATTGAGAATGCCGGTTCCAGCCCATGCTCCGAACTGGACGGGATTCATGCCCGCCATCTTGCCGATGGTCGGAAAGACAAACATACAGACGATACCGAAGGAAAGAATGGTGCCGATGGTATAGGCCATTTCCGAACTTTTGGCCTTAACAACCGGTGCGACTGCCACTGTAGCTGAAACTCCGCAGACGCCCATGCCGGCAGACAGCACCCCGGTCATCGATTTGGGTTGCTTGAAGAGGTTACCCAGCCACAATACCAAAAACACCGTACCGAGAACAAAAAAACCGATCAGCCAGATCGAGTAGACACCGAGTTTTGCCAGTTCGGCAAAGGAGTAGCGGGCACCGAGCATGATAACGCCCATTTTGAGGACAAATCGGGCACACTTTACACCGGCCTCGGCAAATTTTGGAATACCGTATGTGTTGGTCAGTAGCACACCGGCTAAAATACCAAGGACAACATAGTTGAGGTTAAGTATTTTGTAAAGGTTGACTCCAAGTGTTGGTTGCAGCGATTTGGTTACAATAATGACAACGGGCTCCAGGTACCAGCGGATGGCCATGGCCATAATCATGATAAGAACGATGCCACCGACGGGCTGTAGAAAAAACCTGTCTAAAAGTGAATTGCCCGACTCTTTGAGCGAGTTAACCAGGGCGCCGAAAAGGGCAATGCCGCCAATGATCAGGCTTAGCATTACCTGTAAATCCATTGATTTGTGTGTTTGTAAAGACTTCATCATCGGTAACAGGACCCCGGTCTGTACAATGAGTCCGTAAACGATAAGTAACCCGCCCATTATGAAAACAGGCATATGATCTTTTACTTGTGGCATGTGGATCCTCCTGTAGGAGTTTTTAATGTTGCAAAATCAGAATGTTAGTCATTGGTTGTGTGGTTTCCTCCATTGCTTTTGGTTGGTGAAGAACACCCATAGCCGTCTGAACTCGCGGTTATTCGTGGGACAAAATAGCCGCAGATGAGGTTTAAAAGAAGGTAGCAGGCAGCAAAGCCAGCCAGGGAAAAGGCAAGACAAATGCCAGTTTGCAAAGGCGTGATGGTGTCGCTGTGAATAAATCGAACAAGTGGGGTGAAAACGCTTGAACCGGCCATCAGGACAAGGGTAGTGATAAGACCAAGGAGAATAAGCATCGGCGCAATTAAGGTTCGGTTCATTGTCTGCTCCAATTTTTTGGTTCATTTGTTGCTCTGATTGTGTAAAAGCAATTCCTGTTCCTTGAAAAAAATAAAAAGCTGATTTCTATAACATTCTGATAATAATATAATTGCTGATTCTAATATGGGATGAGATGTTGATTGTGCCTCAAGGTGGTGCATCCTGGAGTTTGCACACGGGGAGTGTTGAGTGTATACTAATGGAAGCACGCAGTTCCTTTGCCAACCGATACTGTGGAGTGGTTTTTTATGAAAAAGATTATCCGGGACCTTGCCGATACGGATCAACATAACCTCAAGCTGCAATTTCAAGTTGGTTTAGGAATCATATTGCTCTGCTTCTGTTTTTTTACGACCACTGTCATTTATCATTTTCAAAAAAAATTGTTGGAGGAGGAAAGTCTCAGGCAGACGGAACTGGTCATGGTGGCCTTGGAGTCAACCCGAGCCTATATCCGAGAGGTGCTTCGTCCCCGTATGTATGAAGAGTTGGGGCAGGACAGATTTATCATTGAAGCGATGTCCACTTCGTACATTACCAGGGTCATCATGGAGCGGTTCAAAAACAAACTGCCTTCCTTCAGGTATCGGCGGGTAGCCCTGGACGCCCGCAATGCTGCTTTCGAAGCCGATCCCCAGGAACAGGAGATGATCGAGTATTTTCGTGACCACCCGGAGATGCAAGAGTGGTACGGAGTGACAAAGATAGCGTCCGAGCGCTACTACACTCTTTATCGACCGGTTGTATTCAAAGCTTCCTGTATGCATTGCCATGGAAACCCCAAAGATGCTCCATTAGCAATCAGGGACTCCTATGGCGCGGATCGAGGGTTTAATCGAGAGGTGAACGGTATTGACGGAGTATTTTCCATCTCCGTTCCCCTTGAGATTGGTCTGGGGCAGATCAGAGAAACGACGATTCGTCTTTTTGGCACAGTACTGCTTCTGGCCCTTTTGCTATATGGAACCATTTGGCTTCTTTTCCACCAACTTATTATTACCAATTTGCGCGACCTGCTTACCCTTTTTCGAACCGTCATTGATGAAGGCGACAAAATTACCGCGCCCGTGCACATAAAGGGTCATCGGGAAGAACTTCAAGAGTTGTTTCGCAGTGCCAGGACTCTGGTGTCTCATCTGCAGGACAGCCGTTTAAAACTGGTTGAGAATGCAGGCAATCTCGAAGTCACGGTAGCAGAACGGACAGAGGCCTTGAAACGCTCGGAAAGTCAGCTGCGGACCCAGGTAAGAAAAAGAAACAGGGAGCTGGCTCTTCTCAATACATTAACCGATCTTATTAACCGGACGGAAACTCTACAGAGCATCCTCCCGCAAATACTCCACGAAGCGTTACAGGTTATTCCGGCTCACGGAGCAGGGATTTATCTCCATGACAACAAAGGAGATGGCTTTTCCCTGCAATGCTCGCAACAATCGGCGGCCCTTCCTGAACATGTGTATTTTGAACATGCCACGACAGGTGAGGGTGACCCGTTAACACCACAGGAAGAGGTTCATTGTGATCACATACACATATCTTCGACAGAGAACGATGATATGCTTAACATCAGAATTCCACTCTGCTGCCGCAATCGACTTCTTGGTCTTCTTGTTCTTACTGAAATACCATGTGAGGCAATAAATGATGCACTGCAGGGCCTCCTTCTTTCCATAGGCCAGCAGGTAGGAATAACCATTGAAAGTCTGCAGAATATGCAGGAATTGCGACGGAACACCGAACTGCTCCAATCTGTCTTTGATGGCATAAGCGATCCCCTTATTCTTCTTGATCCCGAAGGCACCTTGCAGATGGTTAATCAGGCTTTTCTCTTGCGGCATAATTTGCAAACCGATGAAGCCATAGGAATGCCTGTTGATACTATTTCCTCATGTAATCAGTGTCTTCTCAGTGGACGGATGCAGGACATTGACCTGCATGTAAATGAACCACACACTGAAGAATTGGCGTTGGATGACGGTTCGGTTTTTGACGTATATTTTTATCCGATTCTTAAAACAGATGGGGCGGTTCGATCTATTGTCTGTCTCGTCAAAGATGTAACCGTTACCAAAGAAACCGAACGTCGTATCCAGCAGACCGAGAAACTTGTCGCTGTTGGACAATTGGCTGCCGGAGTCGCCCACGAAATAAACAACCCATTGGGTGTTATCCTCTGTTATACGGATATCCTCAAGGAAAGTAATAAGGATAATGAAGAGACCGTTGCCGATATCAAAGTGATTGAACGTCATGCGGAAAATTGTCGGCATATCGTCGCCGACCTGCTTGATTTTGCCCGCAGTCGGGAATCGAGGATAGAAAAAAAGTTGGAGCAGATAAACGAAACAATTGAAAACGTTCTTGCCATGGTTTCCCAGCAATTTTTGAAAAAACAGATCAGCCTGGTTCGTAACCTGGAACCCTCTCTGCCACTCTGTAACATTGATAATCAGCGGATAAAACAGGTATTGCTCAACTTAATAATGAATGCTGGACAGGCAGTGGAAAACAACGGGAATATTTTTATCAACAGTCGAGTAGAGCATGACCATATCCTCATAGAAGTTGAGGATGACGGCCCGGGGATAGACAAGGATATCCAGGATAAAATTTTCGATCCCATTTTCAGTACCAAGGAGCCGGGGCAGGGGACCGGACTCGGTCTGTCGGTCAGCTATGGGATTGTCCGCGAGCATGGCGGTGAAATCAGAGTCCAGTCCGTACCTGGACATGGCGCACGCTTTTCCGTTATCTTGCCTCTTACAATGGAGGACTAAGCAATGCAAGAACTTGAATTTTCTCGTCAGCAAATCCTCCTGGTCGATGATGAACCGGACCTGCTCTCCGGTTTGAAAAGAAGTTTTGCCAATCGTTTGCACGAAGTAGAGGTTTTGACGGCAAAAGGTGGTCGAGAAGCACTGGATATTCTTTCAAAAAAAGAGGTGTCCCTGGTCCTGATGGATATTATGATGGGCGATATGAACGGTCTGGAAATCCTTGACCGTATTCAGAGTACCAACCCAA
>CAMYLK010000076.1 GCA_947259225.1 uncultured Desulfobulbaceae bacterium | reverse complement strand
ATTCCTCTGGCAACTACACTTAGAGATGTTGAAGCACGATTGCCTTGGAATGTTACCCCGGAACAGATTGACTGTCCGCGCCTGTCACAGTGTGCTTAATTTGGCTATTACAAATCAACTCTTGCAAGCTGATTCCTTTAGCTGCGATATGATTAGCCTTAGGTTTAAAAAAGGTGTCCTCGTGTAGTCTCTAGCTAGGCAAGAAGAGTCAAGCAAAGGTGCGCCCCCTTTTTCTTCTTTTTCATTTTAAACTAGCGAGTTAGAGGGGAGTATCATTATCAGAAAATGTGCTGAACTGACGAATAAGACCGGCAGTCAACTGCAGGGCTTTGCTGGTTTCACTGAGTAGTTGATAGATCTCTTCATCTGTGGTTATGACCATGGCAATCTCAACATTACCGATAATAATTGTCAGCAAGTTGTTAAAGTCATGGGAGATACCATTGGCCATGGTTGCCATGGCGTCAAGTTTGCGAATCTTCTCCCGTTCTTTTTCCAGCTGCCGCGTCTGTCCTTCGATCAATTTACTGCCAGTCACATCCTGGAGGATGCCGATAATAAACAACTGTTCCTCTTCAAAAACCGGCACCAGGTTAAAGGTCACCTGGCGGTCATGTAAGAGGACCGGTGTTACAGAATCAAAGAGAAGAGGTTGCTTATCGACTGTACAGGAGAGTCCCTCCATCCAGTGAAGGAAGATCCGGCAGGCGTTGTCAGGAAGAAAATCAATAAAACGGACACTGAGGACTTCTGTTTCCGGACGTTCAAGTAACCTGCAGCATTCAGGATTTGCACGAATTATTCGCCCTTGACTGTCAAGCTCAAAGGCACCTTCGATCATTCGTTCAAAGACGATTTCGTTATGCCGTTTATACGCCAGCAACTCACCGATTATATCACGCGGATACAGTCCCTGCATGCCTTCAATTTTTACGCTGCCACGTTTATCTGACTCAAAACGGTGCAGGGCAGCAAGGAGATGCTCCTTCATGGTGGCGGCAGGCCCCTTGGCGATGCAGACATCGGCTCCAAGCTCAAGGACCTTCATGTCATCCTCAAGGGCAATAGCGGAAAGCACCACAAGAAATATATCCTTATAAGCTGGCGTATTGCGGAGAATATGACAAAGTTTCGCCCCATCTATCTTGGGCATGACCAAGTCGGTAACAATGATATCCGGGTAGAAATCGGTGAGCAGGTCAAGGGCAGCCAGGCCATCTCCGGCAGTTTGAACAAGACAGCCGGCCTTTTCAAGGACATTGGCCACAATTTTAAGGATGACCGGATTGTTATCAACCACAATGACTTTATGCTTAGTCATGGTCAAGTAACCCCCTGATAGCGGCAACGATTAGTGCGCTGTACTATGCTACTGATGATATTAATTGTGGAATTAAAGAGTTAAAGTATAACCTTTTTAATGCAATGACAAACAAAAAATCTGTTCACTTAAAGGGGTAGTGTCGTGTATACTGGTTCTCTTTTCTAGCCCAAGGTTTTCTGTGAATTATCTCCGTCGTGGATACTTAGTAAGTATTTCAATTTGAAGCAACGAAATGAAATGTGGAGATGTTCACGGGTAATTATCAGCCCCCTATTATCACTCTTCGGGAATTACCTCTTCCGGCCTGTGGCGCGCAAAATTACCCGGATGTTTGTTCTGAGCCTTTTAGATGGAAAACCCTTCCAGCACAACCGTTTCCCTCCATTCGCCATTGCCGCAACTAATTAAATATACTAGTTTTCTTGACTCTTTCCTCTTGTTTGTGATAACCCAAAGATAGAAGTGATATTTTTATTTCACTTCTCCAGGGTATTTTTTTGTGCCTGAAAGCAGAATGTTTTACATGGAGAAATCAGGTTAATTCATTTTCTTCAGCTGGTTTTTGAACTTTTTCAGCAGAGGGGTTGTTGTGTCTCTTACCCGGTCAACCGAACAACGGGATCATGTCCGATACCGGCTGAAAGATTCTCTTTTTGCTGTCATTCAAGGATATTATATCGACACCCCGGCTTGTATCGTCGATTTAAACAGGAATGGGGTCGGATTTTACTCCACATGCGAGGAAAGCGAGTTGACAGGAAAATTTATCGTACTCGACATTATATCTGACAGAAATCGTGCCATCCTTCGATCCCTTTCAGCCCGAGTTGTTTTTGCCTGTGCACCATTTCAAAACAAAAATGATCCAAATGTTGCTCCAAAACGATACGGTTTACAGTTTGTCAATCTCTCACCCCTTGAGAAACGGCAGTTAGAGCTCATCACTAAAAAATACGTCCTGCTCAAATAGACCAATACTCTTCATCTCTTATGGAGGGGAAACTGGGAGATTTTAAGGAGATAGTGCAGGGATATGTGTAAAAAATAGTCACATCTCTACGAAACCGCAACTTTCTGCTCAAATGCCCCCGTTGGTCCATTCTGCCGGAATCGAAAGACATGAACAAAATACTCCTCATAGAAAGAAATACCTTTATCAGGGACGCCCTGCGAAATCTCCTGCACGGAGGTTTCCCTGAGGTGGTCATCAATTCGTGCTTTTCTTTTGAGGAATGTGAAACGAAAACATGGAATTTTGAACCTGATATCCTCTTCATAGGTACCGCTAAACAGGGTGGCGAAACAATGGAACAATTACGCCTGATGCGTCAGAGGCTTCCTAATTCCACTATAATATTTTTCACGGAATATGGAATTGATGAATATAGGCAAAAAGCTATTATGGAGGGAGCCAACTATGTAATGTCCAAAGAATTGTGGACAGGTGGTGAAATTCTGGCACTTGTAAAAACAATTCTCCAAATGAAAAATTACCAAGACACGGAGGGGATTGAACAGCGATTACTTGAAGAGGATATTTTAAGACAACCCATTGAACGAAGAAGAAAAGACCGATGGGGAATAGCATCCGAGCAAAATTACCTGGCCCACAACGCTAGTCGAAGAATTCAAAAATAAGGGTGTATGTTCTTCAGCAAACGGGTCTTTGCTTGACCCTTGAGATAGGTAAAAACAAAAGTCAACATACATATTTTACAGGTACATGTGTTGAGTATTTTTCCGATCCGAAAGTCCACATGTTTCTGATTACCGGGAATCAGGAAGAAGCTTTAGTTTTCGCTTGTTTTCAAATTATAATGAATGAGTTTCAATGTATTCTGAATTATCGGGACAAGGATTAAACTTCATGCTATTCGTTATGCTAACGCCTTAGACCTGGAGACCAGTCATGAGTAGGGTAACACTTTATTCGGCATGCAACTCAATACTTGTTTTCTTGCTTCCCCTGGTGACGCTTGTCATTATTGCTAGTCTGCTTAGTTCTTGCACAAAAGAGAGAGAAGACAGTCGCTTAGTCACTATCGGACTTATAACAAATAATCGAAACGGACTCCGAAATATTCAAGGTTTTCAGGACAGGATGACTGAACTTGGCTATAGTATCGGAAAAAATATCAACTACGTGTTTGCGGAAGCACCAGTAAAAGGAAGGAATCTTGAAAATGCTCTTCATGCAATGGTTGAGGCAGAAGTTGACCTCATCTTTACGGCTGGTACGCCTACAGGTGTCGCAGCCCATAGAATTACTGCTGCCACTAACATCCCCGTCATATTTGGTGTTATAGCCGATCCCATAGCTGCAGGTGTTGTGAAGGATCTAAGCAAACCTGGTGGGAATATGACCGGGGTAAAACTCGGCGCTAATCAAGCACGACGATTACAGTTTCTGCTTGAAATGACACCGGACATCAAACGAATCCTTATTCCCTATAACCCCGAAGATACGGCCTCATCCAGTGCAGTTGCCCAGATAAACGATATTGCCTCCAGCTTAAATGTTGAGGTTGTCGAGAGGTGGGTGCATAATGACCAAGAGGTGTTTGAACTACTTAGCAGCATTCCCGAAAGACTGGATGCTATCTTTCTCGTCCCAGGAACGACGGTCAACATACACTTACAGAAGGTTCTTGCAGCCGCTCACGCCCGCAAACTGCCTGTGTCCGGTCCTAGTCTTGCCCAAGTTAAAGAAGGCGCTTTGGTTGCTTTTGGGTTCAACCATTATGAGGCTGGAAGGCAAGCAGGTCGAATTGCCGATCAGGTCCTCAAAGGTATAAATCCAGGGGATTTACCTGTAGAAACAGCAGAGTTTTTTTTGGCGATTAACCTCAAAACAGCTGAAACAATTGGCCTGCAGGTACCCTATTCAATCCTGCAACAAGCTAAAATTATTATTCGTCCTGATAATTAAAATCAAAGAGAAAGGATTTGCTTAAGAGTCTCCGTTTCCGGCTATCAGTTGTTTTTATAGGGTTAGCTATAGGACCACTCCTATTCGCTGCGCATTTCTTGACCAGGCATAGTGTCAATTACCTGGAACAACAAAGCCAAGCAATGTTGCACGAGGTAGCGGTTCGTGTTGGAAATGAAATCAGATTTTTCGTTGAGGTTCAGATAAAAAATTTTAATTTAATTCATAAACTCTACGAACTTGAATCACTTACCCCTAAAAAACAAAAGACAATTTTCAGCAACTTACTGTTTAATCAACAAATATTTCAAGATATAGCGCTGCTTAATCCTGATGGGCAGGAGTTAATGCGACTTTCTCGTTCCTCCATCTTTACCGGCAAGGATCTGCAAAACAGGGCAACTCAAAAAGAATTCCTGTGGCCCTCATCACACAAAGAACCATATTTCAGTACAATCCACTTTGACAGGGATATTCAAGAGCCCCTGGTCACAATCTCGGTTCCTTTTGCTGATCTGCGCACCGGTGAGCTTGCCTATGTATTGACGGGGGCCCTGCGATTCAAAGGAATTTGGGATTTACTTGCCACTATTGAAATACCAGGCGAAGGAGTCGTCTAT
This sequence comes from uncultured Desulfobulbaceae bacterium, assembly GCA_947259225.1. Lineage (GTDB taxonomy): Bacteria > Desulfobacterota > Desulfobulbia > Desulfobulbales > Desulfobulbaceae > UBA10518. The sequence goes on along the minus strand of CAMYLK010000076.1, from coordinate 3,249 downwards.
ATTGTTGATCAGACGAATCAGGTCGTTGCGCATCGAAATCCATCCGTTGTCTTGAGTAATACGACCACAAATCTGCCGGAAGTTGCAGGTCGTGCTAAGGGAATATCAGGCACGGATGTCATCATTTCCTGGGACTTTCTGGAACTTGGTGAACAAAAACTGATGATCGTTGTAGAGCAACCTGTTTCAAAAGCGTTGGCATTGGTAACGAATCACGTCCAAATTGCGTTAATCGTTACCTCTATGGTCTTTGTGATTGCAATTGTTTTTGTCGTGCTGGCAATCCGACATTTCGTTCGACCAATTGAGTCCATGGCAGCTGCCGCTCGGGCTATCAGTAGTGGTGATTATTCTACTCATATAGTGGTGACCAGTCAGGATGAGTTAGGGGCTCTTGCATTCGCCTTCAACACGATGACTCAGGATTTAGAGGAATACAACAACAATATGGAAGAATTAGTGAAAACACGCACAGATGAATTGGCTCAAGCAACCCGACTACTCGAAAAGGACATTGTTGAGCGGATGGCATTAGAAAAGGAAAGAGAACTGCTTATTGAAAAACTTCAACGTAACTTGGAAAAGGTAAAAACATTAAGTGGTTTTCTACCAATTTGCGCTTCATGTAAAAAAATTCGGGATGATAAAGGATATTGGAATCAAATTGAATCCTATATCGCAGCTCATTCCGAAGCTGAGTTTAGCCATGGTATTTGTCCTGAATGTTGTAAAAAACAATATCCCGAACTTTATGAGGAAATTCGTCACAATTTAAATGATTAATTAGAGCAAGTTTATGGCCAAAAAATGCTGACTACGATTCTAATCATTTGATATTATTACATCGAAGGTGCTAAAATCCAAAGCAAATAAAATTTTACCGATCAGTTGGTTAGCTGCTACGTATACTCTTGAAACCAGATAAAAATTTGCCAGAAAGACTTTAAAATCGAAAACCTGTCCATAATGAACGCCGATGACCTTACAACTCACCTAGAAAATCCCGCCAGGCTGGCCGCGTTGCATGCCGTTGCCCTGCTGGATACTCCCACTGAGGAGGCGTTTGATCGATTGTCCAGGCTGGCCGCTCGCTTTGTGAACGCACCGGTTGCTCTGGTCTCGCTTGTCGATGCTCATCGTCAGTTCTTCAAGAGTTGCATCGGTCTGCCTGAACCCTGGAGTTCCCGTCGCGAGACGCCGCTGTCCCATTCCTTCTGCCAGCACAACAGGGTTGCCGGTCACCCTTTACTCATCGAGGATGCCCGGACACACCCTCTCGTTAAAGACAACCTGGCGACTGTGGATCTGAATGTGATCGCGTATCTGGGCATTCCTCTGGTTACATCGGACGGCTATGTCTTGGGTTCATTTTGTGTAATCGATTCGAAACCGAGGAATTGGAGGGAGGAGGATGTCAGCGTCATCCAGGACTTGGCCGCAGCAGTGATGACCGAAATTCAGTTGCGAACAGAGATGACAGAGCGATCCCGGGCCGAAGAGGAACGAGACAAATTTAATGAGTTGAATATTCGTCTGCGCGAGGAGATCACCGCTCGGAAACAAGCCGAGGAACAACAGCGCCAGTTGGAAGCAAAACTTCATCTGGCACAAAAGATGGAAGCCATAGGCCAGCTGTCCGGAGGCATCGCCCATGATTTAAACAACCTACTCTCTCCAATCCTCGGCTACGGCGAATTATTATCTGAAGACTCGGGCCTTACTGATAAACAAAGGGAGTCATTGAATCAAATCCTGAATTCCGGACTTCGTGCCCGAGATCTGGTTCGCCAGCTTCTGACCTTCAGTCGCAAACAGATACTGCAACTCAAGCCGCAGAACATCAACGAAGCGATTGAGAACTTTAGCAAACTGCTGCGCCGTACCATTCCTGAACACATTGAAATCAAAGTGATCTTGTCGCCAAATATTCGACCTGTAATGGCCGATGTCGGCCAGCTCGAACAGGTCATTATGAACCTGGCGATCAACGCCGCCGATGCCATGCCGGACGGCGGTGAATTAACTATTGAAACAAGAGTATCAGAACTCGACAAGAAATATGCGATGTCACACCCAGAAGTGACACCTGGGCCGCACATGATGCTGGCCGTTAGTGACACAGGCTGTGGCATGGATAAAGAGACTCGCGATCATATTTTCGAACCATTTTTTTCCACCAAAGGCGAGCAGGGAACGGGTCTTGGCTTGGCCACTGTTTTTGGTATAGTCAAACAACACACTGGCAGTATCTGGCTCTACAGCGAACCCAACAACGGGACGACTTTTAAAATCTATCTACCCATCACCGAGGAAAGACTGGTTGAAGAGAAGGCTGCCAAAAAAAAGGCATCTGACTTGAAAGGAACCGAGACTATTCTATTGGTCGAAGATAATGAGGATGTGCTCCGTCTTACCCACGCGATCCTTCAGCAACAAGGGTATACGATCCTTACGGCGAAAGACGGTAATGAAGCGCTAGCAACATTGGAGTCGCACGAAGGTTTGGTACACATGCTTTTTACCGATGTGATCATGCCGGGGATGAATGGCAGGGAACTCTATGAGAAAGCGGTCCAGAAACAACCAGGTCTGAAGGTGCTATTCATGTCCGGTTACCCCGACAGTGTCATCGCTCGTCTCAGAGTACTGGACAAAGGAATCCAGTTCATCCAAAAACCATTTTCAACAAAGGATTTGGCTTGCAAAATCAACGAAATATTAAAGGCAGAATAATGAGGCACCATATCGAACGAGTGGTTAAGAACCATGTCAACTCTGACTGAGAACGCCCCTACACTCCATTTTCAATCGGTTATTGCAACATTACCCTATTTGAGATTGCCAAGTAGAGTCTCTTAATCTTTATGATATAGAGATATTAAAGCTCTCTGACACTTAAGAAAGTTCACGGAGTCAAAAGTCAACACACCTTATATCTGTGTGACACATACCGTGAAGATCAACGTTCTACCAGGAAATCAATCTTTCTGGTCGAGTAGCTCACCTTTGTATTTCTTCAGGTACTATTTCAGGGCTCCATTCCAGCCAGGAATCTTCAGCTTCTCCAAACATGGTAAAACGGTGCCCTTCCATGACCCTGTTCCCCATCTTATCGTTATTCGGAGTCGCCAGGGCAATTCCTCCGGCCATAAGGGCTTCAAGTGATTCGGTTGAAATACTGAGACCGGATAACACACCTCCGCTGATATGAATCCCGCTGGCATTCCAAAACTTTGTCTGTTCCCGGAT
>CAMYLK010000075.1 GCA_947259225.1 uncultured Desulfobulbaceae bacterium | reverse complement strand
TCTCTGGCAAGGGGGCATATTAGAATGTAAGCGAAGATGGCAGCAGGCATGTTCTCTTCCCATCTTGTTTTTAGTCCAAATCGTATACATCCCGAGGCATACTGAACAGTTTCTGAAATCTCTCTATCCGATGAACGGGTATCCCTTCATCTTCTCAGCAAACGTATAAGCGTTTCCCTTTTTCAGCGGTTGTTTTCTCTTGAAATAATACCCTGATGCATACTCTGCAATTGAGTTGCCCGCGTGCAAAGGAGTTCTCTTCCATTCGTTTTCGTTGTATTAATTTAGAAGATTTGAGCGATTTTTTTCTTGAGCTGTAGGTCAGGAAGTACTACATTGTGGTAAGTGAAAGTGGTGGGCGGCATAAAGTTTTTGTCCGGTTGTCATCACTTACATTGTTTTACAACCGGGTGAATAATGAAAAAACAAATGCCAAATATACTGTTGGTGATCATTGTTTTGGTCAATCTGTTGTTCATGAGCATGTATGTGGGCAACAATGGCCTGGGAAGGTTTATCAGTACAACTGGAGTTGTATTTCTGGCTATTGGAGTTGTGGTTTTTATTTTTTTTCTCAGTATTGACCCTGGATATGGCTGGGTAAAATCGATTGATTTGAGAAAAAACTACATCCTCATTTTTACCTCTTTGGCCATCTGCATGGTTGGTGCCGTTTTAATCGTTATAGGCCAGCACAGACATGAGTTGCACCTGGAAACTCTGGCCGAGGTGAAGAGGTGTCAGGGGTTGCAGGCCGGCAATGTTGCTGAAGTGCTGAAAAAAGACTGGTATAGTCTCCGAGACCGGCAGATCCATGGAGCGTTAACCGTGTATCTGTTTCAGAAAAAAAGCAACAGGAACAACTACAAGATCGTTGCCTCGGTTAATTCGGAGAAGTCTACTCAGGAATTGGATAGTCTCACTATCTCTTCAGAAACAATACCGCAGCCGTTATCCCTTGACTGGCAAGAGTGTGTATGTCCCGGGGTGTTTGAAAAAGATGTCAGTATAGATTTTGAGAGGAACCAGCAACTAAACCAACAGGTTCAATTTGACCTGTTGATGACAATGAGTGAAGATGTTTGTGCTGAACCTGCCGTGGCCGGAAGTATAACTAATATTCAACTCACGCTGCAAAACCAGCCTGTTGCCGTCAGATAGGAGTGGTTGGAAGCTCTCAGGCCTTGGTGTCGCGTATTGACTGGATATATTGTTCGTAGGTTTCCGGTGAGCTGGAAAGATTTCTGTAGGTGTCGAAAATGTACATGGGCTGCAAGGAGGTTTTTTCCAGCCATTCGCTATTGTCCCCTGTGCTGCCCTTGGTCATCATTTCAATGGTATCGTTATCCATTTTTGAGAGAATGCCGAGTCGGTGGAGGAGGCGTTCCGGCAAGTATTGGATACAATTTGTAAAGAGTTGGCCCATGAGTAGCGGGACGCGGAAGAAGATGCCGTGTTTAAGGCCCAGGGCCTCACTGACCTTGAGAAATACTTCTTTCCAACTCAGCACCTCGGGTCCGGTTGCCAGCAAGATGGAACATGAGGCTTTGTAGGGGTTCTGCATGAGGCGGACCACGCCGATTGCCAGTTCGCGACAATGGATAGGCTGAATTTTCGTGCTGCCGATGTAGGTAAGCACTGGTAAGCGGACGATCTGTTCAAGGATCAGGTGACCACGGCCCGGTTCGTAAATAATGTTGGGGCGAACAATGATGAAGTTGAGTCCGCTAGTTTCAAGCAGTGATTCGTCGATGAGTTTTTTAGACTTGGGATAGCGGTATGCGTCACAGTCGGGCCAGTCTACACCGGTTGTTGATATCTGGATAACTGAAACATTTTGCGGTTGCCGGCCCGCTTCCAGGTTTTCCTGGCAGTAAAAGGAAACAGCTTCAAACAGGGCAAGGGGAGCATTGACATTGACATTTTCCATGGACTGTCCGCCAAAGGCATTGGCAATACCCACATTGTTGACAACCCCGTCAATTTTGTGTTCCCGGAGACGGTCCAGCCAGGTGTTGGGGTTGAGATCCTCGTTCAGGTCAACCTGCAGGAATTCAACATGAGGGAAATCGAGCTGTTGTGCTGCGCTTTCGAGGTTTCTGACCCCGCAAATTACGTGATAGCCTGCACGGGAAAACTCATCGACCAGTGCGGGGCCAACAAACCCGGTTGCGCCGACAACAAGGATTCTTTTCCTGTCTTCTTCACTCATTGTTGCCCCTCCCTGATTGGTAAGAACACAGATAGTCGAAAAATATGCGGTTTGTTCTCAATGTTGATAGACTCGTAAAAAGACCAAAACGCAAATTGCGTAGTACGGAAATACAAAGGGCTATAACCTTTCCGCCGTCGGTGGCGAGGCTTTTTACGACACCGACAATGATCATGGACTCGTAAAAGGCCCGGAATGCTGTATGTACTGTACGTAAATTCTATGATGCATTGGATTATAATCGATGACTAATCATTTTTCCTTTGCTTCAACTTGCAAAAGTAAGGTAATGCCATGAAAGGAACGCTGTGCAGATACTCATCGTATGGTTTGCCGAAACGAGTGAGCATTTCTTTTTCTTCCAGTAATTTAATATACAACGTGCCGAGTGCCAAGCCGAAAAGCATACACAGCATACCGGTGACAATCGAGTCGAACCATATGCCCAGGGCAAGAAAATAGATGTTCGTCCCCAATTCAATTGGATTCCGGCTCCACCTGTACGGCCCGGATGTCACCAGGCGCCGTGTCGGCGTGATCGGTGCCGGTGTACCCATTCCCTTTGTCCACAGTTCAAAAAGAGCCCAGGACATCAATGTCAGCCCTATGCAAAGTGCTCCTGTCATAAGGATGAGTTCAACAGCACGTGGAAAAGAGAGTGGGATAAAGGCACCCAGAAAGGAGGCGATCTGGAAGACAACAAACGGTGAGACGACCAGAAAAATAATAGTACCCGGTACCATGGACAGTACCTTGTATAGGGTGGAATATTCTTTACCGGTAAATTGGAGATAACAAGCAATGATGCTTTTCATGGATTTTCTCTCAGATTAATAAATATGATCCAGGAACGAAAACAGTAATCAATAGCTCAACTCCGTATGCAGCACAACCATTTATTCAAATTTCTACCCTCCCTCTTGTCGGGAAAAGTGGGATTAACCGCCGTAAAAGCATCTCGATACGGTAGGCCGTCGGAATTTGTTCGGTCAACGTTCAGTAGTATCGGTCATCTCGCAAACCGGGCAGGATAATGCCCAAACTACAACATGGAGAACAGCACATGAAAACCTTGAGGAAGGCTGGCCTGCTCCTGGGACTTTTTCTGGTCCTCTCTCTCAGGTCAGGGCCGACAACCGTCCATGGCAGCGACGCCATTCCAGAATTCACTGTCCCGCCCCCTCCTTTTTCCGAGGATATTTTTCCCTGCTCGGATTGTCATGCCGACATGGAAGCCGATCCGACCAGGCGTGAACTGGAAGAGCATGTCGAAATTGCAGAATCCTTTAATCATGCCAGTGAACAGCGTTGGTGCCTGGATTGTCATAATCCCGATGACCGCGATAAGTTGCGTCTTGTCAACGGTGACTTGATTTCCTTTGAAGAATCTTACATGCTGTGCGGCCAGTGTCACGGGACCATTTTCAGAGATTGGAAGGCCGGAGTGCACGGCAAACGGACCGGGGAATGGAACGGCAAGAAAATCTACCGTCTCTGTGTGCATTGCCATAACCCGCATACACCACGGTATAAACCAATCGCCCCCCTTCCACCCCCGTTAAAGCCGGATGAATACGAGAACCGGCGGCTGACAAAGGATCAGATACCAAGAAACCCGATTGGCGACTTAAAATAAGAGAGGATCATGACTACTACAAAGAAGAAACTATCGCGTCGTTCTTTTCTCAAAGAAGCTGCTGCCGGAACTGCTGCTCTGGCCCTCCCGGTCGGCACTGCCGATGCTTCGGTTTGGGAAGCGTTTCTGCAGAAGCATTTCACTGAGTTGCGTGGAGATGAAGTCGACAGGGTTATCCAGCGACTGCAAAAAGAATATAAAAAAGACTACAGCAAAGAGATACAAATCAGAACAACCGGACCGCAGCCCGGAGTCTTGTATGGGTATGGTCTTGACCTGTCACGGTGCATCGGCTGTCGGCGCTGCGTTTATGCCTGTGTCAGGGAGAATAACCAGTCCCGCGATCCGCAGATTCACTGGATATCGGTTCTTGAGTTTGAGCAGGGGGAGAAATTTGTCAGTAACCTGGAAGAAGCGGACAAGTACTATTACCCAGACAAGGTTCCGGAGGAGGGATATTTTTACATGCCTGTCCAGTGCCAGCAATGCGAAAATCCTCCCTGCGTCAAGGTCTGCCCGACCAAGGCAACCTGGAAGGAGGCCGACGGCATTACCGTGGTTGATTACAACTGGTGCATAGGCTGTCGTTTCTGCATGGCGGCATGTCCTTATGGGGCACGTCGTTTCAACTGGGGCGAGCCGAGGATTGACGATGAAGAGGTCAACCCGGATACCCATTACCTCGGTAACCGGCCCCGTTACAAAGGCGTTGTCGAAAAATGCACCTTCTGTATCCAGCGCACACGGGAAAATCCGGGAAGCTACCCTGCCTGCGTAGAGATCTGCCCCGTCGGTGCCCGTAAATTCGGTAACCTGCTCGATCCTGACAGCGAAATCAGTTATTGCCTGAAAAATAAGCGGGTATTTCGTCTAAAGGAAGAGCTGAACACCGCGCCGAAGTTCTTTTACTTTTTTGCCACCTGAGCCGACTGTGGAGGTCCGTAACTATGGTTAATTTACTGAAGAATTTTCTCGTCTGTCTTGCCCAGGTGACAAAGGGTAACAAGTATTACTTTGCCTGGATTAGCTTCCTTAGCCTGCTGGTCTGTTTTGGTGGCTATTTTTATATCAAACAGCTCACCGACGGCCTGATCATTACCGGCATGCGGGACCAGGTTTCCTGGGGCTTTTATATCTCAAACTTTACCTTCCTGGTTGGTGTTGCCGCGGCCGCGGTCCTGCTGGTTGTGCCTGCGTATATTTACAACTTCAAACCGATAAAGGAGATCGTTCTCTTTGGGGAACTGCTGGCGGTCACGGCCATCATCATGTGCATTCTGTTTGTTGTCATCGATATGGGGAGGGCCGACCGATTGTGGCATGTCCTTCCCTTTATCGGCATGATGAATTTTCCCTCGTCACTGCTGGCATGGGATATTATTGTCCTCAACGGCTACCTTTTTATCAACCTGTCTATCTCACTCTATGCCCTCTACATGATGGCACACAACAAGGAGTATAGCCTGCAGATCATTTACCCGCTCATCTTTCTCTCAATTCCCTGGGCAGTCAGCATCCATACCGTGACCGCCTTTTTGTATAATGGTCTTGCTGCAAGACCGTACTGGAATGCCTCCATCCTGGCGCCACGTTTTCTCGCCTCAGCCTTCTGTTCCGGTCCGGCGGTCATGATTATTATTTTCCAGATCATACGAAAGGTGTCTAAAATTGAGATTGATAATAAAGCGATTTTTAAGATTGCCGAGTTGGTTGCTTATGCCATGGGCATCAATCTCTTCCTGTTGGCGGCCGAGTTTTTCAAGGAGTTCTATTCCGGCAGTGTCCATCTGGCGCCGATGCAATATCTGTACTTCGGCCTTCACGGCCATAACAACCTGGTCCCCTGGATGTGGACCGCCATGGCTTTTAACGTTACGGCCTTTTTCCTCTTCCTGCGTCCGCAAACCAGAGAGAATCTCTTCACCATGAACCTTGCCTGTGTCCTGATCATTACCGGTGTGTATATTGAGAAGGGAATGGGGCTGGTGATTCCGGGGTTTATTCCGGGTACGCTTGGCGAGATCTACGAATACCTGCCGACCTTTATCGAAAAATCGATCATTATCGGTGTGTGGGCTTTTGGCGCCTTGATCTATACCCTGCTCTTAAAGATAGCCATCCCTATCTATACCGGGGAGCTGCGCTTTTACAAAGACGAGTCGGCGGTCGATGCGGAGCAGCAACCGGCAACATGATGCTATGTTTCCACGAAAAAGAAAACGCTACGTTGTCCGACGATGGAATCGATGAGGGCCTTTGGGCTTGATCGTACAAAAAAGCGCCACCGCCCCTGTTGGGACGGTGGCGCAGTTCTTTAGTTTGAGCAGATCGATTAACTTAACAATAAAAGTCCAATTGTTAGCTCGATATGGTTCTGCGTTCGCGTTACCTCATATTAGCCGACAAAACTACCGAGTTTGATCCGTTGCGCATCCATGAGTTCTTTTTCATGTGCTCCTGAAAGAACCACCTTGGGATCGGGCACAAAGTCAAGATTCGTATTGCCTCTTGCATAGGGAACCGCATTAAGGATGACCTTCATGGCGTTAAGACGGGCAAGATGTTTGTCGTTGGAGCGGATAATGGTCCAGGGGGCGATGTTGGTATGGCTTTTCTTTAGCATTTCATATTTCTGGTTGGTGAAATCATCCCAACGGTCCTGGGCCTGGACATCGATTTCCGACAGTTTCCATTGCCGCAGCGGATCTGTCTTCCGTCTTTCAAATCGCCTGGCCTGCTCCTCCCTGGTGACGGAAAAGTAGAGTTTGACCAGAATGGTGCCCTGCCGCACCAGGTCCTTCTCAAAACCGGTCACTCCCCGCATAAAATTTTTGTATTCTTCGGGAGTGCAAAATCCGAAAACCGGTTCGACAACACCTCGATTGTACCAGCTTCGGTCAAAGAGCACGACCTCTCCCCCTCGCGGGAACTGTGCTACATACTTCTGGAAAAACCACTGCGTTTTTTCATTTTCAGTTGGTTTGCCAAGGGCAACAACCCGGTAATGTTTTTCATTCATATAACGGGTGACTCGCCGGATGGTGCCGCCTTTACCTGCAGCATCCCGGCCTTCAAAGAGAATAATCATCCTGCGACTATTCTCTTCCAGGCATTTCTGCATTCTGATCAGCTCTGCCTGATACGGCTTAAGCTCCTCCTCCCTAGTGTAGCGGCGAATGGCCTTCTTTTGGGATTTGTTCAGGCTGGGCATGCCTTTTTGCAGCCTTTTATATTCTTTGAGCAGGGGCTTGAGTTGCACCTGTTTTTTATTGAACAAGATGGTTTCAGGGTTCTTCATTTTTTCTTTATGCGGCGCTTTGTCGTTTTGTTTGGTTTTTTTTTGCTTTTCCTTCCCCTTATCATCTGATTTTGTTTCGGATTGAGCCTGAACAGATTCAACAGGTCTTTCCTTTTTTTTCTTGTTATCCTGGATGGAAAGGGGGGATGTGGTTGAACTGCTCTTTTTTTTCGTTGTCATAGCGCTCTGTTCCTGTCACTCATCCTTCCGGCTGTAACCCATGGGAAGGTTTTGCCTGGAGGTGATTTTTTGAGAAAACGTTCATCGTCCTGTTAGTGTCTCTCAAAATGATCACAATGTCAATGTTGATGGACGGGTAAAAAATCCAAAACACCGTTTGCACTGTATGGAAAAATAATGAGTTACAACCTTTCCGCCGTCGGTGGCGAGGCTTTTTGCGACACCGACCATGTTGATGGACGGGTAAAAAATCCAAACCGCCGTTTGTGCTGTATGGAAATATAATGAGTTACAATTTTTCCGTTGTCGGTGGCGAGGCTTTTTACGATACTCACAATGCGGGAAAGACAGGCCCTATCCCGATGAGCTTAGGCTCATCGGAAACAATTGGTATACCCGCTGTCCCAACCTGCGGCGTAGCCACTATCTGCGGAGTAACGAATCATGTCTTGAAAGTACATGCGGTCAGCGGTATCTGTTCCGGTCGACAAGCCACTGTCGCATCCATCAATGTATCCGGCGGCATAGCTGTTGTCCGATACTGTAACTTTTTTCATCAGGCTCTGAAAGTCCTTTGGGGTGGCGCATGCGGTCAACAAGACAAAGAGAAAACAGAGGCAGAAATAGAATACGACCTTGAGAATGCTTTGAGTCGGAGTGCGTGATCGCATCAGGGTTTACCTCCGGATCGATAAAGCGTCTCCTGTTCAGAAGGATCAGGAATCCTGAACACTGTTATATCCGCATCGTTAATGGTCTGGCCCTTTTCGCCATGCAGGGCAATATCCTGTTCTTTTTTGATGGGGAACCAGCCAAACTCACCAGCAGG
>CAMYLK010000074.1 GCA_947259225.1 uncultured Desulfobulbaceae bacterium | reverse complement strand
GGGATAACAGTTCTGTCTGCGATCAGGTTGACCAGCGAAAACCACTGCAGTTTTATCAGTAGACGGCCAAGGCGATAAGTACGGGGGGACACTCTGTAGGTTGCCACTGTCGGCACGTCAAGGATTGCCAGTTCAAGGGTCACGGTACCGGAAGCGGCCACAACCGCGTCACAGCTTGCCATCAGGTTGTACCTGTCCTGGTCAGCAACCTTTATGTCCAGTTGGTCGCGGTACCTGCTGATACCGTTTTCCTCAAGAAGCTTGAGGGAAACCGTTGACGCTTTTGGAACAACAAAGACATAGTCGTCTTTGGTCGTATCTGACAGGTATCTGGCAGCAGCGAGAAAATCCGGCAGTAGAGATATGATTTCTTTTTTTCTGCTCCCTGGCAGGAGACCGACAACTTTCTGGTCAGGCCTGATGGCGAGAGATTCCCTGACCTCTTCACTGCTCATGCTTGTTGAGACAGTATCCAGAAGCGGGTGGCCAACGAAATCGACATCAACTCCACGACAGCGATAAAATTCTTGTTCAAAGGGAAGAATAACAGCAATCCTGTCAGCAAGCCTTCCTATTTTCTTGACCCTGCCTTTGCGCCAGGCCCAGACCTGAGGGCTTATATAGTAAAAAACGGGGATGCCAAGTTTTTTGGCCCTTTTGGCAAGCATCAGGTTAAAGTCGGGGAAGTCTATAAGAATCAGCAGGGAAGGCCTGCGTTCCCGCATCTGGTTCATCAGTAAACGGCGTGCCGCGAGTATATCACCAAGATGGCTGAAAACTTCTGTGACACCGACAACGGACAAATTTGCCGCGTCATATAACTGTTCAACACCGGCCGCTGTTAATTCCCTGCCACCCATGCCGAAGATATTCAGGTCAGGGTCAAAGGAAAGCATTGACCGAACCAGGTTTGCTCCGTGCATGTCGCCGGAAGCCTCACCTGTTACGATCATGATCTGCTTCTGGTCGTCGGCTCTGCTTGTCAAGTCTGTCACGAAGGGGATTTGTGTTAGCTGTTTTGCAGGAAGTTGGAGTCTGAAAAACCTTCAGCACGGAGCATTTCCTCAACCCTTGCCAGATTTTTATTGTTCTGGTTGACTACCTGCAGGGCTATATCGAGAGCGCGTCTTCCTTCAACACCTGAAACCTGGGGTTTGGTACGGTTACGAACATTTGAAATAAAGTCCTTGAGTTCAAGTTCAAGAACATCCTGTTCTTCAAACCCCTGTTTTTTTATGTCCGGTAGAGGAATTCCCGATGGACTGTCTTTTTTGAGGCTGACGGACATGACTTCTCTTTTAGTGAAATCCACAGAAAGATAGGTTCCGGGCTGAAAAATACGCATGCGCCGAATGTTGTCCATGGATATACGGCTGACTGTGACATTTGCCGTGCAGCCGTTTTCAAAAATGATCCTGGCATTGGCTATGTCAGTTAATTTTGTAATTACGGGAGCTCCAACCGTATGAATTGTTTCGATTGGAGCATCGACAATGGAAAGAATAATGTCTATGTCGTGGATCATCAGGTCGAGAACTACATCAACGTCGGTACCCCTGTTTTTGAACATGCTGATTCTGTGAGCTTCTATGAAAAGGGGGTGCGTCAGCTGGGGTTTCATGGCAAGGACGGCAGGATTAAAACGTTCCAGGTGTCCCACCTGGAGAATGCAGTCATTATTGGTAGCCAGCTGGATGAGATCGTCGGCTTCTTCAAGTGTAGTGGTGATAGGTTTCTCAACCAATACGTCTATTCGGCTTTCAAGGCAGGTAGTCGCAACCTTATGATGATGCACTGTCGGGACTGAAATAGAGACCGCATCAACCTCAGTCAGGAGGTCTGTATAATCGTCAAACGGTCTGGTTGAACATTCATGCGCAATCTCATCTGCACGCTGACGATCTGTGTCCGCAACACCTACGAGTTCAACATCATCCATTGCGGCGTATTTCTGGGCATGGAAACGGCCCAGGTATCCGACGCCTATAACACCGACTTTAATAATATTCACATGAATTCCAGTATAAATAATTTACATGATCAGCAGACACTCTTAATGAAAAACAAACTTGTTAAATAACATAAATAAATTTCTTCGCTATTTATTATATTTGCCGTAGAGCTTTTCAGCGCAGTCAGGACAAATACCGTGACTGAATTCAGCTTCCGAGTGGTTTCTAATATACGTCTCAATCTGTGTCCAGTATCCTTTATCATCCCGAATCTTTTTGCATGATGCGCAGATAGGCAGAAAACCACTCAAGACTTTTACCTGCTCAAGAGCTTCACGGAGATTTCTGATAAGTTTTTCCTTTTCTTTTTCAAGTATTTTTCGCGGTGTGATTTCCTGAAAAGTCTCTATGATGCCAATTTTGTTTCCCTCAGGGTCACGGTAAGGGGTCGCTGAAACAATAAAGTGACGTTCAGTGCCGTCATCGTTTTTTTTGACGGATTCGCAAGTATACAGCTCATTCCCTTTATTAAAAACCTGAACAACCGGGCAGCTTTCTGTTCTGCATTTAGGGCCCGGACGGGAGTCGTAGCACTTTACGGAGTAATCAGGTTTTTTTTCGATTCCAAATATTTTATCATAACTTTCGTTGGTATTTATAATATCGTATTCGTCCGTAGTAATACAGATGGGAATAACATTGTTAAATACATTCTGCAGTTGAGACCTGGATTGCTTCAGTTGTTCTATGTAGTGGCCGAGTGCAAAACCGATACAGACCAGGAGAATGAGTGCAGATGTTCTGATGTAAATTTCATGCTTGGGGACATTTAAGATAAGAATTTCTAAAAATGTACCGTAACCGGGATAGAAAAAGTAATAATCAATGATGGCATCAATAAACCAAATCGTTATGCCTGCAGCAATGAATACCAAAATGATTTTCTTGTCAGTTTTCATGTTCCTGCCGGTTCCGGTCAGATACCCAGGTACGCCTTCTGTATGTCCTGATTATCGAGAAGTCTCTCACTATAATCATCCATGATTATTCTTCCGTTTTCAAGAACATATCCACGATTTGCTACTTTAAGGGCAAGGTTGGCATTTTGCTCAACGAGAAATATTGTTGTGTTGTGCTCCTTATTGATACGTCGTATGATGTCAAATATCTGCAGGGTAACCAGTGGAGCAAGGCCCATGGAGGGTTCATCAAGAAGCAGCAGTAGCGGTCTGGCCATCAGGGCGCGGGAGATTGCCAGCATCTGTTGTTCTCCGCCGGAAAGGTTTCCGCCCGGTTGATGACGCCTTTCACTCAGAATCGGGAAAAGGGAGTAGATATAGTCAAAATCTGCTTTAATTCCGTCTCTGTCCCTACGCAGAAAACATCCCATATCAAGATTCTCGTTAACGGTCAGGTCAGGGAAAATATGGCGTCCTTCAGGCACCTGACTTAAACCAAGTGTTACAATTTTGTCAGGGAGCATGGAATGAATCGGCCGGCCCTTGAAAAAGATGCTTCCCCGCCGCGGAGGTACGATACCGCTGATGGACATGAGAATTGTCGATTTCCCTGCGCCGTTTGCACCGATGAGGGTTATGATTTCCCCCTTTTCAACTTTCAGGTCAATGTCGTGGAGAACTTGAATGTTATCATAATAGGTAGATACCTGGCGAAGCTCAAGCATGGGCATGGGTAATATCTTCTCCAAGGTAAGCTTTGATCACATCCGGGTTCCTGCGAACCTCCCCTGGCGAACCTTCGGCAATTTTTTTTCCGTAATCCATAACAAAAATATGATCTGAAAGGCTCATCACCAGTTTCATGTCATGTTCAATAAGCAGTATTGACATACCTTCATCTCTGATGAGGCAGATGAGGTCATCAAGTTCTTTTGTTTCCTGGGGATTCATACCGGCTGCAGGTTCATCCAGAAGGAGAATGAAGGGGTCTGTTGCCAGTGCTCGCGCTATTTCAAGGCGCCGTTGCGCTCCATACGGGAGGTTTCTTGCAAATTCATTGACCATAGGCGCCAGGCCTATTTTTTTAATTATCGCATAGCTTCTGTCTACAATTTCCCTCTCTTCCTTCATGGTTCCTGGATTGCGAAAAATAGCACCAAGAACTCTGGCCTTTGTCCGGCAGTGGCGGCCTATCATCACATTTTCAAGAACAGTCATGTTGGGAAAAAGCCTGATATTCTGAAAGGTACGGGCCAGTCCCTGTTCTGTCACCTTGTTCGGCTTAAGGCCGTTGAGTCTTCTGGTTTTTTTGCCTGTAGGTGTCAGGAGGAGATCCCCTGATGTTGGTTTGTAGATACCCGTGAGACAATTGAAAAAAGTAGTTTTACCTGCGCCGTTAGGTCCGATAAGGGCGACAATTTCCCCCTGTCTCACCCTGAGGTCAAGATGATCAAGGGCTTTTATTCCACCAAAATCCATGGTCAGCCCCGCGATTTCTAGAATAGGTCGGTTTGGATCCGTTTCCCGCATTAAACTCATTTCTGTGAATCCACCGCATTTTTGTTAAAGGTGTATGTTCTGCGGATATTGCTGATTATTCCCTGCGGCCGGAAGACCATCATGATGACCAGGACTGCTCCGAAAACCAGCATGCGGTAGTCAGAAAAGGCCCGCAGGTATTCAGGGAGCAGGATAAGAATAAAGGCACCAATGATAACTCCTATTATCGACCCCATACCTCCCAGGACGACAATACACAGAATAATTGCGGATTCAAGAAAGGTAAAACTGGCAGGATTGACGAAGGTTGTTTTGGCCGCAAAGATAACGCCAACCATACCTGCCCAGGTTGCTCCAAGGGCAAAGGCTGTCAACTTTGTTTTCGTCTTGTCGATACCCATGGCCTGGCAGGCTATTTCATCTTCTCGCAGAGCAAACCAGGCCCTGCCTATGCGTGATTTCTGGAGGCGGTTGACCATAAAAACTGTAAACAGGACAAGACCAATCATAAGATAATATAGATAGGTGATGGCGAAATCAAGCGACATGTCTATTCCAAATAATCCCGGCCGGGCAATATTGGAAATACCGCTGGGACCTTTGGAAAATTCATTCCAGTTTTCCAGAATGAGACGGATGATTTCACCGAAACCAAGGGTAACAATGGCCAGGTAATCACCCCGCAGGCGTAGTACTGGAAATCCAAGGACAATGCCGAATGTAGCAGCCAGGAGTGCACCGAGAGGGAGTGCTGTCCAGAATCCGATGCCGAAATGAAGGTGAAGCAGGGCATAACAGTACGCACCAACAGCGTAAAAGGCAACGTAGCCGAGGTCAAGCAGCCCGGCCACGCCGACGACAATATTTAAACCCAGGCCGAGCATCACGTACATAAGTGCAGTGATCATGATGTTCGTCTGGTAGGTTGAAAAAACAAAAGGGAAAACAACGGCAAAAAAAGATACTGCTCCTATGAGAGGAAAGTATATTTTCCGGTCATAAAATATTGTCTGTGTCCATTTTGTTTCCTGCCGGGGCTGTGCCTGGCGGATACTTTCCAGCCGGGTATCTTTAAGTTTCGAGTACACCTTGCTAGCCAGAAAAAGAACAAAGCTTCCTATGCCTATATATATCATGTTCTGCCAGCGCCAGGTGATTATCCTGTCGATGGGATTTACTTTGATTACCATGATCGGGAAGGTCAGAAAAATAAACCACATGGACACCAGAAAAGCGTTTCGTATGTCCTTGAATGAAATCATGGTACTGGTCCGATTATACTTTTTCGGTTGTCGCCTTGCCCAGGAGTCCGGAAGGCCTGAAAATAAGGATCAGGACAAGCAGGGTGAACGCGAAAACATCTTCATAATCACTCGACACATATCCTGTTGCAAAGCTTTCGGTTAAGCCGAGAATCATACTGCCAAGAACAGCGCCAGGGATTGAACCGATACCGCCGAGAACAGCAGCTGTAAAAGCTTTGATTCCGGCAATAAATCCAATAAAAAAATTAATCTGGCCGATATGGGAAGCAATAAGAAGGCCGCCGATTGCTGCAAGTGCAGAACCGATGATAAAGGTGACCGAGATGACTCTGTTAACATTGACACCGACGAGCATGGCCATTTTCCTGTCCTGGGCAGTGGCCCGCATCGCCTTGCCCATCCTGGTGAATTTAATAAACATGGTGAGCAACACCATGGTAAAGGCTGTTGTAACAATGATCACAAGGTCTGAGGAGCCGATAATTCCCGCATATTTATCCATAAATGCAAATTCCGGGATAAGTGCCGGAAAGGGAAGAAAATCAGGGGTTTGCGCCAGCAGGACATAGTTCTGCAGAAATATGGACATACCGATAGCTGAAATCAAAGGTGAGAGACGGGGTGCATGACGCAACGGCTTATAAGCCAGCTTTTCAACTGTAAAGCCATATGCACTTGCCCAGAGAGCAGCCGCGAGACCAGTCAGAATAATTATGGCCAGAAGGGGGAGGCCGTAAATAGAAAGAACAGTGGATATGACCAGCGCGGTAAAGGCGCCAATCATGTATATTTCACCATGAGCAAAGTTTATCAGTCCGATAATGCCGTACACCATAGTGTAACCGAGGGCTATCAGTGCATATATAGACCCCCTGGTTAGTCCGCTGAAAAAAAGCTCAATGAAATAATCCATAATGCCTATAGTTCGGGGGCAGTTACATCATAAACGTCAGAGAAGTAACAGGTGAGGGAAGTAGAGTGGTAGCAGGTTATTGTGATTCTGCATTTTTCCTTGAATTCGAATTCCGGAGCAGTCGAAATAATCGGCCGCCCCGGAAACGGCAATGTAGATTGTTCGTGAATTACTGTACCTGGACGTACTGTCCGTCTTTCACCTGGTAGACAGAGAAACCGACTCCTATGGCGTCACCGCGTTCGTCAAAATGAATTGCCCCGAAGGGTGTGTCGACATCCTGGGATTTCAGAACCTTTGCAATGGCTTCAGGATCGGTGGAGCCAGCCTTTTCAATGGCATTGGTCAGAGCAAGCATAGCTGCGTATGCGTTGTCATAGAACGCTCCCGGTTCAGCACCATAAACATTCTGGTGCGCTTCCCTTGCAGCTTTGGCGAGAGGATTGCTAGATACATCTGCCGGTCCCGTCGCATATACTCCCTCGGCGTATTTACCGGCAACCTTGATAAAGGTATCATCTTTCACACCATCATCAGAGATGAAGATTGTATCCATTTTCTTTTTACGCATCTGGGTGACAATTTTTGAAGCTTCGGGGTGGTAACCGCCAAAGATGACTGCTTCAGCCCCAGAGCGTTTAATTTTCTGGACAACTGCAGAATAGTCTACTGCTCCAGGTGTCACGCCTTCATAGAGTACAACTTCAGCTTTACCTGATTGTTCAACAAAGGTTTTGGCAAATTCAGCCAGTCCTTTTCCATAGTCTCCCTTGTCGTGGATTACCGCAATTTTTTTGATTTTCAGAACATCAACGGCAAAATCAACTTCAGTACGTGCCTGGGCATCATCAGAAGCTATAGTCCTGTAAAAGTTTGGGTAGTCCCCACTTTGTGTGAGGTCAGGGTTTGTAGCAGAAGGTGACATGACAATAATCTTTGAGTCCCTGTAAATGGGAAGGGCTGCCTTGGTTGCACCGGAACATATATGGCCCAGGACGACATTTACTCCCTCAGATACGAGCTTTGTTGCAGTATTTGTTGATACTTCAGGTTTGCAAACATCATCTTCGACAAGCAGTTCAACCATTTTTCCGTTAATGCCACCCTTGCCATTAATACTTGTCGCTATGAGCTCGGCAGCGTTTGCAGTTGGCAGGCCATACGAAGCGAGGTCGCCGCTATGAGCCCCGGCAACGCCAATTTTTATTGTGTCAGCAGCTGAAGAGGTGGTTGAAAAAGAAAGGATACAAACAAACACCCAGAAAAAAGACGTCAATTTACCTGATACCTTCACTTGTAACTCCTCCATAGTTTTTATTTAAGCAAGAATGTCTTTTGTTGTTACAATTTTCATTGTATTACTTACTCAATTCACATATTTTTGCACTCAAAATTATCCCAGAAGTCATTCCCCGGAAGAGTGAACGTTCACATTGTCTTCGTTAATTATATGAGAGCTTGAATACGGAATAATGAAAAATTTTTATTCACACGGGTTCGCTTCACTCTTATCATCCTGCAGAGATAAACAGATGCCATGAAAGACCGTAATGCCCTGTTTTTATTAGGGAGACCGTTTTCTCCCTTTTATGCATTTTTAATGAATATAAGGTCATCCATGTACAGGGCAGGGCTGTTTCGTGTCACCCGGCTCAATGTTCCCGTTATCAGTGTGGGCAATATTACGCTGGGTGGTACCGGTAAGACTCCTATTGTACAATATATTGCAAGACTGCTTCAAAGCTGGGGATGGAATCCGGCTGTTGTCAGCAGGGGGTATGGCGGGACCTCTAAGGAAAAAATAAATATAGTATCCGAGGGCGGACAGCCGCTGCTCG
>CAMYLK010000073.1 GCA_947259225.1 uncultured Desulfobulbaceae bacterium | reverse complement strand
AAATCTTTATGCTTATGTTGGTGGGAACCCGGTTGGAAGAGTAGACCCAACTGGATTGATTGAGTACGGGGGAGGTTTTTCTTTTACTATCCCTGGCCTCTCTGTAAGTGGAACAATGTCTACTGAAACGTGTTGTGATGATCAAAACAGAAAGCACCGCAGGACTATTTCTACTGTTTGCACATCCATAGCCTTTGGTGCCGCTATTGGTGGTGGTAGTGGGCCAGGGGCTGGTTCTGTAAGCTGGGGAGGACCTACTAAGAAGTGCAAGGGCAAGGTAGGCGACAGTTATGATATCACAACCGGGTTTGGCTTTAATTCTGAGCTGATTTTAGGCGCTTCATGGTCATCAGATAATCCCGAAACAACCACAATTACCACAGGGCTTGGTATTGGGGTGAACTTTGGTGGAATGTGCACAGTTGAGGTAAAACAAGACGTTGTTGTCGGGAAGTGCTGTGATGAGTAGTGAATCTTTTTTGTCCTTAGCAGTTTTTCTTCTGTTTTTTCTTTATGGAGGTAGCAATATCTATATTGTTACTTATTTGAGAAAAAATTCTTCCTCTGTCATGGACTTGAGTGATTTTTTCTCAACCTATCTTGGGAATATAAAAAACTACAAAAAATTGAACGATTCTTTTGTAGAAGCTGCTAAAGAAAACGGCATAAACTATCTATTTAATAGAATAGTGGGCATAGTCCATCTAGCTGCGCCACTGTTGATTCCAACTGTTATTTTAGCTGTTGCGATTTGGTCAGAATTGCACAATTACTAGCCGGGTAGGTCTGGTAGAGTGGAACGGAACCGCACAATAAAGGAGTTCTGGGGATAGTTTAAATAATTCGGTCACGGTAGGAATGCTTAGTGCCTTAAAAGAAAAGGTGCCGCATTTATTTTTTCCCCGCCTCGACAGTGAATTCGTCCACGGTAATCCCAGCCTGCCTGATGGAGCTACGGAAGGTGCCGACGATCAGTTCTTTGTGCCGGGGAAGGTATTTGGGCAGTAATGGAACAGAAAGCCGGGTTAAGCAGCAAACACCAAACTTTAATTGAGCGGACTCAATGGGCAAATTCCTTTAAGCCTGAAAAAATTCAGGGATGGTATTTTTTATGTGGTCGATTGTTGGAACAACTAGACTGTTGTTGATTGTTGTTATTGTTATGCTTTCTCTTTCAGTTGATTGCGTTCACGCAGCAGAGCTATCGGAGCAATGTCAACATTTAGCGGGTGAGGAGACAGGCTCACATCTTGATTATACACAAACCGGGGTTATATTGGTTTGCAACCAAGAAGAGGCTGCGATTGAATTTGGAAAAAACCAATACATATATTATGAAACCCTCTCCAATTTTAATGGTAGTCAGGTCTGCAATTATCATGGCTGGTGTGATTTTGGTGGATATGCTGTTTATTCGGAATATCCAAGCCCATACGTCTATTCCCTCATACTTTACCCTCTTAATCCAGACTGCGTAACGGGATGCTCAAAAGATGCATTCCAGGAGAACAACTTTGGCCCTGAACCATGCCTCCTCTGATTTACGTGTTCACAGGGTCAAGGTGCAGTTACCGAAAAACATTTCAGCTTTCCGGGCCAATACTACGATACGGAAACAGGACTCCATTTTAACTGGCATCGGTATTATGATCCGGACCTGGGAAGGTACATCTCCGCTGATCCGATTGGGTTGAGTGGGGGGGTTAATCTGTATACTTATGCGAATGCCAATCCTATAAATTGGGTAGATCCTAATGGCCAGTTCGCATGGATCCCTGTTTTCACACTCATAGGAGAGATTGCGGGTGGCCTCGGAGCAATAGATTTTCTTTCGGCTCGTTACTATGAATATGAAATCTATAAAATGCTTGAGGACCAGAAGAAATTCTTGGAAAAACTTTTACAGGAAACAGACCCTCAAGACTGTGAGAGGAGAAAATTTTTAGAAGATGCAATTAAAGACATAGTGCTTCAACAAGCACAGCTTGGTTTGCTTTCGGGTGCGAATTTACTTGGCGAAGTAACAACTATTGTTACAGGACCTGATTTTATTCAACCCAGAATGGATTTTAAAAAATAGTCTGATATGAATACACTTTTCTACATACTAATTGCTGGGTTTGCCCTTCAACTGATCGGCATAACCTGTATTTTTAAAGGGTATCGAAATGATGATAAAAAAATGATTAAGAGTGGGTTGCGTGCCTGTGTCTCTGCAGCATTATTCCAACTTTTTGTCATATTATCACAGCTGTACCTGATTTATTTTATAAGCAAAGTAACTTCATCATAACTTGCATAGTAACAAGAGGGACAGACTACGCTTGATCTCCAAAAGTAATAAAAAGGAGGGGGGATCCTTGCCTGACTCTTAGCTTCTCTTCATGAGTGGCAACCGGAAGCGACTGAACGCACCCTGCAGGTAAGAAGTTACCCAAGAATATCCTGTAGAATCAAGCCAAGGGCATGACGATCTTCGCTCTGCAGACTACCGAGCTGCCTGAGGACGAGAGTGTTTTCAATTGTGGCGAGAATGGGCTTGAAGACCGACGGCTTGAGCAGCCCCGCCCCCTGCCAGTCGGCAACTAGTTTCTCACCCAGCCTGTCAACCTGATGCAGACGGCTGGTGATGGCCATGATGATAAGATCGGGCCGTCCGCTGTTGTACTCCTCGGAACTGACCACGACGGCAGGCCGCTTCTTGACGGTTGTCTGGTCGGTAAAAGGAAACGGAACCAGAATGATGTCGCCGAACTTATAAGTTGTCATATTCGGCATCTTCCGGGTTGTCCCATGCCTGCTGGAACGACTTTTCAGAGAGCTTACTTGCCGCCCTGACCAGGGTATCTTCCTCGCCGCGATGCCTCAAAAACTCAACAAAATCATCAACCACCGCAACCTTTTCCGGCGGCAACTGTTGAATCTTGTTGAACAGTTCCTGCGTATTCTCATGCTGTGCTTGCATGCTGTTACCTCACAAAAAGGATTATGCCACCGCTTCCGATCCTGCCAGTGTCTGGAACCGATGTTTTAAAATCACAAGATCCAGAATTTCCTTGGCTAACGTCTTTTCTTTGTCCGACAGCGTATCAACCATCTCAAAACGCCTGAGTAGCTCCCGATCCTGAATGTTGAGCTTTCCCTGCTGCCCTTTACCTTCAAAAGCCAGGTAATCAAGCGTTACATCAAAGGTCTCGGCCAGTTTGATTAAAATATCGGTCGACGGCAGATTAACACCTCTTTCATAGGCGGAGATCTGCTTTTGATTGATCCCCATCTTGTCAGCCAGTGTTACTTGCGTCCAGTTTCGTTCCTGCCGGAGTTTCTTTATACGTTCTGAAATCGTCATATACACGCCCTCTCTAGATATATAACCTTTTATTTTGGATAAATTAACCCATTTGAGAAGAAAAATACAGCATGAAGGCCATTCTTCTGTTGACCGTGATCGTGTTTTGGGTATATATTATCCACCGCTTTGGATGCTTTTTATGTCTTTTTTTGATGTAAAGGAGAGAAATGATCGACCAAGAGGAAATCACCACCATCAAGCAGGGGGTTGAACTCGTCCCGTTCATGCGGGCCTGTGGCATCGAGCTGAAACAGGTCGGCAAGAACTACCGAGGCTATTGCCCGTTCCACGAAGACACCAGCCCATCCTTGACGGTCAACCCCAAGGAAAATCTGTGGAACTGCTTTGGCTGTGATAAAGGCGGTGACAACATTCGTTTTGTGCAGCTCTACGATAATGTCAGCTTTGGTGCTGCGGTGGAAAGATTAAAAAACTACTTCCCCGGCGGTGACCTGCCAAGTCCCGAACATCCCAGACAACCGGCAACGCCAAAATACCTTACGGTTAAAGAAAAAAAGCTGCTGGCCCGGGTAGTGAACTACTACCAGCATACTTTTACTGAAGACCAGAGAGGCCATGATTACCTGAAAGAACGCGGCATCAACAACCTCCAGTCGATGAAGGATTTTGGAGTCGGCTTTGCCCGCGGCAGCTTGAAAGATATCCTGCCCGATGACGAAGAAGTCCTGCACACTCTCCAGGATCTGGGCATCCTCAACAAAAAAGGCAACGAGATCTTTTATAACTGCGTGGTCTTCCCGCTCTACGACCGGGACGGTGTAATCAACCTCTATGGCCGTAATATCAGTAGGGAGAACCAGATACAACACCTGTACCTCTCCGGGGCAAGAAAGGGGTTAGTCCATCACGCCCTGAGCCTGGGCAAGCGTTCCTCTTCCGTTCTCCTGACCGAATCGATCATCGATGCACTTACCCTCTATGACCAAGGCTTTACCAATGTGGTCCCGGCCTACGGGATCAACGGTCTTACAGAAGATCACCTTTCTCTCTTTAACAGCGGAATAAAAGAAATATATCTCTGCTTTGACAACGATCAAGCGGGCAAAGACGGCGCAACCAGGGTCACAGAGCAGTTAAAGAAAAAAGATATACAAGTCTATCCGGTCACCCTGCCGGACAAGGATATCAATATCTTCTTCAAGCGCCATACCCCGGAGGAGTTCGAACAGCTGCTCAAGAAAGCGAATCCACAATCATTGGAACAGTCCGACAGCCTGGATAAGCGTAAACAGATCCTGTATCAGGGTGAAGAACATGGCTTTGTTGTCGGCTACAAAGGACGCCAGTATCAGATCAAGGGGATCCAGCGGGGCGACACCCAGCTGAAGGCAACCATCAAGGTGAGCAAAGACGTCAGCGGATCCAAGAACTTTGAACTGACCACCATCGACCTGTATTCCTCCAGATCCCGACACTGGTTCGGCAAGCTCTGCGCCAATCTTCTCCAGGAACCCGAGGCCCTGATCAAAGAAGATCTCAGCAAACTCCTGGAACAGGTGGAAGCCTGGCAACCCAATAAAAAGGAAGAACAAAGCATTGAAGTCCCTCAAAAGGATAAGGAGCTGGCCCTTTCCTTTCTCAAGTCCAACGATATCTTCACCGAACTGCTGCAGGACTTCGACACCCTGGGCGTCACCGGCGAAGAGACCAACAAGCTGATCGGCTATCTGGCCGCTACCTCAAGAAAGCTGGACGACCCTCTTTCCGTGCTCATCCAGTCCAGATCCGCTGCAGGCAAGTCAACCCTGCAGGACGCTGTCTTATCGCTGGTCCCGGCGGAGGACTTTATCAAGTATACCCG
Source organism: uncultured Desulfobulbaceae bacterium (assembly GCA_947259225.1). GTDB lineage: Bacteria > Desulfobacterota > Desulfobulbia > Desulfobulbales > Desulfobulbaceae > UBA10518. The sequence goes on along the minus strand of CAMYLK010000073.1, from coordinate 3,301 downwards.
AGTCACCGACCAGGCTCTTTTTTATAAGGAAGAAAACTCGCTGGTCAACAAGATCCTGGGTATAGAAGAAGCCGAGGGCATGGGCGGGGCCGCCTACTCCATCCGCAATATCCAGTCGGCAGGGCAGATCACGGTGGCCGCAACCGGTAAGGATCCCGGCACCGGCAAGATGCGAACCGAAGAATACACGGTCAACGGCCCGGTCTGTGTGATGATCACCACTACAGCCACGGCCATTGATCAGGAGACGGCCAGCCGCTTTATCTTCCTGACCATTGACGAGTCCTCGCAGATGACCGAGGCCATCCACCGGATGCAGCGCAAGGCGGAAAGCCTGGACGGGTTGATCAGGGACAAGAAACAGGAGATCGTGGTCCGCAAGCACCACGCAGCGCAAAGAATCTTAAAATCCCTGTCCGTGGTCAACCCCTATGCCGAATATCTCTCCTATCCCAGTCACAGCCTTCGTTCCCGCAGGGACCATAAGAAATATCTGGGCCTGATCCGGGCCATTGCCTTTCTCCATCAGTACCAACGGGAGATCAAGACCGTAGAGGTCGAGGGTGAACCGGTGGAATACATCGAGGTTACGCTTGCCGATATCGAGGCCGCCAACCGTCTGGCCAATGAGGTTCTGGGGCAGTCGATGGATGAGCTGGCCAAGCCGTCCCGGACCCTGCTCTCACAAATTATTGCCATGGTCAAAGAGCTGGCAGAAGGATCACTGGATGCGGTCTACTTTACCCGGCGAATGATCCGGGAATACACCAACTGGACCGACTGGCAGGTCAAGAGCCACATCAAACAGCTGGAAGATCTTGAATATCTCACGGCCCGGATCGGTTCCAAGGGCAAGGAATATTCTTATGTTCTCAACTATCAGGGCGAGGTCGAGGAGGATGACCCCAAAAGATGTTATCTCAACCTGACCCCGGTGGACGAGATCAAAAAACACCTGGAGGGAAAATAATAAACTCGGAGTCTACGCTTCGCTCCGCTTACCTGGAGGGTCGCTGGAGGTACTTGGAGGAAACCTGGAGGGTCGGCAAAAACAGGCTTAACCTCTTGCGGTTAAAGAAAAAAGATCACTACTTGGTGGTGGGGCCGGGAGAGCAAGCCCCAGGGGGAGAGGGAAGTTAAAAAACATGGATGTTGAGGTAACCATCAGGGCATATCAGGAACAGCTGGAATCTCTGGGCTATGCCGAGGCGACTGTCCAGTTGTATCGGAGTAATCTCGGCCACTTTAAAGGGTACTTGAGCAGTAGGGGGATTACGGATTTACGCAAGGTCAATACACAGCTCATCCAGGAGTATAAAAAAGAGGTCATGGCCGAGGCCAACAAGATGGAGACCAAGGCCCTGAAGCTACGGCCGGTGAAACGGCTCTTTGAATATCTTCTGGAGAGCAACCGGTTGCTGATCAACCCTACAGAGGGACTGGTGGAGACCTGCCGAAAGAACAGGACAACCGGAACGATCCTGACGGTAGAGGAGGTCAAAAAACTTCTCCAGCAGCCCAACCTCTCCTTTGCCATGCAGATCCGTGACCGGGCGATCATGGAGGTGTTATATGCCACCGGGATCCGGCTGGATGAGTTGTTGCGGTTGACAATCTATGATCCGGATCTGCCGGGAAAGACACTGTTTATCCGCAGGGCCAAAGGCAGGAAACAACGGGTTGTGCCTCTGGGGAAGAACAGCAGCCTTTACTTGAAAGAGTATCTGCAGAAGATCAGGCCCAGGTATGCGGCCAAACATCCCAGGGAGAAGACGCTGTTTTTATCCTATAGCGGAACGCCTTTGCAACCGGCAGCTCTACGTCAGGCCATCCGTACCTACAGGCTCCAGGCCGGTATCGATAAGCCGGTCTCACCCCATGCCTTCCGCAGGACCTGTGCGACCCACCTGATACAAGGGGGGGCGGATATCCGTTATGTGCAGCAGTTGCTTGGCCATAGCCGTCTGAGCACCACGCAAATATATACCAAGGTCATGCCGGTGGAGGTGAAAAAGAGCCATGAACAGTGCCATCCGGGCATTAAGGAGAGGAGCAAAAAGAAATGAAGATCATTGATCTTGTTGTGCTGTATCTGCAGCACCTGGCTATCCTGGGGCGTGCCCGGCTGACCATCCGGGCAGCCAAATACGGCTTACGGGACTTCACCCGGTTCCTGGAAGAGATGGATGTGTTCTATCTCTCCGAGCTGAGTTCAGAGGTCGTTTCTGAGTATCAACAGGAGCTGGCCTTTCGCTTAACCTCCAAGGGTACGCTGCTGGCGATCAGGAGTCAGAGCCAGTTGCTTGCCGTAGCCAAGAACTTTACAAAGTATCTCAAAGACGAAGAGTATCTACTCTCGGATCCGGGCGAGAAAATACAACTGCCGAGAAAACCCAAGCGGTTGCCCAAGGTGATCCTCTCCAGCACGGAAATGCGGCAGTTGATGAAGGGGCCTGATCTCCGGAGCAACAACGGCTTCCGCAATCGTATCGTTCTCGAGGTGCTCTATGATACCGGGATCCGCAGGGCTGAAATGGCGGGCATCAAGACCCGTGATCTTGATCTTGATGGCGGCTACATCCATATCCGTTCCGGCAAGGGGGATAAGGATCGGGTTGTGCCGCTCTCGACAAGGGTCTCTGATCTGGTCAGGAGTTATCTGCTTTCTGTTCGTCCTTCCTTTATCCAGGGTAAGGATCACGGCTTTCTTATTCTCAACCGCTGGGGTGAGCGGATGAATGCCCATGGTATCTGGGCTATCGTCAAGCGTTGTTCGGTTCAGGCCGGGATCAAGAAGAACATCTCTACCCATACCTTCCGTCATACCTGTGCGACCCACATGATGAAGCACGGCGCCCCTGTCCGGCATGTTCAGGAGCTTCTTGGTCATGAATCGTTGGAGTCGACCCAGATCTACACCAAGGTGACCATCAACGATCTGAAAGAGGTGCATGCCCGCTGTCATCCCGGAGAGCGTCTGTAAAATACATTGCGCCTGCAACCACTACGCGCCCTGCGGCACGTCGCATAATACGCGTTATTATACGACGTGGCCGGCTCCGCCGCCGCCCCTGGTGCGCTGAACATAAGTTCTTATGTGCAGTGGTCCAGGCTCCATTCCCTTCACTCTTCTTTTTTCTTTAACCGCTCTGTCCGACCTTGCTCTCTATCCCGATTTGCCCTATTCTGAAAAGAGTACATCGTTGCGTGATGTGGCTCTTTTCTAAAAGAGGTCTTCCGGGGGAGAAGGTTCATCTGAATATAACCGGGCCAATATTATGATGCCGAAACAGGGCTTCAT
>CAMYLK010000072.1 GCA_947259225.1 uncultured Desulfobulbaceae bacterium | reverse complement strand
AAGAGAGGTGCCTGAATTTGCTACGCGCAAATTCAGGCACCTTGGATATATTAATAGTATTAAGCGTCGCAACTAGAGCGTCATCGTGTAAACGGCCGCAGCACCGCCACCACCAGTCCAATGGTTGTCAGCAGAGGTAACCTTGGTGGGGCAGTTACCTGCACCTTCTGTTACTGTGATTGTATAGTTCGAACTTCCGGCAGGCTGATTCCATTGAGCAGCGGTTGTTGAAGCGGACAGGAGGAGTGTGTTTGCGTTTGCCGGGGATCCTATGGTGACATATGGCCTGTTGCCACCTGCCGCCCCTGCAACGAAATTAGCAGCTTGATAGGTGATCGTTGTATTGCTCGGAATAGCGAAGTAGTCTGCCATGGCTGCACCTATTGCCAAGGTGTCATTAACCGTGGCTGTACAATAGGATTTATTCTTAAAGGCGATATAGTTGGGAATGGCAACAGCCGCCAAAATACCGATGATGGCGATAACGATCATCAGCTCGATCAGGGTGAAACCTTTTTGGTTGGCGTTAATTCTCAGTTTGTTCAATTTCATGGTGCGTACCTCCTAGCAGGGTGGGTTGTGGGTGTCGAGTGCTTGTGCATCATCGAAAATTTATTTGTTGTCACCTGTCAAGCATCATCCATGCCATTTGTTCTCTGGATGTCTTTTTTCTATTATTTTACTACTATTTCAGCTGATTATCTGTATTTCCTTGTTTCTCTCCGAGAAAACATATACAAGAAAGCGAGTGATTATTTGAGTAAGGTTGCCATCTTTGGTCCCCTTGGTGACAAAAAGTGTCAGCTTGTTTATGTTAGTCCTTTAATTTGGAGGGAGTACGTTATTTTACGACGGGAAAGTGGGCTGACATCTAATATTATCAGGACGTTAGTCGCAGTTCTTTTTCTGGCCATGTTGCTGACCGTTTTTGTCATGGATGTTTTCTGGCAGCGTGACCTGGTAAGAAATTTTGCCGACCATGCCGAAACCGTGGTCTCTATTCTTCTCCAAGAGCAAGAGCTGCAGGCTGATCAGTTGTCGAAATCAAATGGTCAGGAATGGCAAGGTCAAGTTCTTCGGAAAAGCGGTGCACTTGCTGGAGTTCTATTGGAGGCAGGAGGAACAGTGATCCCTCTTGGCCAGATCAACGGTTATGAGCATGAACTGCAACAATGGGTGGAGAAATCCCTTTCCTCTCAAAATACACATCGCACCCTGTTCGGGTTTTCCTGGAACATTCTCGTGCCTGCTAAAAAATACCTCATCCTTGCTCAGCCTTTTCCAGAGGCTCGTTCAACTGATGGTGCTATTGCCCTCTTATATCCTCTTGATCCGGTCTATGTTTCCATGCGTCAGGGGCAGCGTCTGATCTTTGTCTATCTGCTGGTGAACCTCATTGTCCTAACCGTCATCGGGCTGTTTCGTTTTGTCCGTTTTACCGTTCGTCCCCTTGAACAGCTTGTTCGCTTGACGGATGCCTATGAAGAAGAGGGAGCTGTTCCTTTCTTAACGATTGAGCAGGGCAATGAGCTTGGCCAGCTTTCCTCTGCTCTCCATCAGATGTTGCAGCGCATAGAAGAGGATAAAAAAAAGTTGCGGCAGAATGTATTATCGCTAGAGGCTGCAAACAATGCACTGGTCGCAACCAGGGAAGAGATGGTCCGGGCCGAAAAACTGGCCTCGGTTGGTCGTCTGGCCGCCGGCCTTGCTCATGAAATTGGTAATCCCATTGGTGTGGTTCAGGGCTATCTCGGCCTGCTGCAACAGGACGACCTTACCAGTGAGGAGAGGAAAGATTTTGCCTATCGATCTGATAAAGAACTAGAGCGCATCAACAGGTTGGTTCGACAGCTGCTCGATTTTTCCAGGGCCGGGAGTGAGCTGCAGGAAGAAGTCTCAATACATTCCATCCTGGGGAATCTTGTCGAGATGATTTCCTGCCAGCCGTTTATGACCGGGATTGAAATCAAGACCGATTTGGCCGCTTCAGGTGATGTTGTCCTGGCCGGGGCAGATCAGTTGCAACAGGTTTTTTTCAATTGTTTGCTCAATGCCGCCGATGCTATTAATACTGTCTCTGTGGATGATCCCATTGTATATATCAGAACAGTGTTGGAGGAAGAGAGGAGCGAGTCAAATAAGAAGAATTGCATTCAGGTACAGATTTCCGACACCGGAGCAGGTATTGCAGAGGACGATAGTGCAAATATCTTCGATCCTTTTTTTACAACTAAGGAACCGGGAAAGGGTACCGGACTTGGATTGTCGGTGGCCTATTCCATTGTCGAGAGGTATGGTGGAACTATGAGGGTGGAAAGTCGGTTGGGAGAGGGGACGACCATGTTTGTTGAACTTCCGCTTGTGGAACAAGAAAACTGATTACGTACCAAGCTCTACCAATCCGGGAGACAGATTGAATTTTTCTTTTTGTATTGGTAGCCAGTAATTCGTTTGATAGTTATCTGTAGTGAAATAGTATGCTGACCCCGGCACAGAAAAATAAAATCAGTCCCCTCACCGAGTAGGATAAGCTGAGCTTTGGTGGTCATGAACAAACGGATTGATCACAACAATGCCGGAATAAAATTGCCCTGAATTGAGGTCTATAGGTTAGATGCTTTCTCTCTCAAATATGAACCCCTCAGGTGATCGGCCGGAAAACTGTTTGGCAAGCCTGCAAAATTCTTCGGTTCTGGAGGCGCGGTTGTTTTCGGATCCGATTGTTTGTAAATAGGTTCTAATGAGATTGCTTAGGCTTGTGTTTTGTTTCTCTGCGTATCGGCGAGCCTGATTAACAACTTTTTTGTCTACAGAGATTGTTATGATCATGTTCTACCCCTTATGAACTGATAAATGTATTATTTTTGCTGATTACGTACAAAGCTCAGGCAACGCTCTACATGGCATAGGTATAATGTGCTGATGAGAAAAGATAATTTAAAACTCTCCCGTATGTCATTCCCGCGGAGGCGGGGATCCGGTTATAGAGTAAAGCTTCTGGATTCCCGCTTTCGCGGGAATGACGGAAAATTGGCTGAGCTTTGTACATAATCAGACATTTTTTAAATGTCGTCGTTAATTTTGTCAAGGATACTTGATTAATGCAAGATTCAGTAAAACATCTGCTGGTTATTGATGATGAAGAGAACATGCGGCATATGCTGACCGCTATACTATCCAGGCAGGGGTATTCAATCCAAACGGTAGGTAATGGTGATGACGGTCTGGAGAAATTACGTCAGGAGAAATTTGATTTTGTTCTCTGTGACATAAAAATGCCGGTCATGGATGGGATGGAATTCCTGCGTCGGGCCTCACAGTTGGAGCACGCGGCAACGATCATCATGATGTCTGCCTTTGGTTCGGTGGACAGCGCACTGCAAGCCATGCAGCTTGGAGCTTACGATTATATTTCCAAGCCGTTTAAGGCAGAAGAGATTCTATTAGTCTTGAAAAAAGCGGAAGAGCGCGAACGATTGCAACGGGAAAATATCGATCTGCGTCGCCAACTGGCGGGAATTGAGGGTGAACTTGATTTTGGTCAAATGATCGGTAAGAGTAAGCGAATGCAGGAATTATTTAAACTGGCCCTCAAGGTGGCACCGCATCCGACCACCGTACTCATCACCGGAGCATCGGGCACGGGTAAGGAGCTGCTGGCGCGAGGGATTCATAAGGTTAGCCCAAGGGCAGCAAAATCATTTATTGCCGTTAACTGTGGGGGGATCCCGGAAAATTTGCTGGAAAGCGAATTGTTTGGCTATATCAAAGGTGCCTTCACCGGAGCAGACCGCAATAAAAAAGGGTTATTTGCCGAGGCGGATGGAGGGACACTTTTCCTCGATGAGATCGGAGAACTGCCCTTGCCCATGCAGGTGAAGTTATTGCGAGTGATTCAGGAACAGGAAATTCAGCCACTGGGTGCTGCAAAGGCGCAGCCGGTCAATGTCCGTCTACTGGCCGCCACCGCCAGAGACCTGACCCAAGAAAGGGACCAGGGGCGTTTCCGCGAAGATCTCCTCTTCCGGCTCAATGTCATCAACCTCCATATCCCATCACTCTCGAAAAGGCTTGAGGATATCCCGCTGCTTTGTAATCATTTTGTCGAGAAATTAAAAGCATCGCACGGGGTCGATATTCAAGGCATTGCCCCGGCTGCCATGAACCTGTTCCTGAAGCACTCCTGGCCCGGCAACGTACGGGAATTGGAAAACGTGATTGAACGAGCCGTAATCCTGGCAGAGAAAAAGATAATTTTGCCGGAAAACCTTCCCCCAGAATTTGGAGTCAAACAGGACTCCAGACGTCTTGATGACTTTTTTGCCGGATTTTCCATTAAGAAGGCACAGAAAATAATGGAAAAAAGTCTCATAAGTCGCGCCCTTGATGCAACCGGTGGGAATAAATCAAAAGCCTCTGAACTGCTTGAGATCAGTTATCCCGCCCTCTTGCAGAAGATAAAGAGTTATTCTCTGAATTGAAAATAGACTCCCGGCTTTTCGTCCGTACGTCCGTACGTTCAGGGTATCTGCACCTTGCCCTGTTATCTGTAATGGTAGGCAAAACGATCAGGCTTGCGAGTCCCTACTGCTTGTGGGAAGCAAGCCTGATCAGTTGGGTTGAAAAATCTGTTCTTAGTAACCTTAATTTTTCCACACCCCATCCTCTAAATACATACCCGAGTCATCAGGTGTGGCACCCACTGGTTGTGTGGCACCAGTAGGGGTACTTGGGACAGGTAGGTCATCTGTTATGGGAGTAAGTTCCCGCATTTCAGTGAGGACTTTTTTTCCTTCAAAGCGAAGTCCAACATAACGTCCCTTGGAAAAATAGCTCCGATCTGTAACTGTACCATCTCTCTTGAAGTATTGTGTTTGCGGAGAAAACCAGAACTGCATATCGTCAACAGTTATTGATTGATCATCCGTGTAATAGACCCATCCAGTTCGCATACGTTCAGTTCTTTCACCTGGTTGACTTTTGCCGTGCGCCGGAGGAGCGGTGTACATAATTGATACGCCAAGCAACACTGCGAACATCAAACAGGAAAAACTTGCCTTATTCTTCATGATCTGCCTCATGTTTTGTTCTTTTTTTCTTCTACTCAACTTGCTGCCAGAAGTAGATTCCACGTCGTTCAGCAGGTTCTGTTACCGTTTCTATCCGTCCCGTAGAGGAACTGAAGTATTTCTTCTCTTCAGGTGGTGGCGTGTCATCGTCAATCCTGAGAATGGCCGGGTTGTACAACCGGCCGTCAAAAGACATGTCCGTGGGCGAGCCCGGAAAGGTGTCCGGATTGCCGTCACCATCTTCGTCGGCAGTCATTAGTAGCAGGTCAAGTTCATTAATCTGGCCATCTTCATTGAGGTCAAAGACCGGGCTGTCGTTCATTCCGCCAGTGTTTGGATTCCTTTCGTTGAGGAAGGAGTAGGCACCGGCGGAGCATCGTTGACCGGTAGGCCCAAAGGAGATGATGATTGCCTTGTTGTCGCGAATGATGGTGTCGTTGATAACCCTTTCCCCGAGCATCCGTTCGCCGGTTTCATCAGTGACCCCGTCCTGGTCATTATCTATGCCATCACCATCAAGATCAATTTTAGAAGGCAGGTCATAGAGCCAGCCAAGATGTGCGTCCGGTACCTTGTATTTGTCATTGCCATTTATGGTGCCGTCATTGTTTTCGTCCCAGGTCGCTTGTTCATAGCTGGTTGACCAATCACCTTCGTAATTTGAAGTAACACGGAAATAGGAGTAGGTGTCGATTACACCATCTTCGTCAATATCCTCACCAGTATCCAAGGCATTGTTCCCATTTGTATCTTCAGTCAGTTCGCCTTCAAACCATGAGACTTGTTGTAATAACGTATGGGTTCGTCGCCCACCGGCATCGGTTTGCGGCCAGTTAGACAACTCGGCATCCGGTGGATTGTCAACCCGTACGCCAAGGTAACCGGTGTCCAGTTCATCTGGAGCCCAGTCCCAGATGCCATACAGTGACTGGGTGCTGGTTGAAAACAAATCTGGCTGGCCGAGGTATTTTCCCGTTCCCCAAATGACCATGTACCCGGTGCCGGACTGATGATACATGACATCCGGCATGGCTGTAATCGGTTGGTTGGCAATGCCTGAGAACAAAGCGCGCGGCGCCATGGTTGCAACAGCTTCATCGCAATGGAGTACTGAATTTCCGCCTTCACAAAAAGCCACCTGCCATTTATCCTTGTTGTCGCTCGTCAGATCAAATTTCCACATATTACCGAGCAGGTCGCCGGCATATATATAGTCGACTTTCAGGTCATTGTTGATGTCAACAAGTCTGGGAGACGACAATCCGTTATAGGGGCCGACACCGGTGTCGATCTTACGGATCACCGACCCGTCCTGTGGGTCGATTATATAAAGTATGGCCGTTTGATCTTCACTGTTGTAGCCATTGCCGAAGAAGACGGCCCAGCCCTGGGTATCTCCACTGCTGATGGTGGAAGCATTGGTCCGTTCCAGGGATGGACGGCTGAAGGAGTAGCCCATGCCGGTATCAGAGACCGACTGAGAGATAATGATATCGGTTGCATCGCGCGGGGTAGCGACTCCGGTTGCAATGACAGACACTTCCGGGATCTCTATATAACTGCTATCGGCGGCAACAGCCTTGACTTCATAGAAGCCATCGTTTGTGAACCGGAATCCGCTGCCATTGTTTATAAAGTGGGCTCCGGAAATGGAGATCACATCGCCAACAGCGAACTTACTGCTGATAAAGCCGTTTGCCGAATCACGGATGATATCATTGCCGTCGGTTCCCGTACCGCTTTCAAAGGTAAAGGTCTGGCCGCTGAGCAGGGTTTGCGGGGCGGCAGGGAATTCCCACTTGACCCGATTGGCAATCTGGGCCTCGGTTTCCGAGGCAATATCGGCTGCGTTGTCAATATTGAGGCAGTAATAACCTTTACCGCCCTTACCGGTGCCACCGATCAGCAGTGTTGTACTGTCACTGACTTTTCTGATGGTTGGTGTCGAATCAACATAATATTTATGATTGTAGGCCGGGTCTGCCAGTTCGGCTATGTCATGGTAGACAAAACCGGGTACATAGGCAAACAGCTCTTCACCGCCATGTAGATCGTCGGAATAGAAGGCGTGCAGCATGCCGTCATTGCCGCCGACATACAGGAACTTGTCCTGGTAGTCAACAATCTTTCCATCGGAGTCAAGGACCGGTCGATCACTGTGGTAGACGGCAATCGAGTTGACAAAGTCACCCAGTGGTCCGGTGCGGACCCTGAAGGTTCCTTCATTGGTTTTGTCACCACGGATATAGTTAAGCACGTCGGTATTCGTGAGCGTGCCGTTAAAATAAGGAGTTAGGTTATTCTGCTGGCTGGGAATGAGATTTGCCAGGGCAAAGGGTTGACCGGAAGTGCCGTCAAAGGTCACGATCTTCCTGCCTGAATGGCCAAGTGCGGTTAATTGCGCCTCGAGGCTGGAGCTTGCCGTCCACACTGGGCTGCTTGTATATACTTCACCGGTATCGGGATTCAGGGAGAAGGCGGTCAGGTCGCCTATCCATTCCTGAGTCTGATATGAGGTCTGGAACATGCGGACGTTGCCGCCCACGCTTTCATACAGTTCGTCACCGTTGACCGAGACCGAAGCGCCACTCCCGATGCGTCGCGAAATGTCGTCAAAGATATCGGTCAGGGCCTTGACCAGCTCATCCGGACTGGAGGCGTTGATATAGCTGCCGCGTCCGTTGACCGCTGCATGCCAGAGGTCGTCAATCTTTTCAGCACTACCGCCACCGGTCATGTTCGGCCAGGTGGGATACACATTATTATCAAAGTCATAATCTTCAGGGTTTAAGGTCCCTTTTACACCAAAAGCCACGGTATAGGTTACCATGTGCTGCCAGGTGGTTGTCCCGTCCGGCACGTCATCGTCCAGTGCCGACAGGTCGTTTTTGTAAAACATCATGGCCGTGTCAGCGAGGGTCTCGGCATAATCGTCTTCATGAGGGGCCCCTTCACCATCATCGGCGTTATCAACGCCCGGAGGGCCGCCGTTCCAGTAGCCGTCGGTCATGGCAACGGTAAAAACCTGTCTACATGAGTCGCCGGGATTATCCCCGTGGAATGGCGATTCGCCAATACAGTCTGCATCAATATTATCGGCGAGCACAGCGCCATCATTATAGTATTCACCTACACAGGCCAGGGCCGTCCGCAAGGGGGTGCCTCTGCGCCCGACCTGGAATTCATAGAGGGTTTTCAATAACTGGTTGGTGTAATCGGCCTTACCCGGAACCTTGACCGGAACCAGGGGCTGCTGGAAGCCGTATGCATTGGGACCGCTGCCGTCATAGTTCAGGGTATGGAAACCGACCTCGACATTCTCCAGGTTGGCAATAACCCTGGAGATAGCCGCTGTAGCAGCCAATGTCCTTTTGCGGTAATAGGAGAACCAGTTGGCAAAGTTCTGCCGTTCCGTTGTCCAGGCATTAACATCCAG
>CAMYLK010000071.1 GCA_947259225.1 uncultured Desulfobulbaceae bacterium | reverse complement strand
AGCCGGTGAATGTCTGGTTTCTCCGGGGAAACTCGACTCGGTCACCCATTTCAACGGGTTACCGATTACCGCTACCATAATCACCAACCAGATTCACTCCACTCTCCTTACCCGTCGCCGGGACCTGTACCCCGCTTCTCTTGCCCAGGAGGAAAACGCATGAGTTACGTTCAGCCGACTGTTCGCCACCCTGAATCCAAAAAAAACAGCCTGGGCTACTCCAGAAAACAATATGAAGGTTCGATCTCGACCCTATGCGCCGGCTGTGGTCACGACTCAATCACCAATGCTATCGTCACAGCCTGTTTTGAAATGGATCTTGAACCGCATCGGATTGTCAAACTCTCCGGTATCGGTTGCTCATCAAAAACTCCAGCCTATTTTCTGGGTAAATCGCATGGCTTCAACTCCGTGCACGGGCGTATGCCTTCGGTGGCAACCGGGGCCAATATGGCCAATAGAGATCTGGTCTATTTCGGGGTTTCCGGAGACGGAGATACCGCCTCCATCGGCATGGGCCAGTTTGCGCATATCCTCAGACGCAACCTCGACATGGTGTATGTAGTCATGAATAATGGCTGCTATGGGTTGACCAAGGGACAGGATTCAGCGACAGCGGATAAAGGGTCGAAAACGAAAAAAGGAGACCCGGTTTCACTGGAGTCCATCGACTTGTGCGAGCTGGCTATTCAGCTTGGTGCGGGTTTCGTCGGACGCGGATTTTCAGGGGACAAGAAGCAGGTCGTAACGATGCTGAAAGCTGCCATTGCCCACAAAGGGCTGGCATTTTTAGACATTATTTCGCCCTGCGTAACCTTTAACAACGTACCGACATCAACTAAAAGCTATTCCTGGGTCCGCGAACACATGGAAGCAACGGCAACGTTCGACTTTATACCATACCGCCAGGAGATTACCGCCGACTACCCAGACGGTTCGACAATACCGGTCACCCTGCATGACGGCAGCATTCTCAAGATGCATAAGCAGAAACATAAAACCGGATTCAGCAGCCGAAGCGCAGCCATTGCTGAACTTGAGAAGGCAAAGGAAGCAAAGCATATTCTCACCGGCATCATCTACCTGGACCCGCAAAGTAAGGATACCCATGAGATTCTGGAAACGTCTGCGACACCATTAAATGCGATGGATACAGGTGAACTCTGCCCCGGCAACGAGGTACTGCAGGAGCTTAACGAACGTTTCCGCTAGGAAAAAGACGAGCCAGCGTGTATTTCCCTGCTGCATGGCGGAATCACGTTCTCCTGACATAGAGATGCGTGTAATTTGAGTGCACGACTCCGGCATCCGAGGGACAGTAAGCTAATGCTGCGCAAGCATTTGCCTGAGCACGTAGTTCAGGATACCGCCATGGCGATAGTATTCCAGCTCCACCTGACTATCCAGGCGGACGAAGGCCTGCAAGACCGCTGATTGTTACCACTTCACTGCCGTCAAGAGCCAGCGACTCGCCATCCGTGCCGGCAGCAAACTGCAGTGGCAGCACCCCCATGCCCACAAGGTTGCTGCGGTGAATACGTTCAAAGGAGACGGCAATCACCGCCTTTACCCCAAGCAGCATTGTTCCCTTGGCCGCCCAATCGCGTGAACTGCCGGTTCCGTAGTCCCTGCCGGCAATGATTACCAAGGGTGTTGCTGACGCCTGATACCCCATGGCGGCATCATAGATACTCATCTCTGTTCTGTCCGGCATCAAAAGGGTGTAGCCGCCCTCTCGCTCAACCACCTTATTGCGGATACGAATATTGCCAAAGGTACCGCGCACCATCACCTGGTGATTGCCGCGCCGGGAACCGTAACTGTTGAAGGCCTCCGGGACAATACCAAGTTCCTGTAGATACTGCCCCGCAGGGCTGTCTTCCGGAATAGCCCCGGCAGGCGAGATATGATCGGTGGTGATTGTGTCACCGAAGATAGCCAGGATACGGGCGCCACTGATATCAGATACCGCCCCTGGTTCCACAGCCAGATTCTTGAAAAACGGTGGCTCCTTGATATAGGTTGATTCTTCATCCCACGGAAAAAGGCTGCTGGAGGGCACTGCCAGCTCTCTCCACCGTTCATTACCGGAGAAAATATCGCTGTAACTGGCTGTAAACAGTTCCGGCGTGACGGTTTTGCACATAAGCGCTTCAATCTCATCAGATGTCGGCCAGATATCCCGAAGATACACCGCTGCTCCCGCAGTATCGATTCCCAGCGGTTCTTTCTCAAGATCAACGGCCACTGTACCGGCAAGGGCATAGGCAACAACCAACAACGGAGAGCCTAAATAATTGGCATGGACAAGGGGATGGATACGCGCCTCAAAGTTGCGGTTACCACTGAGTACGGCCGCCACTTTTAGGTTGTTTTCGACAATATTTTCGGTGATGACCGGATGCAGAGGACCGCTGTTGCCGATGCAGGTCGTGCAGCCGAAACCGACAACATGAAAACCCAAAGTTTCCAGGGGCTCAAGAAGATCACTTGCAGCAAGATATTGGCTGACAACCTTGGAACCTGGCGCCATGCTGGTTTTAACCCAGGGTTTCGAACGTAGGCCCCGTGCAACCGCCTTTTGTGCCAACAGGCCGGCGCCAAGCATCACAGCAGGATTTGAGGTGTTGGTACAACTGGTAATGGCGGCAATGACCACGGAACCGTCACGGATTTGTACCTGTTCACCGGCCGCAACAGGCATTCCCTGCTCAAGGTTCTCCCCACAATCCACCTCGCTTTCTTCCGGGGTATCAGGAACTCTACAAGCTCCTCCTTCTTCAGCCCAACCGTTTTTGTCGGCTCTGATGTCCGGTTCGCTTGGCCTCTCCGGAAAATTAACAATGAAACGCTCTTTCATCGCAGCCAGGGGGACACGCTCCTGTGGTTTACGCGGTCCGGCAAGGCTCGGTTCGACCTCGGCAAGGTCTATGGTGTAGGTTACACTGTATTCCGGTTCTGCACTCTTCTCGTCGATGAAGAGCTGCTGTGCTTTACAGTACTGTTCGACAAGGTGCACTTGCTGGGCAGTCCTGCCGCTTTCCCGAAGGTAGCGGATCGTTTCCCTGTCCACCGGGAAAAACCCCATGGTTGCTCCATACTCCGGTGCCATGTTGGCAATGGTTGCCCGATCTGGCAGGCTGAGACCAAGCATGCCGGGGCCGAAAAACTCAACAAAACGGCCGACCACGCCTTTATCACGCAAGAACTGGGTTATGGTCAAAACCAGATCGGTGGCCGTGCACTTATCTGACAGCTGCCCGGTCAGCTTCACCCCGACAACTTCGGGAATCTGCATGGAGTAGGGCTGGCCAAGGAGAACCGCCTCGGCCTCAATACCACCTACGCCCCAACCGAGTACCCCAAGGCCGTTAATCATTGTCGTGTGGGAATCTGTTCCGAGAACAGTGTCGGGATAGGCCAGGGTGCTGTCACCTTTTGTATCTGCCTGCACCACCGAGGCAAGGTATTCAAGGTTGACCTGGTGGACGATCCCGGTGCCGGGCGGGACGACCCGGAAATTGGTAAAGGATTGCTCCCCCCAATGCAGCATGGTATAGCGCTCATGGTTACGATCCATCTCGTGCTGCACATTGCAATCATAGGCATCAGGTGAAGCGAAACAATCTACCTGAACAGAGTGATCGATAACCAAATCGGCCGGAATAAAAGGGTTCATCATCTCCGGGTCTCCGCCATGACGGGCAACCGCCGCCCGAAGAGCAGCCAGATCGACAAGGGCCGGCACCCCGGTGAAATCCTGCAGGACCACCCGGCCGGGCATGAATGGAATGGACCCGCGAGAAGTTTCCTCCCCCTGCCAGGATGCCAGGTTGACGACATCCTCCTCTTTGACAACACCGCTGTTGCAGTGCCGCAGAAGGTTTTCAAGCAGGACACGAATGGAGAAGGGCAAACGGGCAATGGTACAGAGGCCATGTTGTTCTAAAGCCCTGATTGCATAGAGCGTGTATTGCGTATTACCAACCTGCAGCAGACTGGATGCGCCAAAGGGTGAAGCCTCGATATTGTTCATGATCGTCCTCTCTCCTTTCTATTGCGGTGGGATATTTTTATTCTTTTATACCTTGTAATAAGTGGATTTTGTATAATTATGTCAAATCAATCGTTGTAACTAATATTATCTTACGGGTGCCTTATATCGAAAATTGGAGGAAATATGCAGTACCGGACTGAGTGGGACACCATGGGTGACGTGCAGGTCGCAGCGGACAGGTTATGGGGTGCTCAGACCGAACGCAGCCGACAAAACTTCTCTATCGGGGCCGAGAAAATGCCCTTGCAACTGATCTATGCCTTTGCCCAACTAAAAAAGGGCTGTGCAACAGTGAACCATGCGCTGGGCCTGCTTGCAGAGGAAAAGAAAAAGAGTATCATCACGGTCTGCGACGAAATCCTTTCCGGTCGCCTTGACCGGGAGTTCCCTCTGTCGGTATGGCAGACCGGCAGTGGCACCCAATCGAACATGAACGTGAACGAGGTAATAGCCAACCGGGCTGCACAGATCCTCAGCGGAACGATTTCCGGCAAGAAGGTGCTCCATCCCAACGATGACGTCAACATGTCGCAGAGCTCCAACGACACCTTTCCCACCGCCATGCATATCGCTGCCGTGATAACCCTTGAAGACACCCTGCTACCAGCAGTAGGGGGACTCTGCAAAACCCTTGAGCACAAAGCTGCAGAGTTTGCCGACATCATCAAGATCGGCAGAACCCACCTGATGGACGCAACGCCACTCACCCTTGGTCAGGAGATCAGCGGCTGGGCCGCCATGCTTGCCGCAAATAGCAGGCAACTCCGGGAAGCGATTGATCATCTGCGGGCATTGGCCATCGGTGGTACGGCCGTGGGCACCGGCCTGAATGCACCGCCACAATTTGGCGAGCTGGTAGCGGAGGTACTCAGCGATGAGATGGGCACCCATTTTTTCTCTGCCACCAACAAATTCCAGGCACTGACCTCCCATGAACCGTTGGTGCTGGCAAGCGGCGCTCTGAAGGCCCTTGCCGCCAACCTGATGAAAATCGGCAACGATATTCGTTGGCTTGCCAGTGGCCCCCGTTGCGGCATTGGTGAAATTACCATTCCGGCCAACGAACCGGGAAGCTCAATCATGCCCGGCAAGGTAAACCCCACCCAGGCCGAGGCCTTGAGCATGGTTTGCTGCCAGGTTTTCGGCAATGATGCAACCATCGGCTTTGCAGCAAGTCAGGGTAATTTTGAGCTCAACGTGTTCAAGCCGGTCATTATCTACAACTTCCTCCAGTCAACCACTCTGCTGGCAGATGCGACAAGCTCTTTTGATACACACTGTGCAGCCGGAATCGTGCCGGTACCGGAAAAAATTGAACACAACCTGCACAACTCGCTCATGCTGGTGACAGCACTGAACCCACATATCGGTTACGAAAATGCGGCAAAGGTAGCGAAAAAGGCCCATACTGAGAACAGCACTTTGAAAGAAGCCGCCATACAGCTCGGCCTGCTTACCGAGGAACAGTTTGACACCTATGTTCAACCGGAGAATATGATAGGTCCCAGGACACAAAAAAATAGTATAAAATAGATGTAGGCTGAGATTAAAATTCAGCTTTGAGCAAGAGTAAGGGTCAATAGAGATTTAAACTGTGTCTTGAACAGGGCCTTTGCTTGAGTTGCGTATAGATTGGAAGTACTTTAACTTTGGCAGGTGGAAATTGTTACGTATACTGGCCAGTAACCTTCTCAGGAAGTATACAAGTTTCTGTCTGTCTATCTGCAGTGAGGCCTTACCACTGCCAACCCTTTCTTTTCTCCAGTTTGAGTTAAATATGCCAATAGGGCATGATACGGTTTGCCTGTTTGAGGTTGCCAGAACGAATTATTTTGTCGCAAAAATTTAAAAATATATTATTGTCATGGATAAAAATAATAATCAATATTGATAGGCTAAGCTGTAAAAGATTAAATTATAAATTTAACTTAAGTAGTGAGAATTATGAAAACTAATCATATGTGCTTAATTCCTGTAACATTATTCATTTCAATATGTTTCGCACTGCCTGTATTTGGTGCTGGTGGAGGTAGTGTCGTTGCAGCTGATCCAACAAAGCATTTTGACCCCAAAGGGAAAATGCCCTCAGAATTTACCATTGAACTGCAGAACGGCCTTCGAAAAACATTGCCGTTCGAAGACAAACGTGATTTTGAAGAGGCTAAAAAAGGCTTTATTGCTGCGCCTGAATATAAGCAGATCATGGCTGAAGCCGGTAATGTGGCCTGGGATATGGGTAGTTATGAATTCCTTTTGACTGATCAGGAATACGACACGGTTCATCCTTCCTTGCAGCGTCAGGCCGTACTCAACATGGCCTATGGTCTGTACGAGGTCATCCCGGACAAGATCTACCAGATCCGTGGCTTTGACCTGGCCAACATCACCTTCATCAAGGGGGAAAAGGGCTGGATCATTTTCGACCCATTGACGGCCAAAGAAACCGCTGCCGCGGCACTGAAGTTCATCAACGAGCAGCTCGGTGAACGTCCGGTCACTGCAGTCATCTACTCGCATTCCCACGCCGACCACTTCGGTGGCGTCCGCGGTGTCGTTGATGAGGCCGATGTGCAGAGCGGCAAAGTGCCGGTAATTGCGCCGATCGGCTTTATGGATCATGCAGTCTCTGAGAACGTCTATGCCGGCACTGCAATGTCACGTCGCCTGTTTTACCAGTATGGCGTACTTCTTCCCCGCAGCCCTTTTGGCCATGTCGACCAGTCGATTGGCAAGAATACTGCGGCAGGCAACCTTGGCTTGATTCCGCCGAATAAGATCGTTGAAGGGGACATCGAGGAGATGACTGTTGACGGTGTCAAAATGGTCTTCCAGAATACGCCCGGGACCGAAGCACCGGCGGAGATGAACACCTATTTCCCCGAATGGAAGGCTTTCTGGGCCGCGGAAAACATCACCGGCACGGTCCATAATATCTACACCCTGCGTGGAGCTTTGGTGCGTGATGCGCTGGCATGGTCAAAAGGGATCAACGAGGCTATCTACCTGTTCGGTCATGAGGCCGATGTGATGTTTGCCTCCCACAGTTGGCCACGCTGGGGGAGTGATCGTATTTTGGAAGTGATGCGCGCCCAACGAGATATCTATGCCAACCTCAATAACGAGGTCCTGCACTTGGCAAACCAGGGTATCACAATCAATGAAATCCACAATGTTTACAGCCCGCCGAAGAGCTTGCAGAACCAGTGGGCAGCGCACAGTTATCATGGCTCCGAAGAACATAACAGCCGTGCTGTCATCAACCGTTACCTTGGTTACTGGGACGCCAACCCGGCGACCCTGATACCTCTGTCACCGCGCGATTCTGCCCCGCTTTACGTCGAAATGATGGGTGGCGCGAAGAAAATTACCAAGAAAGGACAGGAACTCTTCGACCAGGGCAAGTACCGACTTGCCATGGAGATTCTGAACAAGCTGGTGTTTGCCGAGCCTGACAACCAAGAGGCCAAAGACTTGCTGGCCGATGTGTATGAACAGATCGGCTACCAGAAGGAGAGCCCCAGCGTGCGCAACAGCTTCCTGGCCGGAGCATTGGAGTTGCGCAATGGTATCCCCGCCGGCGCTTCGCCGAAGACGACAGGGCCTGACATGATCCGGGCGATGAGTACCGAATTATGGCTGGACTTCCTGGGCATCCGCCTTGACAGTGAAAAAGCCGAAGGCGTCGAGTTCACTATCAACCTCGTCACCCCTGACAACGGCGAGGAATATGTGGTCGAGCTGAGTAATGCTACGTTGACCAACATCAAGGGCTTTCAGGCCAAAGATGCCGATCTAACGGTAACCATCGACCGTGCCGATCTCGAACAGACCATGATGGGTGCTGTCAGCATGGATGACCAGATCAAGTCCGGCAAGGCCAAGCTGGTCGGGGACCGCAAACCGATCGACCTACTGAAAGACATGCTGGTTCAGTTCGACATCGGCTTCGAGATTTTGCCGGGCACAGCACCTAAGGATATGACTCCGGAGAAGAATCCTTTCGCTCAGGAACCACCTGCAGACACCTCTGGAGGATGATCTGATCGCGGAGAAGAAGCCCATTGCGCATGCACCCACGACTTGCGCGCAATTACAGACTAATACAAAGGTTTACCCAATTGGCGGGCAGAGACAATTCCTGCCCGCCAGCTTTTTCTAGGCAAAATTTTCCTGGCCAACAGTTCAAACCAGCAATTCGACTCTTATCGAGGGCCGGTCTGAGTTGCATTGAATAAGGCGATATGAAGATTTTATACCGCAGTACCCTATATTTGCTATTCCTCCCTAATCAACTTGATCCATCTAGCTATATCTTCATGAAACAATCATTATCAAAATCGTACTTTCAGAAATTTCTCAAACAGAGACTTGAAAGATAATTCCAGAACATCTTGGAAGGAGGGTGCTGTCATTTTTTTATAAAAATGACGCTGATTCCCCAAATCTTAAAGTCAAGAAGTCTATATTCT
>CAMYLK010000070.1 GCA_947259225.1 uncultured Desulfobulbaceae bacterium | reverse complement strand
TGCTCAGGGTGCTAGCCCGTGATAAACAGGAGGTCGATTTCGGTATGCATATCATCCCCCGCGGGATTGAAGAAGACCGGGTGTTTGCCTATCCATTTTACGGCTACTGGCGTGATGTCGGTACCATTCAGTCATATTGGCAGACCAATATGGATATCATGCGTCCGGATTCGGGGATCACGCCGGAAGAATGGGGAATACGACCCAACACCGAGACTGATGGAAGAGCCATGGATCGAGGGCCTGCCCGATTTATCTCCGGTTGTACGGTACAGTCGTCGATGATTTCAGCGGGATCACTTGTGGAGGGAACCGTAATCAATTCTGTGTTATCACCGGGCGTTCAGGTGAAAAAAGGGGCTATTGTACGTGATTCGGTACTCTTTGAAGACTGTGTCGTCGAAGAGGGCGCAGTGGTCGACCTTTGTATCTGTGACAAAAGGGTCAGGGTCGGAGCGGGAACGATTGTTGGTCAAGGTGATAACATGCAACAGGTTAATCATGCCTTTCCCAAGCATCTCTATACCGGTATCACTCTGGTCGGCAAGGAAGCGCAACTTACTCCAGGAATGACCATTGGTCGAAACTGTATTGTATGTTCCGGATATAGCCAATCAGATGTGTTGATTTTAAATGATGGTGAAAGTCTGTAAGGCTCTCGGGGCCGGACAGGAAAGTTAAGCACGCTTCGCTGTAGCTGAAATGAATCTGTATAGGATTGTTACAGATTTCTACAAATATGGTAAAAACGACAGTTGCAAATTAAAATATGATATGCTACAAAACCCGCATCATTCCAAAGATCCAGCCACTTGCTCCCGTAGCTCAGTAGGATAGAGCACAGGATTCCTAAGTCTGAAAGATTCTAACTTATTCCTTCAATAGCGACCGCCTGTAATGAATTTGTAAGGGATTCGTGCGGTCAATCTCATCTCTCTTTACAGTCCCCACCATTTTGATCCAATAATAAGAAATATTTAAGAGGTCGGCTTGTATTATCAATTTATTTTGTTGTAACATGAGGGATGTATATTTTTATCCCTTGATAAATAAATTGGAAATATTTTTTTATGAATAAAGCTGTCGTATCTTTTTTTCTATCGTTTTTCATATTGTTTTGTTCTTTTCTTGTGTTAGGGGCAACAGTACCAGCCTATGCTGCAGCTTCCACCATTACAACTAATGCAACAGGCGACGGTACTGGTGATGTCAGTTCCACAGAAGGGTTCTTAAACTTAACCTACCCTCTAGGTGTGACCCCGCAGACTTCGAGTCCAATAGTAAACGGCAGCTCAGTTGATGTTGTTGCCAGTACCGGTTTGGATTCGCTTGCTTCCTGGAATGACTGTGAATCGTCTGGTGGAATATCTTCCGGGAATGGAACGACTACTGCGACCTGCAGTTTTTCCAGCCTTGATGCAAACAAGAATATCACGGCCACCTTTAGCTATAACATGTCGACCATAACGGTTAACGCTACTGGCGACGGGCACGGCGATGTGAGCTACACAGATGGGTTTATAATCTTATACTACCCCTTTGATGTAACCCCGCAGACTTCTGATCCAATAGTAAATGGTAACTCGGTGGATGTTATTGCCACCGCAGGTTTTGATTCGCTTGTTTATTGGAATGATTGCGAGTCTTCCGGGGGTACACTTACCGGAAACGGAACCCGTACAGCTACCTGCAGTTTCTCCAGCCTTGATGAAAATAAGAATATCACAGCCAGCTTCACTTACAACATGTCGATCATTACGGTTAACGCGACTGGTGACGGGTACGGCGATGTGAGTTACACGGAAGGGTTCACAATTTTATACTATCCCTTTGATATAACCCCGAAGACTTCGAGTCCAATAGTAAACGGCAATTCGGTGGATGTTATTGCCGCCGCAGGTTTTGATTCGCTTGCCTATTGGAATGATTGCGAGTCTTCCGGGGGTACACTTACCGGAAACGGAACCCGTACAGCTACCTGCAGTTTCTCCAGCCTTGATGCCGATAAGAATATCACAGCCAGCTTCACTTACAACATGTCGACCATTACGGTTAACGCGACTGGTGACGGGTACGGCGATGTGAGTTACACAGAAGGGTTCACAATTTTATACTACCCCTTTGATGTAACCCCGCAGAATTCGAGTCCAATAGTAAACGGCAATTCGGTGGATGTTATTGCCGCCGCAGGTTTTGATTCGCTTGTTTTTTGGAACGATTGCGAGGCGTCCGGGGGTACATCTACCGGCAACGGAACCCGTACAGCGATCTGTACTTTCTCCAGCCTTGATGCCGATAAGAATATCACGGCCACCTTCACCTACAACATGTCGTCCATAACTGTTAACGGATCAGGAACGGGTAACGGTAGTTTTAGTTCCAGCGAAGGAATTATCAACTTAATGTACCCCATGGATGGCAACAGTGTGACGTCGAATTCAATCTTGAACGGTAACTCCGTCAATGTGGTTGCCAGTGCAAATTTTGATTCACTTGTCTCTTGGAACGACTGTGAGTCTTCCGGGGGTGCATCTACCGGTAACGGAACCCGCACGGCTACCTGCAGTTTTTCCAGCCTTGATGCAAACAAGAATATCACGGCCACCTTCAATTATAACATGTCAACCATAACGGTGAATGCGGCAGGTGATGGTAAGGGAAGCATCAGCTCAAGTGAGGGATTAGTCAATGTAAACTACCCCGTGGGTTTAACCCCTCGGACGTCGAATCCAATATTAAATGGTAGCACTGTTGATGTAGTCGCCACAGCAGATTTTGATTCGCTTGTTACTTGGAACGACTGCGAGTCTTCCGGGGGTACACTTACCGGTAACGGAACCCGTACAGCTACCTGCAGTTTTTCCAGCCTTGATGCCGATAAGAATATCACGGCCACCTTCACCTACAACATGTCGTTCATAACTGTTAACGGATCAGGAACGGGTAACGGTAGTTTTAGTTCCAGCGAAGGAATTATCAACTTAATGTACCCCATGCATGGCAACAGTGTGACGTCGAATTCAATCTTGAACGGTAACTCCGTCAATGTGGTTGCCAGTGCAAATTTTGATTCACTTGTTACTTGGAACGACTGCGAGTCCTCCGGAGGTACCTCTAGCGGTACCGGGACCAACACAGCGACCTGCAGTTTTTCCAGCCTCGATGCTGATAAAAATATCACGGCTACCTTCATCAGCAACACGTCAACCATAACCGTTAACGCAACGGGCGAAGGAAATGGTTTTGTCAGGGTGTCTCAAGGTTTAATCGGCTTTTTGTACCCTACAGGAGGCAGCACAAGGACATCGATACCAATACCCAACGGCAGCTCAATTGATGTTATTGCTGAGACTGGTTCTGGTTCTCTCGCTTCATGGAATGACTGCGAAACATCAGGCGGTATATCTTCTGGAAATGGTTCTAGTATAGCTACTTGCACTTTTTCCAGCCTTGATACGGACAAGGTGGTAAATGTGACCTACACTTTGGGTGCCTACAATTTGTCGATAATTAAAGCTGGTAACGGTACAGGTACGGTAACCAGCACCCCTGTTGACATAGATTGCGGAATTAATTGTTCAGGGCAATATGATTACAACACTGAGATAATGTTGACGGCCACACCAGAAGAAGACTCCAAGTTTGTTGCATGGACGGGTGACGCTGACTGTGAAGACGGAATTGTAACAATGACAAACGACATCAATTGCATGGCCAATTTTAGTAGGTTCCCTTGGCCGATATTCATGCATATTTTAAATGGATCTGTAAAGTAACCGTTAAATGTAAAATCGCTTTGCTATAATGGGATATGATAAAAAAAAATACGTTGTTTTGCTTAACAGCCTGTTCTACTATTGTATCTTTTCCGCAGCCTCTTTGAGTTGGTCTGGGAGAACTTTTGCATAGACAAGAGTAGATTGTAGATCTTGATGGCGCATGAGCTTTTGAATCGTACGGATATCAACACCTGCTTTCACTAAGTTTGTCCCAAAAGTATGACGAAGGTCATGAAAGCGGGCTTCAATACCGACCAAAGTAGTTGCCAACTTAAACTGCCCGCTCGGGTGATGGTGTGATTGAAAACGAAAAATTTCACCAATTTTTCTGTTTTTATACTGGTCGAGTAGTTGCCGAGTTTGCGTATTAATCGGCACACGATATTCCTTTTTTTTTTTTGCTAGGCATCGATTTTCAAAAAACCGTACGGATTATCCACATCCAGCCACGTTAAGCGCAATATTTCACTAATCCGTAGACTAGTAAGAGCAGAGAAAAGGCAAAAGTCTCCTAACTCCTTATCATTGATATTTTCCAGAACTGCATTTAGTTCGTCTGTTTCGAGAAAACATAAATGTTCTTCCGGTTTTAACCAAAAAAACTGCGGTCAAGCCGCTGATTTAATCGTTGGGCGCTAATAGGACATTAGTACGTTATGAAATTTATCATGGATCTTACTTTGATTCTTTGCGGATTGTATATGGCAATCAGTTATATGGTAATTGTGAGAAAAATACGTGACGATGATCCAGGCTTGATCAATAATTTTAATATCATCAACATATTATACATATACAGAGAATACATTAAAATTAGAAAGAAAGAGAACAACCAAGCAGGATTAATATTTTATTCACATTTAGCATCAATTTTAATAACAACCATTCTCGGGATATTTCTAGATGGGACACAGCCATTTAGATAATCATAAGCTGTCAGGCTGTAATGGAATTGTAATGGATTTTTGTTACAAAACGGCAAAAACCAGCAAAAAACGACAGTTGCAAATTGAAAGACGATATGCTACAAACCCCCCATCATTCCAAAGGTCCAGCCACTTGCTCCCGTAGCTCAGTAGGATAGAGCACAGGATTCCTAATCCTGGTGCCGCAGGTTCGAATCCTGCCGGGAGCACCAAGTGAATACAGGCCGAAAGCCCATGAATAAAGGGCTTTCGGCCTTTTTCTTTTCCCTTGATCTTTATCCTCGTTTAGTATGTTTTGTCATTGAATGTACTGTTTTACCCTGAAGTGCGTATGCGAAGTTTGCGGGTATGCTACTCTTTTCAGCGTGTGTGGCTATGGCAAATGTAAGAACCTTTAATAGAAAGAAAGGGACTGTTTACCGTGCAGAAGTACGTATCAAAGGGCATCCCAGGTTTTCGCAAACCTTCGACCGTCTCTCCGACGCCCAGCGCTGAGTCGAGGATACCGAAGCTATTCTTCTTTCCGGAGGATATATCGGCGAGACTCCGCCGGATGACATGACCTTCTCAAAGGCGCTTGACCGATACGAGCTTGAAGTTTACAGCCAGAAAAGACCCAATAACAGAGCTTGGGAAATAACCTCTGCCATTAGATTGCGTGAGAGCTTTGCAGGTTCAGACCTCCTGTTATGTTAAGCTCAACATAACAGGAGGTCTGAATTGATTCTTCCGTGGACATTTGATAATGCCGTTAAAAAAACAGGGATTGAAGACTTCCATATGCACGACCTTCGGCATACAGCGGCCAGTTATCTATTAATGGCCGGAGTTGACCTGCGCACCCTGGCTGAAATTCTGGGGCATAATACCATGCAGATGGTTCCGCGTTACACCCATCTGCTGGACGATCACAAGTACAAGCTATTGATTGAATAGAAGAGCTTGGCCTCTGAATTCGACCTCTTTTCTTTTATTGGCCGGTTCCCTTGAGTCGTCCTTCGACCAGCTTGCTTACTCATGCAGGCAAAAATAAATTTAGCCTGCTAACTGCCCGAAAACTTTTTCTTGCTTTCTTCTCTGCCTGTCAGTAGAATTGTATTGCAAATGCAACGCACGGGAGGCCTTTATGAAAACGGCAACTATACCGTCGCTCCGGGTTGAGCCTGAGTTACGGCACGCAGTCGAAAACGTTTTACACGACAATGAAACTCTGTCCAGCTTTGTGGAGCAATCCCTGCGGGCTCATATCAGAAGACGTCAACTTCAGGATGAGTTTATCGCTCGCGGATTGGCATCACGTGATGAAGCCAGGCGAACCGGTGAATACTATGATGCCGATAACGTTCTATCTGCGCTGGATACCATGCTTTCCTGTGCAGAAGGGAAATGACTTATCGAGTTCGCTACACCAGGGACGCCAAGGAGGATATAGAGCGCCTCTACGCATTTCTGATTGAGGAGGACCTGCAGGCTGCACGTCGGGCCAGGGATGCCATAGCCCGAGGCATGGATTTTCTCAAAGATTTCCCGTTTTCCTGTCGTAAGGCATCGCCTGATAATCCATTTTTACGGGAGATGCTCATCCCTTTCGGTCAAAGCGGTTACGTAATGTTGTTTGAAATTGAGGACAATAAAACAGTCACGATTCTGGCGATACGCCATCAGCGTGAAGAGGATTACCATTAGGGTGTCTTGAAAAATTAGGATTTTCGTTCGAGATTAAGGCATGCGAATAATTTTACCACAGGCATATGGCTGATATTCCGAGGATAAAATTTTGAGCATAACGCCAAGGTCGGGCGAAAATACAATTTTCCTAGGTAGCCATTAGCAGCTCAAGATTGTTCCTCTCGTAGGATGAGGGGATCGCGTTGGCCTTTGGGTATATTTGTGGCTTCCTACTTCACCGCATCGGTAAGTTTTTTGCCGGCCTTGAATTTGACGACCTTCTTGGCAGGAATCTGGATGGTTTTACCGGTCTGGGGGTTGCGGCCCTCGCGAGCGGCTCGTTCGTTAGCAGAGAATGTACCAAAGCCGATCAACGTCACTTTATCTCCCTCTGCCACAGCAGCGGTTATTGAACCGAGTACACTGTGCAAAGCTTTCTCGGCAGATGCCTTGCTCATTCCACAATCTTTTGCCACTTTTTCAATCAGATCACCTTTATTCATGACTTCTCCTTGTTGTTATCCTGCAACGTAAAGGGGGAGGGGAAAAAGAGTACCTTTGCTCAAATAGCAAAATTTTTTAAATTTTGAAAGTTATTCCCGCTCCTGAACATGAACTGATGTCATGAACTCATTTATTTCCATGGGCGTGTAATAGCGGAAACGTATCCTTTTGCTCAGCCTGGCGGTATAGTCGGAAAAGGCGAGGATTATCTCTCGTCCTTCTGCCATGCAATATGCGACAAATAAAGTGGCGCGATAGGGGAATTACGCCAGGAAAAATTTTATATGGCGCAATTCAAGCAATCGCTTCACAGTAAACGCATTATGCCGAAACGTATCTCACAAGATGAGCTGAATGTTATCATAGAAGCCCTTGCTGCTTTTCCTGAGGGAGCCGGAATCTCGATGAATGTTTCCGCCAGGTTCTCGCAGCTGCTAGCGAGTTTAATGATCCATTTGAGCAGGCCTTTTTTGTTATGGTTCACTTGCCTAATCTGCAACCGTTCGAGGATGTAAACAAACGTGTTTCTCGACTCGCTGCGAATATTCCACTGATCTTCCAAAATCTTTGCCCCCTCTCGTTTGTGGACGTGCCCGATCGGGCATACATTGACGGCATTCTTGTTGTTTACCAATTAAACCGCATCGAATTGCTGCGCGATGTTTTTGTCTGGGCATACCAACGATCATGCGCACGCTACTCCGCCATACGGAAATCCCTTGGTGATCCTGACCCTTTCAGGTTGAAATATCGAACCCAAATAATGGGGGGTTCGTGTCTGTAGTTGTGGGAGATTGTATGGATAAGAGGGTGGCCGTAGGCTGGATTAACGGCAAAGCGGCAAAGGATATTCCCGCTCATGATCGTAATCGTTTCATTGAGGTTGTCGAAACAGAACTGAGCAGCCTGCATGAAGGGAATATCGCCCGATACCAGATGCGACCTGCAGGGTTTAATAAATGGAGACAGATATGGCGATAACAAACAAACCTGACCCGGGTATAAAACTTAATGGATCTAGGCCATAGCGTTTAACTGCCCTGCTCCAGTCGTTTGATGAAACGGTTTTCGTCTGCCTTACCTATGATCTGCCCAACATTCCCGGAAGTCAACTCAGTGAGCGCTACCCGAAGTGAGCTAGCCACCTTTGAGTAATAATAACCCGGTGGAGTGGAAATAAATCTCTGCATATTTCTGCAAAGCTGTTCTGCTTCCGGTGTATGGATATATTCAAGATGTCTTCTCAAACTGTTTTGACCTCGCACTGCTGTAAGATCGATTCTCCGCGGCCTCATTCCACAGTAATTGTCATAGGCAACTGCCTCCAATTGCAAATCCTTGCTGAAAAAAGCTAACACTTCAACCTGATCGACTTTTTGCTTTCCGAAAAAATATCACTGCCGGACAATCTTCCTACGCTCACTCGGGAACAAATAGCATAGGCTTTGATTGATGGAGGGCATCTTGAGATTCAAGACAAAAAACCTCGTGCAAAACAAATGTGGTAAAAATCATACCTGCACGGGTAGTTATTTAAGGATTTTGAATCCATTTATTCAGCAAAAGGTGGTTGTCATACCAAACTCGAATCGCTCATCCGGTATTTGGCTGGTTTAAATGGAAATTTGCTATAATACTCAAGTATTGCCAATGATCTTAAACAAAATGATATGGTCGTCAAATCATGTATTGAGGCTCTGGAGTGGATGTTTATTATCAAACGAATTCATCCCTATGTAAAAAACAGAGCTAAACGACAAACCATCGGTATGGCCAAAATGCATATGATTGACACAGGTCTAGCCTGTCATCTCCTCGGTTTGAAGAAAAAAGAACAGCTTCTGAGTTAGATTTATTACGGTGGAATGCTGGAAAACTTTGTG
>CAMYLK010000069.1 GCA_947259225.1 uncultured Desulfobulbaceae bacterium | reverse complement strand
AGTATTTTTTCATCGGCCGCCCATTCTGCAAGTTGTTCGGCGGTTTGCCGTATTTCTCCGGCACCGGGAAGAAAGGCCAGGATATCACCGTGTTCATGTCGTGCCGCCTCAACTATACCGTTTTTCATCCGGCTTACGCATTGCAGGAAGGAATAGGTGTGTTCCGGGGGTGCTACATACCGGCTCTTTTGTGTTTTTTTCTCCTGGTAGCGGATATCGACAGGATACTCTCTGCCCTCGCCGAGGACAATTCCGGCATCTCCCAGGAGCCTGCTTATGTTTTCAACATCCAGGGTGGCGGACATAATGAGAATTTTCAGGTCATCCCGCAAACCGTTCATTACATCAAGGCACAGGGCAAGGGCAAGATCAGCATGGAGGCTGCGTTCATGAAATTCATCAAAAATTACCAATCCCACATCCGCAAGTTCCGGATCACTTTGCAGCCGCCGGGTCAGAATTCCTTCGGTTACGACTTCTATGCGGGTTGCGGCCGATACTTTCGTATCAAAACGTACCCGGTAGCCCACTGTCCGGCCGACCGGCTCATCAAGAATTACCGCCATGCGGCGTGCTGCCATTCTTGCTGCCAGTCGCCGGGGCTCGAGGATAAGGATGGAATGTCCGGCCAGCCATTTTTCATCCAGCAGGGTAAGCGGCACAATCGTTGTTTTACCGGACCCGGGAGGAGAGGACAGGACAACAGACTGCTTTTCCTGCAGGGTGTCACGTAGTTGAGGAATAATGGTAAATATGGGAAGTTCTGTGGGCAACGGCATTACAGACGGCATCAGCGGAAATTAACGATCCAGAATCAAAGGGACTTTATGTTTTATTACCCCTCTTCCTCCAAGAGCAGTACACGGCAAATCATGGGCATCATTGTACAGCTGTTAGCTGAGGAATGATAGGTTTTTAGGCTGAAGGTTTTCAGGCCGGAAAGAGACAGGCGGGAGGTTTCATAATACCAATTCCCGGGACGCCATATTTCGTTATCCCGTCTATAAACAAGACGCCCGCCTGGTTCCGAGGCGTAAGAATAACGTTGTTACAATAAGTTAGCCTGCTCGACCTTGAGTGAAAAAACATTACTGAAAGTATTCAAACTTCCAGGAAAATATACTGCAAGTGAATTAATTTTTTGACTTATTCTCCTTCCATATCATATAATTTAAGTTAGAGACAAAGCCAAGCCTGGAGGGTGACCAGGCACGGAAAGCCTAGGATCTTAACAGACAGCCGGGTTGCCTTGAAACGAGGTGACCCGGTTTTTTATTTTTGCGGTCACAATACTCATTCATATTACTTGATTGACAAGGAGGGCCAACATGTTTGATCCGCAAGTTATACCTTTGCTTTACCTGTGTTCGTTAGCTGGCTTTGTCATGGTTGCCGGCGGCATATTCCTTCTGTACAAGGAAAAAATCTACATAGATAAAGAAACAAATCAAGTCACATCCATCGAAACTCCGGTGGGCAAATTCAAGACTAATGCCCCTGCCCTTGCCCTGTTTGTCCTGGGCTTCATTCCTCTCGTCTACCCCATCTACCTGACCAAGGAACAGGGCAAAATGGTCTCCATATCGGGTGAACTGGCAAGCACTAAATACCCGGCCAATGTGTATGCGGTCATCGAATCGGAATCTCTTCTCAATGATGGAAGCTATCGGCTGATGGTTCCGGCACAGAAAGACAGGGGCAAGTACAAGCTCATCTTTTATTCACATAATATCTTCGCGGAAGAGGCCGCCGATTTCAGAAAGGCTGAAAAGAATGAGATAAAGATGGCCAAAATGATCATCAACGTTCCTACCGAGACCAAGAATTACAAGAAGGACATCATACCGGTTCCCTCGGATTTCTAAGCAGGTGACAATTATGAGAAAGCTTATCTACCCATTCATCATGTTCTTTGTTTGCAGCAGCACCATTTCTTTTGCCCAGGACCGTTTTGAAGGAAAAGTTGTTACCCCGGAAACAGAGAAGACACCCCAGGTGGTGATAAAAATGACCCCGCCGCGGACAAAACAATCACCCCAGCAGATTACCATCAGCGACGATGAGGGTAATTTCCAGTTCAACAAAATTGAACAGGGGAGATACCTGATGGAAGTGTATCACAACAATGAACTGATACGCCGGGAAGTTGTCGACACACATGAGACAAAGGAAAAAGAAATAGAATTGGTTCCTGAACGGTGACAAGTACATCAAGGAGGATTTGGTATGGCCAAAAAAGTGAAAAGCAAAAAAAAGACAAAAAAATCTCCAGTAACCAGGGAAGGCGAATTCAACAGGGTTGACGGGTACCTTCTGAATGCAGTTCAGGATGCACCTGATTTTCGCGATTTCTCCTATGAACCCGCCCTTATACCCCTTCGCGATGAAATCCCGGTGCCTGATAACCTTAATATCCTTAACCAGGGCCAGGAAGGTGCCTGCACGGGATTCGGCCTGGCAGCTGTAATCAATCTTCTTCTGGCACGGCGCAGCAGCGGACGAAGTGTCAGCGCCAGGATGCTCTATGAGATGGCAAAAAAATTTGATGAATGGGAGGGAGAAGGCTACTCCGGTTCAAGCTGCCGGGGTGCAGTGACAGGCTGGTACAGCATGGGAGTCTGTTCTGATGATTTGGCCCCGTACCATGCCGGTGAGGAGGGCTGGAACCTGAATATTGAACAGGCTGAAGATGCCCGCAATACGGCTCCAGGAGCATATTACCGGATCAGGAAGCGTTTGGCTGATTACCATGCCGCCCTCAACGAGGTTGAGGTAATTTATACCAGTGCCAGGGTGCATGAAGGATGGCAGCGAAACAGTGTCAATGGAGGGGTAATACCCTTTCTGCCCGGCACCATAGGAGGCCATGCTTTTGCCATCGTCGGCTACAACAAGGACGGTTTCTGGGTCCAGAATTCATGGGGAAAAAGCTGGGGTGACGATGGAGTTGCCCTGTGGACGTATGAAGACTGGCTGGAGAATGTCCAGGATGCCTGGGTAGCGAGGCTCGCACTCCCGACACCGCAAATCTGGCACCTGACTCCCACGGTCAG
Source organism: uncultured Desulfobulbaceae bacterium (assembly GCA_947259225.1). Taxonomy (GTDB): domain Bacteria; phylum Desulfobacterota; class Desulfobulbia; order Desulfobulbales; family Desulfobulbaceae; genus UBA10518. The sequence continues at coordinate 5,719 of CAMYLK010000069.1, read as the reverse complement.
GAAGCCCGGGGAAATTGAAGAGGGGTTGTTCAAACCCAGCCCCCGAAGAAGCGAGATACTCGGTCATTTTGTCCATATCGATGACGGAAGTTTTGACAACAAAGGAAAATACGGAACCGACCTGGAATCGGTGAAGCTGACCGCTGAACTTGTGGCAAAAAGCGACAAATACGACCATTTAATGCTTTATGCGCACGGCGGCCTGAACAGCATCAATGATTCCGCCCGCAGAATTTTTGCCATGAAGAAGGTATTCAAGGACAACAGGATATATCCGTTCCACTTCATGTACGATACCGGGCTGCTGGAAGAGATCAAGGATGTCATCCTTGGCAAGGAGGATACACTGGTAGAAAGAGCAGGGGGATTTATCTCGGACATTACAGACAAGATAATCGAGAAAACAACCAGGCCTGTCGGCCGGGCCATCTGGCGAGAGATGAAGGGCGGTGCAAAAAAACCTTTCAAACCCGAACGTGACGGAACCCTGACCATCCGGGCCTTTCTCGATGCCTTTGCCCAGGCCGGTGCAGTACCCAAAAAAGTGCATATCGTCGGCCACAGTACGGGAGCCATACTCCTTGCCTCTTTGCTGCAGGCCATGGACAGTTTTGCCGATACCCCGCGAGTAGAAAACTGCCTGCTTCTTGCGCCGGCCTGCACCCAAAAACTGTTCAGGAAGGCGTACAGACCTTTGATCAAACAGAGGGACAAGGCTAAATTTGGTATCAACCGGATGAGAATATACAATCTCAATGAAAGCCTGGAACTTGATGACACCGTGACGCCTTTGTACCGCAAGTCACTGTTGTACCTGGTTTCCAACGCTTTTGAGGAAAAACTGGGTGACAGCATCCTTGGCATGCAGAAATTCAAGAAGAACCTGAAAAATCTACCCGGCCAGCCTGTCTTCAGGATAGAGGTGAGCAACGGCACGGGCAGCGGCAACACCCGAACTGCCAGTAAAACGCATGGAGGTTTCGACAATGATGTCTGCACCATGAATGATATCCTTCGCACTATTCTGAGAAAAAAACCTGACCGAAAATTTACGGAAAAGGATCTCGATTACTGATTCCGCAGGGAATTCATTAAAAGAGACGAGATGCAACAAAGACAACCAATCCGTGGAGGTCTGTAGATGTGGTACTCTAAAATTGATCAATCTTCCGTTGAAAAACGCACTATAGATAAACTTCTGGCACTGAAAGAATCCCTGCGCATCTCTGGGATTCCACCAAAAATCGATGGGGCAATGCTGCTGGCTACCTGGAACATACGGGAGCTTGATTCCAGTAAATACGGGATGCGAGACTATGAGCCATTATATTACATTGCTGAAATAATAACGCATTTTGACATTGTAGCTGTCCAGGAAGTCAGGGAAGACCTGGTTGCCCTTGAAAAAATAATGGACCTCCTCGGTTCGGAATGGAAGTATATCACCTCGGACGTCACAGAAGGAACACCGGGCAACCGGGAAAGAATGGCTTTTCTTTATGATTCCCGCAAGATAAAGTTTACCGGGATTGCAGGTGAGATAGTTATACCCCCTGTTACCAGGAGATCGGGCGACGGCAAAAAAGTAGTTTATGACCCTGCGGACCAGCTTTACCGAACGCCATATCTCTGTGGTTTTCGCTGTGACTGGCTCAATTTCTTTTTAACCACGGTTCATATACGCTATGGCGATGATGATCCTGATGATCCTGAAAGAGTCAGGGAGATTCAGGAACTCGCTAAGCTCTTGAACAAGAGGGTCAGGGAGAGATCTGATCTGAAAAAATATCAATTTATCCTGCTGGGAGATTTTAATATTTACAGCCCGGAAGATGCCACCATGAAAGCATTGACTGATAACGGGTTCGTTGTCCCGGAGGAATTAAATACTCTTCCCCATACCAATACCGGGAGCAAAAAACGTCATTACGACCAGATTGCATTCTGGCCCAAGAAAAGAAAAATTGAGTTCACCGGTAAAGCGGGAGTGTATAATTTCTTTGATGTTGTCTACAAAGATGATGAACAGGAAACGTATATACCTGAAATGAACAGCTATAAGTCCAGGTATGAAACTACCAGCAAGGGGAAGCCAAGGAGTAAAAGTGGTAAAAAAAGGTACTACCGCACTGACTGGCGAACCCATCAGATGTCTGATCATCTTCCAATGTGGATTCAGATCAAAACCTCTTTTGAGGAAGAATATTTAAAACATCGCCGGAAACAAAGCTGACTGTCAAACAAACCGTCTTTTGCAAGACTATATAAATTCTGTGGCATTGCACGGCGACTATCTGAAAATGGATATTATCTTCCCTCCAGGAAGAGTACACAGCAGATCGAGGTCACAGCCCAGATAACATCGGTGGAGAGGTAGTGCGAACAGCTTGAGTCCAGCAGCAACTGCCCCTTGGGCGGGAAAGATTCATCACCGAACCAGAGGATGAGATACACAGGTACTGTGGGGAATGGCAGCAGCCTGACCCCGACATCACCGTGATCGGTCTCAATACCCCCATATCTTGATCCAAGGTCAAGAAACTCTTTTTTCCTGTTGTTATATCGTTGAGCAATTTCATCCAGGGGCAGCACGTGGGTTCCCTGGACAAAGATCTGGCCGCCCGGCAGGTTTGCCGGTTTGACGAGATTTCCGGACAGGGGAATGTCCCTGTAGCTGATCAGGTACCAGAGGACAGACAGATCACAAAAGTACTCCTTGATGCCAAGCAGGTATATTCCTTCCGCAGAATCACTGAACAGTTCACGTTTACCGGGCGATATGAATATATCATGACCAAAAGAACGAACACTATACAGCTGCAGAGTGTCATCATAGGACACGCCTTCTATCCTTGAAATTTCGGCAGGATCAAGGTTTGAAAATTTTTCCCATGCAGTGGTAACGCCTTCCATGGGCACAAGTTAGCCAAGAGGGAGAGGGAAAGCAAGAAGACTTGAAGATATCTGGGAGTTTAGGGGGTTAGGCTGGAGGTTTTCAGGCTGGAGACCGGAGACTAAGATTTTTCACAGTTCTGCAGTTTTCTGTCATTCCTGCGAAAGCAGGAATCCATTATGCTCCAACGAGCTGGATTCCGGCCCATCGCTTTGCTCAGTGCGGAATGACAATAATTCAGTAAATTTCAGAGACACCTGACTTCATTATTTAAACCCTCTCACAGAAATTATTCAAACTGCATTAAGATCACAATAAAGTATTTCAAAAAATAAATATTATTCTATAATGAGGAAATATAGAAATAATTTAAACAGTTTGACGCAAAGGTTTTTAAGTCTGATACAGCATGAAAAAAAAATTCAGAATACAAATATTGCTCGTTACTTCCCTCTTTTTTCTCATCCTTTCCTGCCCTTCCTTATCTGAAACGAAAGCACCTGACTCCATTTCCCTTGAGGAAATAACAACCAGGCTTTTCAAAGAAAATCCCGGCAAGAGCGGTGCTTTTGTCCTGGAAAAGGGTGAAGATGCCCTGCTTACCCGCGGCTGGTTGACGGATCATTCTGTCAGGTCCATTGACGTACAGTATTTTATCTGGAGCACTGACAACATTGGAATACTGGCTGCGGAGAGTCTTCTTCGTGCGGCAGAGAGGGGCACTCGGGTCAGGGTTATCGTGGATGATTTTCTGATTGACGCCCCGGATGAAAGTATGGTGGCTCTTGCGGCTCACCCCAATGTTGAAGTCCGGATATACAACCCCAATGTCAAGGTCGGAGTGACGGTTCCGGAAAAGGCTGTCGGGTTCATCAGCAACTTCCGCTCCCTTAACCAGCGGATGCACGACAAGACATTTATTGTTGACGGGCTGGTGGCGATCACCGGCGGCAGGAACATGGCGGATGAGTACTTTGATTACGACCATGAGTATAATTTTCGGGACCGAGATATTCTGCTTCTTGGCCCTGTGGTTGAAGAAATGCATCATAGCTTCGAACTTTTCTGGCAAAGCAGCCTGACCATTCCGGTTGAGGAACTCCTCAAAAGAGCAAAGAAGCGGCTGAAAGAAGAGAGGATTGCAGAGATATACAAAGAGCTGCATGCCTATGCTGATGATCCCGAGAACTTTGCCCCGGAAGTGCGTGAAAGTTTGAACAGGATTTCGGATGTCATCCCACTGTATGCTGATCAGCTTACCTGGGAGGATATTGTTTTTGTCAGTGATGTGCCGGGCAAGAATCCAACCAGGAGTTTGTGGGCCGGCGGCCGGTCTACGGACATGCTTGTTGATGCGGTAAAAAAGGCCAGGAAAAGCATAACCATCCAGTCGCCTTACCTGGTCTTCCCCAAAGACGGGATTGATTTCTTTGAAAAGCTGGTCAAAAAAGGGGTGGAGGTACGGATCAACACCAATTCCCTGGCAGCCACGGACAACCTTCTTGCGTTCAGCGGGTACAGCAAGCAGCGCAGGAAGATCTTAAATGCAGGGGTCAAGGTGTTTGAGTTCCGGCCTGATCCGGCCATCCAGAAAGATCTCATTAACCGGTATGCGGAACTGGAAAAACTCGTGCCGACTTTTGCCATCCATGCCAAGACCTTGGTCATCGATGGTGAGCTGGTTTTTATAGGTACGTTCAATCTCGATCCCCGGTCTGCAAACCTGAATACAGAAATCGGGGTTTTGATACGGAACAGAGAACTGGCCCAGCAGGTTGAAGGAAACATATTACGGGACATGCTCCCGGAAAACAGCTGGAATGCAGCAACTGACAAGCCAGACAGGCATGCGCCGTTCTGGAAGCAGCTGAAAGTAGGTCTGTTCAAGATCATGCCGGTGAAGGCGATTCTGTAGTTGATCAGGCTGGAGGTTTTCAGACAGGAGGCGGGAGGCAGTCAGGCTGAAGGTGTTCAGGTATTTAGGCTGAAGGGGGTTAGGAAGATTTCTCCTATTGGTCGAGATGACAGAGGCAATACATACTCATTTTTTCAAGGAGTGTTCTATTCATGCCACAATCATTATCACGAAGCAGTGAGGTTATAAGTGCCATAAAGGGGGATTATTCTCCTGAAGCACTGAGAGAACAACTGCGCCCGAAATTGCCCCCGGAAAAACCTTTACCCAAAAGAGTGCCTGGCGGGAATGACTTTACGGAAGAAGGGTTAAGCCTGAGGCAAAAGCATCTTAAGGACATGGGAATTACACTGGATGCTTTATCCGGTCAGGGGGGCAGGACATCTCCTGAAAATTTAAAAGGAAACATAGAAAACTTTATCGGTTTCTGCCAGGTTCCAATCGGTGTTATCGGACCGCTGCGGATAAACGGTCTGTATGCTTCCGGCGACTTCTTTGTCCCCCTTGCCACAACCGAAGGAGCCATGGTCGCTTCGTACCAACGGGGTGCGTATGTTATAAGCCAGGCTGGAGGGGCAAGGGCGATGTGTCTGACCGAATCCGTATCCCGGGCACCCTGTTTCATATTCAATGATCTCACAGAAACAGGCCTTTTTCTGAACTGGCTCTATTCTTACTATGATCAGCTGCATGCGGAGGTTGATGAAACAACCCGCTACGGCAAACTGATCGATATGAAAACAACGGTCAACGGCTCCTCTGTGTACCTTATCTTTGAATACACCACCGGTGATGCGGCAGGACAAAACATGGTCACAGTGGCCACTGAGGCAATCTGCACAAAAATACTTGAGGGTTCCCCGGTCAAACCACGGACCTGGTACCTTGAAGGCAACCTTTCCGGAGATAAG
>CAMYLK010000068.1 GCA_947259225.1 uncultured Desulfobulbaceae bacterium | reverse complement strand
GTAAAGTTATTGCGTTGTCAGTATATTCATAAAATGCGTCTTTACAATCTTTTTGAACAACTTAATTTACCACTAAAATGCCAGAAACAGCACATCAATACGACGAATCTAAAATAAAGACACTCAGCTCCCTTGAGCACATTCGTAAACGGCCAGGCATGTATATTGGGCGTTTAGGTAACGGCTCACATCCCGATGACGGAATCTATATTCTTCTCAAGGAAGTAATAGATAACAGCGTGGATGAATTTATCATGGGGGTAGGCAAAAGGGTTGATATCTGGATTGACGAAAACGGACGATGTACTGTCAGAGATTACGGTCGCGGCATCCCGCTCGGCAAGGTTGTTGAGTGTGTCTCAGTCATTAACACCGGGGCAAAATATAATACCGACGTGTTCCAGTTTTCGGTAGGGTTGAATGGTGTGGGAACAAAGGCAGTTAACGCACTGTCCTCAGACTTTAGTGTCAGCGCATTCAGAGAAGGTAAGTTTAAAAGGGCAAACTTCAGGCTCGGTACCCTTGAGGGTGAGAAAAAGGGGAAAACCGACGAGAAGGACGGCACCCTTATTGAGTTCCTGCCCGACACTGACCTGTTCCCTGAGTTTTCTTTTGATTATCAGTATATCGAAAAGAGGCTGTGGCGCTATGCCTATCTCAATGCCGGGCTGAAGCTTTATTTTAATGATCAGTGCTATCACTCGGTAAACGGTTTGCTCGATCTGCTGGCCGATGAACTCAATGGTAACCAGTTGTACGAACCGATTTATTATGCCGATAAATCCCTGGAATTTGCCTTCACCCATACTGATGAATACGGTGATTCCTATTTTTCATTTGTTAACGGTACGTTTACCAGTGAAGGAGGCACTCACCTGTCCGCTTTCAGGGAGGGCATTCTCAAAGGGGTGAACGAGTTCAGCGGCAAGAAGTTTACCGGCAAGGATGTACGTGACGGCATTGTTGGAACTTTGGCCGTTAAAGTTCAGGAACCTGTGTTTGAATCACAGACAAAGAATAAGCTCGGCAACACGGAAGTCCGTTCCTGGATTGTTAACGCGGTCAAGGATGTAGTAGCAGATCATCTGTACAAGTATCCTGAGAAAGCCGAGATGCTGCTCGACAAGGTCCAGAGAAACGAAAGGGTGCGGCGCGAGTTGCAGTCAGTGCGGCGTGAAGCCAAGGCTAAAGCCAAGAAGGTAGCCCTGAAAATTCCTCAGCTTAAGGACTGTAAATATCATCCTTCAAAAGGCAAAGCATCGAAACAGGGCCAGGAAAACATGGTTTTTATCACTGAGGGACAGTCGGCTGCCGGATCGATTGTCAGTTCACGTGATCCCATGACACAGGCTGTTTTCTCCCTCAAAGGCAAGCCCATGAATGTTTTTGGACAGCGTCTTGATCTGCTCTATAAAAATGAGGAAATGTACAGCCTGATGCGTGCTCTTGATATTGAGGAGGGGGTCGGTACACTCCGGTTCGATAAAATTATTCTGGCAACTGACGCTGATGTAGACGGTCTGCATATCCGCAACCTGCTCCTCACTTTTTTCCTCCATTATTTTGAACCATTGGTCAAACTCGGCCACATTTATATCCTAGAAACTCCCATATTCAGGGTCCGCAACAACCAGGAGACAATGTATTGCTATTCTGACAGGGAAAGGGGTGCTGCTGATAAAAAGCTCAAAGGGAAGGGAAAGAAACAGAAGAGGGTCGAAGTTACCCGCTTCAAAGGTTTGGGTGAAATTTCTCCCAGGGAATTTAAACAGTTTATCGGTCCGGATATGCGAATCCAGCAGGTCAGGATTGATACATTGCGCGAAATATCCAAGGTTTTGAATTTCTATATGGGCAAAAATACTCCTGAAAGGCGTCAGTATATCATGAAACACCTTGACCTGAGGCCGATATGAGTAGTCCTGAAACCGACATGAGCAGTTTGAAATCAGATATTCCGCAATCAGGAAAATTACAGCGCCTGTTTGATGAAAATTTTCTTGATTACACCTCTTATGTCATCAGGGAACGCGCCATCCCTGATATAAATGACGGCTTGAAACCGGTACAGAGGCGTATACTTCAGACCCTGCATAATATGGATGACGGCCGGTTTCACAAGGTGGCCAATGTGGTTGGTGAGACCATGAAACTTCATCCTCATGGTGACCAGTCAATCTTTGCGGCGCTTGTCAATCTTGCCAACAAGGAATACCTTATTGAACGGCAGGGAAACTTCGGAAACATTTTTACAGGCGATCAGGCCTCAGCAGCCCGTTACATCGAGTGCCGCCTTACTCCGTTAGCCAGGGAAACACTTTTTAACCGTGACCTGACAGATTATGTTGATTCATACGACGGGAGGATGCGGGAGCCCGTAACCCTGCCTTCCAAGCTGCCGCTTCTGCTGCTTCTCGGTGCTGAAGGTATTGCGGTAGGGATGGCAACCAAGATAATGCCGCATAACTTCTGTGAATTACTTGAAGCCCAGATCAAGTACCTGCGTGGAAAAGAGTTTACTCTTTATCCGGATTTTCCACGTGGAGGAATCATTGATGTAAATAATTATCACGGAGGAAACGGGAAGATCAGGTGCCGGGCTTTGATTGAGAAAGCTGATGAAAAAACGATTGTAGTCCGTGAATTACCCTATAATATAACAACTCAGTCCCTTATCGACTCCGTGGAGAAGGCCACTAAAAACGGCAAACTGAAAATCGCTTCAATCAACGACTATACAGCAGAAGAAGTTGAGGTGGAAATAAAAATGCCGCGCGGGGTATATGCAGAAGAAACAATTGATGCTCTATACGCATTCACAGATTGTGAGATAAGTGTTTCTCCAAACCTGGTTCTTATCAGGAATAACATGCCGTGCCAGGTGGCGGTGGAGGAAGTGCTCCGTCATAATTCAGACAAGCTTGTCCTTGACCTGGAAAAGGAATTAAAAATCGAGCTGGGCAGGCTTCTTGAAAAGCTGCATGCCAGAAAACTTGAACAGGTTTTTATTGAAGAGAGATTGTACAAAGAGATTGAGGAGATCACCAGTTATCCGAAAATTATAACGACTGTGACCGCTTCCCTTGATCCGTTTGCAGATGAGCTTGTTAGAGAAGTTACAAAAGAAGACGTCGAAAAGCTATTGGAAATAAGGATCAAGAAAATTTCCAGGTTTGATATTAATAAACAGAAAAAAGAAATAAAAACAATCGAACAGGACATCAAAGGTATCAGAAAACACCTGAAAGATATGATCGGGTTTACTGTCGACTACCTTAATTCTCTCCTTGATAAATACGCAGATCTGTTTCCGAGACGCAGTAAAATAGAGCATTTTGACCAGGTTGATGTCCGAGCTGCCGCTCTTTCTAACCTACAGGTAGGTTATAGCAGGGGAAGCGGCTTCCTAGGCCACAAAATCAAGGTCGAGGACAAGAAGAATGACCTTGAACTTACCTGCTCAGAGCTGGACCGTCTTTTGCTGATCTTCAAGGACGGTCTTTATAAAGTTGTGAATGTGTCTGATAAATTATTTATCGGCAGTGACCTGTTATGGATGGGTGTGATAGAAGATGGACTGGTCTTTAATGTTTTGTATCGCAATGGCAGCGAAAACCGTTCTTATGCCAAGCGTTTTAAAACACCAAAGTTTATCATGAACCGTGAATACAGACTCTTTCCCGAGCACAAACGGTCTGTGATCCAGTTTTTTGAAATGGGAAATGAGGGGGTAAGAGCCCGTATCAGCCTGGTCCCTTCATCACGGGCAAAATATAACAGCCTGGAGATAGAGCTTGACGATTACCTGATAAAATCTCCAGGTGCCAAGGGGAAAAGGGTGAGCAACAGGGTGGTTCGTCGCATTTCAAGTGTTACCGGCAAACCCAGACCCGAGCAGCCGACAGCGCCAATTCTGCCTGGTTTTACTGCCACCGACGAACAGAAGAAATCATAACCCTCGAACGAAGCCTGCCATATCATCTCGCAGCTTCTGATATTGATCCTTTTTAAGGCCGGCACCCAGGGCAACCATTTCGGCCATTTCCCGTGTCATGAAATCACCCGGTTCGTGGGCATCAGCATTAACAGCCAGCTTTGCTCCGATTTTGATTGCCAGTTTCGCGACATGGCCGTTTGTCAAACAGTGTCCTTTGCGGCCGGACAATTCCAGTAAAACCCCTTTTTCGGCCGCAAGAGCTGTTTCTTCCGCAGTAATAAACCCAGGGTGAGCAAGAAGATCAACCTTTGCTTCCAGAGCGGCAAGATTTGTACCCGGAACAACGGGTTCAACAGGGGTCTCTCCGTGAGCTACAACTAACAGGGCTCCAAGTTCACGGGCTTTTATGGTCAAAGGTTTCATTAAATCTGGAGGTACGTGAGTCAGTTCAATTCCGGGAATAAGGCGGGTGTTGCTGTACGGGTTCAAATCTGCCGCTGCCTGGACAATCCGGGGAACAATAAAATCCAGGTTAGACGAGTCTGCATGGTCTGTGATTGCCACAGCATCATAACCCATTACTTCAAAACGTCTCAGGTGCTCGGCAGGCACCAGGACTCCGTCACTGAAAAAAGTGTGTGTATGCAGATCAATCATATTCTTACCTGTTTTTTTGAACATTACCAGTCAAGGAATGCTGGCCGGCTATGTTGATTCGGACGGTAATAATGTCCCCACGTTGGGGATCATTTATCCCTGATGCGGGAAAATGTACTATATGGTTTGTAACCGTACGACCAAAAAATAGATCGTTTTTCCCCTGTCCATCAACAACTATATCCATCTCACGGCCCACATAGTCCTTGTTTCTTTCCAAACTTATTTCATCCTGACGGGCTTGAAACCTGGATAGTCTTTCTGACTTTATAGTTTCTTCAACCTTATCATTGAATCCGGCCGATCTGGTACCGGGCCTGTCAGAGTATTTGAAGGAAAATGAACTGTGAAATCGAACATTGTTCAACAGGTCCATGGTGGCCTCGAAATCAACATCTGATTCTCCCGGAAAACCAATTATGATATCTGTGCTCAAGGCTATATCCGGTCGATACTGCAGTAAAGTATCAACTTTACCAAGATAATCTGCAATGGAGTATTTTCTGTTCATCAGCTTAAGAATTCGGTCTGAGCCGGATTGAACGGGTAGATGGAACTGGGGGCAGAGGACATCTATGTTTTTAAAACATTGCATCAGTTCATCAGATAGATCTTTAGGATTGGATGTAGTAAACCTGAGTCGTCTCAGGCCTGGAACAGAGGCAACTTTATATAGAAGTTGAGGAAAATTAATCGGTTTATCAGCAACATTGTTTGTCTGCCCGTAGGAATTAACGTTCTGGCCAAGCAGAGTGATCTCGAAAATTCCTTGCGATACCAAGGAATTAACTTCCTTGAGAATATCAGCTACCGGCCGGCTGATTTCTCTGCCACGTGTATATGGGACAACGCAATAACTGCAGTAATTATTGCATCCCTGCATAATGGTGACGAATTTTTTGAAATTAAGCGGAGGAGGGGAGCGGTCAGTTTGCACGGCGACATTGATATAATGTTGAAAAGGGGGAATTGAAAACGAGTTGTCAAGTTGAACAGCAGGAGGGATTATTTTATCACTAATTTTAATTTTCTTGAGTAATTCAGGAATCCGGTATAACTGCTGAGTTCCAACAACCAGATCAACATGGGGCATCCTTTGCTGTATAATTGCACCTTCCTGTTGAGCAACACAACCGGCAACTCCTATTAATAACTCGGGTTTTTTAATTTTATACTGTCTAAGTTGACCGAGAAGGCTGTAAACTTTCTGCTCTGCTTTTGCCCTTATGCTGCACGTATTTAGTAATATAAAGTCGGCATCATCCATGGAAGAGACAGTTATATATCCAGAAGTGTACAGGAGCTGTTCAATGATCTCAGAATCTCTTTCATTCATCTGACAGCCAAATGTTTTAATGTATAACTTGCCACTCATTTTAAAATCGTAGTTACAGGTAATTATGTTAATAAACTAATGTGCTGCTTAATATTTACTGTTCAATTCATGGGCCAGGTTGTCAACAAGGTGGATGAGTTCAGTGTAGCGTGATCTCGGTACCGCGAGACGAACAAGCCCTGTTTCTTTTTCAACAGTTGTCAGAAGAGCGAGTCCATCATGACCTTCAAGTAAGAATTTGAAAAGCCCGATCTTGGCCGGGATTATTCGAAGAAAAAGAAATACGCACATCATTGTTGCCTGTAAATTATGCTTAACCGCGGTTTTATACCTTAAGACTTGACTCGATATTACCAATTAAATCACGGTGTTTTTCGAGGACAGGGGAGACAGTCTCATTTAAGTACTCATGGGTCTGCTGTTCTGCTCGACCAGTAAATTGAGTGTAGTTTTCAATTAATCCGTTAAGTTCATTTATCTCAAACGGAACACGACTATCACTTGCAAGTCGTTCAAGCAGGTCGTTCCTACTGCCTTTCTGTTTAACGGCAAGCCCCGCTGCGATAGAATGATCGCGTATCACCTCGTGCATTTCCTGACGGCTTTTTCCACGTTCAACACAGGCCATAAGGATTTTTTCCGTGGACATAAAAGGAAGTTCCTCTCGAAGATACTTGTCAATTTGTTTCGGATAGACAATTATATCAGATGTAATATTAACGTATAACATCAATATAGCGTCAGTGAGTAAAAAAGCCTGGGCCATGTCCATTCTTCGTATAGCTGAATCGTCAAGGGTTCTTTCGAACCATTGGTTTGCAGAGGTTGCACTGAAGTTTGCAGGAAGCCCCAGGAGCTTTCTGGCCAATCCCGTCAAGCGTTCAGATCGCATCGGGTTCCTCTTGTATGCCATTGCCGAGCTGCCTACCTGTTTTTGGGCAAACGGTTCTTCCTGGACCTTAAGGTTGGACAGTAAACGCATATCAACGGCAAACTTATGCGCAGATGCACCAATTCCGGATAACGTTTCAGCAGTTTTCATGTCAAGTTTGCGGGGGTAGGTCTGGCCGGTAACTTCAAATATACTTTCGAATCCGAGCTTAGCTGATACCAGACGATCAAGTTTTCTAACCTTATCGTGATCACCCTCAAAAAGCTCAAGGAAGGTAGCCTGAGTACCAACAGTTCCTTTAGCCCCTCTGGCCTTAACTTGTTTCTCCAGGTTTTCTATATATTCAAGGTCCATTATAAGATCCTGAATATACAAGGTATTTCGTTTGCCAACAGTGGTTGGCTGGGCAGGCTGGTAGTGGGTGAATCCAAGGGTCGGAAGGCCAGCGTAGCTGCCGCAAAACTCGCTTAGATTATAAATTACATTTACAAGGGCTTTTTTTACAAGTTTCAGGGCCTCTTTCTGGACAATTAAGTCTGTATTGCAGACAACGAACTGCGAAGTGGCGCCTAAATGGATGATAGGCTCAGCACCAGGGCATTTCTGGCCGTATGCAAAGACATGAGCCATTACATCATGGCGAATTTCCTTTTCTTTAGCCGCCGCAAGGCCGTAGTCGATTTCATCAATATGTCTTTTCAGCTCATTAACCATTTCACGGGTAACAAGTTTCAAGCCAAGTTCATGCTGGGCTTCAGCAAGGGCGACCCAGCAGCGCCTCCATGTGGTGAACTTAAATTGTTCGGAAAAGAGATGCTGCATAGCCTGGCTGGTGTACCGACTGACTAGCGGTTCCTGGTATATACTTCTATCTGTCATCCTAATGTTCCTTTTGGTGTCATGTTAAACATAAGATATCTGAATTATAAACATGAATTTACATTATTAAATCAAGTTAATCATTGTGAAGGAATAAGGGAGTGTTGCGCATCCAGCTGGTGCATTATATGCAACCCCTATGCCTTGGCCGACTGGATTTTACCTTCAAGGTAGGTGTGATCACACAAAATATACAATGTCGCATAATATATATTATGTAAAATTTTCACATATATCCTAAAATCAAGCCGTTGGTAGTATGTCTATAGCATGAAGTTCGGTGTACTCTTCCCCCCTAAACACATTTTTCTTTAATTTGAAAGCCAGTTGGACAGAACTGTCCTGGACGATGTTCAATTTATCTGCCATACCGAAACCAATTCCCCTGTAATTTTTCCCGTTGACAATTATTGAGTATTTCAGGTGATTGTTTATCGTACTTGCCCTGTTAATCTTCTGATCTGCCAATAAAAAAATCGGTTCAGGGTTACCATTGCCAAATGGCTCAAAATGCTTGTAATAATTAATAAAAGTGGTGTTGAAGATTTCATCTACCCTAGGAGTATAATCAATATATAGTTCTTCAGGAGGTTGTATATCAAAACCTGTTCCTTCTTTTGGTATGACACAATTAAATATGTCTTGAAATTCCGATAACCTTTTTTTTTCGAGTGTTAATCCAGCAGCCATGGCATGTCCGCCATACTGTATAATATTATCTGAGCATTTTTTGAGTGTTTCATAAAGGTTTATTCCCTCAACAGATCTGCCAGAACCTTTCAGTGTCGATGTGTCACCGGCATCTTCAGTAAATATAATCGCAGGTTTATGAAATCTGTCAACAATTCTTGAGGCAATAATTCCTATAATTCCGGAGTGATAGTTGCCATACACTACCAACCCCCTGTCCCCTCTGTTATCAAGGCGCTCACATTCAGCATAAACCTCTTCAATAGACTTTTGCTCGAGCTTTCTCCTTTCCAGGTTGATTTGTTCCAGTTTATCAACGAGTTCCATGGCGCTGACAGTGTCTGAACAAGTCAAAAACTGAAAAGAAATCTCTGGCTTACCGAGTCGACCTGGTGCATTTATACGAGGAGCCAGACGAAAAG
>CAMYLK010000067.1 GCA_947259225.1 uncultured Desulfobulbaceae bacterium | reverse complement strand
TCCATCACCATGCCGACACCTGTTTTATAACCGGAACCAAAGACCAGGGCGTCTTTAGCGTATTTATAATCGAAAGAATACAAAGGATCACCCTTTCGGCCTTTGGCTTTAGCCTCTGCAGGAGTAGGCATTTGTTCAATCAATCGGTAGAATTTATCAAGAAAGATTACGGAGACTCCGGCAGAGAGTTCACCCGAGGTTACCGGAGACGGTGCTGTGAGCTGTTGTACAAGTGGTGGTTGTGGGATTGTTTTTTTCGGGGTCGGGGGCGTATTGCAACCATGCAGAAGGCAACACGAAAAAAGCAGCAGGAATAGGAAAAAAACAGGTCGTGGGCTGGTGTAATACGCTTTCATTGTATTAGTCCTCATTGCAGAAAGGAAGAGTTTTTCAGCATGTTTAACAACTGTACAAAGTTTGATCAAAATGCAGAAGAAAAAATCGCTGAAAGGTCAAAAAAAAAATAGCCATTCATCGTCAGAACAGGGGCAGCCGTTTACAGGCCCGTTTTCGATAGTCGTTCCTGTTTTCTTTTTTGTTTCTGGTTAGGAGTGAATTATGCTATTGTGGTACCACAAAGAGGTTGTTGCTAACGTATTCTGCACGGAGAAAATGATGCTTAAAGTAATGCTTGCTGCACTGATACTCGGCGGTACACTGGTGTATATGGTTCCCTCCAGTGAAGCGAGGCCGACGGAGCGTTATGACGAACGGACGAAGCAGTGTCGACTGATCGCCCAGGGGCAACTCAGTTGGGAAAGTGAGCCCTGGGGAACGGGGGGGATCAAGTTCCGTGAAGTCTGCAAGAGTTGTCATACCCGAAATAATGATAAAGGCGCTCCTTTTCTCCATGCGGAGTCCTATACATCCAAGGCCTGGAACTCCATTTTCACTAAACGAAGGAAAAAATGCGCCCGGGATGGGGCCTGGGATATTTTAACTGAAGAAGAATTGCTGCTGGTTAACGACTATCTGTATCGTAACGGCGATTGGACCTATGATCCAAACGATGCCGACTCCTGCGGCTGATAAGAGTTGATCTCCCGGTCGGGAGAAAAAAAGCAAAAAAACCCTGATCAACCGGTTGATCAGGGTTTTTTTATTTATTCGAAAATCGTTCTGATGCTGGGTGGTTAAGGTCTGGGGTTCACCCTTGGTGGCCGAGTTGACAACGATCTGCCCCCAACGTAATTGTTATTGCGGATAACGGCATTGTGACAGGGGAATTCTTGCAAACAGGGCCTTTTCCAGGAGAGCATCGCGGCCATATATATCGGGATAGAAGTACACCGCATCGTTTACTGCTGATGCGTTGACTGTCAGGTACAGTACGTGGACCGGTACGCTCTGGTCAAGCAGGATCACCTTGCGCTTCTTGGTGGCAACAAGTTCCTCAAGTTGTTCCACACTCAGCTGTTTTTTGTTATCCGCCAATAAGTAGGCTCCAAGTTCCAGCGGACGGCTGACCCGGATGCAGCCATGGCTGAAATCGCGTTTTGTCTTCAGAAAAAGGTGGTGTGCCGGGGTGTCATGGAGGTACACGTTATGTTTGTTGGGGAAAATAAATTTTATCCGGCCCAGCGCATTCTCCGGGCCCGGTTCCTGGCGTAGCCGGTATCCTTTGACTTTGTTGCCCACCGTATGCCAGTCAATGCTGGCGGGGTCGACTTCCAGTGCATCTTCCTGCCAGCCGTCAAATATACGAATATTATTTTCCTGCAGATAGTCGGGATTTTCCTGCATGTGCGGGACGATTTCATTGACGGCAATGGAGTCGGGAATATTCCAATATGGATTGACTTCCAGATAACGCATGCTCCCGGTGAAAACAGGTGTTTTATGGTAGACCTTTCCGACAATCACCGGCATGTTGATATCGACATGCTCATCGGTCGTGCCAAAAAGCTGAAACTCGGCAATGTTGACAATGAGGTGTTTGCCGACAAACCGATGCGGCAACCATCGCCAGCGCTCCATGTTTATTATTATTTGACGCACCAGTTTGGATGCAGGGATATTGAGCGCCCCAAAGGTTTTTTTTCCTATGACTCCATCCTGTTCAAGAAGGTGATGGGATTGAAATTTTGTAATCGCATCCGTCAGTTCCTGATCATAACGTTGACCCGTGTACGCTGTATTTGCAAGTTCACCGGTTAAGGCCAGGCGCCGTGCTATAAGAGGGATGCGTGGATCGCTATCCCCGGGTCGTATGGTTTTTCCGGAAGGGATATGCTCCCATCCTCCGTTCTTCTCCAATTGACGGAACCGGGCAAGGGCGTAACGTAAACCCTGATAGGCTGAGTGGGCGGGGGCCTGGTTGTTGAGAAACCCGGCTATATCGTTTGCCTGCAGGGCGTTATTGACAACCTGTTGCAGGTCGATTTCCTTGTCGCGGGCAGAGGCAAAAAGGTCAGGGGCAAGCAGGCAGGGGTCAGCCGATCCTTCGCTCATGTCTGCTATGTAGCGGACCAGAGCCAGAGTGAGCAATACATCCAGGCGGATGTGTGAAGTTCCGTCCCCCTGTTGCCCTAGATTCAATATTTCCGCCACCTTGTAATCATCGGGGTTTAATCCGTCAATTGCTGCGTTCTGTAGAGCAGCTATCAAAGCCTTTGCTTTGGCATCAAGTTGACCCTGTTTGAACCACAGCGGTTGCATGTGGTGCTGCTCATACAGGTCGAGCAGGTGCCGGTCCTGAACTGCAGGATCGTTGCCGGTGGTCACCATGTTGAGAGAGGCCGTGGGCTGGTTTGAAAGAAAGTGTTTCAGTTCTTGCTGTACCGTCTTGTCAGTGATACCGGCAAAGGATACGTTTATGGTTAACAGGAAAGAGAAAAAGATGCCCAAAAAGTGGAGAGGAAAAACGCGCATAGGGTATTTTTTTGTTAAAAAGAACTTCAATTGTCTCGGTTTTGGGTGGATTGCCTACCTATAAAATAAGCATGGGTTGAAAAATTATGAACTCCTTAAATTCTACCACAAGTGCAGAGGGGTTCATACCTGGTTTTTTTGGCAATTGCTGCAAGATTTTTAACCGCTGCCTCGCGTTTTGGGGTTGAAACTCTCCCGACCCATGGCTTTTTTGTACCGAACATTCGATCTGCTTTTGGGGGTCTCCGGTAGATCCTGACACCGCCATTGGCTAGATCTTTCACGGTACCGATCTTATTCGTATCACTGCGATTATACCATGATGGTATCTCCCACTTCGATGAGTGCCTAGGGATGCCTTGAAGGTTCTATCTCCCGGCAGAGTGCCCTGTTGTCGGACGGTGAGCAGGGAGTTTGCGCCGCCCGGATTTTTAAACGGGCTATTGTTTGCAAATATCGTCTTTTTGAGAAGAGGCCCGGTATCGGTGAGAATTGTCGGTGGCGAGGCTTTTTACGTCCCCCGAAAATTCTCACCGATACCGGAAAGTTATTGGTAGATTCTTTAAGGTTTTTGCACGTGAATAGAGAATACTTTTCTTGGGTAGTGCTTGCTTAGTCTATTATTACCGCTACGTATCCTGAAATGCTGACCTCGCCGGTACTGAAGTCACTGTAATAATTAGCATTCGGAGAAAAAGCGTAATAGTAGGCTTCACCAAGGCTTTCATCGGCGATACCGTATGGAGAGGTAGATAATATATGATAGATGACATCGTTTTCGTCGATTAAAACGACTCTCAACGAAACACTGTCTCCACTGTTTACCGTATGCGTCCAGCTTAATGATGACGGGTCTATATTGTTCCAGTTAACGCCGTGATCAGAACTCCACTGCCATTGGCCGTTGAAAGTACCATAATACAAGTCGACAGACAGCTCGGCCGGCGCTTCAGAATCATTAATTACGGTACCACCTCTGGCCCAGTAGGTAGCACCGGGTACGGTGCCTCTGAGTTGCTCAGTTCCGACATGCGAGTAAGTGTCCACGGTAAAGGTCCAAGCCCCGGCTAGAGATGTCCAGCCGATTAGCAGTGTCGCCAACACCATTACGTTAACCAGCAGTTTTTTCAGTTTCATGGTTCCTCCTTTTTTATTTTGATAATTTTTATTTTAAATGAGTTTTTCCCAAAATCAAAACACAAAAAATGATACTCAACAAAAATACATGTCATACCATAAAGGCGTATTGAAATATGACGATGAGGTGCAATCAAGAATAAGCTGGAGAGTGATTTGTGTATATATTTCAGATTGTTGGGCTACTTCGGTATGAGGTGAACCAGAGGCCTTCTTTCTTGATTCGTTGCCCATTCGTTGGTAAATCTTAGGCCGCATTATAATTAAGGTGATAGGTTATAAGCATTGTCCCCCAGTGATTTGAGGGGATTGTTCAAAGGTTGTCTCAGGTATAGTAAGTATCACAGGGTAAGAGAAATGTCGGTTGCAATTACGAAGGTATTCTGGCATAAAAAGATGCACATAATCAATCTGGTGCCATGGATCATGGTGATCCCTGGAGAATAGGGAATACGGTGAGAATCCGTAACGCTTAAGGGCCGGCGCTGTATGCGGGGATTATGGCTGCATGATGTCACTGTTCCATACAAAGGAATGGGAAGACGTAGCCAATGATTTGATCCGTGAGTCAGAAGACCTGCCGGGTTGAAAACATAAGGATACCTGTCCATTCTATCCGTGTCATGACTCTGTCGTGATGCGGATTTTTTTTTGCCGGCCGGGACAGGGAAGGAGCATGATATGGAAGCAATGAAAACACAGTTGGAACTTGCCCGTGAGGGCGTGATTACACCACAAATGCACCAGGTTGCCGCCGATGAGAATAGAGAGCCGGATTGGATCAGGACAATGGTCGGCAGGGGTGAAATCGTTATTCCCGCTCATCCGGACAGGCCGAATCAGCGGGTGGTCGGTATTGGTACCGGCCTGCGGACAAAGGTAAACGCCTCCATCGGGACCTCTTCCGATATTAAGGATATTGCGCTTGAGAAAGAAAAGGCCAGGGTGGCGGAAATGGAAAAGGCCGATACCCTGATGGAATTGTCCACCGGCGGTGATCTCGATTTGATCCGGCGGGAAGTGATCGGGGCCACCAGGCTGCCGGTCGGCAATGTTCCTTTATACCAGGCGTTTTCCGAGGCCACAAAAAAATACCACAATCCCAATAAGCTTGACCCGGAATATCTTTTTGAGCTTATCGAAAGGCAGCTTGAGGATGGTATCTCCTTTATGGCCATCCATTGCGGCATCAACCGTTTTTCCATTGAGCGGCTTCGCAAGCAGGGATACCGTTATGGTGGCCTGGTTTCCAAGGGCGGGACCTTTATGGTTTCCTGGATGGAATACAACAACTGTGAAAATCCACTCTATGAGCAGTTTGACCGGGTCTGTGCCTTGATGAGAAAATATGATGCTGTTCTTTCTCTGGGCAACGGCATCAGGGCGGGAGCCATCCATGATTCCCATGATCGTGCCCAGATGGCTGAAATGATCATTAACTGTGAACTGGCTGAACTCGGTCGGGAAATGGGCTGCCAGATGATGGTGGAAGGGCCGGGTCATGTTCCGCTTGATGAGATTGAAGGCAACATTATGCTTGAAAAACGGATGAGCGGTAATGCGCCGTATTATGTTCTTGGTCCTTTGCCCATGGATTCCGGCGCCGGGTATGATCATATAACGGCTGCAATCGGCGCCGCCAATTCAGCGCGATACGGGGCGGACCTCATCTGTTATATTACCCCGGCCGAGCACCTGGCCCTGCCCAATAGCGAAGACGTGCGTGAAGGCGTTCGGGCTACCAGGCTCGCTGCCCGTATTGGTGATATTGCAAGAGACCCGTCCCGACGTGATCTGGAAAAGCGGGTGGCCATTGCGCGTCGGGACACCAATTGGGATGCACAGATGGAACTGCTCATGTTCCCGGATCAGGCAAAAAAAATACGACAGGGGCGTGTGCCTGAAAATAATAAGACCTGTACCATGTGTGGGGATTTCTGTGCCATGGAGCGGGGGATCTCTCTCTTCAAGGAGGATATTCGAGGGGATAAACAAAGCCCTGCCGAAGGATGAACAAGGGCGAAATCCGTCGTCGTATGGGCACGTTGGAAATGCTTTTATTTAAAGTGCCCGTGGGTTACATTAAATAACGATATCAGTAAGATTTAATCTTTCTTGACATTACGCGTTCCCTTGTTACTTGTTTGAGTATATGAAAGGAAGTTGGTGGCGCAGTTTTTTTTGACGGGCGCTGGTAACTTATTGCCTGAGTTCGTAAAAAATTAATGGAGGTGTGTAATGACCGAGACGAAAACAACGAAAGAATGTCCTTTATGCAGCGGTGATAAAGTGATTGGCGGGACCTGTGAGTGTAACAGTGAGTGGCGGGGAACCCAAGACGGCGATGACTGGAATGAATGTCAATGTTCTCCTGAACAACCCTGCCCCACGTGTAATGGCACAGGAGTTGTTGAAACGTAGATGGTGAGCTGCCCAGCTGACTGTTCCCTTGCTTTTTTCAACCGCCCAGGGGCTCGAACTCGCCTTGGCCCGGAGACGGTGAAAAGAACTGTGCATTCTATTTTGCAGGCTTGAATCAGTCAGCAGTCAAGGCTGCCCGCAGGTATTCCCGGTTGAGGCGGGCAATGTTGCGGATAGAAATTCCTTTGGGGCAGACCTTCTCGCATTCGCGTTCATTGCCGCAGTTTCCAAATCCTGCCTTGTCCATTGCCGTCACCATGGACAGGGCTCTTTTTTTGCGTTCAGGCTCTCCCTGCGGAAGAAGCGCCAGCTGCGAAACCTTGGCGCTGACAAAGAGCATGGCTGCGGCATTGGGACAGGCTGCGACACAGGCACCGCAGCCAATGCAGGCTGCGGCATCCATGGCCTGCTCTGCCAAGTGCTGGGCAATCGGGAGGGCGTTGCCGTCCGGAGGTGAGCCGGTATTAACCGAGATATAGCCGCCGGCGGCAATGATATGATCAAAGTTGGAGCGATCGACAACCAGGTCCTTGAGTAAGGGAAACCCCTTGGCACGAAATGGTTCTATGGTGACTGTCTGGCCGTCATGAAAATGGCGCATATGCAGTTGGCAAAGGCTTGTTTCCCGCTCCGGACCATGCGCGGTGCCGTCAACAACCGCTCCGCACATTCCGCAGATACCTTCCCTGCAGTCATGGTCAAAGGCAACGGGTTCTTGCCCGGAAAGGGTAATCTTCTCGTTGAGGACGTCCAGCATTTCCAGAAAGGACATGTCGGTATTGATCGTGTCCAGAACATGTTGCTCGAAGGCACCAGGGCTGTCAGCACTGGCCTGACGCCATATCTTTACTGTGAGGGTGATTGTCTTTGCCATGGTCAGGTGGTTGGTTTCGGATTCCGGGTTTCAGGCCCTAAGGTGCTGAATGACGTATTACTTGATTCCATATCGGTCCGGTTCGTCAAAAAAGGTAATGTCGCTATAGCCGGCAAAAATTTTACCTGAATGGGGCGCGTCTTTTGGAATATGGTACACGTCTCCTTTACCGTAAGCATTTGATTTCCCATTGATGACCAGCTCAATCCTTCCTGCCAGTACAAAGCCGACCTGGGCATTGTGGGCGTGTTCAGGCAGATCGACATCATGTGCAAACTGCATGAAGATGATCTGGTGCCTGTCTGCCTGGGAGAGAAAGGCCTGAACTCCATCTATGGGGATATCCGCTTTGGGAAGACGTTGTATGGGCTCGGGAAAGAGTGGTTCCATCCTGTTGGAGTTGTTTAGATGCTGTTGAAAGCGTAAATGTTCCCTGGTTATTTATAACTGCGCTGGGAAGGCGTGACATTTTCAAATGTAAGCTCTTCTTTATGCAACACCGGCTCGTTCGCGGCCCCATCGTATTCCCAGACCGCGACGTGAGTATAGTTTTTGTCGTCACGTTTGGCCTCATGCTCTTCGGTCTGGCTCTCTTCCCGCAGATGACAGCCGCAGGATTCTTCCCGGGCCAGGGCGTCGCGGACCATGACTTCGCCAAATTCAAGGAAATCTGCTACCCGGCCGGCCCGCTCAAGGGATTGGTTGAGTTGTTGGCCTGTACCCGGAACCAATACATTCTCCTTGAACTCCTGACGAATTTCCGGGATTTTGCCAAGAGCGTATTCAAGACCTTTTTTGTTTCGGGCCATCCCGCAATGGTCCCAGAGTAGAGAACCAAGCTGCCGATGGTAATGATCGACCGTCTGCAAGCCTTGTTTTCTGGAACCGGTATTCTGCAGCAATTGCTCGGTCTTGTTCTGTACCGCTTTTTCGGCAAGATCATATGGTTTGTGTCCGGTGCTGAGGTCGCAGGCGCCAACCTGGGCCAGGTAGTTGCCCACGGTATTTGGCAGCACAAAATAGCCGTCTGCCAATCCCTGCATGAGAGCGGATGCGCCAAGTCTGTTTGCCCCATGGTCGGAAAAGTTGGCCTCACCCAGAACAAACAGACCGGGAACAGTGGACATCAGATTGTAGTCGACCCACAGACCGCCCATGGTATAATGGACAGCCGGATAAATCTTCATCGGCTCTTTACTGGGATTGCTGGCGGTAATCTTTTCGTACATATGGAAAAGGTTACCATATTTCTTGAGGATAACGTCCAGGCCGTCGCGTTTAATCGCCTCCTGGAAATCGAGATAGACAGCCAAACCGGTCTCACCAACACCCTTGCCGAGATCACAGACCTCTTTTGCGTTACGGGAGGCGACATCTCTGGGGACAAGGTTACCAAAGCTTGGATATTTTTTCTCCAGATAGTAGTCTCGCTCCTCCTCCGGGATATCAACAGGAGACCTGGTGTCATGTTTGTCGTGCGGTACCCAGACCCGGCCGTCATTGCGCAGGCTTTCACTCATCAATGTGAGTTTGGATTGATAGTCACCGTGA
>CAMYLK010000066.1 GCA_947259225.1 uncultured Desulfobulbaceae bacterium | reverse complement strand
CCGGCAGTCTGTGGGAGGGGCGGTTTAAATCCAGTGTTGTCTCTACAGTTGACTACTTGCCCGCCTGTTGCAGGTATATCGAATTGAATCCGGTCCGTGCAGGTATTGTGGCAAGTCCAGGTCAGTACAGGTGGTCCAGTTTTCGTAGTAAGGCGGAAGGAATGAAAGACCCTGTTGTCGACTATGATACCTGTTACATGGCTCTCGGCAGGAGCAAACAAGAGCGCCAGGCAGCCTATGCAGAATATGTTGCCGACACCATAGCGGAAGGTGAGACCAAATTGATAAGAGATGCCCTGCAGAGAGGGCAGTTGACCGGTGGTGAACATTTTAGAGCTGAAATATCGAGCAGGCTTGGTATTCGTATATCCAATAAAGGGCCGGGAAGGCCGAAAAAGAATACTAAATAGGTCTGACCCCTTTTTTTGTAAGAATACTACGACCCCTTTCTATCTTATGCAGCAAAATTGTGTGTTCCAGTGGGAATGATATGTGCCGAAGGAGGAGGCGACACATGGCTATTTGTGTCGTTATTAATTATCACTCCGTTTTCGCGTAATCCCATGATGATTTCTGATATTTTTACTGTGTTACAAACTAGAGAGCGGCCAGGGCATTAGATAAAATTCTCAAATAGCTGGATTTATTTATAATCTGCTCGAAGTCACCAGTCCGGAAGTTTCCTTGATCGGCAAAAAAAATACTGAGCCAGGGATTGCCGGAACTCACCGAAGTTGAGTTGCCGTAGGGTCACACTCAAGGGAGGTCTTCTTCAGTGGAGAACGATCTTTTTGTTTTAGATGCGCTTGGAATGTGGAAGGCCATTCTTTTTGATAGTCGTTTGTATTGTACGCAATGTTTTTTTCCGTTAACCCCCCACTACTATGCGTACAATTGACATGTGTCGGCAAAAGCGAGGGGAACAAATGTCTTTGTATTCTTCGACATGTTATAGCGGATGGAAAATTGATCATAGTTGGCGTTTTCAGAATATTCTATGTCATTTATTCTAACTCATGTTTGGAAGGACAAATTATAAGGCCATTTTCGCCGGTTTTTTATAAGTATATGAAATTAATAGAATAGGTTCGTGCGAAATTTACCCCCTTTCCGATGTACGGATCCCACAAGCTCACTGCCTTTGCAAAACACTCTTTTTGTTCCTCGTTCCCACTAAGAGTACGAAGAACAAGACCTGCCTGTGGTGAAATTATTGCCCGTTTACATTGTTCACCTTTTCGACGTTTCCGTCGATCCCGGACAGAGTATGTCGAATGCGTCCTTGATGCATGGAAAAATACCATTTAGCAATTAATTGATTTTACATGTGAAAATAAAAAATCTCTGCTGGCATGGTTATTGGAATATTTGGTGATATGAATAGAGACAGGTTGTATGAAATGCAGAACCATACTCAGCCCAGTTTCCCACATAATTAATTTTTTTCCATAACGGAAAAAACAAAAGCACGGAGTAATATTATGAAGTTTTCAACACGAATCGTAAAGGCAATTGTTCTGGCAGCAACCATCAGCATGCTGTCCGTACCGGTGGTGATGGCGGGAAATGGTAATGGCCCTGGTGACGGAGCCCGTAACGGTGGTAATGGCCCCGGCGATGGCACCGGTAATGGTCCGGGAACCGGGGATTGTCAGAACAGTGCTGTTTTTCAAAATTCAACCGACCTGCTGGCGCGCGGAGGCAATGGCGGTAATGGCCCTGGTGACGGGACCGGTAAAGGTGGCTACGGCCCTGGCGACGGTACCGGCAATGGTCCGGGAACCGGGGACTGTATGAACAGTTGATGTGAATGGGTAAAAGGTTTGTAAGGGGGCTGTCTGTCAACGGATAGCCACCTTTTTAATTTGCTGTATGAGGGCGTAAGCCGGAACCCCAGAAACTTCCATGGCAATGAGTTACGTTAAATTTTAACCCATTCTTTGACAGAAAAACATACAAACTGGGCATGTCATGGACTATATTTGACCTAACTGTTGTATTCGGCCTTTTGACAGACATTTTAACAAATATTAATATTTAAATGAGTTATATAAGGAAATAGAGCTTAGCGGAATTTTCGAGGGTTCCGGCTTACACCCCCTGTGCTTAGCCAATGGGCGACCACCGCTCGATGCACCATGAGTTCCATTGCCGTGTTGTTGATAAAAATGGCAGGAACCCGAAGAAAAAAACTTCGAACACCGCACAGCAGTTACCGATGTTTAAAGTAAAGATAGCAGCATAATGCATCAGCTATTTAATATTATATAAGCATTCTCTTCGTTCACATAGACTTACCGGGCCTTACGGTCAGCTCATCAACACAATAGAGGAACTGCTCTCAATAGGAGTTACCGGTTCAAAAAAGACTGATAACTTCTTAACCTCAAGCACCGGTAACGACGAGTAAATGAAAAAAATAGCTGTTTTTCATCTTGGATCACTTGAAAACTGACTCAAGACAGATACTTTTCAACACCTTTTACTTACGTTACCCGTTGGAAAATTAAGGCTTGTTTCGAAGAGCTGAAACGGGATATAGGCAGCGCCGAAACTCAGACCAGAAATGCAATGGCAGTTTCTAACCACTTGGAATTCAGCATGATGGCCACTACATTAACATGGGTTTATGCCTGCAGGTTGAAAAAACTCCAAGTGTTGGTGGAGAAAGCAACAATGGACGTTAATTTTGCAATACTTTGCCCGGTGACACACAAATAGCTGATTAATTCATTTGTAACCGGACTGTTGCGGAGGGCTGCATAAAACATTTCCTGGAAACTTCAACTACAAGGATAATATTCTTTGTGCATCGGGTTGGGGATGAAGGGGGGCAGTGCATATTGAGCATAGACGCCAGACGCAAGGAAAGAGGAGGATACTTATGATGGCTGGAAGCGGTTGTGTACCATATTGGCTGTATTGTACCGTCATGTTGATCTGCTGTATAAATCCTGGACAAGGAAACGCTGAGGAGGCCTCGGGGTTTACCTTGAGCGAGATACGATACAGGGTCTTGTCGGAAAATCCTGAAATAGTTGCCTTTCGGCAGGAATTACTTATTGGTAGCAGTCGGTTACAGCAGGCTGGCCGTCTAAAAAATCCGCATTTTTCACTCGAAACGGAAAATTTCTGGGGGGAAGGCGACTATGCCGGCACCGACTTGATGGAGGTGACCGCTCAGGTTTCTCAGGTGGTTGAATTGGGTGGTAAACGTTCCGCCCGGATAGGTGCGGCCGAAGCAGGATTGACTGAACGGGAGATGCTATTGGCTCAGAAGCAAGCAGACGTGCGCCTAGCTGCTGGGGAGGCCTTCCTGCAAGTATTAATTAGCCAAAAACGGGTGCGTCAGGCCCGTTATAGCAAGGACATTGCCGGCCGTGTTTTGCGTACTGTGCAGGAAAAGGTAGAGGCCGGCAAGGTCTCTGCTATGGATTTATCACAGGCAAGGGTTACACAGGGACTTGCCGACAACGAGTTGATGGAGGCTGCAGCTGCACTTGAACGTGATAAAAGGTCATTGGCACTTTTATGGGGAGAAGCAACTCAAGTTGTCCCAGATGTGGCAGGCAAGCTGGAAATGCCTGAGATGCTGCCGGGTAAAGACTATTTTAGTAGTAAGTGGCAACAATCCCCGCGCTGGCAGCTGGCGTCTCACCAGGTTGCAGTCGAACAGGCCTCGCTACAGGTGGTGCTTGCCGGTCAGATGCCGGATATTACATTCAATGCCGGTATACGGCGCCATGAGGCCACAAGCGACCTTGCCTGGGTGGCCGGCGCCAGCGTTCCCCTGCCTCTCTTTGATAGACAACAGGGTAACATCGAGGCGGCTCGGCATAGGCTCAGGCAGGTTCGGTTGGAGAGCGTCGCTCTGCAGCAGCAATTGATGACGGAGTTGGCTAATGTCTATCAGGAATTTACCAGTGCCTTCCAGTATGTCCGGCAATTGCAGGAGGATATCCTTCCCGAAGCAGAGCAAGCATACCTTGCCGTTCGAGAAGGATATGCTCTTGGACGGTTCGATCAATTGGCATTGCTTGATGCACAGCGCACTCTTTTTTCGGTGCGGAAAATGAGTCTGGAGGGAAGGGCCAGGTTCTTCAAGGCTGGATTACGATTGGAGTATTTAACGGCTGAGTCTCTTTATGATGACGAGTTGAATATCGTTGTTGGGCCTGTACAAGGAGAGATCCATGATTAGGTTGAGTCTCATTTGGCTATGTGTTGTCCTGCTGGGCTTGAGCGGCTGTAATCAGCCGGAAGAGGAAAATATTTCTGAGTCAAAACTAAAGGTCATCGGTGGGCCGCGCCTTCTGGAGTTAAGCCCACAGGCCATGGATCGCTCTGAACTGACCATAACTCCGGCTGGTTCCGGAGTCCTTGCCGTCCGCCTCAGTCTTCAGGGTGATGTGACATTGAACCGGGAAAAAATTGCCTCGGTGGTGAGTCGGATTGGCGGCACCGTCGATCGGATTACTGTCGGCCTGGGACAAACGGTTGAGCAGGGCCAGGTGCTTGCAGAGCTTGAAAGCCTGGAACTGGCCGATATTAAAATGGCCTACGTCGAAAGTGAACACCAGCTTGATTTTGCCCGGGAGGCTCTTGCCCGTGAAGAAAAGCTGTGGAAGAAAAAAATCACCTCACAAGAAGACTACATAGCAAAAAAACATGAGGTTTCCCGTGCTGAAATCAACCACAGCAAAGCCTTGCATCGTCTACGCTTGTTGGGTTACGGCGAGGAATATCTGCATTCCTTACGGGAACACCCTGATCAGGATAACGTGGCTCGGCTGCAACTGCGAGCGCCCCTGAGTGGTGAAATAATCCATAAGGATCTCATGATCGGACAATCTGTTCAAGCCGAGCTGCCCTTGTTTAAAATTGCCGATCTATCCGAATTGATGATAAGTTTCCATCTCCCGATCAAGTATTTACAGGGAGTTACTCTAGGACATGTCGTCCAGGTGGAATGTGAATGTATCGACTTGCAGATCGAAGCCACGGTGGTTCATTTGTCTTCTCTGGTAAGAGAAGCCTCCCGGACCGTAAACGTATTGGCCCGGATTACGAACCCGGACAGTGCATTGCAACCAGGTATGGCGGTCCGGGTTACCCTGGCCGGTGGGGAAACTGAGTTGAAGGTAGGTGTGCCCCGTTCGGCGATCCAGGAGATCAATGGTCAGGAGACGGTCTTTGTTCAGACAGCACCACTTGTATTTGAACTTAGATCCGTGACAGTGGGCAAGAGTGATGATGAGCTTGTGGAAATCATTCACGGTCTAAGGGCCGGTGAACAGGTTGTCAGTAACAATAGTTATCGTCTCAAAGCCGAATGGTTCAATCGTTCAGGAGAATGATCCATGCTGCATCGTATGATCCGTTTTGCTTTGGAGCAACGTCTCCTAGTGCTGGTTTTCACCTTGTTGTTGATTGCGCTCGGTATATGGACCTATCGAGAATTGCCGATCGATGCCTTTCCGGACATTTCCACCACCCAGGTCCAGGTTATCGTCAAGGCCCCCGGCATGGGCCCACTCGATGTGGAACAACGCATAACCTACCCTATTGAAACAGAGGTCCGTGGGATTCCCCGACAGACTGTTCTTCGTTCCATCACCAAGTACGCCCTGGCCGTCATAACTATAGATTTTGAAGAGAAGACTGATATCTACTGGGCAAGGCAACAGGTCAGTGAACGAATCAGCCAGATCCTGGCACAACTACCCGAAGGCGTTGAAGGCGGCTTGGCCCCCATAACCATGCCACTCAGTGACGTCTACATGTTTATGGTTGAAGGGGAAGGCTATTCCAACATGGAGCTGCGAGGAATTCTTGACTGGTATATCCGTCCGCGCCTTGTATCAGTGGACGGCGTTGCCGATGTTAATGCCCTGGGGGGAGAGGTTCGCAGTTTTCATGTCATTCCCGATCCAAATGGGTTACAGGCCTATGGCTTGACCATTGATGATGTCAGCCAGGCAGTGGCCGCCAACAACCGAAACGCAGGCGGAGATCGGTTTGTCCGCGACAATGAAGTACTTCTTGTCCGTAGCATAGGGCAGATTGAAACAGCCGAAGATCTGCGGGCCATTACTATCACGACTCGAGACGGCATTTCTATTCATGTCGGAGACGTAGCGACGGTCGAGGTTGGGGCCTTGACCCGTTATGGAGGAATTACCCGGCACGGCCGTGGAGAGGGAGTGCAGGGACTGGTGTTGAATCGGCGGGGAGCGAACAGCCGACGTACCGTGGAGGCGGTAAAGAAGGTACTGGCCGATCTTGCACCGACCCTTCCCGAAGGGGTACGGATCGAACCGTTCTACGACCGGACCGATTTGGTGACCCGTGCCGTCAGTACTGTTGAGAATGCCCTGTATCAGGCAGTAATCCTTGTCCTCATCGTCCTGATGGTATTTTTAGGCAACTGGCGTAGCGCCCTGACGGTAGGGGCTGTCTTGCCATTAACGGTTCTGGGAACCTTTGTGCCCATGTATTTATCCGGGCTTTCCGCTAACCTGATGTCGCTTGGGGGAATTGCTATTGCCATTGGTATCCTGGTTGATTCAGCGGTGGTCATGGTGGAAAATATCCAAAACCGGTTAGGTCGATCTGGTGAATTGTCTCGTCGTGAAGCTGTGCTGGCGGCTGCCGGCGAGGTTGCAAAACCCATTTTTTCCGGTGTCCTGATCATCGTTGTGTCATTTCTGCCGATTTTCAGCCTGACCGGTATTGAGGGTAAATTGTTTGGCCCGCTCGCCTTTACCATTGTCTTTGCCTTGCTCGCCTCGATGATCTTGTCATTAACTGTTATACCGGTTTTGGCAAGTCTGATTATGAAACACCGGAAAGAGGCCAAGGAGAATGTTCTCCAACGTGTTTTGCTGCGTTTCTATCGGCCTTCGGTACGGTGGGCCGTTGTCCATCCACGTATCTCGATTGCGGGAGCGGTCGTATTGTTTCTGTTCACCCTGGCTCTGTTTCCTTTCATCGGCAAAGAATTTTTACCCTATCTTGATGAAGGAACCATAGTGCTCCAGGTGGAAAAACTGCCCAGCATTTCCCTGCAGGAATCGTTGAACATAGACAATCAGATTCAACAAGCTCTCATGACCCTTCCTGAGGTCACCGGAGTTGTTTCCCGGGTCGGTTCGGATGAATTGCGTCTGGATCCCATGGGGTTGAACGAAACCGATGTGTTTTTGATAACTCGACCTCGAAAGGAATGGTCGGTTCCAGATCCCATGGTACTACAGGAGAAAATGCGAGCTATACTCGATGAGTTTCCCGGGATTAATTATGGTTTTACCCAGCCCATAGATATGAGGGTTTCTGAAATGTTGACCGGTGTCCGTTCCGCAGTCGCCATTAAACTGTTGGGCGATGATCTACAGATTCTCGATAATAAGGCTCAGCAAATTGAAACCATACTGGCCGGAGTCCCGGGAAGTATAGATATTTTCCGGACCCCGTTAAAAGGGCAGCTATATTTGAGCCTTACCATGCGCTATGGAGCAATGAGTCGCTATGGGGTAACTGTTGAGGATATTAATAACCTTATCAGCACTGCGATAGGTGGCCAGGTGGTGACAGAGGTCATCCAGGGCAACCGGCGTATTCCTATTCTTGTCCGTTACCCAGAGGCCTTCCGCAGTTCGGCGCGAGCCATAAGTGACCTCTTGATCGATACACCGTCCGGGGCAAAGGTTCACCTGGGCGACCTGACTGAAATTCGAGAGGAAGATGGCCCGGTGCAGATTCAGCGGGAAGGAGGGAAACGACAGGTGATTTTACAGGCCAATGTTCAAGGCCGCGATGTGGTCGGTTTTGTTGAAGATGTTCGTGAAGCCATGCTTCTAGGTCTGGAACTTCCTCCCGGTTACTATACCTCCTTTGGCGGTCAGTTTGAGAACCAGCAACGGGCTGCCAAACGGCTTGCCCTGGTGGTGCCGGTGGCTCTTTTTGTTATCTTCATGGTGCTTTTTAGTACCTTTGGTTCGGTTCGACAGGCTGTAATGATTTTGATGAATATACCCCTGGCCATGATTGGTGGCGTGGTGCTGCTGTTTTTAACCGGGCTCTATCTGTCGGTACCCGCATCGGTTGGGTTTATTGCCCTGCTCGGATTAGCGGTCATGAATGGTGTTGTAATGGTAAATTATTTTAACCAGTTGCGGCAAGAGGGCCTGGCACTTAGGGAAGCGGTTCTTGAAGGCGCTGAGCGGCGAATGCGGCCGGTGTTGATGACCGCCCTGCTGACAGTACTTGGCTTGTTACCATTGCTGCTGGCTACGGGGCCGGGGTCGGAGATTCAACGTCCCTTGGCTGTTGTTGTTGTGGGCGGTACCTTTACTTCCACCGCGCTGACCCTGGTTTTGCTTCCTTCTCTGTATCTTGCGGTGGAGGGATGGTTTGCCAGAAGTGCGGGACGAGCTGCGCATGATCAATAAAGAATCTATACATAGCGTCTTAATTAATTACGCATAATCTCTTTTTAATGCATTACTACCGAGGACCCATTCTTCGAATTGGACCAGCGGGTCCATTTAAACAGAAAGGTAGGTTTCGAAGAAAATGACGGGCTCATAACCGTACCTTTCTGAATGAATCGCCTCTACTTATCCTCAATGAAATAGGTTCCGTTCGGCAGCACATGCTTAAAAGGAAGCAGCGAAATGTGTGGCAGTGTCTCAGTGAAAAGGGGTCAGATTTATTATTGCAATCCTGAGCGAAATCTGTTTAAAATGGTGTGTGGTAAGACCACTTAGAATTTTACTCCCGAATACACCCCACCATATTATGCAACGCGGGCACAACCGTCAGACCGTTTTTGTTGCAGACGAAGACTACAGGTATTACCTGGACAACTTGAGTTTTTTCAAGAAAGAGTTTGGCTGCAAGGTCTATGCATACTGCTTGATG
>CAMYLK010000065.1 GCA_947259225.1 uncultured Desulfobulbaceae bacterium | reverse complement strand
TTCCCGGGCTGGCGCAATCACCACTGTGGGGAATGGGAAAAGTTATTGCACTGGAACACCCGGAGCTAAACTCTGTTCAGGTTGATTTAGATCCAGCTACAGGGATTGATGACGTGCGTCCGCTTTTTGATGAGATATGGTCACTGAAAAGAGGAACCAATGAAGACCAGGTGGCGTTTCGTGAGAATGCCCGTTATGTGGCAAGGCTTGTGGCAGCCGGTTCAAAATTCAATGGTTTTTCATCACAACAACCGCTTGCTTTCCATTCAGAAAAAACGTATATGATTACAGGCGGACTAGGAGGCCTGGGGATGCTTGTGGCACGCTGGATGGTTGAGCGTGGCGCAAGAAATCTGATGCTTGTAGGGCGGCGGGGTTCAACAAATGATGCCGGCAGTAAATTGAAGGAGTTGGAGAAGTCTGGCGCTCAAATTGTTGTGGCTCAGGCAGATGTGTCCAGCCATGCGGATGTTGTCCGACTTCTGGCAGACATAAATAAGTCCATGCCGCCACTGAAAGGAATATTCCATGCTGCTATGGTGCTGGACGACGGTGTGATCCTCAACCAGACGAAGGAGCGCTTTGAAC
This sequence comes from uncultured Desulfobulbaceae bacterium, assembly GCA_947259225.1. Taxonomy (GTDB): domain Bacteria; phylum Desulfobacterota; class Desulfobulbia; order Desulfobulbales; family Desulfobulbaceae; genus UBA10518. Next base: position 8,424 of record CAMYLK010000065.1, on the reverse strand, counting down.
GGGTCATGGCGCCAAAGGTAGAAGGAGCCTGGAACCTGCATACATTGACGCAAGATATGTCTCTCGACTTCTTCGTTGTCTCCTCTTCCGCTTATTCCCTTATGGGCTATCCCGGCCAGGCGAATTATACAGCGGCGAATACCTTCCTGGACTCACTGGCCCATTATCGTCAGGCCAGAGGACTCCCGGGGCTGACTGTTAACTGGGGATTTATGGAGGGAATAGGAACAGCAGTCCGGCAGGCGATAGTAGAAGAGCAGAAACGAATGAAAGCAGTGGGGTTTGGCGGGATATCCCCGGAGCAGGGATTTCAGATCCTCGAACAAGCATTCTTACATCCTGTTGTCCAGGTCGGCATGTTGTCTGTTGACTGGGCGAGGTTTACAAAGAAATTCCAATCGCGCATGCCGTCCTTGATCTCTGACTGGGCTCATATTGATGAAACGGACACACCGGCAGAACTCCCTTATACAGAGCGGATCGATTATCTGCATGAATTGGAATCAGCATCTGAAGGCGATCGTTACTCACTCCTGATTGCTTATCTTCAGGAGCGTGTTGCCGATGCTCTGGGCCTCGGGGTCTCGCAGCTGGATGCGCAACAGCCACTTAACACCATGGGACTCGATTCACTCATGGCTGTAGGACTGAGAAACCGTTTTAAGACCGATTTGGGAGTAGACATATCAATGGAAAAGTTTATTAACGGTTTAAGTGTTGCCAATCTTGCAATGCTCTTTAACAAGAGCGGGGAGGAGATCGGAAGTAAAGGTGAAGTGATCGGGGGTGAGCTGTGAACATAAGCTCATTTTTGAATGAGCTGTTGGCTAAGGGGATCATTCTGTGGGCCGAAGGCGATAAGTTGTTGTATCGAGGACCCAGTCAGGTTTTAACTCCCGAGTTGCTCGGCCGCATAAAGGCCCGTAAAGAGGAAATTCTTGAGTCACTGCACCTGGAAGGAAATACCGCCGGGGGATATCCGCTTTCCCATGGACAGAGGGGACTGTGGTTCATAGATCAGTTAAAGCCCGGTACTACGGCTTATAACGTACCTGCATGTGTTCGCATGGCAGGCCCGCTCAATGCATCAGTTTTGGAGCAGAGTCTGAATGAAATTATCAGGCGTCATGATACCCTTCGGACAACGTTTGCAGCAGAGGGGGGGGAACCGGTTCAGGTGATTGCCCCGTCCTTTAAACTGAACCTGCCTGTTATTGACCTTCAGAAGTTACCTGAAACCGAGAAGGAGAAGGAGGTTGACCGGCTTTTCGCCGAAGAAGGACTAAACCCCTTTGATCTGGGTAAAGGGCCTTTGATAAGAGCTGCTCTCCTGTGCATTCGCGAAGAGGAGCACATATTACTGGTTACAATGCATCACATTATTTCTGATGGGTGGTCTGTAGGGGTCTTTAACCGGGAGCTTGCAGCGCTCTACGGTGCCTTATCCAGGGAAGAGCCCTCACCACTCCCGGAGCTTCCCATGCAATATAAGGATTTCGCACAGTGGCGGCGACAATTGCTGCAAGGGAATATGCTCGAGTCTCGTCTATCTTACTGGAAGCAAAAACTTGAAGGAAGTCCTCCTATACTGGAGCTACCCATTGACCATCCCAGGCCTGCAATTCAGACCTTCCAGGGGACTCGCCAATCTTTGCTTATTCCAAAGGGTTTAACTGATGCACTCAAAGAATTAAGCCGTCGGGAAGGAGCGACACTGTTCATGACGCTGCTGGCAGCATTCAAAGTGCTGCTCTATCGCTATACACAACAGGATGACATTCTGGTCGGCACTCCCAATGCAGGCCGACAATGGCCGGAAGTGGAGCAGTTGATAGGATTTTTCGTCAACAACCTGGTATTGCGTACAGATGTATCAGGCCAGCCAAGTTTTCGGGAATTGCTGAGCCGTGTTCGGGAGGTAACTCTGGGAGCCTATGCTCACCAGGATTTGCCCTTTGAACTGTTGGTGGAAGAGTTGCAACACAAAAGGGACCTTAGCTACAATCCGCTGTTTCAGGTATCGTTTAACCTGCTGAATTTCCCGGAGAGCCTGCTGAGACTTCCAGACTTGACCATGAGTCCCGTTCCGCTTCTCAGCGTGGAAGCTCAATTTGATCTGGCTTTCAACATTGTAGATGGCTCAGACGGCCTTGAAGTATCATTGACCTACAATACTGACCTGTTCAAGGATGATACTATATCAAGAATGTCCGGACATTTTCGAGTTTTGCTGGAGGCCATCGTTGCTGACCAGGATCAGCTGATTTCTGCCTTGCCTCTCTTAACAGAAGAGGAGAAGTGGCAGTTTGATGCCTGGAATGATACAGGGCTAGATTATCCTAAGGATGTTTGCCTGCATCAGCTCTTCGAAGCACAGGTAGAACGTACACCGAATGCAGTTGCGTTGATCTTTGAAGAAGAAAGCCTGACTTACAGGGAATTGAATAATCAGGCGAACAGACTCGCACATTATCTTCGAAAACTTGGGGTAGGGCCTGATGTTCTGGTTGGTATCTGCGCTGACCGTTCCATGGAGATGGTCATTGGTCTGTATGCCATACTCAAGGCCGGCGGGGCTTATGTGCCCCTTGATCCGAACTATCCCAAAGATCGACTGGAATGTATGCTTGAGGATTCAAGGGTCCCTGTTATTCTGGTGCAGAAACGGCTGGTTGATATTCTTCCCCGGGACAATGTGCAAGTGCTTTTTCTCGATGAGCTTCTTTCAAACTCCGGCTCATTGTTACAACCTGGTGATGACACGAATAATATAGATAATAATCCTGAATGTATTACACAGGCAGGAAATATGGCATATGTGATTTTCACTTCAGGATCCACAGGCAGGCCAAAGGGAGTCATGAACAGCCACCGGGCCATTTGTAATCGCCTGTTGTGGATGCAGGATGAATATAATCTGACATCTGCAGATGTTGTTCTGCAGAAGACTCCATTCAGCTTTGATGTCTCAGTGTGGGAGTTTTTCTGGCCCTTACTGACCGGAGCACGGCTTGTGGTTGCCCGACCCGAAGGTCACAGGGACAGCGCCTATCTTGTTGAGGTAATTCGGGAGCACGGAGTAACCACATTACATTTTGTGCCGTCCATGCTGCATTTTTTTGTCGAGGACCCGGGAGCCGGGACATGCAGTTCTTTGAAACGGGTTATATGCAGTGGTGAGGCGCTGCCTTATGAGTTGCAGGAACGTTTTTTTTCAAAAATAAACGTAGAGCTTCATAATTTATATGGACCTACAGAAGCAGCTGTAGATGTTACGTATTGGGCCTGTCAGCATGGGAGTGACTTGAACATTGTTCCCATAGGCAGTCCTGTTGCCAATACTCAGATGTATATCCTGGACCAGTACATGCATCCTGTTCCGATCGGGATATCCGGTGAATTGCATATCGGCGGTGTACAGGTGGCTCTCGGCTACATTAACCGGCCGGAACTGACCGAGGAGAAATTCATTCCTGATCCCTTCTCTAACGATCATGATGCACGACTTTACAAGACAGGCGATCTCTGCCGTTATCTGCCTGATGGAAACATCGAATATTTAGGTCGCAATGACTTTCAGGTCAAGATCCGTGGACTTCGTATTGAACTTGGAGAAATCGAATCCTTACTTGCCGCTGACCCCAGTGTGAAGCAATGTGTGGTAGTGGCGCGTGAAGATGTATCAGGAGACAAACGTCTTGTTGCCTATCTTGTCCCGCACAAAGAAGCACCTTCGATAGACGGATTACGTAAACTGCTGAAGAAGAAGCTTGCAGACTATATGATACCATCGGCGTTTGTGATACTTGATCAGTTACCTTTATCACCAAATGGTAAGATAGATCGGAAAGCACTGCCGGAGCCTGATGCCAAACGTCCTGAACTGGAAGGCGGGTATGTTGCTCCTCGCACACCTGTTGAAGAGAAGTTGGCGGAAATCTGGGCAGAAGTGCTCAAGGTAGAAAAGGTAGGTGTCTACGATAACTTCTTCGATCTGGGAGGGCACTCCCTGATGGCTACCCGGATCCTCTCCCAGATACCCGATGCCTTTCAGGTTGAGTTGCCATTGAGCAGTCTTTTTGAAACACCGACTATTGCGGCTATTGCTCTGACCGTAACGCAACGACTTAATGAGCGGAACAATACAAAACCCGATAGATTAGAGAAAATAGAGGCTCTTGAGCAGGATGTTAAGGTGGATGAACTTTCGGATGAAGATGTTGATTTAGCACTCAAGGCATTACTGTCAGAAAATCGTGAAGCAGGAGGGGACAATGAGTGATATGTCGCGATCTGTTGAGGGTCTTTCTGCTGAAGAAAAGCGTGATTTACTAGCTAGGCTGATTCATGAAAAAGAAGGCAAGCCAAAATCTTATCCTGTTTCCTTTGCTCAGCAGCGGTTGTGGTTTCTGGACCATCTTGTGTCGGATAACAATGCGTATAACAGTCCGAATTCCTATCGACTGACCGGTTCTCTTAATGTTGAGATTTTCAAGAGAAGTCTGAGTGAGATTATTCGGCGTCATCAAGCACTGCGCACAACCTTTTCGCAGGAAGGGCAGGAAGCTGTTCAGATTGTCCACCCTTTTCTTGACCTGCCACTGTCATTCATAGATCTGCAAGAACTGCCCTTTAGTGAGCGTGAAACCGAGGCACGACGTCTGACCAATGAAGAGGTATTACATCACTTTAATCTGGTGAAGGGTCCGCTTATACGCTTTTATCTAATGCAACTGGATGAGATCGATTGTGTGTTCGTGGTTAACATGCATCACATCATTTCCGATGCCTGGTCATATTCAGTCCTTGAGCGCGAGTTGTCCGTTCTCTACAATGCATTTTCTCAGGGCAGTTCATCGCCGTTGCCCGAACTGCCGATACAATATGCCGACTTCTCTGTGTGGCAGCGCGGACAGATTCAGGGAAAAACATTACAGTCCCAGCTTGCTTACTGGAAAGAGAAATTAAGCGGAACATTACCTGTACTCCAGCTGCCTACTGATTACCCCCGACCGCCGATGCAGACATATCGAGGGACATTGACCTCACTGGACCTGCCTGATTACTTGACTTCAGGGCTTAAATCGTTCAGCCGGCAGGAGGGCGCCTCATTATTTATGACAATGATGGCAGGCTTTAAAGCACTGCTCCATGCGTATACAGGTCAGGAAGATATTCTTGTGGGAACACCGATTGCCAACAGGAGTCGAACGGAGACTGCGGGATTAATTGGTATCTTCCTGAATACACTGGTATTCCGAACGGACATGGCCGGTCATCCCAGTTTTCGCGAGGTCGTGCGCAGAGAACGGAAAGTAGCCCTGGAGGCCTATGATCATCAGGACATACCCTTTGAAAAACTTGTGGATGAGCTGCAGCCTGAACGAAGCCTGAGCCATGCAGCGTTGTTTCAGGTCATGTTTATTCTTGTGGATAAAGCCGGTCAGAGCATCCAGGTTCCGGGGATAAAAGCAAATAAATTTGAATTTGAGTGGAAAACAGCAAAATTCGATCTGACGCTCTATGTAATGGAGGGGGAAGACGGGATTGAGCTGCTGATGGAATACAATACCGATCTCTTCGATCAGCCGACAATACATCGGATGCTGGGACATTATCAGATGCTGCTGACAGGTGCCATAGCCGAGCCTGATTTGCCTATTTCTCAGCTGCCCCTGTTGACTGAGGCAGAGCAGAATCAGATACTGGTTAAATGGAACGATACAAAGACAGTCTATCCAAGGGACAAATGTGTCAATGAGCTATTTGAAGTACAGGCAGAGAAGACACCCGATTCAATCGCAGTGATTTTTGAGGACGCACATTTAACATATAGAGACCTCAATATCAGGTCTAACCGGTTGGCTCATTATCTCAAAGCAAGGGGTGTCGGCCCTGGTGTGCTGGTCGGTCTATACATGGAACGGTCCCTTGAGATGGTTGTCAGTCTGCTGGCGATAATGAAAGCGGGTGGTATATACATTCCATTGGACCCCTCTTATCCAATGCAGCGCATCACCTACATGCTGGAGGATAGTGAAGCAGATGTGCTGGTCACTCAGGATCATCTGATAGAGCAGCTCCCGGCATCAGGTTTACAGATTGTCCGGGTGGACAGCGACTGGGCTGAGATTGAACGAGAAGAGCCGGACAACCTAAGGCCTTCTGCAGGTGCTCAAGACCTTTCTTACGTGATATACACATCTGGATCTACTGGAAAACCAAAGGGAGTAGCCATCTCTCATGGTGCCCTCATAAATTTTCTCTGGTCCATGAAGCAGGAGCCGGGTCTGACAGAGAAGGATGTGCTCCTGTCGGTAACAACGCTTTCCTTTGATATTGCGGCCCTGGAGCTTTTCCTGCCACTGATTGTCGGTGCACAGATCGTCCTGGTCAGTCGTGAAGTGGCCATGGATGCGCGCAGGTTAATAATGCAGCTTGAGGACAGGGGTGTTACAGTGATGCAGGCAACACCTGCGACATGGCGCATGTTATTACAGGCTGACTGGAAAGGTCGTCAGGACTTGAAAATACTTATTGGCGGCGAGGCCCTGGCAGAGGAGCTGGCAAATGAACTTCTCCCCCGGTGCGCCGAGTTGTGGAACATGTACGGTCCGACAGAGACAACCATATGGTCTACAATATGGCAAGTGGACTCAGACAGGGACAGGATACTGATAGGTTGTCCCATTGCCAATACCCAGGTGTATATCCTTGACCGTAGTATGCAGCCGGTGCCTTTTGGAGTGGCTGGTGAGCTTTTCATCGGAGGTGACGGATTAGCACGTGAATATCTGAAACGGCCTGAACTGACTGCTGAGAAATTCATTGGTAATCCATTTCAGAACATTTCCCGCAATGGTGATAATGCTTCAAAACTGATTTATAGAACAGGCGATCTTGCGCGATGGCTGCCCGATGGGCAGATCGAGTGTCTTGGAAGAATCGATCATCAAGTGAAGATAAGGGGCTTTCGAATCGAACTCGGTGAAATTGAGGCAGTGCTCAGTGAGGACCCCGGAGTGGCACAATGCGTTGTAGTAGCACGTGAGGACATTCCGGGAAATAAACGGCTGGTTGCTTATATCGTACCTCATAATGAAGCTCCTGCAGTTGACGCATTGAGGCAGCAGCTTAAGAAGGAACTTGCAGACTACATGATCCCATCGGCCTTTGTTACTATGGATCAGCTACCTTTAACGCCCAACGGAAAAGTGGATCGAAAAGCATTACCAGAACCGGATACTGAGCGGCCTGATCTTGAAAATGCTTTTATAGGACCACGTAATTCAACAGAAGAGCTGATTGGAGATATCTGGTGTGAAGTCCTTGGACTGAAACAGGTGGGCATCCATGACAACTTTTTTGAACTGGGTGGCCACTCATTGCTGATATTGCAGGTCCACAGTAAACTTCAACAGGAAGTCAACCCTAATATCGAAACCATGGATCTTTTTAAATATCCAACTGTAGCCGGACTTGCAGAACGTATGGACACTGAAAGCGAGGGGGATCACGCTGCTTCTCAGGAGTTTTATACTCTGTTTCCGATTCAAACCAATGGTGCGAGGCCGCCTTTCTTCTGGTTCCATTCAGGACTGATTCGTGATTTCTTACCAGACTATGTTGGAAAGGATCAACCTTTATATGCGTTAGTGTTACAGGGATTTGATGGAAAGCGGGTGCGCTACAAGACCACGCAAGAGATAGCTGAAAATTATATACGGGAGATACGCGCTATTCAGCCATCCGGGCCATATTATCTGGGTGGTTTTTGCTGGGGGGGGTGGTTTGCCTTTGAAGTAGGGAATATATTGATTCAGGAGGGGGAAGATGTGGCTTTATTATTTTTAATTGAACCTGGCCTCTCAAGTAAGCCTGTCAATTCAAGTCATAATTCATCAAATGAGTCTTCCCACTGGATCATACAACATTTCCATGCCTTTGCACAGCTACCGTTATCCAAAAAAATATCCTATTTTTCTGATAAATTTATAGGGAGATGCAAATGGTTGAAAGCAGTCTTGAAAAAATTATATGTTCACCTGTATCGCGAAGCTCATTTCAGAACGGGTCGTCCTTTGCCTTCTTCCTATAGATTAGATTATGCCTTTGATGTTATCTTTAAAGCTGCCCCGAGTTACATCCAGCCTATCTATCCTAAAGATATCGTCCTTATCAGAGGAGAAGAAGGGAATGATCCGAATACAGACTGGAGTAATCTTGCAGAAGGTGAAGTAAAGGTCCATGTGGTTCCAGGGGCTGCACATATGGGTTTGATAGAAGGGGATCATGTAAGTGTATGGGCTAAGTTGCTCAATACGTATCTTCGCAAAGCACAGACAAAGTAATCGAAGGCAGTGGGATAACACCACATCATATGAAGAATTATGGAGATGCTTTAGCTACTATGTATAAAAAGCG
>CAMYLK010000064.1 GCA_947259225.1 uncultured Desulfobulbaceae bacterium | reverse complement strand
ACCTTTCGTAGACAATACACGAGTGATCGCTGCCGTCAGGGTCGTCTTGCCATGGTCAATATGACCAATCGTGCCTACGTTGACATGCGGTTTTGTCCGCTCAAATTTTTCCTTTGCCATCAGCGTACCTCATTCAACTGGTTATTCAGCCTAAACGCCTCTTATCTTATGTATTATGGCTTCAGCCTGTTTGGCCGGAACCTCTGCAAACTCATCAAACTGCATAGTAAATGTTGCCCTGCCCTGTGTTGCCGACCGGAGATCCGTCGAATATCCGAACATCTCGGAAAGCGGTGCCTTGGCATGGACAATCTGGCTGCCCCGGTCAGCCTCAACCCCTACAATCTGGGCTCTTTTTTTGTTGAGGTCGTTAATGACCTCACCGAGGTAATCTTCAGGGGTAATTATCTCAATTGACATAACCGGCTCCAGCAGAATCGGTTTCCCTTCTGCAGTTGCCTTCCGGCAAGCCATTGTTGCCGCAACCCCAAAAGCCATGTCTGTTGAGTTTTCTTCATCATAAGATCCCCCAACCAGGTGGACATGAACATCAACGACCGGATACCCGATCAGTGGGCCTGCATCCAGGCTATCACGTACACCTTTTTCAACGGCTTCTATAAATTCAGGCGGAACCGCATCATTACTCACCCTGCTTTCAAACTGAACTCCATCACCCCGTTTAATCGGTTCAATTTCGAGTTCAACATGACCGTACTGGTCTTTTCCGCCACCCTGTGTTTCAAATCGACCATCTCCAGTGGAGGGCCCTGTCAGGGTTTCCCTGTAAGCAACCTGAGGCTTGCCCACATTAGCCGACACCTTGAATTCCCGTATCAGCCTGTCGACAATAATTTCCAGGTGAAGCTCACCCATACCGGAAATAATTGTCTGACCTGTATCCTCGTTTAGTGTTATCCGGAAGCTTGGATCTTCTTTAGCTATCTTCTCCAGGCTTTCCTTTAACTTGCCTTCATCGGCCTTGGTTTTCGGCTCAATTGCCACCCCGATAACCGGTTCAGGGAAATCCATGGTCTCAAGTACGATATAATCACCGGACTCACACAAGGTGTCTCCGGTTGTCGAAAACTTGATCCCGACCAAAGCTCCTATATCTCCGGCAGCCAGGCTTTTCACCTCTTCCCGTTTGTTGGCGTGAAGCAGGATAAGCTTGGAAATCTTTTCCTTTTTCCGCTTGAGCGGGTTAAAAACCCTGTCACCGACCTTCAGCTCACCAGAATACACTCTGATAAAAGAAAGGTTGTCGACATAGGAATCAGTCTGCAGCTTGAATATCAAACCACAGAATTTTTCCTTGGTCAGCGCCTGGCGTGTGATCAGTTCTCCGTTCTTATCGAGTCCATCGACCGGAGGTATATCAACCGGTGATGGGAGATAACGGGTCACTGCATCCAGCAGCGGCTGAACGCCTTTATTCTTAAAGGCAGAGCCGCAGAGCACAGGTACAACTTCAAGTGAAAGAGTTGCCTTGCGCAGCGCTTTACGTAACTCTTCAGGAGTTACTTCATTATCATCTAAAAATTTTTCCATGACATCCTCATCGAAGTCGGCCAACTTCTCGAGGAGTGCCATCCGTGCGGCCGATGATTTGTCCTTTAAATCGTCGGGGATTACCTCATCAATAACCTGCAGGCCCTGAGATGATTCATCAAACAGAAGCATTTTCTGCTCGATAAGATCAATTATGCCTGTAAAGTTTTCTTCACTGCCTACCGGCAGGGTTATGGGGACCGGGTTAGCACCCAGTTTATCCCTAATTTCATCAACACAACGCTCAAAGTCAGCACCGACGCGATCCATCTTGTTGATAAAGGCGATTCGCGGAATCCGATAATGTTCAGCTTGCCGCCAGACAGTTTCGGACTGAGGCTCAACACCCCCTACCGCACAAAATATCGCAACTACTCCATCAAGAACTCGCAGGCTGCGTTCAACTTCAACTGTGAAGTCGACATGACCCGGGGTGTCGATAATATTAATTCGATGGTTGTTCCAAAAGCAGGTCGTTGCCGCAGAGGTAATTGTTATCCCTCTTTCCTGCTCCTGTTCCATCCAGTCCATAACAGCTGTACCGTCATGGACCTCTCCGATCTTATGTGAGCGACCGGTATAATAGAGAATACGTTCTGTGGTGGTGGTTTTTCCCGCATCTATATGGGCCATGATGCCAATATTGCGCAGGTTGGATAAAGATCCGACGCCAGCCACTTTCATTTCCTGTATTCTTCAATATCATTGATTACTTTATCTGCTGCCCAAAAAATGTTGTTTTATCTACAGCAGTCTGTCCAGCTTGTCAATAATCTTCTGTCAGATTGTATTGAAAAGAGAACTCTTCTTTTACCAGCGATAATGAGCAAAGGCTTTGTTTGCCTCTGCCATCTTGTGAGTATCATCACGTTTTTTAACCGCAGCACCCCTTCCATTAAAAGCATCCAGAAGCTCCGCGGCCAGTTTCTGTGACATGGATTGACCGGAACGGCTTTTAGCGAATCCTATTATCCAGCGGATAGCCAATGCGTTACGCCTTTCAGGACGCACCTCAACCGGTACCTGATAGGTTGCACCACCTACACGGCGTGACTTGACCTCCACACGCGGACGTACATTCTCCATCGCTGCTTCGAATACAGAAAGCGGTTCTTCATCAGCGACACGTTCGTCCACAATACTCAAGGCATCATAAAAAACATGTCTTGCCAGCGATTTTTTCCCGTCCTGCATCAGGCAGTTGGTAAATTTAGTTACAAGTATGCTGTTGTATTGCGGGTCAGGTACTAGCGACTTTTTTTCTATCAGTTTTTTTCTTGGCATAAATCACTCACTCCACGTGGGTAGCTAAGACGAATCATTATTTCGGACGTTTGGCTCCGTATTTTGACCTGCCCTGTCGACGATCGGAAACACCAAGAGTATCCAGTGTTCCACGGACTATATGATAACGGACACCTGGCAGGTCCTTGACACGACCTCCACGGATAAGCACAACTGAATGTTCCTGTAGGTTGTGCCCGATTCCGGGGATGTATGAAGTTACCTCAATACCATTGGTCAGACGAACTCTCGCGACTTTACGCAATGCTGAGTTCGGTTTCTTGGGCGTAGTAGTATATACGCGAACACATACACCACGTCTTTGCGGACAACTCTGCAATGCAGGTGTATTGGACCGTTTGGTTATTTTTTTCCTTCTTTTCCGAACAAGCTGATTGATTGTCGGCATTTGAAAATACTCCTCGTTAAGCAACACGTCTAAAATATCCCTTTCCACACTTTGTGAAAGGAGAAACAAATTAGAAATATTATCGTATGGCCTCCTCCATGTCAAGGAGAAAATCTTACTGTTCTTGGTCTATCCGGTATTTATTCAACCCTGTTCCAGCAGATATCAAGCGCCCCATAATTACATTTTCTTTGAGGCCGGTCAGCTGATCGACTTTACCAGCCATGGCTGCGTTGGTCAGGACCTTGGTGGTTTCCTGGAATGACGCCGCAGAAATAAAGGAGTCTGTCGACAGGGATGCCCTGGTCACACCGAGCAGCAAGGGTTCAGCTGCCGCAGGCTGCAAGCCCTCTGCAACAAGCCTGTCATTCTCCTCCATGAATATCCACCACTCAATCTGCTGGCTAAGCATAAACCTGGAGTCACCGACGTCGGTGACCTGTACCCGCTTGAGCATCTGGCGGACTATTGTTTCAATGTGCTTGTCATTTATACGGACCCCCTGGAGGCGATACACCTCCTGAATCTCGTTTACCAGAAACCTGGCAAGTTCCTCTGCTCCCAATACCCGGAGTATATCGTTTGGAAGAATTGAACCTTCCATCAGCTGTTCGCCAGCCTTGACATAGTCACCTTCATGTACGGTTATATGTTTGGCCTTGGGTAGCAGGTATTCCTTGGACTCGCCTGTCTCGGGGGTAACTACGACCCTCCGTTTACCCTTAAGATCCTTGCCGAAGGTTACACGGCCGTCGATCTCGGAGATAACGGCCAACTCTTTTGGTTTCCGTACTTCAAAAAGTTCTGCTACCCTGGGAAGACCACCGGTGATATCCTTTGTTTTGGTCGTTTCACGCGGTATCTTGGCTACAACTGTACCGGGAGTAATAACCTCCCCCTCGTTTACGGTAATAATCGAACCAACCGGCAGTGAATAACGGGCCGGGATGTCTATATTCGGAAGTTTCAGTGTCCTGCCGCGTTCGTCTTTGATGGTAATCCGGGGATTAGACTGTTTGGCAGTGGAAGCATGGGTGATAACCTTGCTTGCCTTACCGGTGACCCCATCGACCTTCTCCTGCATGGTATCACCTTCGATTACATCACCATACTTGATTTTACCGCCAAGCTCGCTGACGATGGGAATCGAGAAGGCGTCCCAGTCGGCAATGATCGAACCGGGCTCCAATTTAAACCCGTCCTTTACCTTCAGTTCAGCTCCGTAGGGAACCGGGAAGCGTTCACGGTCAATCCCCTGATCATCAAGAACCTTAATTTCCGCATTCCGGTTCATAACAATGTCAAAACCGGCAGCGTTGGACACCGACTGCAGATTCTGGAAACTCACCTCACCACCACGCTGGGTGCGAACCTCTGCCTGTTCAATGCTTCTGCTCGCCGTTCCACCGATGTGGAAGGTACGCATTGTCAACTGTGTTCCCGGCTCACCAATGGACTGAGCTGCTATGATACCAACTGCCTCACCTATATTGACCATATGGCCACGGCCGAGGTCCCGACCATAGCACATTGCACAGACGCCGCGTTTTGATTCACAGGTAAGGACCGAACGGATCATAACATTATCAATACCGGCGGTCTCAATGGCTTCCACTTTACTTTCCGTAATCTCTTCGTCCATTCCGACAACTATCTCTCCGGAATGAGGATCGACAATGTCTTCCAGAGCGACCCTGCCGAGAATTCTGTCACCGATACGAACTATCACCTCACCACCCTCAATAAGCGGCTCAGCGGCAACACCCCGCATGGTCCCACAGTTTTTCTCGACAATCGTAGAATCCTGCGCCACATCAACGAGGCGCCTGGTCAGGTAACCGGAGTTGGCTGTCTTCAATGCAGTATCTGCAAGACCTTTACGGGCCCCGTGAGTCGAAATAAAATATTCGAGGACATTGAGCCCTTCACGAAAATTGGCCTTGATCGGTGTTTCGATAATCTCACCCGAAGGTTTTGCCATCAGACCACGCATTCCGGCAAGCTGCCTGATCTGGTCTTTGGATCCACGGGCTCCAGAATCCGCCATAATAAATACAGAATTGAAACTCTTGGTTTCCACCAGTTTCTTATCCTTGTCGCGATGATATTCAACGGACATCTCATCCATCATCTCCTTGGCGACTTTGTCAGTTATCTTCGACCAGATGTCAACAACCTTATTGTACTTTTCACCATCGGTGATCAGACCGTCAGAATACTGCTGCTCGACCTCGAGCGTTTCCTTTTCCGCACTTTCAACAAACTCTTCTTTGCCAATCGGAACCTTCATATCATTAATGCAGATTGAAATTCCCGCGCGGGTCGCATACTCATACCCCAAATCCTTGAGACGGTCTGCGAGGATGACGGTCTCCTTGGTACCGGCATGCCGATATGTGTAGTCAATAAGAAATGAAAGTTCCTTCTTGGACATTTCCTTGTTGACCAGGCTGAAAGGTACACGGTCAGGCAGCAACTCACTGATTATGACCCGGCCGACGGTTGTATCAACAACCTTACCGTCAATCCTGACCCCGACCTTTGCCTGCAGGTGGACCGCGCCGTGATCATATGCCATCCTCGCCTCGTCTATGGAACTGAATACCAGGCCTTCACCCTCGGCACTGAACCGCTCACGGGTCATGTAGTACAATCCAAGAACAATGTCCTGGGTCGGAATAATGACCGGTGAACCGTTTGCCGGTGACAGGATATTATTGGTAGACATCATCAGGACACGTGCCTCTACCTGTGCTTCAACCGAAAGCGGCACATGAACAGCCATCTGGTCACCGTCAAAGTCAGCGTTGAAGGCAACACAGACCAGAGGGTGAAGCTGAATGGCCTTACCTTCAATCAGGACAACCTCAAAGGCCTGCATTCCAAGGCGATGAAGAGTAGGGGCACGGTTGAGAAGAACGGGATACTCCCGGACGATCTCATCAAGCACATCCCACACTTCCTTGGTCCCATGCTCTACCATCTTGCGGGCACTTTTGATTGTGGTCACGTAACCGAGATTCTCCAGCCTGTTATAAATGAACGGCTTGAAAAGCTCGAGAGCCATTTTTTTGGGCAGACCGCACTGGTGGAGCCGCAAGTGAGGGCCGACAACAATAACGGAACGGCCTGAATAATCAACACGCTTACCGAGCAGATTTTGCCGGAACCGGCCCTGTTTACCTTTCAGCATATCTGAAAGAGACTTCAAGGGACGCTTGTTGGGACCGGTAATGGTCCTGCCACGCCGACCATTATCAAAAAGGACATCAACCGCTTCCTGCAGCATCCGTTTCTCATTGCGGATGATGATGTCCGGGGCATCCAGCTCCAACAAGCGCTTGAGCCTGTTGTTACGGTTAATTACCCTTCGATACAGGTCATTAAGATCTGAGGTGGCAAAACGGCCCCCTTCCAGAGGAACGAGAGGACGCAGATCAGGAGGCAGAACAGGAATAACCTCCAGAATCATCCATTCGGGGCGATTTCCTGAATCACGGAACGCTTCAACAACCAGGAGACGTTTTCCCAGCTTAGTCCTCTTGGTCGCCGACCCTGTTTCCTTCATATCTTTACGAAGTTCTTCTGAAAGAGCATGCAGGTCGAGGGCGGTCAACATTTCACGAATCGCTTCGGCACCGATGCCTACCTTGAATTTTCCGGGGTGCTCTTCAAGGGCAGACCGGTATTTCTCCTCGTTGAAAAGGGTGCCAACCGGCAGCGCTTCAACCTCTGATTTCACCACGGCATAGGATTCGAAATAGAGAATCCTCTCGAGCTGCTTCAGGGTCATGTCAAGAATTGCACCGATCTTGCTGGGCAGACTCTTCAAAAACCAGATATGAGCAACAGGAGCGGCAAGGCCGATATGTCCCAATCTCTCACGGCGTACTTTTGATTGAATAACTTCCACACCACACTTTTCGCAGACAACACCACGGTGTTTCATGCGTTTATACTTACCGCAGTTACATTCAAAATCCTTTACAGGGCCAAAAATCTTGGCACAGAACAGACCGTCACGCTCAGGTTTAAACGTACGGTAATTAATGGTCTCAGGTTTTTTTACTTCTCCATGCGACCACTCTGTAATTTTCTGCGGCGACGCGAGAGAAATTCTTACCTTGTTGAAATTGACCGGTCCTTTCGGTTTTGCAAAGAAACTAAAAAGCTCTTCCACGAAAATCACCTTTATATAATCATATCACTACGACTTGAAACAGCCGGACCCGGTTCAGAGTTGATATCGTCCCTTTCCCAGTTCCTTCCGACTGTTTGACTTCTGGCCTCTATCTTCAGTTGTTACTCAAGGAGTTCCACATCCAGGCACAGCCCCTTGAGCTCCTTAACCAGGACATGAAAGGACTCAGGCAGACCTGTTTCGAGAAAATTGTTTCCTTTAACGATTTTCTCATACATGGTTGTCCGCCCCTCAACATCATCCGACTTGACCGTCAGGAACTCCTTCAGGGTATAGGCGGCACCATAGGCCTCCATAGCCCATACCTCCATTTCTCCCAGGCGCTGACCACCGAACTGGGCCTTACCACCCAGGGGTTGCTGGGTAACCAAAGAATACGGGCCGGTGGAACGGGCATGGATCTTATTGTCAACCAGATGGTGCAGTTTGAGCATATACATTGCGCCGACTGTTACCGGGTTGTCAAAAGGTTCACCTGTAAGACCGTCATACAATGTTGACTGACCAACCTCGTCCAAGCCCGCCGAAACCAGCATTGAACGAATCTCAGCTTCGGAAGCCCCGTCAAAAACCGGGGTTGCCATATGTACCCCATGACTGTATTTCCGGACAAGATCCAGCAACTGGTCATCTTTAAGTCCATCGGTCAACTCTTTATACTCATCCTTTGAATACACTTCCTGGAGGCGTTTTTTAACTTCCTTTATTTCATGCTGCTCGGCAAGCTGCTGGATCTGTTCACCAAGTTTTTTCGCGGCAATGCCCAGATGACATTCAAGTACCTGCCCGACATTCATACGGGACGGAACACCAAGCGGGTTCAGTACCAGGTCGACAGTTGTGCCATCAGCAAAAAAGGGCATATCCTCCTCCGGCAGTAGCCGGGATACAACTCCTTTGTTACCATGACGGCCTGCCATCTTATCACCGACAGCAAGTTTACGTTTAATGGCCACATAAATCTTGACCATTTTCACAACACCCGGTGGCAGATCATCTCCCTTTTCCATACGCTCGACAATTCCTTCGTAGCGCTCACGGACGAGTTGGGCCTGGCTCTGGAACCTGTTGAAAACAGCTTCTATTTCATTGGAATATTTTTTCTTGTCGGAAAACTCCAAACCACGCAGTTTATTAAATTCTACCTGGCCAGTGACCTTTTCTGTCAGTTTTTTTCCAACTTTAAGGAGAACGTTCCCTTTTTTGTCCTTGATATCACTTTTTGCAGTTTTGCCAACCAGGATCCTGTCAAGCTCTGTTCGTACGCCATTCTGGAGGCTCTTCAGCTCATCATCCATATCTCGGTTCAAGCGCTCAATTTCAATCTCTTCGATCATGAGGGTTCGCTCGTCCTTGTCAACACCTTTACGGGAGAAGACCTTGGCATCAATTACAACGCCCTCAACACCGGGCGGAACCCTCAGGGATGAATCCTTGACGTCACCCGCTTTCTCTCCGAATATTGCCCGAAGCAATTTTTCCTCAGGGGAAAGCATAGTTTCACCCTTGGGAGTAACTTTGCCAACCAGCATATCGCCGGCCCCGACCTCCGCACCAATGCGGATAATACCTGAATCATCCAGGTTTCTGAGGGCATCTTCACCAACATTAGGAATATCGCGGGTAATTTCTTCTTTACCAAGCTTTGTATCCCTTGCCATGGTCTCGAATATTTCTATATGGACCGAGGAAAAGGTATCTTCTTTCAGCAACCGCTCATTTACCAGGATTGAATCCTCAAAGTTATATCCCCGCCAGGGCATGAAAGCGATGGTTACATTCTTACCCAGGGCCAGTTCGCCCATTTCGGTTGCAGGCCCATCTGCAAGCACAGTACCTTTTGTTACGTTCTCACCCGGCATTACCAGGGGCTTCTGATTGAAACATGTATTCTGATTGGATTTCTTGTATTTTGACAGGCGGTAGACAGCCACACCAGTGTCAAACCCATCGGTGCCCGGCTCATCATAGCGAACCACGATCCTTGACGAATCTGCTTCCGTTACAATTCCATCACCACCGGCAAGCAGGCATGCTCCGGAATCCCGGGCCACAAATTTTTCCACTCCGGTACCGACCAGTGGGGAGGCTGTTTTCAGGAGCGGCACGGCCTGGCGCTGCATGTTTGAACCCATCAGGGCCCGGTTGGCATCATCATTTTCCAGAAACGGGATAAGTGAAGCAGCAACAGAAACAAGC
>CAMYLK010000063.1 GCA_947259225.1 uncultured Desulfobulbaceae bacterium | reverse complement strand
GCATCTGCCCGATTCTCCCATGGGTATCCCACCATGACAGTTAACTGGATATCTATACCAGCCTTTGTGGCAAGGCGACATCCCTCGACAATGTCCGCCACCTTGATATTCTTTTTTATCCGGTCCAGCGTTGGTTGATTGGCAGATTCCAACCCAGATTTCATTTTGCGGAAACCAGCCTTTTTCATGAGGTCTAAGAGCTCTGGTCGTTTGACGAGATAATCAAAACGCATGTTACAGGAAAAAAGGATCTCTTTATTCAAACCTCGCTCAATCATGCCATGACAGAACTTTTCCAACCAACCTCCGGCTGGAAAATTACCACTGTCATCAAAAATTTCTTGAACACCGTAATCGCTGACAAGCATTTCAATCTCATCAAGGAGACTGTCTACAGTACGAGTCCTGAAATTCGGATAGATGGTTGTCCACGAACAGAAAGTACATTTCCCCCACTGACAGTCCCGGCCAGCCATGGTGTATCTGAACGGTTCACGTTTTTTCCATTTCTCATAGTACAGGTGTGCCCTGGTCAGATCACGATCGATAAAAGGCAATGTATTGAGATCGTTTGCATGAAAAGAAAAGGGCCCACTGTTCTTAATGGCATCATGCTCCCTAAAATAAACGCCTGCGGGCATATCAGCCTTTCTTGACAAGGTGTCAACCAACCCCATTAACGAGAAATCATAATCTCCACCGGTAATTATAAAGTCCACAGGTGAGGCATGGAAAGACTCTTCAGGCAGGGCCGTGACATGATCGCCCATGAGCACCAGTTTAATTTCCGGAGCAATCTTTTTGATATCTCGGATGATAGACCAATGCAGCTTAATGACGGGAGTCTTACTTTCCAGGACGAGCAAATCCGGTCGTTCAGCTTCAACGGTTTTCAAAAAATGATCATAGGAAAGCTGTTCGGCAATGCCGTCGTACCACAAAACATCATGGCCGGCATTGTGGAGAAGTGTTGCAGCAGAGGCGGGGACAAGAGGATAGATATAAGAGCCGATACTCATCCATTGAAACTGCCGGTTCTGGGTAAGCATAGGGCTTCCCTTCCCCTTTAATTCTGGATAACTGATCATTATTTTCATGGTTACACCACTCCAAAGCTATTTTACAACAGGAGGCAAGACTGTTCACTCTTCGCCGACACAACCATGACCGGACCTTAATTCTTAAGGGAGGGCAATACTACTCATCAAGGAGTGCGATCTCTCTCAGCTGCGTTTTATACCAGGGAAATATCGTCACAAACGACCTGTCGAAAACAGGAAAGACATCCAATTGCTCGTATGCCTCACAAATTGAGGGGCTGCCCGGAACCTCTTGCCCCAGAGGTTTACATCCAAACCTTCAGTGATAGAATCGGGATTGATAAGCCAAAATCATTTGTGCGTTTTCAATAGCGGTAGGACTTGAAGGTGGAAGCCCAATTAAACCTACTTATATGTATTTTTTATAATTATCATTGTAATTACCACCGAAACTTAGCCAACATTAAAACAGACACTATAACAAACTGATAACACAGATAATATTTCATTCATGAACGTCATTCCCGCGAAGGCAGGAATCCAGAGCAATTGGCTAAACCGCATAGATTCCCGCCTTCGCGGGAATGACGAACAAAAAGGCTGAAGTTCGATGGTAATCACAATTATCATTTTAGAATCTACAAAAGAAAAAAGCAACAAGTATGCCGCAAACCTACTCTGCAGCAACACGTTTCAGTCCGTTACGTAAAAAAGCAACTAGACCGCAACGCCTAAGGTCAACGAGAGTCAAATCCTGATGCCTACCCGTTATCTCCACACGAGGGAGGCATTCCAGGTGTTGCCGATGTTCGGGAAAAATATTCCCCTCGCAAACGGTGGTCATGGTATCAAACCCACATCCGGCAGCCAGCTTATACTCCCGCGAGCCAGCCTCCTTGGAGGAACCGAAAGGGTAGGCGAAATGATGGATCTGTTGCCCTGTTTTCTCTTCCAACCGCTTCTTTCCAGCTTGAATTTCCCAGAGGACCTGATCCGGTGTGAGTTGTTTTAAGTTATAGTGATGCACGGTATGGGCACCAATGGTGACTAACGGGTCTTGGGCAAGCGTTACGATCTGTTCCCAGCTCATCTGCTGATCCGCATAATCCTGGCGGTTAAACGAATAGGGAGAGAAAACAGCCTCAACAACATCTTCCATCTGTTCAGGAGGTACCGAGAGAAAAAGATCGCGGATATTGGTATAAGCCACCTCCTTTTCTGCACGACTGACTGTCTTGATGTTGTAATCTTTCTTTTGATAGCAAAACTTTACGGAATCGTGATGTAGGACCAGGTCTTCAAGCATATACCACCAGAGAAGACTCTCACGATCTGGAAAAGCAGTGAGGACATACACTGCATAGGGAAGTTGGTATTTCTTAAATAGAGGATAGATTACCTCAAAAGCATCCGCGTACCCATCATCAAAGGTGAAACAGACGAATGGAGATCCTGTTTCTGATCGCATCAATCGCTGGTAGACGGTATCAAGCGAAACAATTTCATACCCTTTCCCGAGAAAAAACTGGATGAGTTGTTCAAGAAACTGCGGTGTTATCTCTATTCTTGAATTGGCAGCTATACGTGGGCAGGATTTTTCCGGAAGCACCCGATGAAGGACAAGAATAACTCCGCTACCTATGAAAAAAGGACAAAGCAGACGATACAGCTTTGTATATCTCATCAGTCCTATACAAACATTCAGCAGGTTATGCTTCATCCCGTTCATGCGGGTTTCCCTCTAGCTTAAATCCGTGACAAAAAATGGGCTTCAAAGATGCAATACCTAGCCGCGCATATTTACAGGACCTCACCATAGAGGAGAGGAATCCGACTAAGAAAACTCAGAAACTCCCGTCTCCGTCAAAAAGACAGGGGTCCCAAACGTTTACATCTTGCAAGTCTCCGTCGAGAACAGAATCCTTAGTTTGATAAAATGGCCAAACTTGTATCTTTCTTCTATGGGGAAGCCATTTAGAGATAATATTCCGTTTACTGGGATGAAAGCCGACTGCTTCGAGCATATGCACTCCTTCTTTTCGGCATCTCTTCTCAGCGGACGCGAGCAGTTTATAGATAATGCTGGAACGATCTTCAAGGGTTTGTATGTCGACAAGCCGTATCCGTTTTAAATTGAGTTCCGGCTTATCATCCCGTTGAAAAATTGCATATGCAATCATCCGATGACCTTCCTCAACAGTGTGAATCCATACCCTGTTCTCACGCAAAGCATACTTATAACGCCATTTGAGGGACTGACTGTCCCGTAGGCAAAGCATTTTTTGATCTTGCTGCGACAAGGTATGCCAGAACTCGTCAAATTGATCACCAATACTCCTGCATTTTTCAGCTTTCCCACCAATATCGTTAAAATACCTGGCAATATTTCTTATCTCAACGACCCATCGCATGAGAAATGATAGCGGAGTGGCGAGAATGGATAATTGTTTATAGAATGAGGTCTCTTTTCTTATGGCAACGCTATGGAGAAAGGCGGGATAGTCGATAATGGAAAAAAGAGAGGTGTCGTAGGAGTCGGCAGGAATTTTTTTTGCTTTATAAGCCAGAAATATTTTCTGGGTTATCGGGTTGCCACCGGTTGTGTTTATGAGGAAGTCAGCACCCGTTTGGCGGAAATAATTATTAATCAATTCAACAGAATGTTGTCGATACTCCTTATCAACAACCCAGGCATGCGCTGCCGCCGCAATTATTTTTTCCCCTTTAAATAGATATTCCAGTGGTATGTTGCCTAAATATCCAACAATATTCCCAGAATCCTTGAGTGCCCACCCCTGGGGCCAGGAATATGAAGAATTTTTTAAAACGGGATTTTCTTGCCAGAAATTTTGCCATTCAACGCGTTTCTTCAGAGGCATGTCATGGCGATGAAACAAGGCCATGATGCCTTCAAAATCGCCTAATTCCGCTTCTGTTACTTCGACCATGAAACTTATTTTTCAGGAAGCTTCTCAAGAACTGTCAGCATCGCTCCGATATTTGCTAATTGCCCAATTTCAGAGGCATTAAGCTGAATTTCGAACTCTCCTTCAATCGCAACGATAAGTGTCACCTGCATGAGGGAGTCCCACTCCTCGATATCATCAGCCGTCATATCCTCTGAAATCACAATCTCATCATCGTCAAAAACCTCACAAAAAATATTGTTAAGCTTTTCCCTTACTTTCTCTCTGTGGGCAGTAGTCATTTATCTAATCCGTAGCTATGTAGTTATCCGAAGTTTCCGCCTCTATGCAATGAAACGGGTTAATTTCAGCATAAATTACTTAGGGTTTAACTGCAGTTTGTTAATATATGTTTCGTAAACGGTGGAATCGGTTGTCAGGGGCAGTTTCCAAATGGTCACACCATTCTCTTCTTGCAGAAGCGAAAAATGCAGCTTTTCATAGAGGCCGGAAACAATTTTATTTTTCTTTGTCGGAATGTATTTACCAATAATCGATTTCACGCCGAGCTCCTTCGCCAACAAAACAATTTCCTTGGCAATAAATTGTTCCATCCCCCTGGAAAAAACTCTGCAGCTCATTGACCAGGTATCGATATAAAGGATACCTCCTTCTTGTTCTTCAAGTATGAGCACCGAGATCAAGCCATTATCTCCAAAACAATCTTTCAGACGAAAATATAAGCAATGCTTTTGTTTGTCAGACATCATGGATGATATATCGGCCTCGGTATACCTGGTAGTCGTCAAATGGAACTGGTTGCTTTTGTTTATGAGCTGCGCAATTCTTGCAAGATTCAGCTCATCAAATCGCGATACGGTTGCCTCCATTTGCAGACTTTTTAAATAGTCGGATAAGTCTCTGCTTTGGGTCCTGAGTTGCTTTCGCGAAACATTGTCACGGTAATAATCATTTCTCGCTCGATCGGCATCTGAAAAGGAGATGACTTCAAAATACGAATGACGATTCACTTCTTCAATAAATCCAGCAGGATCTTCAGGCATATCCGGAATGGCCACCATCGGAAGATACTTGCGTACTATTTCTCTTTCGGCAGGATTATCATCTACAAATACCATATGTTCAAGACCGATATTTAGATCGTTGGCAATGGCAGAAATATTTGAAACCTTATCGTCCCAGTTTGCTCTAAAAACAGCAATATCTTCCAACTTTATCTGCATATCAGGGTGTTGCTGGAAAGGCTCCTTTGCAATTTCCTCTTCGTTTTTACTGCATACGGTGAGGATAATCCCCCGACTTTTTAAACCGAGAAGGTATTTTTGAAAGTCTACATATGCCTCACCATCTGGACCATTACCCAGGGTAATGCCATTGACCCCATCGTCTCCAATAATTCCCCCCCAGAGCGTGTTGTCCAAATCGAGTACGAGGCATTTTTTCGATTTGCCCTTGATCGAACTGACTAATCTTGCCGCTTCAAAAGCAACCAGCCCTGTGGCATCAAGGGAAAAAGCGTGTTTGGAATGATACCAGAACCGGAAGTCATGCCATTTTCGTTTCCCATAAAGAGATGAGATATAATCCAGATCGAAAATAGCGACTCCCGGCCTAACCGCTTTTGCCAATTCAAGATTAAATGCTCGCAAAAGACTCACATTACCCCACAGAGCTGTTCCTTCATAATTGCCTAATGTTCTATGTGCCGGAATATCGGCGTTGTTCTGAACAATGAAGGTTGATGAGTTCTTTTGCAAATATTCCCAAAGAGAGACATAATTTCTAACAGCTGCACTTACAGCAGTTCCTGTATCCTCAGTCGAGGCACCTTGCACGACATTGAATTTGACATCCCGATAACTTGTGAAAATCATAGTTATATCGGGTGAAAAACCATAAAGACCGCTGGTTGGGTCTAATATTGTTTGCGAAATTGTATCATACCCTGCCTCGTAAATCTCAGCCGACAGCCCGGTTTGAGCGAGCCAGTATGTAAAGGCCGCAACGAATTGGTTAACAGTGCTGCTAGCAAGAATAGCGATACGGATTGTCGGGAGTTTTAAAACATCATTCGGGATTTTCTTGAAGAGAGAAGAGTATTTGTGTTGTAAAAAATAATCATCTTCAGGCTCAGAGATATTATTTAGAGCAACAAAGGCATCCTCTAAATTCCCCTTTTTAATATCCTCTTTTACTCTTTTTAGATTTTCTTTTTTATCAACACTTTTCATTTTGTTCTATTGGAGTAGCTTTGCTAAACGTGCAAACGACGGCGTATCGTCTTTGTAGTCACCATTTATTTGATCAATGGTAATGTTATTGATGGCTGCCTGGATTTCTGTAATTGAATCTAAACTGTACCCCTGATCATATAAATAGGCCAGATACCAAAGGCTGGTATCCGGATCAATAAAGACACTGTTTTTAATGCCTTTGAACATGTCAATCTTGAGCTGATAGGCGGTATTAGAATCCATGGTGTTATGCCGCCATTTGTTTCCTGAACCGGACAAGCCATACGTCTCTCGATTTTTATAAATCGGGGTATGGGACATATAATAGAATTCTTTAAGAGTATAGAAATCAAGGCCCGTCGTTTCAATAAAGTGAATATTCTCTTTGACCGTGGATTCGGTTTCACCGGGAAAGCCAATAATAAACGCAGCCATTGACTTTATGTCATACCTGCTTAATAACTCAATTCCCTTTCGATACTGAGAAACCGTGGCCTTTTTATTCATGTTTTTCAAGACGCTATCACTGGCAGACTCAATGCCTAAATAGACGGCTTTGCACCCCGATTCTTTCATCAGTTGGGCAATCTCTTGGTCAACAAACTGTACGCGCAGGAAAGAGAACCATTCAAAGTCGTACTTTGCAAACATCTTACAGAGTTCTTTAAATCGAGCTATTGGAACATTGATGGTATCATCAATAAAAATGATCTTATTTACCTTTGATCCATGCAAAAGATTCTGAATATTTTTTTCGAGATCCGCACACGTCATGGTATGAAATCCCTTTGCTACTTCAGGGTATGAGCAAAAAGCACAGGAGAACGGGCAGCCGGATGACGTTCTCATTGGCAGTGTCCGGTTGACAAAGGGAGTATCAATTGTATTCCAGAAAGGGGGTGCCTCCAAAACGGGAGGATTCCAAACTGTTTCTGTTATGTTAAACGAGCAATCAACAAAATTCTTTCCTTCTACATAGGCAAGATTGTTTACCTGATCCAGATCGCCGGACTTTCGAGCAAGAATGAGATCCTTGAGATCTTTTTCAGAATTAAAGGCATGTAACACGTAGTTTATTTTATTTTTTCGCATGGATTTTTCAAACTTGCCAACGCCATTGTTCATTGCCTGTTCGTTAACAAAGGCTCCACCCAATACAATCTCCATTTCAGGGCCGAACTTGCGGAGCTTCTGAGAAATCCTGCGTATCTCGGCATACGACAAGTAAAAAGTCGTTGAAATACCGACCAAGGGGGGGATGGTATTTTTTGCATATCGTTCAATAAAGACATCCCATTCCGCATCGATGTTATTAATGACAGCCGCTTTGATCCCGTAGTTGGCCAAATAATTAGCCAGATGGATTCCACTGAGCCCCGGAAGGTTCCATATATTGAGCAACTTACGGCGCTCAGCATAATCGGCCTGATTAAAAAAGATCCCTGATTTGAAATAATTTATGATGTCAAGATGAGAGTGAAATGCATTATCGAAATGGACCATTCGAGGATAGACCAACTCACGGTAGAGCTCAATCCGTTCAATAGGCAGTTTGGAGTATTTTTCGTAGTCAACAGAATCTGACTGGGTAATAATAATTATGTCAATCATCGGCGCCCATTAGTTTTGTAAAGCCAACCTGAACTTTCCCCCTCATAACAACAGTATTACCATCCATGCTCTTCATGACAACTTTTAGAATGAGAGTTTCCGTGCTTACAGAAATTTGATGGACGGTACACTCTATATTAATCGTGTCGTTAATATAAACAGGGGACAGAAAATTGATATTGACACTATGGAGTACGGCATGCTTGCCGGGAAAATAGACACCTACCATTTTGGATAGGTAACCGGCTAAAAGCAAACCATGAACGACTCTTCCCCTAAACCCTCTTTGCCGGGCAAAATCGTCATCCATATGAAGGGGATTAATATCTCCAGAAAGTTGAGCAAAACGCTCCACATCAGCAGTAGTCAAGGAAACTGTAAAGGAAAAGGCCTGACCTATCGAAAAATCATCAATTGTATTCTCTGCTATTACTGTGGGCTTGGACATAGCGTGTTATTGTTAATCAAAATGAATTTGGTTGACCATCTGCTAAGATTAGCGGTCGTATTGAAGGTATTCGTTGTTTCCACTTGATGGAGAGTTTATTATCTCCGGATGGGAACTATAGAGCAACGACTATGCAAACCGAACTTACACACCCTGGGTGCTCACCCGTGTACGAACACGCTATGATAGACCGTATCTGGAAAAGATATGTTTTGAAAGAGATTGAATAGCTATTTGCAGCGTGGTGGACCTTCCCAATGTATCGAATATCCACCGAAGGTAAGGGGCTCAGTTTACTTGGTTAAAAAAACCATAACTAAAATTAATAGGAATATTTTTACGAATATACAAATCAACAAAGGTGTTTACATTGGCGATGGCAGATTTTGGAACATAAACAATATCGTACGGCTCCAGGGTGATATCCTGGGTAATGTCAGATCCGTCTGAAGCCGCTGCCACATCAACCGTCATAACCAGCGGTTTTTTCAACCCATTTCTCCGAATAACCAGCACCTTACCATCCTTGGCACTATCCAACAATCCACCGACACTGGCTATGGACTGCATAATCGTCATATAGCCGCCCATTTCAACCATACCAGGTATTTTAACCTCACCGTCGACAAATACTCTCTGGGCATAAAAAGATCGGACAAGAACAGCAATTTCCGGGTCCCTGATGGTAGTCGAGTATTTTTCTTTGAGAACAGCGGTCAACTCATTGGTGGTAAGGGAAGCTGCTTGCACGTCACCTACCAGTTGCAAAGAAATACGGCCATCCGGACGAACGGTAACCGCTTCATTCAATTCTGTATTATAGTAATATTTAATTTCAAGTTCATCTCCCGATTGGATCACATAGGATGGAGATAAAGAAGCAAGAGATGAAGGGGGAGCTTCTTGCTCACCCATCTCACCGATGGGGACAGGCGTTTGCGGACCAACAGCACAGCCGCTCAAAAAAAATAGAAAGAACAGAAGACTACCCACTAGTCGCAAAACAGAGCCCATCCTCATTCCCCTCTCAGTGCCCCATCGAGAACGGTAAATAAATAAACGACTACAATGCTGTTGTTCCATGGAATGGCATATACACATAATCTCTCAATATCAAGTTTTCCGTACCGCGGCTTGCTCCACGAACAGGGCATAAAACAGGCTGCAGGCAACTCCTAAAATAACCCCCACAAGGAGGTTGAGTTTCTTTCTCGGTTTGATCGGCTTGACTGGCACCATAGGCTTTTCTATAACAACCACATTCACCATCTTCTGACTATCCATGGCATCTTGAAGCCGACTGTCCTCAAGCTTTTCGTTGAAGGTCTTATACGCTTCTTCAGTCGTTTCAACCTGCAGTCTCAGAATATTAAGCTCTGATTCCTGCTCTGTCATTCT
>CAMYLK010000062.1 GCA_947259225.1 uncultured Desulfobulbaceae bacterium | reverse complement strand
AGCTCCTGGTTGATGATCAGGGTGAAGTCGTCTGGCAGGGTGAGTTTAAGCCCTTTGGCGGGGTTGATATTGTTGTCAATCGTACTGAGAATCATTTTCGTTTTCCGGGCCAATACTACGACACCGAAACAGGCCTGCATTTTAACTGGCACAGGTATTACGATCCCGACATAGGGCGATACATCTCCGCTGATCCGATTGGGCTTGCTGGTGGGATTAATTTGTATGCATACGCAAATAATGATTCGGTTAATTTTGTTGATCCTTGGGGATTGGCGGGTGTAAATTTCTACTCTATGTTCGGTGGAGAATATTCTGAAAAAACTACAGTCTGCTGTGAAGGAGGAAAAAAATATAAGATTACTTATAGAAGCTTTGGAGGGGGAGCTGGTGGTAGTGCTGGCGGAAGTAACCCATTCAAAAAGCTAACCAAAGGTGCTGTTGGAACATCTACTAACTCTACAGTTATCTCATTGGGCCCCGGTGGATGGACACAAGGTGACCAAATTCCATGTCCGAAGACAAGAACATATATGAAAGTGCAAGCGGATTATGGGGCTGGGGCTGTTTCTGTTAATATGGGACTCACGAACATGCGAATGAATTTCAATAGAAGAACACTACCTTCTTTTGGGATACGAGTCGCTATAATGGGGGATGTAGTTTTGAGCAAAAATCCGACAGGTGAGTGCTGTGAATAATAATAATGAATTAAAGAAGAAATCTATTTTTAATTTTATTGGTATAAAACGATTCCATCTCGTTATCATTTTTTGGTTTCTTTTAGTTTTTTTTCTTATTTCATTCATCATCTTAGGTGTTAACTATAATACATTTGGATTCAAATTAGCTGCATCGTACATAGTATTTGTTACTCCATTTATTGTTGGAACTTTTCTGCTAGGAATGTATTTGTACCAAGATAATAATGGATGTAAGCGACAAATATTTTGTAGATTAAATATGGAGGATATTAAACGTCAAATAAAAATTGCTGCTGCTTGCTATGGTGTTTATGTCGGCTTAGCAATTTTAGTTGGTGCAATTGAAAGTATCTTTATAGTTGAAAATGGCATGGACAACGGTCCTAGTTATTCTACCATATGTTTAGTCTATGGTTATCCTGTAATTGCAATTATTTGTTGGCCTTTTTTTTTAAGAAACTTAAAATAGCTATTTTGCAACCTCCAACACCGCCAATCGGAAAGAACCGGGACAGATATATTTTTAAAGGCGGCTGAAAACAGATAGTTCAGTCGTCTTTCTTCGTTGAAAAATGGACCCGTTTTCCGGGCCAATATTATGATCCCGAAACTGGGCTCCATTTTAACTGGAACAGGTACTACGATCCTGACCTAGGACGATACATCTCCGCTGACCCGATTGGGCTGGATGGGGGGATGAATCTTTATGCTTATACAGGTGGAGACCCAATTAATTGGATTGATCCAGCGGGGTTGGCGATTGGAGATCCTCCTTCAAAATATCCGCCTGGTCATGATCCGGGAACATGGATTCCTGATGGTGATAATTACTGGGATCCTGATGGAAATCATTGGTCACCTCACCCAGAAGACAAAGGCCATTGGCCTCATTGGGATAAACAATATCCTGATGGAAAAAGAGAAAGATACCCAAAGAAATCAAAGAAACCATGGCCAGGCCAGAAGAAAAAGCCATATGGGGATCAATCTGCAGAAGACCCGAATAAAGTCCCTGAGTGTGATGATGGTTGTAAGAGGACTATAACAGTTGGAACGATGTTGTTCATCATTTACAATATATGTACGGGTGGTGCTGGTGGTTGATACTAGTTCATCGGGACAGAAATGAATATCAAACAATGGATAGAAGAAAAGATATTAATAGTTATATCAAAAACAGACGGATTCAGTTAGGACTCACGGCTGAAGACTTGGCTGATGCCTGTGATTTATCAGTAGCAGAATATCGTGATATTGAAGGCTATGATGATGAATTATATATGGTCGTTCCATTAAATACAGCTGCTTGTTTATGTGAGCACCTCACAATAACTCTTGAAGAACTGTATGCTTCCTCTCCTCATGGCGCACTGTTGCCTAAGGATTATATTAAGCAAATGTTGAATGAAAAGAGCTTATCTATTTCTGAGCTTTCTGACTTTGTAGGAATCGAAGAGTCATATATTGAAGCAATACTAGAAGATATCTTAAATATCGGTAACTGGGTTATGGATCCAGTAATTTCAATATGTAAGAGGCTTGAGCTAAATTTGGGTTCTGTTTTGAATAGCTACTCTCAATATCGCAAGCAGTGAAAAATAAATTAGAGGGGAACTCGGGGGACAGTTTGCTTAATTCTCTTCGGTGGAGGATGTTCAATTACCCCCGATATGGTCATATTCTTTGATTGAATCTTTATCCAAGAATATCTTGTAGAATCAGACCAAGGGCATGACGATCCTCATTCTGCAAACTGCCGAGCTGCCTAAGCACGAGCGTATTTTCGATGGTGGCGAGAATGGGCTTGAAGACGGAAGGCTTGAGTAACCCCGCCGCCTGCCAGTCGGTAACCAGTTTTTCACCCAGCCTGTCAACCTGATGCAGGCGGCTGGTGATGGCCATGATGATAAGATCGGGCCGTCCGCTGTTGTACTCCTCGGAACTGACCACCACGGCAGGCCGCTTCTTTACGGTTGTCTGGTCGGTAAAAGGAAACGGGACCAGAATGATGTCGCCGAACTTATAAGTTGTCATATTCGGCATCTTCCGGGTTGTCCCATGCCTGCTGGAACGACTTTTCAGAAAGTTTGCTTGCCGCTCTGACCAGGGTTTCTTCCTCGCCGCGATGCCTCAAAAACTCGACAAAATCATCAACCACCGCAACCTTTTCCGGCGGCAACTGCTTGATTTTGTTGAACAGTTCTTGCGTATTCTCATGCTGTGCCTGCATGCTGTTACCTCACAAAAAGGATTATGCCACCGCTTCCGATCCTGCCAGTGTCTGGAACCGATGTTTTAAAATGACAAGATCGAGAATTTCCTTGGCTAACGTCTTCTCTTTGTCTGAAAGCGTATCAACCATCTCAAAACGCCTGAGTAGCTCCCGATCCTGAATATTGAGCTTTCCCTGCTGCCCTTTACCTTCAAAAGCCAAGTAATCAAGCGTTACATCAAAGGTCTCGGCCAGCTTGATTAAAATATCGGTCGACGGCAGATTAACACCTCTTTCATAGGCTGAGATCTGCTTTTGATTGATCCCCATCTTGTCAGCCAGTGTTACTTGCGTCCAATTTCGTTCCTGCCGGAGTTTCTTTATACGTTCTGAAATCGTCATATGCACGTCCTCCATTATGATATATCCTTTTTCCTTGGATAATTTAACCCATTTAAGAAGAAAAATACAGCATGAAGGCCATTCTTCTGTTGACCATGATCGTGTTTTGGGTATATATTATCCACCGCTTTGGATGCTTTTTATGTCTTTTTTTGATGAAAAGGAGAGAAATGATCGACCAAGAGGAAATCACCACCATCAAGCAGGGGATTGAGCTTGTCCCGTTCATGCGGGCCTGCGGTATCGAGCTGAAACAGGTCGGCACTAACTACCGGGGCTACTGCCCGTTCCACGAAGACACCAGCCCATCCTTGACGGTCAACCCCAAAGAAAACCTGTGGAACTGCTTCGGCTGTGATAAGGGCGGCGACAACATCCGTTTTGTGCAGCTCTATGATAATGTCAGCTTTGGTGCAGCGGTGGAGCGATTAAAAAACTACTTCCCCGCCGGTGCCTTGCCAAATCCCGAACATCGCAACCAATCGACAACGCCAAAAAACCTTACGGTTAAAGAAAAAAAGTTGCTGGCCCGGGTCGTGAATTATTACCAGCATACCTTTGGTGAAGACCAGAGAGGCCATGATTACCTGAAAGAGCGCGGCATCAACAACCTGCAGTCGATGAAAGATTTTGGTATCGGCTTTGTTGCCGGCAGCTTAAAAGATATCCTGCCCGATGACGAGGAGGTCCAGCACATTCTGCAACAGATCGGTCTTCTCAACAAAAAAGGCAACGAGATCTTTTATAACTGCGTGGTCTTTCCGCTCTACGACCGGGACGGTGTAATCAATCTCTATGGCCGTAATATCAGCAGGGAGAACCAGATACAACACCTGTACCTCTCCGGGGCAAGAAAAGGGTTGGTCCACCACGCCCTGAGCCTGGGCAAGCGGTCTTCTTCCCTTCTCCTGACCGAATCGATCATCGATGCACTCACCTTGTATGACCAGGGCTTTACCAATGTGGTCCCGGCCTACGGGGTCAACGGCCTGACCGATGACCATCTTTTTCTCTTTAACAGCGGCATTAAAGAAGTCTATCTCTGCTTTGACAACGACCAGGCGGGCAAAGACGGTGCTGCCAGAGTCACAGCCCAGTTAAAGAAAAAAGATATACAAATATATCCGGTGACCCTGCCGGACAAGGATATCAATATCTTCTTTAAGCGTCATACCCCAGAGGAGTTCGAACAGCTGCTCAAGAAAGCAAATCCCAAGTCATTGGAACAGTCCGACAGCCTGGATAAACGCAAACAGACCCTCTACCGGGATGAAGAGCACGGCTTTGTTATCGGCTACAAAGGCCGTCAGTACCAGGTCAAGGGGGTCCAGCGGGGAGATACCCAACTGAAGGCAACCATCAAGGTGAGCAAGGATATCAGCGGATCCAAAAACTTTGAACTGACCACCATTGACCTGTATTCTTCCAGGTCCCGGCACTGGTTCGGTAAGCTCTGCGCCGATCTTCTCCAGGAACCCGAGGCCCTGATCAAAGAAGACCTCAGTAAACTCCTGGAACAGGTGGAAGCCTGGCAACCCAATAAAAAGGAAGAACAAAGCATCGAAGTCCCCCAAAAGGATAAGGAGCTGGCCCTTTCCTTCCTCAAATCCACAGATATCTTCTCTGAACTGCTTGCCGACTTCGATACCCTGGGGGTGACCGGCGAAGAGACCAATAAACTGATAGGGTATCTGGCCGCTACCTCAAGAAAGCTGGACGATCCGTTATCGGTGCTCATTCAGTCCCGTTCTGCTGCCGGGAAATCGACCCTGCAGGACGCTGTCTTATCGCTGGTCCCGGCGGAGGACTTTATCAAGTATACCCGAGTGACCGACCAGGCTCTTTTTTATAAGGAAGAAAACTCCCTGGTCAACAAGATCCTGGGCATAGAGGAAGCAGAGGGCATGGGCGGTGCCGCCTACTCCATCCGCAATATCCAATCGGCAGGGAAGATCACGGTGGCCGCAACCGGTAAGGATCCCGGCACCGGCAAGATGCGGACCGAAGAATACACGGTCAACGGTCCGGTCTGTGTGATGATCACCACCACGGCCACGGCCATCGACCAGGAAACGGCCAGCCGTTTTATCTTCCTGACCATTGACGAGTCCTCGCAGATGACCGAGGCCATCCACCGGATGCAGCGCAAGGCGGAAAGCCTGGACGGGCTGATCCGGGACAAAAAACAGGAGATCGTGGTCCGCAAGCATCACGCAGCGCAAAGGCTTTTAAAATCCTTGGCCGTGGTCAACCCTTATGCCGAATATCTTTCCTATCCCAGCCACAGCCTCCGTTCCCGCAGGGACCATAAAAAGTACCTGGGCCTGATCCGGGCCATTGCCTTTCTTCATCAGCAGCAACGGGCGATTAAGACCGTTGAGGTGGAGGGTGAACCGGTGGAGTACATAGAGGTCACATTATCCGATATCGAGACCGCCAACAGACTGGCCAACGAGGTTCTGGGGCAGTCCATGGATGAACTGGCCAAGCCGTCCCGGACCCTGCTCTCACAAATTATTGCCATGGTCAAAGAGCTGGCAGAAGGATCACTGGACACAGTTTATTTTACCCGGCGGATGATCCGGGAATACACCAACTGGACCGACTGGCAGGTCAAGAGCCATATCAAGCAGCTGGAAGACCTTGAATATCTCACGGCCCGGATCGGTTCCAAAGGCAAGGAATATTCTTATGTTCTCAATTACCTGGGCCAGGATGAAGAAGGGGATGATGACCCCAAAAGATGTTATCTCAACCTGACCCCGGTGGAAGAGATCAGAAAGAGCTTGGAGGGAAAATGACCAACCTGGAGGGTGGTTGGAGGTACTTGGAGGGCACCTGGAGGTTAGCCAAAAACAGCCTTAACCTGTTGCAGTTAAAGAAAAAAAGAACCTACTTGGTGGTGGAGCCGGGAGAACAAGCCCCAGGGGGAGGGGGAAGTTAAAGAAACATGGATGTTGAAGTCACCATCAGGGCATATCAGGAACAGCTGAAATCTCTGGGCTATGCCGAGCCTACGGTCCAGCTCTACCGGAAGAATCTCGGCCATTTTAACCGTTATCTGAGCAGTAGAGGGATTACGGATCTACGCAAGGTCAATAAACAGATCATCCAGGAGTATAAAAAAAAGGTCATGGCCGAGGCCAACAAGATGGAGACCAAGGCCTTGAAGCTGCGGCCGGTGAAGCGGCTCTTTGAGTATCTTCTGGAAACCAACCGGTTGCTGATCAACCCTACTGAGGGGCTGGTCGAGACCTGCAGGAAGAACAGAACAACCGGGACGGTCCTGACGGTGAAGGAAATAAAAAAACTTCTCCTGCAGCCGAACCTTTCCTTTGCCATGCAGATCCGTGACCGGGCGATCATGGAGGTGTTATATGCCACCGGGATCCGGCTGGATGAGTTGTTGCGGTTGACGATTTATGATCCGGACCTGCCGGGAAAGACCCTGTTTATCCGCAGGGCCAAGGGCAGGAAACAACGGGTTGTGCCCCTGGGGAAGAACAGCAGCCTCTACTTGAAAGAGTATCTGCAGAAGATCAGGCCCAGATATGCGGCCAAACATCCCAGGGAGAAGACCTTGTTTTTATCCTATAGCGGAACGCCCTTGAAACCGGCAGCTCTACGTCAGGCTATCCGTGAATACAGGCTCCGGGCTGGTATCGATAAGCCGGTCTCACCCCATACCTTCCGCAGGACCTGTGCGACCCATCTGATGCAAGAAGGAGCGGATATCCGTTATGTGCAGCAGTTGCTTGGCCATAGCCGGTTGAGCACCACGCAGATATACACCAAGGTCATGCCGGTGGAGGTGAAAAAGAGCCATGAACAGTGTCATCCGGGCATTAAGGAGGATAAAAAAAGATGAAAATCATTGATCTTGTTGTGTTGTATCTGCAGCACCTGGCCATTCTGGGCCGTGCCCGGCTGACCATCCGGGCTGCCAAGTACGGCTTACGGGACTTTACCCGGTTCTTGGAAGAGATGGATGTGTTCTATCTTTCCGAGTTGAGAGCGGAGGTCGTTTCCGAGTATCAGCAGGAGCTGGCCTTCCGCTTAACCTCCAAGGGAACAATGCTGGCGATCAGGAGTCAGAGCCAGCTGCTGGCAGTGGCCAAGAACTTTACAAGATATCTCAAAGAAGAGGAGTATCTGCTCTCGGATCCGGGCGTAAAAATACAACTGCCGAGAAAGCCCAGGCGGTTGCCCAAGGTGATCCTCTCCAGTACGGAGATGCGGCAGTTGATGAAGGGGCCTGATCTCCGGAGCAACAACGGCTTCCGCAATCGTATCGTTTTGGAGGTGCTCTATGATACCGGGATCCGCAGGGCTGAGATGGCCGGGATCAAGACCCGTGATCTCGATCTTGATGGCGGCTACATCCATATCCGTTCCGGCAAAGGCGACAAGGACCGGGTTGTGCCGCTTTCCACTCGGGTCTCTGACCTGGTCAGGAGTTATCTGCTCTCTGTTCGTCCTGCTTTTATCCAGGGCAAGGATCATGGATATCTCATTCTCAACCGCTGGGGTGAGCGGATGAATGCCCATGGTATCTGGGCTATCGTCAAGCGTTGTTCGGTTCAGGCCGGGATCAAGAAGAACATCTCTACCCATACCTTCCGTCATACCTGTGCGACCCACATGATGAAGCACGGCGCCCCTGTCCGTCATGTTCAGGAGCTCCTTGGGCATGAGTCCCTTGAATCTACTCAGATCTACACCAAGGTGACCATCAACGATCTGAAAGAGGTCCATGCTCGCTGTCATCCCGGAGAGCGCTTGTAGAACACATTGCGCCTGCAACCACTACGCGTCCTGCGGCACGTCGCATAATACGCGTTATTATGCGACGTGGCCGGCTCTGCCGCCGCCCCTGGTGCGCTGAACATAAGTTCTTATGTGCAGTGGTCCAGGCTCCATTCTCTTCACTCTTCTTTTTTCTTTAACCGCTCTGTCCGGCCTTGCCCTCTCTCCCGTTTTGCCCTATTCTGAAAAGAGTACACTGTTGCGTGATGGGGGCTGTTTTAAAAACAGCTCTTTCGGGGGAGAAGGTTCATCTGAATATAACCGGGCCAATATTATGATGCCGAAACAGGGCTCCATTTTAACTGGAATCGGTATTACGATCCAGAGGTAGGTCGGTACATCTCTGCTGATCCGATCGGGCTGCAGGGAGGAGTCAATCCCTACGCATACGCGAATGGGAATCCGGTTAATGCGATTGATCCATTGGGTCTTTTTTCAACTCTTGAGGCAATTGACTGGTATTTTATTGGTCAAGGGATGTCCAAAATTCTTTCATTTAGTGAAGTGGATAATGGGATTCAACCATCAGGATTTCCCGGTTACAAGAAGTTGGTTGACTCAATGTACAGACAAACGGGAACAAAAAATGTGGACCTTCAAACTACAAAAGATATTGGAGGATGGGCAGGAAATCAAGACTATAAATTAACAGGTTTGATCACCAGTGATGAGTGCAAGTGGTCTTTCCAAGGTCAAATAACCGCAGGTCAAAATGACTTTAATTTTGAGTGGTATGAATGGGGTGTTCGTGATCCTATGCTCCGCAAACCGTTCTCAGAAGGTTGGCGATTAAGTTTACCATGGAAGGAAATAACTACCATGGGGATTAGCGTGTTTGGGCCGCTAGCAGGAGGACAAGACTACGGAATCTCGTTTTATGGTTCTAGAGCGGTTGAAGATGGTGGGCTATGGCAATGATTGATCATCAGCTAAATATATTTATGACCTGCTTGAATTCAAAAAAATTTACTCATAACAAGTTCAACTGGGCCTTATTTCTAGTAATTTTTTTTGTATGTGGTGCTTGTTCATCTGGCGACTTTTGGGGAAGTGCTGAGTATTTTAGAAACATTACAGGGGTCCCAATTGAAAATCCAGAACTTATTCTTGAATGTTCAAGAGACTCTTTCCCTGATGTTTACCAGGTTAGAGTAGTCCGGCTTCCGGAGGAAATGGAAGGATTGTTTCCTTATCCAGGCCCAACTTTCAAAGAATATCCCAAGCAATCTAAAAGTGATAAGCATAATAAATTTTTAGTTAAGCAGTGGAGCTCTGAGGTGCCAAATGAAAAGGTAAAAAAGAAGATAAAAATGCTGCTAATGGATCTTAGCTCGCTTGGTTCAGGCAAGTGTGACCGTGAAGACTTGAAAATAAAATATTTAAATTTGATTGCTAATCGTATCGGCAAGAGGTCTACTCACTACGCCTATCAGTATATAACTTCAGGAAATGAAATTAAAATTCGTAAATTCTACTTTATTGACGGAGAAACAGGCTGCTACATTGAAATTATCAAATAATAACGTATCGCACTGAGAGTGCGTTGGTAGTTTCTTGCGATTAATAAAAGGCTGTCAACTACCGATTTGACAGCCTTTTTTATATCCGTTTTCCGGGCCAATATTATGATGCCGAAACAGGGCTCCATTTTAACTGGCATCGGTACTATGATCCAGACTTGGGGAGGTATATTTCCGCTGACCCGATTGGGTTGAATGGGGGGATAAATCTT
>CAMYLK010000061.1 GCA_947259225.1 uncultured Desulfobulbaceae bacterium | reverse complement strand
TAGATTACGGTGATGGAGGAGGATTTCGATCAAAAAACAATGTAATCCGGCGCGATTTTGATGACCTTGATGAAAACAACTTGGCGAATGAATAAAGGAGAAAACCATGTCTATCGGGGAATTCTGTACCAGGGAAGTTGTTATCGCAGAACAAGATACGACCATTGTTGAGCTGGCGCAATTGATGCGCAATCACCATGTCGGTGACGTGGTTGTGGTAGAGCGACAGGGAGATCGCGTGGTTCCGGTCGGCATCGTAACCGACCGTGATATCGTAGTTGAACTCATAGCCAAAAATATTGACCTCGACACGGTAACAACCGGCGAACTGATGAGGCCGGAATTGATAACAGGCAAAGAAAATGAAGGTATATGGGACACTCTGCAGCGCATGCGCAACAAGGGCATTCGACGTCTGCCGGTGGTCAATTACAACGGTGACCTGGAAGGCATCCTGAGCATTGATGACCTTATCGAGCTGCTTGCCGATGAACTGAACACACTGGCTGAAATAGCCGGTCGCGGCTTGGAGCGAGAATCAACCATACGGAAATATCTCTCTTAATAGATTAGCTTTGTTACCAAAACTCTCAGTGGTCTGCTGTTATCTATTTTACATTGAAACAGAGTATGCGGGGGGAATGACTGGTGGAAAACTTTTTTGAACTGACCTGTGACCTTGGCCCATGGAAAATTATCCATATCTGTGAGCCATCAGTCGGCCTGAAAAGTGTACTGGTCATCGATAATGTCGCCTGTGGCCCTGCCATCGGTGGCGTACGAATGGCCCCCGACGTCAGCGCCGTTGAAGCTGTCAGACTAGCCAGGGCAATGACCTTGAAAAATGCTGCCGCAGGCCTCCACCATGGTGGCGGCAAAGCCGTCATCTATGCCGACCCGAAAATGGATCTTGGACAAAAGGAACTGCTCATTCGCGCCTTTGCCTGCTCGATCAAACATGCCATTGAATATATTGCCGGCCCGGATATGGGTACCGATGAAATGTGCATGGCCTGGATCCAGGATGAAATAGGACGTTCCGTTGGTCTGCCAAGAGAAATCGGCGGCATACCTCTTGATGAAATCGGCGCAACAGGCTTCGGCCTGAGTCATGCGGTAGATGTGGCAATGGGCTTTACCGGGTTTGAGATTGAAGGGGCCCGTGTCGTGGTTCAGGGATTTGGCTCGGTGGGAAAACATGCAGCCCGGCTCCTTAAAGAAAAAGGCGCTGTTCTGGTTGGTGCGGCTGATTCATGCGGCTCCGTTTATCACGCTGGCGGGCTCGATGTCAGCGAACTCATCAACCTCAAGGCAGCGGGAAGAAGCGTTATCGAGTCAAAATTAGGCGAAAAAGGTGATCGCGATGCTGTCATTGATATGGAATGCGACATCTGGATCCCGGCGGCACGTCCGGATGTCGTGCATGAAGGCAACGTGAACCGCCTGAAAACAAAACTTATTGTTCAGGGCGCCAACATACCCTTTACCGAAGAGGCTGAACGTGTGCTCCATAAACAGGGTGTACTGATTGTTCCAGATTTCATTGCCAATGCCGGAGGGGTTATCTGCGCGGCCGTAGAATATCAAGGTGAATCGCAAAGTTCGGCCTTCCAGTGCATAGCGGAGAAGGTCAGTACCAATA
Source organism: uncultured Desulfobulbaceae bacterium (assembly GCA_947259225.1). Classification (GTDB taxonomy): domain Bacteria; phylum Desulfobacterota; class Desulfobulbia; order Desulfobulbales; family Desulfobulbaceae; genus UBA10518. The sequence continues at coordinate 8,292 of CAMYLK010000061.1, read as the reverse complement.
CCCGGCAGGTTCTGCAGGAAGCTACCGATAAAAACATACCACCAAGGGATGCCGCCGTCGCGTTGTCTGAACGCCGGGTAAGAACGGCCATGTGTTGTCGTCGATGGTCCTTATTCTAACTGCCGCATGACCAGCAAAGGAGGTACCGATGTTGCGTATTCGATTTCATGGCCGGGGGGGTCAGGGTATGAAGACCGCAAGCCGCATTTTGGGAAGCACCTTTTTCCTGGCCGGCTACGAGGTGCAGGACGCCCCGCGATATGGGGCCGAACGACGCGGTGCCCCAATGTTTGCCTATGTTCGTGCCGATACAAAAATCATCAATGAGCGTGGCATAATTACCCGGCCCGACCTGGTTGTGGTCGCCGATGACAGTCTGCTTTTTCTTCCTGCAGCCGGAGTTATGGCTGGTGTCAGCCCCCATTCCCTGTTGCTTGTTCAAAGCAGTCACACTCCGGAAGAGATCCGTAAAACCGTTGCCGCTCCCTGTCCCGTTCTGGTCCTGGCCCCTACCTCGTCCGAAGACGGGCGCACGATTTTTCCTCGGGCAGGAAGCGCTTGTGCGGCCGCTGCCGCACAACTGCTTGGCCTTTCCCGGCAATTTTTCTCTGATGCCATGGCAATGGAACTTGCCGATCTGAGCAAACAACTGCGCACTGAAAATGTGGCGACAGCCCGGGACGCCTTTCAACAAATGGAAGATAATGATTACCGGGTTGTAGAACAACCGGAACCGGCAGCATTTTCCGCCGCGCAACCCAATTGGATCGAACTTCCCTTTGAGGATGCGACAATCTCTGCTCCTGCCATCCATGGCAGGGCGACCAGCCTGCATATGGACACCGGATCGTGGCGCACCCTGAGCCCGATTATCCACCACGATAAATGCAGCCGTTGTGGTCTCTGTCATACCTATTGCCCGGATGGGGCAATCAGCAACGATCAGGACGGCTTTCCCTGTATCGATTACACCCACTGTAAAGGCTGCCTCATATGCCTCGTACAGTGCCCCTTGCAGGCTATTGAGTCCATCCCGGAACAAGGTCCCTTGCAGGACAAACAGAAGGAGGACAGAAAATGCGCAGACTCCTGACCGGCAATGGTGCCGCGGCCTGGGGCGTGCGTCTGGCCGGTGCGGAATATATCCCGGCCTTTCCCATAACCCCGCAGACTGAAATTATTGAAACCCTCGGCAGTTGGATAGACAAGGGTGAGCTTGATGCCCGTATGGTGACCATGGATTCAGAGCACTCGATGATCACTGCCGCCGGTACCGCCGCCGTCAGCGGTGTCCGGGTCTTCACTGCAACCTCCAGCCAGGGGTTATTGTATGGCATGGAGATGCTCTATACCGTTGCCGGATGGCGAGCCCCCTTTGTGCTGGTCAACGTTTCCCGAGCCCTGTCTTCTCCCATTACCCTGGAGCCCGACCATAATGATGTGCTTGCCGCCCGGGACTGTGGTTTTTTGCAGATCCACTGTGCCACCTGCCAGGAGGTGGTTGACTGTCTTTTGCTGGCGTACCGGCTCGGCGAAGATAAACGGGTGCGGCTGCCGGTGATCGTCAACCTCGACGGCTATTACCTTTCCTTTACCCGGGAACCGGTTGAGCTTCCTGAACAGGAAACAGTCCGTCTTTTTTTACCGCCATATGATGTAGAGTACACTCATTTCCGGGCTGGAGATCCTCTTTCGCAAGGGGTGGCCGTTCTCGGCGGCTCACAATACTCCTATTTCCGTTATGAAACCCATTATGCTGCCCGCAACGGCCTTACCGTGTTCAACGAAATCAGCCGGGAATTTTCTCAACACACCGGCCGACACTATCCTGCAGTGGAAGAGTACTGCATGGCAGATGCGGACATTGCCTTCTATATGATCGGCTCCTTTACCACCAAGGCTAAAGCAGCCATTGACCGGATGCGCGCCCAAGGTATCCGGGTTGGCCTGGTCAGACCACGCCTGCTCCGCCCTTTCCCGGATCAGGATATTATCAAGGCACTGCAAAAAACAAAAGGCGTTGCCGTAGTGGACCAAAATATCTCTCCGGGTAAAGGCGGCATCCTCTATAATGAACTCGCCTCAGTACTTTACAATGCCGACCAGCGTCCTCGCGTGCTGGTCAGTTTTATCGGTGGCCTCGGCGGTCGTGACATCAGTGACGAAGAATTTGTTGAAATAGCCAAAGTAACTGCTGAAGCCGCTGAGACAGGTTTAGCTCCACCACCGCGACTGCTTTACACCAGAGAGGAGTTGGCTCAAATGCAGGGACTGCAGGCAATAGCAGCATCCGGCTTGCCGAAGGAGGGACAATGAACCCTAATTCAACAGCAAAAGATAGACTTATTCCCACCTCACACCTACTTGGTTCCGGTACGGCAACGTGTTCCGGTTGTGGTGCCCTGGCCGATATCAAACTTTTCTATGAAATACTTGGAGAAAAAACTATTTTCGTTAATGCCGCAGGCTGTATGACCCTGCTCACCGTCTATCCCTTCACCCCTTTTCACGGCTCATGGATCTATACGGCAATGGCTTCAGCTCCTGCCGGTGCTCAGGGTATACGTGATGCCCTTGACCTGCTGATACAAAAAGGCCGTATCCTGGCGGAAGATAACCTCCAGGTCGTGGTTCTGACCGGTGACGGTTCCGCCTACGGTATGGGACTCTCGTCCACCTCCGGGGCCATGGACCGGGATCTTGATTTCATATATATCTGTTATGACAATGAGGGATACGGAAATACCGGCCACCAGTTTTCCGCTGCCACACCCCATGGCGCAGCAACTGCAACCAGCAGGGGACCATCTGGTCATCAGGGGTATAAAAAAGACCTGTTTTCCATCTGGGCGGCCCACAGGCCAGCCTACCTTGCCACTGTTTCAGGCGCAGACCCAATGGATATGGCGAGAAAAATACAAAAAGCCAAAAATCTTCCCGGCTCAAAGATGTTCATTGCCCTTGCGCCCTGCCCTACTGGCTGGCATTTTGATCCCTCCCTGACCATTACTGTCGGTAAGATGGCGATCAAAACAGGGGTTTGGCCCCTGAAAGAGTATGAAAACGGCTCGGTTATCCATAACCGTATCCCGTTATCACCGGGCCAACGTCCTTCGACGGATGAGTACCTGCAGTTGCAGGGCCGTTTTGCCCATCTCTTTACCCCGGAGCGCAATAAGCGGATACTTACCGAAATTCAAAACAGCGTCGACACGTACTGGCACGATATCTAAAGAGGGAAGGCAATGCCGACAAAAAAGAGCTACTATCGGACTGATGGAAATGTCTCTCTTCTTGCCTCAACTATTTATCAACATTTTCAATTGATCAGTGCGCGTTTTCCTGATCACCAGGCAATTGTGTCCCTTCCGCAGCAAAGACGATTAAGCTACGAGGAATTTTCACAGGAGATCGACCAGCTTGCCGGTGGTCTGCTTGCCCTGGGTGCAACTAAGGGTGAGCATATCGGCATCTGGTCGACCAACAATATTGAATGGCTGCTGGTGCAGATGGCCTGTGCCCGTATCGGTGCGTTACTGGTCAACATCAACCCTGCATACAGGCCAAAAGAACTCGCTTATGCCCTTAAATTGGCTGAAGTACAGATGCTCTTTGTGATCCCATCCTTTCGTAGCAGTAATTATGTGTCCATGCTCAGGGAGTTGATACCGGAGCTGGACAGTGCAGATGCAAATAACCGCCTGACATCCAGAGAATTTCCCGAGTTGAAACACGTTGTCCTCTATGACCCTGCCGCCCCCCAGGCTACCAACCGGCCGGCCCCAGGCTTTACACTCTGGCAACAAGTGCTGGGTGGGACCAATTCCGTTTCCCGGCAGACCCTTGAATCACGGACAGCCGAGCTTACTGCACATGTTCCGGCCAACGTTCAATTCACTTCCGGCACTACCGGAGTCCCAAAAGCCGTAGTACTCACCCATCACAACATTCTCAATAACGCTTATTTTTCCGCCCGGGCCATGCATTTCAGCGACAAGGACCGTCTCTGTGTTGCGGTTCCCTTTTACCACTGTTTCGGCACCGTTCTGGCCAACCTCCTCTGTTTCTCCTGCGGTGCCTGCCTGGTCATTCCCTGTGAACATTTTGATCCCCTGGCGGTATTGCAGGGTATTGAACAGGAGCAGTGCACGGCGATTCATGGCGTTCCAACTATGTTCATCGCCGAGCTTGATCACCCTCAATTCAAACACTTTGACACCCATAGCCTGCGCACCGGAATCATGGCCGGCGCCCCCTGTCCACCGCTACTGATGAAACGGGTGATGGAGGAACTGCATTGTCCCGAGATTCTTATCGGCTACGGGGAAACAGAGGCATCGCCATTGACCCATCTGACCACTCGGGATGACAGCTTTGAGCATCGTATTTCCACTGTGGGCCGTAACCTTCCGCACCAGGAGGTAAAGATAGTCGATGTAGCCGATGGAACGGTACTGGAAAGCGGCCGCATAGGTGAAATCTGTTTTCGTGGCTACCATGTTATGCAGGGATATTATCAGAATGCGGAAGCGACGGCCAAGGCCATTGACGTCGACGGCTGGCTTCACTCAGGTGATTTGGGCAGCATGGATGAAGACGGCTACGTGCAGGTCACCGGTAGACTGAAAAACATGATTATTCGGGGCGGAGAAAACATTTATCCCAGAGAGATTGAAGAATGCCTTTTCAGTCATCCCCATGTGGCGGAAGCAGCTGTCTTTGGAGTACCGGACGATTACTGGGGGGAGGAAATTGCGGCCTGGATCAAGCTGCACCAAGATAAGGACTGTTCGGTAAAGGAGATCAGGAATTTCTGTTCAACCGCCCTATCTCACTTTAAGGTTCCGCGTTATATTAAATTTGTCAGTGAATTTCCCATGACCGTAACCGGCAAGCTGCAAAAGTTCAAAATGCGGGAGGAGACTATCAAAGGGTTAGGTAAAGAACATTGATGAAAGGATCGGTTAGATAGTATACAAACAGATCATATCCGTATTTAACAAAGAGACAACTTCTTGATCAACCCGGTTAACAACATACAATCGTTCGGATTGAGCCACTGCTGGAAGATTCTTACCTTCCTGCTGTTGTTGGTTACGGTCGGCACGCAGAATAATACGTTTGCCCAACCACAAAAGGAAGTGAAAATAGGCGTGCTGGCCAAACGAGGCCAGGATCTTGCCCTGAAAAAATGGTCACCGACCGCAGGCTATCTTTCCAAAACGCTTCCTGGGTATCACTTTACCATCATCCCCCTTGGTTTCCCTGAGATTCATGACGCTGTCCAGGAAGAACGAATCGATTTCGTCCTTGCCAATTCAGCGTTTTACGTGGAACTGGAAAAACTGTATGGAGTGAACCGGATAGCGACCCTTATCAATCAAAACCTGCCCGGCCAGCAAACAACTATTTTCGGCGGGGTGATCTTTGTCCGCTCAGACAGAAATGATTTGCAGGAAATCAGCGACCTGGAGAACAAGGATTTCATGGCCGTAGAGCCACGCTCGTTTGGCGGCTGGATTATGTGTTGGCGAGAACTGCACAGACAGGGTATTGACCCCCTTCGCTTCTTTGCATCGCTGAGTTATGGCAATACACATGATGCGGTCGTTCACGCAGTACAAAACGGCAGAGTCGATGCAGGTACGGTACGAACGGACACCCTGGAACGGATGGCCGAAGCCGGGAGTATCCGGCTTGACGCCTTTCGTATCCTCAACGGGCAGCAGGCCGAAAACTTTCCATTTAAAGTCAGCACATCATTATACCCGGAATGGCCCATCGCCGCCGTGAAATCCACCCCTGCTGACCTCGCCCGACAGGTTGCCTCCGCCCTGTTGGAAATGGGACCAAATGACCCCGCCGCCAAAGCCAGTAAAAGTGCTGGCTGGACTGCGCCACTAAACTATCAACCCGTTCAAGACTGCCTCCTGGAACTGAGGATAGGTCCCTATAAGGACTTTGGCCAATTTACCTTCTCTGATGTCCTTACACGCTACCGTTTGCAGTTGATCCTGCTGTTGTTTGTTCTCACCACCCTTGTGTTTGTCTCATTGTATATTTTGCAGCTCAACAGAAGCCTGCGTGAGAAAAAACAGGAAATGGAGGAACTCAACAAAACCCTGGAAACAAAGGTCGAAGAACGAACAAAAAAAATTTACACCCTTCTTGATCAAGAACTGTATCTCCGGGAAATCATGGAAACGATTGCCGAGGTAAACGGCCTGTTGCTGTCAGCTACAAACCTTGAGATGCTCTTACAGGAAGCATGCAGAATCATGACCGAGCATGGTCATTACGGGTACTGCTGGGTCGGCCTTATGAAAGAAAACCGGATCGAAACAGTGTTTACCACCAACGATTCCATCCACTTTCCAAGTGATCCGCCCTATGATCCCTTTGATACCAATGATCCCTTTTCATCAACCCCTGCCGCTCATTGCATGAGGGACAACCAGACTGTGGTTCTCGAAAAAAACGATACGGTCTCCACTGTCTCGCCCTGGCTCGATAGAGCTGGTGAAACAGGATATCGGGCGGTTATCGCCTTGCCTTTGCGTGCGAATAAATACTCCCCGGCCCTCGGCGCCCTCAATGTTTATACCCTGCGTTTGGAAGGATTTGAAGAGGAAGAGATTGCCATGCTGGAGGAGCTGGCCGGTGACATCGGTTTTGCCGTCAGCTCCTTTCGTCAGAAAGGACTGGTTGCGCAACTTGAAACAGAACGTACGGAAAATTATGAAGAAACGATCCTTTCCTTTGCCAATATGATCGATCACCGGGACACCTATACCGCCGGTCATACCCTCCGGGTTGCACACTACTGCAAGCTGATCGCCGGAGAAATGGGCTTCACCGATGGGCGAATTAGTATCCTGCAGAAGGCGGCCATCCTTCATGATATAGGGAAGGTTGCCACCCCGGACTCCGTGCTGCTTAAACCGGGTAAGCTTTCCACGCTTGATTATGACCTGATTAAACTTCATGCCACCACCGGTTATGAAATGCTTTCAAATGTTCGGATGTACCAGGATCTTGCAATAATTATTCGTCATCATCATGAGCGGTATGACGGCACGGGCTACCCGGACCGTCTCAAGGGCAAGCATATCCCTCCGCTTTCCAGAGTAATGTCTGTTGCCGACGCTTTTGATGCCATGACCACAAATCGTATCTACAAGCCGAGAAAAGCGATTCCGGAGGCATTGCGAGAGTTGAATGCGTTGAGCGGCAGCCAGTTTGATCCGGAAGTCGTTGCTGCCGCCTCAAAAGTGCTTACTGATGTACAAGTACCCGAGGCCATAACCCAGTTGCCTAAAACACAGATGGAACAGCGACGGTTTTCCTATTTCTTCAGTGATAAATTAACAAACCTCTATAATGAAGATTATCTACAGATCATTCTACAGAACAACAAAGAACTGCATGAATACCGCTGCCTGCACAGCCTGCATATAAAGAATTTACAGTTATACAATGAACAGCAAGGCTGGGAGCAGGGCAACAAGCTGATGCAGGAACTCGCACTCGAACTACAGGCCCGCTATCCGGACACCTTACTCTTCAGGGCCTACGGCCAGGACTTTATCGTTATTTCCAGGGAACATTTCGATTTCAGTGCAAAGGATTTGCTATTCGACAGCCTTAAAGAAAGCGGAGTTTCTGTTGAAGTGGATCATATCGACCTGAAGCAGGATACAGCCTATTACATTGACAAGTTGGAAAAACTCCAGGTTCAATCCGGGGTAGACGGCTTACTTTGAACAGCCAAAAGGAACCTCCTTGTATACTATAGAACCAATAGCGCAGGATTTTATATTTACTGAAGCATAGACTTTTACGACACCACGATCAAACTGAAAAAAACACTATACAGTTGATATCTCGGTTAAATTTCTATTTCAACATATGCGATTCCAGTGCGAATAGCTATTGACTTTCAACATGTGCTTTTGTAGTACTTATGGTACCTTCAGGATATCGAGATAATTTAAATATGTGATTACCATCAAAACTCAGCTAGTCCTGCTCAGCAAGGGGACTGATTTTATTTTTCTATACCGGGGACAGAATAATTTTCACCGAAGATAACTATTCAAGTATCTGTATCATATCTATATGATAAGAAAAATTAAATCTGTCTCCCGGGTAGGTGAAATATGGCCGGGATACCAAGAGACATGCAATTCCTTATGTGAGCACGTCAGTTATCCATGGAGGTCTTCGTTTTATCCACGAAAAAATTATTATAAAAGCGTGATAGATTTATTTGAGGGTACTGTAATGAGGATT
>CAMYLK010000060.1 GCA_947259225.1 uncultured Desulfobulbaceae bacterium | reverse complement strand
TTTTATACCGAAAACGAGAGGAAATTTAATGAGCAAGACGGTAACGGAAAAAATATTATCTGACCACCTGGTTGGGGGGGAAATGAAGCAGGGCGGGGAAATAGCACTGCGTATCGACCAGACCCTCACCCAGGATGCCACCGGTACCATGGCGTACCTCGAATTTGAGGCAATCGGCATTCCCAGGGTCAAGACTGAGCTGTCGGTATGTTATGTTGATCATAACCTTGTTCAGTCAGACTTCAAGAATGCGGATGATCACAGGTTTCTCCAGTCGGTTGCCAGGAAATTCGGTCTTTATTTTTCTCCTCCGGGAAACGGCATCTCTCACCAGGTCCACCTGGAACGGTTCGGCATCCCGGGCAAAACTCTCCTCGGTTCAGACAGCCATACGCCAACCGGAGGCGGTCTGGGTATGCTGGCAATGGGGGCGGGAGGCCTCGATGTAGCCATGGCCATGGCCGGCAAGCCTTTTTATCTTATCATGCCGAGGGTTTATGGCATCAGACTTATCGGTAAACTTCAGCCATGGGTGTCAGCAAGGGACGTGCTGCTCGAAGTTCTGCGCCGCCTGTCGGTCAAGGGCGGAGTAGGATACATCATGGAGTACTTCGGACCGGGAGTTGCCGAGTTGAGCGTGACAGACAGGGCAACTATCACCAATTTCGGAGCCGAACTGGGGGCAACGACCTCTGTTTTTCCTTCTGATGAAAACACCCGGAGCTTTCTGGCAAGCCAGGGCAGGGAAGATCAATGGCGGGAACTGGTTGCTGATGAAGGGGCTTCATATGATGAAATACTTGAGCTGGATATGTCCACCCTCGAGCCCCTGATCGCGTGTCCTTCGTCTCCGGACAATGTTGTACCTGTGCGGGAAGTAGCCGGTAAGCCGGTCGCCCAGGTACTGGTCGGTTCCTGTACCAACTCATCTATTCGGGATCTTACCGTTGTTGCCAGGGCACTCGAAACCCGGGAGGTAAGCAGGGACCTGAGTTTTGAGATCAACCCGGGCAGCCGTCAGGTCCTTGAAAATATTACCGCCCAGGGAGATCTCCTTACTCTCATTCATGCCGGGGCACGTGTTCATCAGTCCGGATGCATGGGCTGTATTGGTATGGGGCAGGCACCCCCGACGGAGGGTATTTCCCTCAGGACTTTTCCCCGCAACTTTCCGGGCAGAAGCGGTACGGCAGGGGACAAGGTGTACCTCTGCAGTCCTGAGGTTGCCGTAGCCAGTGCTGTAAAGGGAGTAATAACCGATCCGCGTGACCTTGGAGAGTATCCCGTTTTTACCATGCCTGCTAAAGTCCTGCCTGGTGATGAACGTATAGAAAGCCCCTGGCCCGAAGACAATACAGTTGAAATAGTAAGGGGGCCGAATATTGCTCCTTTTCCTGATTTCGAATCGTTGCCGGATACATGGAGTGGACGTATCGTCATGAAAGTGGCCGACAACATTACAACGGATCATATCATGCCGGCCGGTGCAAAAATTCTCCCTTTACGTTCAAATATACCGGCAATCAGCGAGTATGTTTTTCACCAGATTAACCAGAAATTTGCCCATGAGATGCAGGAGGCTGTTCTTGACGGTAATTACGGCCTTGTTGTCGGAGGCGAGAATTACGGGCAGGGGTCGAGTCGTGAACATGCGGCCCTGGCACCACGATATCTCGGGGTTCAGGTTAAGCTCGTAAAAAGTTTTGCCAGGATTCACAAGGCAAACCTGATCAACTTCGGGATTCTACCTCTCACCTTTGCCGATCCTGATGATTATGACAGGGTTGACCAGGAGGCCGCGGTTGTTATTCCCGGTATACGAGAGGCATTGCTGAGCGGAGCAGAAAAGGTTACCGTTGAAGTCAACGGTGTCCCGATAGAGGCTGTAATCGATCTTTCAACCCGTCACCGGGAGATTCTCGCTGCTGGCGGGCTCTTAAACTGGGCCCGCAAGTAGATTTGCCGGTTCGCTTGATTCTTGTTGTTGCCCCTTGAAGAGGCTTGCGTGTTTACGTGACTGTCTGCTTGCGTTACTGGGGTAAAGGGGTAATTAGAGAACCAGTTCAAGTTAAAATACTTGATATCTATTTTTGAACAACAGGTACAATAAACAGTATCTGTTTGTAATTGAATGTAATTGATTGATTCTGTGTAATAATATGAGTTGATTGGCTCGATTTTCACTGTTGTATCCGTCAAAATAATTGTACTTTTGTTACTGGATACCGACCTTTACATTTTTATATGACATTGTAACAGTCCTGAATTACAGGATTTTTTGAAATAAAAAAGAGTTATGTTTTTCAGGCATAAGATTTGCAATAATATTAGTACTTCATCTCTTCTCTCTTTTTTCCGGCTCAATCCACAGTCAGTGGTTGGGCCGGATCTCTTATTGAGTCCATGAATCTCAGTTCAAAACGTGTAGCTCTGGAGAAATGCCCACATTATGACCAGGAGCAACTGGTCGAATCATTGAACAGAGTGGCCGGTCCATCCCTGGAAAAGCTGAACCTGAGATCTTCAAAGATTCTCCTTAAGCCAAACCTGATATCAGCGACTCATGGTATACTTCCATGTACGGAAGGCGCTTTCATCCTGGCAGCAGCCCGGTTATTACTTGATAATGGGGCCATGGTCCAGGTAGGAGATTCGCCTGCTTTCGGTTCGGCCAGAACCGTACTTGGTAAAATCGGTATCCTGGATGACCTGAAAAGACTTTCGGTTCCGGTATCGAATTTTACCCGGGTCAATCAGGTGACCCTACCGTCAGGAATTAAAGCTGGATTGGCTGCTGATGCTCTTGATTGTGACCTCCTGATTAACCTTCCGAGGGTCAAGGCACATGTTCAGTTGCGGCTGACACTTGCTGTCAAAAATCATTTCGGTTGCGTGGCCGGTATGCGCAAGCCGCTCTGGCATATGCTATACGGGGGAAAAAACGGTGATTTTGTCAGGTATATAGTCGAACTGCTCACCGTCCTTCCTCCAGGCATGACCTTTGTCGATGGCGTTACGGCTATGCATAAAACCGGCCCGATCGGTGGTCTGCCATTTAACCTTGGTATAGTGGCCTGCTCGTCAAACCCGGTTGCCATTGACAGGACTTTTTTTGAAATAATCGGGCTCGATCCCGGTGCCAGTCCGCTCATGAAAGAGAGTATTCATGCCAACATTCCGGGGACTGACATTGCTGAACTCGAGTATCCCCTCGCTACTCCCAACGATGTTAAGGTTAGCAATTTCGAGGTGCCTGAAGAGCTTAGTCCGATACGCTTCAACCCTTTCCGATTCATTAAAAGCAGTATCAGGCGGATTATCCTGCCACATAAGTAAAGAGTGGCTGTTGCATTCAGTCCTTTTACAGATTACATTCATGCTCAATTGGAAGTATTTACCCATGCGTATCATCATATTTTGATCATATCAGATTTGTCTCGATAGAGAAGAGAGGGGGTTATGTTTGAACTGAATGGCAAAGTTGCCCTGATCACCGGCGGATCCCGTGGTATAGGCAGAGCTATAGCATTGCGCCTGGCTGAAAACGGTGCTGATGTGGTGGTAAATTATGTCCGTCACCGCCGCGATGCCGAGGAGACAGTCGCTGCCATCGAAGAGAAAGGTGTGAAATGTCTGGCCGTAAAGGCCAATGTTGCCAAGGAAGATGGTGTCATCAGGATGTTCGATGAAATCAGGGAACAGTACGAACATCTCGACATACTCGTCAGCAATGCGGCTTCAGGAGTGCTCAAACCAGCGATGGAACTCACGACCAGGCACTGGGACTGGGCAATGGATATTAATGCCAGGGCTCTGTTGACGCTGACTCAGCACGCTGTGCCCATGATGAAAAAAGGTGGCAGGATAATGGCGGTATCGAGCCTTGGTGCTGTTCGTGCTGTCCCGAACTATACTGTGGTCGGGGCATCCAAGGCGGCACTGGAATCTGTCATCAGGCACCTTGCGGTGGAACTGGGTCCCCGGGGAATACTTGTCAATACAATCAGTGCCGGAGTGGTGGATACGGACGCTCTGAAGAAATTTCCCAACCGTGACGAAATCATTGGTGCATCCCTTGAGAGGACACCGCTTGGCAGATTGACGATTCCGGAGGACGTGGCAGACCTGGCTCTGTTTCTCTGCAGTGACCTGGCGGCTATGATTCACGGCCAGGTTATTGTAGTTGACGGGGGATATGCTATTCAGGGCTGAGATTTTTCCGGACCCGGTACGTCAACTCAAATATCAGGGCAGAAATCCCGTAGAGCAGGCAGGCGGATACAAAAGAAGGCCAACCCGCGCTGGTAGTCGATGCCAGTTTCTGGATCGGCAGGTACAATATCTTCATCATTCCAGTGGCGTGGAATGTCCAGAAAAAAGGAAAAGTAAAACCCAGCAGGAGATAAAACCATTTTCTCATAATCGTAATCTACAACCTTGTTGTTTATTCATATATTTTCTCATTTGATTATACTTTTAACTGTACAATCAGTTGAAATTACTCCCGACCTTTTCCACCCCTCTTCTCAAGCTTGTCATGGATACTAGAACAGCTATTAAAAGTATAAGCAGTAATACACCGGCCGTCTGTAAAAAAACAGTGTTTGAAAAATGGATGCCCCACCGCCAGCCTCTCACTAATTTATAGGCAGGGATGCTGACGATCAGGATTGTTATCAGTTCGAAGGCAAGGGCAGTAAAGAGAAAGAGGATTGCTCCGAAACTTCCAAGCACTGCTGCCTGATTTTCTGCCTTGAAATCAGCATATATTGCTCCAAATCCGATGGCCATGGCAACAACACTCCAGGTGATTATCAATCCTGTGATAAGCGAAATCCACCACATTGGCCCTTTGATCTGCAGCAGATGATTGCTGGCGATGAGCAGAATAAATGTGAGAATGGTGAATGGCAGTACATAAAAGAGATATTTATTGAAGATGTATCTCCGGACAGACAACGGGGAGGTGAGTATAAGACCGAATCCACTCCCTTCGGCCCCGATTGAGGGAAAAACAAAGCGGGTACTCAGGGAAGCTACTATGAAACCGGTCAGCCCGATATTGGCAAAGGCAATTATATTGGCAACAGCGTCAGCCGGTATGGGCGACCTTTCCAGGGGCAGTACCTTGAAATTATAAAGATACACAACGATAAGAGCGCCTATCAGAAAAAGCTGCGACCATTGGGAAGAGTCCCGGACAAACATTTTCAGTTCCTTGCGGAAGAACCAGCGCAGTGGCGAAGGTGAATAAGTATGGTCCCCGAAGCTCCGGTAACCGCCGAATGATTCCTGCGCCTTTGAGTAGCCGGGGAAGAACCAGCGTGACATGATCCATTCTCCGGCAAAGTATAATACAAGAGGGGTAACAACGAGAAGCCCGACAAAAAGCCAGTCAATATAATGATCCTGAAGGTAGCCGGTCAAGAGATTTGATGCCCAGCTTGAGGGCATGTAGGGAGTTGCCGGAGTGGAAAGACGGGAAAGATAATCTATAAAGTCCGGGAAGCGTTCCGGATCGGCAAGTTCTTCGGGGCGCAACAGCCTGATCACAAGGTAGAGGAGAATACCGAATAAAAGGGAAAGGTAGACTACAATATCCTTGGTCCTTCTGGCTGGAAACAGGTTTACCAGGATAACGGTGACCATCAGCCCCAGCCCGTTCCCGATAGCGGCAATGCAGATGACTGAAGGGACCATGAAAAGAAGGTAAGCATAACCTGCTTTGAATATATGTCCGAAAGCACCGAAGACAGGCAGGGAAAAGACAACCATCATCCAGGATGTATACAGGGAGGTGGTCAGGTAGCGCATGAGGTACATTTCTGCAAGGGAAGCAGGAGAGGAAAAAATGATTTCATTGTCCCGGGATAAATACAGTGCGGAAACCCCGGAAACCATGCTGGAAAAAATGAGCATGGTCAGTACGATCACCCAGGCCATTTGAAAGATTTTCAGACTTAGGATAACTCCCAGCTCATTCTGGCTGTGAAAATAACTGATTGTTTTCAGGCTGACAAGATACAGGGCAGTAAAAAGAATTGCACCAAAAGCCAGTATGATAACCGATCTTGATGAGATTCTGCCGCCGGGAAAAAAGCGGTTTCTGATGCTGCAGAAAAAAGGATAAAAGAGTCGGGTCATCACGAGTCCTTTAACGCGTTTATTATCTCCTGCATTTCCCAGACACCAGTCAGCTGGAGAAAAATATCTTCAAGGTCCGAACTTTTCTTTCCTGCTTCATGGCGAAGAGTATCCATGTCTCCTTTGATACGAAGTTTTCCATCTGTAATAATACCAATCTGGTGACAGAGTTCTTCAGCAATTTCAAGCGAGTGTGTTGAGAGAAATATTGATTTTCCAGCCAGGGCGCGCTGTTTAAAAATTTCCTTGACCAGTCTGGCTGATTTCGGATCAAGCCCGACCATTGGTTCGTCGATGACAAGAAGGGGCTGATCCTGCATAAGCACGGACGTCATGATAAGCTTCTGACGCATACCGTGTGAGTAGCTTTCAATGAGGTGGTCTTTCCACTCAGTCAGGTCAAATATGTTAAGAAAATATTCTGTTGATTGATTGAACCTGTCTGTATCCAGGTTGTAAAGGCTGCCAATAAACTGCAGGAATTCGACTCCTGTGAGTTTTTCATAGAGCCAGGGTCGGTCAGGTATATAGCCGGTATCCTGTTTGCAGATGGTCGGTTGCTCCTGCAGATTGTTGCCATTGACAAAAACTTCCCCCTTGTCAGGTTTTAAGAGCCCGGCAACTATTTTGATGGTTGTTGTCTTTCCGGCACCGTTCGGTCCTAGAAAACCAAATATTTCTCCAGGCTGTACCGAAAGGGTGACATCGTCAACAGCTTTATATTTTCCAAAACGTTTGGTCAGTTTAATGATTTCTAAAACGCTCATTGTCAGTTATTTTTCCTCTGTGAGAATATCAATTTTCAGGTTACCGAGGAGGGGTCCGATTTTCAGCTGCTGGTCCATGTCTCCGCGTCCGAACCTGATATGAAAAAGATCGGCAGGTAACTGGTTTGTTGTCGTATCCAGGGTATACCAGGCATCATCCAGACAAACCTCGTTCCAGGCATGATAATAAAATGCGTTATTCTGCAGGGTTACACCTGTTGCAATGAGAGTCGGTATGTTCAGGCTTCTCGCCAGCGCAGCAAACAGGGAGGCGTGTTCGTTGCAGTCGCCCTTTTTATTGTGCAGGGTTGTCAAGGCATCGGGCAAGCCGAGGACCGGCCTTTTTTCAAGAGTTCCGTAAACCCAGTCAGCCAACAGGCGAACCTGTACTGCAGGGTCAGTTTCCTGGCCGATAATTTGCTGAGCAGTATTCTTTATGTCACTGTGGTCTGACTGAACATACCTGCTCGGCTGCAGGGATTCAGGCTTGTTGCACAGACTGCTGTCTTGTGAAGCTGATGCCGGCACCAGTTCCTGCATTACTTTAACATGGTTGTTGCTTGAGGTCTGACGCCCCCCCTCTAAATCAAGGTCAAGGTCAGGTGGAAGCGTGAGACGGTATGTCACTTCAGTTGCATCTTTTCCGGGGATTTCACCTGAAATGGGTACAGCAACAGCGCTGAGCAGTTCATTGCCGGAACTGATTACATCCTTGGCCCTGAATTCCGGTTCGGAAATAAACTTGAAACCCGCCGGTGATTCCTCCTTGACGATTCTTCCACTACTGTCAAGCCAGAAATTGATACGCATGCCGGAGAAAATCTCTGAAAAGTGATGGAGTAGCTTTACTCTTCTCCGCACCAGAATTTTTTCCTCACCATGATAGGTAACGATTGACTCTCTCCCGGTCAGGGAAAGCGGATCAAACGAGGGGATTTTAATTTTCTGTCCCGGTTTTTTAAGCTGGTCGAGCAGATAGCTTCGGTCATTGACAGACAGTAATGGAGGTCCGGTCAGGGTGACCTTGTCATTTATGATCGACTGACCCGTATCAAGGGTAAAGTGAACATCATTTCCTTCTACATATCCTTCAGCAGTCATGGAGTAAAACGGTGAGGTAAAGTGGAAGTTAAAGTCCTTGAGGGTGAGTTGCCTGTCCAGCCTGGCCGTAACCTCCATGTCGATTGGCTGGGTAGTTTCCAGGACATTGAGGAGAATGTGGGCCTTCTGGCTGAGAATGACAGTCGAACCCTGAGGTTTCAGCGTTTCGGCAACATATCCTATTCTTCTTCTCTGGAACCAGACACCATAGTACCTCTCCTGTTTTGCTTTCTGAAGGGCCTTGACTTCATGCCTGTTAATCTCCTTGATGAACATATTGCGGCCAAAGAGAAGACCAAGAAGGATAAACCAGACAGCAAAAACACCTATTTTCATGTACCGAATTTTTATCATCGGGTTTCCTCTTTCCAGTCAGATGAAAGAGCATGCATCATTATTCCAATAAAAGGAGAGTGGGGTTAATGGCAAGAATATTATAGCCAGAACAGATAAGATCACGAAGTAAAATTAAGTCAGGTAGTTGGACAAATAGCCTTCCTCCCAATTTTTTGGTATTTTTGTTGAATTTATATCGATGTTTTTGTAAACATATTAGTTTGCTTTTTTGTTAATCCATCGCTGATGGCGAATTTGAACAATACTGGAGGAATTTGATGGAAACCCTGTTTACATCCAATGTTTTTGAAACAGAAATTATTCAACTGGCAGACACCCGCGAAACCATTGTCCGCGGTGGCCGGGATAAATTTTCCCTGCTGTCCAAAGCTTTTGACGGGATCATGCAGATCGGTGTCATCGGCTGGGGTTCACAGGGTCCGGCCCAGGCGCAGAATTTGAAGGAATCCCTTGAAGGGACTGACATTAAAGTGAAGATCGGCCTCCGTTCAGGAAGTTCCTCAATGGACTCTGCCCGTGAAGCAGGCTTTACCGAAGATAATGGAACACTCGGTGAAATGTACCAGGTTATTGGCGAGTCGGACATGGTCATACTGCTTATTTCCGATGCAGCGCAGGTTGAAAATTACAAACAAATATTCTCATCGCTTAAACCAGGAGCGGTTCTTGGTCTTTCCCACGGTTTTCTGCTTGGTCACCTGGAGAGTGTCGGCGAATACTTTCCTGCCGGAAATAATGTTATCGGAGTCTGCCCCAAGGGAATGGGTCCTTCCGTCCGGCGCCTTTATGTACAGGGTAAAGAAGTTAACGGTGCCGGCATCAACTGCAGCTTTGCAGTTGAGCAGGATGTGGACGGCAAGGCAACCGATCAGGCTTTAGCCTGGGCCATTGCTGTCGGAGCGCCCTATGTCTTTAAAACCACCCTGGGATACGAATTCCGCAGTGATATTTTTGGTGAGCGTGGAATTCTGCTTGGTGCTGTTCATGGAGTCTCCGAAGCCATGTACCGCAATTTGGTCATGGAAAAGGGTGTGGCAGAAGAAGATGCTTTCACGGCCACGGTTGAAAACATAACAGGCCCGTTGAGCAGGACCATTTCCCATGAGGGTATCATTGCCGTTTACCGGAAGCTTGATGATGAAGGAAAGAAAACTTTCGAGAGGATGTACTCTGCAGCGTATCATCCTGCTTTTGACGTATTAATGGAAATTTATGACGAGGTATCAAGCGGTAACGAGATCCGCAGTGTCGTCATGGCTGAAAGGAGGTTCCCGCGTTACCCCATGGGCAAGATAGACGGTACCAAAATGTGGAAGGTTGGTGAAAAGGTACGGGCAGCCCGAACAGATGAACCTGTTGTCGACCCTGCTACAGCAGGTCTTTACTGCGCGGTCATGATGGCCCAGATTGATCTGCTGATTGAAAAGGGCCACTGCCTGAGTGAGGTGTGCAACGAGTCGGTAATAGAAGCTGTTGACTCCCTGAACCCCTACATGCATTTCAAGGGTGTTGCCTTCATGGTAGACAACTGTTCAACAACAGCCCGTCTCGGTTCACGGAAATGGGCTCCGAAGTTTGATTACAATGTTATGCAGCAGGCGCTGGTGGACTTTGATGAAGGAAAACCCGCTGATACAGAACTTGTTGAGGCGTTTAAAGGTCATATGATCCACGATGTTCTGGCGACTGTGGCAACCATGCGGCCTTCTGTTGATATCTCCCTGAGTGAATGATAGACACGATATCTTCAAG
>CAMYLK010000059.1 GCA_947259225.1 uncultured Desulfobulbaceae bacterium | reverse complement strand
TAGTGAAGAGTTGTGGTACCCATGAAAGGTTTTCTTCGGCCACGACAGTGCGCGGGAATGTTGCCTCAGCATCAATACTGCCTTCGGGTTTCAGCTTGCCGGGTAACTGCATCCATGCACCATTGCCCTCGCTGAGAACATAGACGTTTTCGGTGGTATAAAGCGAGTTAATACCGGTACCGTAAAAGTACACCCCGTCAGGAACTGCCAACAGGGGGACACCTTTACCCTGATTGGTCAGTTGCAGGTGGCCTGACCGGATCAATTCCCTGGCTTTAGATGGCTTCATGCCGAGCAGATCGCTTATCTCACGAACAGTCAAGCTGTAGAGGCCGGATTCGCTGACAAAAAGCTTGGCAGCACTGCCTTTCCGTTTTTGCTTAGAGAGTATTGCAGCCTTTCTGGCCTCTTTCGCGGCCCGGATGAGCCCTGTTTCCTTTTTACTCAGGGTACGCGCCTGGCGTTGAAAACCCTTTGCCAACTTTTTACCCTTACCCTGGGCTGAGCCTACCGTGACAGGAAAGGGACCATGCGAGTCGGTATTTCCCCGGGCATCAAGCTCCATAATCTTGTACAGGTATTTTTCGCCTGGTTGAGCGGTCGGATCGACAAAAGAATAGTCTGCCCCGGCCCCGGAACCTGGGTCGGCCAGCAGAAGTTCACTGGTAACCCTTCTGAATTCACCGCCTTTCTCCTCTTTGCGCAGGATATGAAAACCAATTGTACCCAACTCCATATCGGTAGTCCATTGCACCACGACCTCACCACCGCTTTCTTCGGCCCTGAAATCACTGATGCTGGCATAGGTGGGGTAAAGGGTCCATGTCTCGCCAATACTCTTCTTCCATTCGGCACTGGTTCCTGCCGCGTTACCCATAATATAAGGGGTCAAAGACGTTCCTGAAGTGCTTGTCGCCAGAGCTTCAAGCGTAATAATGGTTTCTATGCCGCAGGAAGCAAGGTTTGTACTTTGCAGCTTAAGATTTGCGGCACCATTATCATTTACATATACACCGTAAACCTCTGCCGGTGAACTGCCGGGAACAGCTCTGCAACTCCCATATTCAGAATCGTCATAATCCTGAACAAAGTCGCAGAATGTCCAGAAATCAGAGTTGTTCCTGTAAGGTTCGGTTAGCGGATCGCCATTAACATCATCCTTTACATCCGGATTTTTACTTTTATCATTAAATGTTGACTCGATGGCAATCACTTCAAATAAAGTTGTATCAAAATTTATTCCCAGATCCGCCATGAGCTGGGTGTTTGTGTAGCCGCAGATTCTTACATCATACAAGTTACCATCTATGAAGGTTGCTGCTCCATCAGAGTATGTTACATCTCTACTTACATCGTAAATAGAATCAATAACAACATCGAGGCTGGATGGTGTCGTGCCCTGAAAACCTCGCATGTAATGATTTATACCATCCCCGTTGGAATCGGTTTCCAAATCAAATGGCCCGATGCCATCCGCACTGAACTCAATAGTATAATCACGTGCAGGTGTTCCGGTCGTTCTTGTTGTGGTTGTGTCACCAAAATTATAGGTTGTGCAATCCCCACTCGCATCTACGAACCTGTCTGCTTTGGCCTGGGTACTGTTGTCAATGACGACAGTGAAATAAACATCCTGGCAGTAAGCAGGTAAATTGTGCGCATTATTCCCTGCCAATTCTTCCACATCCAGTGCGCCCCAGAAATCACCGGCCGTACACGAAGCACCGCACCCCCCAAGTGTTCCAATGTTCTTACTGGCTGAAGTAGCAGCACCAAGTAATGTATCCTCGGCAAGATATATCAGTTCAGCACTGCAATCAATATCTGTAGAAGGATCCCATTGCCATTCTACCGTGACATTATCAGCAGCAGTATCACCTACGTTACAGATACGTATGCCGCGTATATACTTGTTAGTCGGATCATCCTCTGGATTGCTGTTGCGCAGGGTCAGCGCATCAACACTGATATATTCTGCATAAAGATCTACCCCGCTCGTTGCCTCAGCTTCCCTGGGCAAGAGTGACAGCAGCAGAGCCATAGTTATAAGTACAAATGTACCTGCACGGAAACACACAACTTGTCGTGGTAAATAATGTAAATCTGCTTTGCTCATCACCCTATACCTTATATTGTTCAACTAAAACGAATCTTTACCTGTTCAAAAGCCCGTGATTGTGGCTTCGGGCAGCAGAAAAATTTAACAATTCAAACTGAATAATGCGCACGGACCGGTCATTGTTTGCTTGGTTATACTAACTTTCCGAATCCTACCACTTGGTTTTGCCGCCTTTCCCGCCGGCGACCTTGTCAAGATCGTCATCACTGAGTTCTTTTTTTTCTGCTTCCTTATCCTCTGCAACCTTTTTTGCCTCTTCCGCGCTCTGCTGCTTCTTCTTTTCTGTATCGCTCATTGTCGTCTCCTGCTAAGAAATATTGACGGTTCGTGCGCATCACAATCATAAAAAAATTTATAATCCAAAATACACTAATGACTATTTTAGCCCTATTATTTTTTAGTAGCTTTTCCGGAAGATGTCAAGTTTGAATTACTTTTTTGTTATTGACAGTGCGAGTAATTCATCTCGCCGTTTCTTTATCCTTTCACAGGTTTCAGTGGAAAATTGTTTTGCTTTGACACGGTCCGGGAGTATCTTTTTTCCGGCCAACCAGCGCTCCAGGCAGCCCCCACTTTCAAGAGCCAGGAGTACCGCCTGGTTGATTTCATAGAGGGTCGAATCATATCCGGCCCTTTTGATACCATCATCAAAGTTATTGATCATATCAGAGGCAATGTCATCAAGATCTTTATCCTCAGGCCTTTGTGAAAGATCCGAACTGTCTGGCGAAAAAACTTGTCGACATTTCTCAAGCGAGGTGGAATTGAATTTTCGGCACATGGCCGGACGTGCCGGATGGATGGCACAACACTTATCCTGGAGGAAGCCGCACTTGTAGCGACCGAGAAAATGGTCCCTGGCGCTTAATGGGGCAATGGCTTCAGCGGATGCCCGTAAATCGTTGATGACCCTATGGAGCATTTCCGGGGACAATTTGCTTTGTACATAATGTACCAGGTAGAGTATCTCGTGGGCATTGACGTCCAGTTTAATGTGGCAGCAGGTACCGCAGCCTTTGGAACAGGCAACGGCAAGCATTTCTTTCTTTATGTAGGCATTGATCCGAGTATCGAGGAAGTCGTACCATTCCCGCATGTGATCATTAAAATGTGTGGCTGTCCGGAGGTTATCCGGCTGAAGCGCGGGTATCTGGGTACTCATCTGACAACCGTTACAAATCAAAGGGATACAGCCAGCCGTTCTATTTCTTTTACGGGCTGGTCATTAAGGGAGCAGTTTAATTCAAACATTGGTATTTCATTGATGAGCTGTTCTCCAAGCGATAGCGCCTTCTCGCCAAAAGCTGGTAAATACCAGGGGATGGGCGAGAATTGCAGGATGCGTTTAAGGCTTTCCTTTCTTGTCAATCGTCGTACGGCTGTTTCCTTTTCCTGCTGCAAAAATAAAATTGCTGACAGAGGGGTTGATTCATCCCGGGCAATACCTGCCGAGCTGTTCCACGGGGTGCCGTAGGCAAGCCAGGAAGAGTTATCGTGTTTTCTGACGGCCATGCACTCGTCGCAAAACATGCGATGCCCTGCTTGTGTAAAAAGGGTAGCCATGGTGCTTTTACCACTGCCGGAAGGACCGGCAATAATAAGGCCTCTATCCTGGACGACTCCACCGGCACCGTGGACAAGAAGAACACCGTGTTGCAGCAGGGCGGGAATCATAAGTTTCCGGTCCGTGGCAAAATCATCAAGTCCTCCTGGCAGAGAATGATCGGAAGAGGCTGGACGGAGTACCTGAAAATTAAGACCGATATTGATATTTTGAAAATGGCTGTCAATACTGGACCACCAGGAAGGCTCATCCGGGTTTTCTTCATAATATCGACAGTCAAGGTAGCCATTGCCCAGAACCTGCATTTTCCAGAGACTGTCTTCACTCTGGATGATCTTATCTCCGGCAGCGGGTGGTTCTGGAATGGAACTGATATGTATTGTTATTTGATTTTGTTGTAAGGAATGATCAGGCGTAAAATAATGGCCGGTTTTCTTTTCGCTGGCAATGAGTTTCTGAAGGAGTTTCTCTTCACAGGAAACCTGGATCCCAACACCTGCAATAGTCAAACGTGTCAGAGTTCTCATGAAAGTGTTATGTAATTCTAACGGATAACAATATTAGTTAGTTATGACACTTTTGTATATTTTTATGTAGCGTTCCAGAAAGTTACGTATATAAAACCAAATAAAAATTACGCTGAGCAGTTGCCAGAATCTCATGAAGGCCCTGTAGGTGGTTGGACTATGACCCCACAACTAGGATCACCGGTTAGTCTGCAGTTCCCCATGATCTCATCGGCGTGGAGATCCACCGCCTTCAGGCAAGGTTTTTCATATGGTATTTTGTTGGCGGGTTTCCTGTCACTTTTTGGATCAGTATGTCTCTGCTTCATAATGAAACTCCTCGTTCATATTGGATAACTGTATTTTCGTGTAACGTTCTTTCGCTATATTACATATTTCAGCCGAAGGTTTTCGTTGGTCTCCTGTTTCAAGGGCAAAAAGGCTTGGACAGCCTCTACAGGCCTGTCTCCATTCGCAGGCAAAACAGGCATCACCTTCCATGAATTTTTCCTGGAGCATACTATGAAAAGAATTGTCCCAACACCAATGTACAGTATCTCTTCTCAAGTCACCGGTTGGTCCAGGGGAGACAACGCAAGGTGTTATCCGGCCGTATGGAGTGATATGACAGCTCGAACGGCCGGCAGCGCAGCCATACAGCCGCCCACGACCCTTCATTTTTTTACGTTGCCTCTCTTGAAGAGGGCGAAAAAAAGTTTCGACCCGTTGTTCATTCGCGAAGTCTATCCCCGCAATTTGAGTTGCTGTCAAACGTAGTGTTACCGGGGATTGCAGAGCTTCCGGCATTGTTGGCACTTTTGTATCCTGACAATTTCCAATCATGAACTCAGGCAGAGAAATTCCAGCCTTGTTCTCAATATCTTGTGCAGACTCAGCACTATTTGCCCGGCCACCATTATCATAATTCGGCATACAGGGGAAGAGCAGTGAATCATAACGGAAATGCACGCCACGCTTTTGGGCCAAGGTTTCCATCCGGTCAAGTTCATGCCAGTTGTTTTTCAGTAGCATTGTCTTGAGCCGGTAATTGATCCCGGCATCCTGGAGTCTTTCAATTCCCTCCTGAAAAAGTTGAAAGGAACCGGGTGTCAGGGTGACATCCTCAAAGGTGAATTCCGTGGCGCCATACATGCTGACCTCAATGGCAAGCGGTGGATATTTTTGCCACAGAGCAACAATGTCTCCGGTGATGAGAGAACCGTTGCAGTAAACGGTTACCAGGAGTCCGCTTTTAACGGCATGGGTATAGATTTCGACAAAATCATGACGGAGAAGAGGATCGCCTCCGGTAAGAATGAGAAAAAGTGTCCCTGCTTCAACAAGCTGATCGAGAATTCCCTTTACTTCATCGGTTGACAATTCCTCGTCACGATGATTCCTGATCGTGTACTGATCGCCGAGATAACAGTGCCGACAGCGAAAGGTACAGCGATGGGTCAGGGCAAAATGGCAGTACAGAGGGACCCTTTCCTCGATCGCTTTCTGTCGCAAAGGAACGATGAAGTCTTTCAGCGGTTCAGTGGTACAGGCAAAGGACATGTCAACTAACCTCCCCGGGTGTCACTTGGGTAATCAGTCCGGCCTGGTTCAGTTCGCCTATCAGTTGGTACAGGTCTTTATGCGCTGTATCAGGATCTATTTCATACGACTGTTCCACTGCTGCAGCTATTGTGTTGAGATCATTATTTCCGTCCAATCGTTCCCAGATAAACCGTCCTACACTGTTCAAAGTGAAAAAAGAGTGCATTGCCGACAAATCTGATGATACCGGGACTAGAATAAATTCATCGACAATCTCCCGAGCCACAATCCCGGAGCGTTGACGATAGATGTCATCTGGTTTGCTCATGTTTTCCCATCATTAAATAAGGCACAGGTTCGATCTATCTGAAGCATACCCTTCATAACGTGATAAAAACTGCCTGTAACTCGCAATAATATTGTAATATTATCAATATAGATTGTTGGATGATTCATGTCAATGTATACGACTCCTATCAATAATTATTCCCACCTGTACTTAATCCTTAATATCAGCTACATTGCACCCGGACTCCGGTGCAAAGCATCTTCAATCATCTCATCATATAACGAACCCAGAGCGAATTCCGAATGCCTGATCATGTTCGGGAGGATACTGTATGTACTCATTCCCGGATGGGTATTGACCTCAAGGGCAAAAAAATCATTCTCCCTGATAATGAAGTCACACCGTGAAAAGCCGCTAAAACCTAAAAATTCATGGGTCTTGAGTGCAGCAGCACGCATACCTTCAGCAAGGTCGTGATCCAGTTCTCCCGGAAAATCCACCGAGTAAGCACCACCATACTTGATCGACGCATCAAAAAAATCGCCTGCATACCTGATGTGTGCAACCGGCAATATTACGGGCGCAGGACTGCGGCGGGTGGTAAAAATACCGACACAGTAGTCATCACCTTGTATGAATTCTTCAAAAATATACGGTGTGCCGTCGTAGTGTGATGCGAGGAAGGTATCGAGTTCCTTTTCGCTGCGGACAAGATGCATGCCTTCGCTGGACCCACCTTTCACCGGTTTGACGATAAGCGGGAACTGCAATGCTGCATTCTTGATGTTAGTCAACAATGTCTTTTCCCAATCCTCTCTCCCTTCAGGGTAGAATACAAAATCCCCGGGACAATGAATGCCAAGCATCCTGAAGCAGTACTTGGTCAGGACCTTGTTCATCCCGATGACGGAAGAGGTCAGGTCATTTCCGGTGTATGGGATCCCCGCCAGGTCGAGCAAACCCTGCAATTGTCCGCAGTTCTCTTTTTCACCATGGGTCAGGTTGACGACAATGTCACCATGAAAATTGGTAAAGCAATGTACAAGCGATGGGTGGGTTTTCAGATGATTGTCAGGCGCATTGACCTCTGACTCAAGAACTGTTCCGTCCAGTTGCCAGTCGAGGACAAAAATATCGTACCTGTCCCTGTCGAGTTCATCCTGCAGCAACCGGCATGAACGCCTGGACAGATAGTCTTCGGAGGAGATCCCACCGCAGAGAAGAGCAAGTGTCGTTTTCACTTCAAGATCTGCCGTTACAGCTATTGATGGATTTCAGGACTTTCTGCTGCAGGGCTTAAGACAGTTCATCATCCCCTGCTTTTAGGTCATCACCGGGAGGTGAGGCTGCCTCTACGCCCTCTGTTCCGCGATGCTCTAAGATGTGCTTCGCAAAATGGGCGCTAAAATTCGGGTCCTGCCCGGTCAGAGGTTCCAGTGCATCACTGGTGATTTCCAGCAAAGTGCAGTCGCTTAAGGCTATCGCATCAGCAGTATAAGGGGTGTTGTCGAGCAAGGCCAGCTCACCAAGGGTTTCACCGACTCCCAGACGGTTTGTCTCACAGGTTCTGCGACCTTCCTCCTGGGATGCTCTGTCCCACTTGACCCCTCCGCCAGGGGCAAGGCTGGCCGTTGACAGGTGATCCTCACCGCTTTCAGAAAGAATACGCAGGGAAACTATCCCCTCGGCAATAATGAACATAGACGTGGCCGTATCTCCCTGGCGGAAGATTGTCTCACCTCTTTTATAGAAACGCAGCATGGTATGCACAGCAAGATTCTCTCGTGTTTCATCCGGTAATTGCTGGAAGACGGGATTCTCCTCAATGATGGTGATCGGTGTTCTGGATTTGTCAGTGTACCCGCTCTCGTCGTGGGTTATCCGGTGGATCTCCTTCCTCGGGGCTGTCGGGGTCATACCGGCGCGGTGCAGATGCTTCCAAATATTTTTGCTCACAGCATTCTTATCACCGGCGCGAGTGCCATATCCTTTAAGCAGGAAAATCGGGTAATAGGCGATACCCTTCTCTGTGTAATCCATGCGGACAATAGGACCCATGTGCTTCTGCACAACATCTGTCCCCAGAAGAGCATCCATGATCACCTTCATGACATGATCAGGCGAATGCAGTGAACTCACATAGATTGGGAAGTAGAGCCAATAGTAGTCGTCTGGTGAGTGATAGTTGAGGACGGTCGATTCGGCAGCCTTGCTGTTGGGAACACAGTAGATGGTGTCACAAACAGTCATGAGTCGGACTGTCCGCCAGTTCATCTCAACAACCTTTGCCGCTTCCATCCCATCAATCTGGATCCAGTCGCCAATCTTGAACGGTCGTTCCAGACTGATGGCCAGGCCGGAGAAAATGTTGGAAAGATTGACCTGGAGTGCGAGGCCAAGGATCATGGCAATAACGCCGGAAGTAGCAAGCAAACTTGTTATTTTCTGATCAAAGACAAAGGCAATGATCCCGAAAATTACCATCAGGTAGACAAAGGTTTTTAGAAAAAGGCGAACGATGCTCGGTACCCGGTTGCCTGTCTTTTTCTCCAGCGGACACCAGACGATCACCTCGAAGGCCTGCAGAAACAGGACTGCAGGAACGATCCACCACAGGACATCGAACGCTTTGACGACATGTGACTGGTCAAAGATGTAGCCCATGGAAAAATAGTTCAGGGCAACGAGTTCGGCGGCGAGCAGGAGAGCAAAGAGACCGATGGCAGTAGTCCACCATAATAAGTTGGGAGTCCCGCATGATGGCCCTATCCTGGCGCTTAAAAAAGGTACGAGAAGTAACAGAACCGTAGCGCCAACCATCAGCCAGAATGAGTTAACCGGCAGGTTGCGACGCAGGCTGACATGATGTTCGCCCACAGTGAAGACGAAGTTAAAACGGGAAAAATCTACCATGCCGTCCAGTCCCGGCAGGTAGGTACCCTGCCCCATGGTCGCCCGGGAAACAATATCCTGATACACCAGGGCAGAGAAAACCTTCAACTTTCGGCCCTGGGGCAGAACCTGGCCCTCGTTCAACTTACTGACAAGGACTGTGCTGTCGATAAGCCCCATGCCGAGAACATCGGTCACGAATACGAGACGGTTTCTGTCCAGGGTACTATGATGAAATGAAAGGCCTAGCGAATTTCGGTCGAAATTGTCGGGTATATGAACAAAATCACCCCTGAAGCGTCCCTTGACCCGATAAAGCTGGTATATTACCCCGTCCTCCTCCTGTTTCACTACCGGGTGGGCAAGGTCGATGTCATCCAGTGCATTGACAAACTCGATATTGGTCGGGTCCACCCCTTTCGGATGACGGAACCAGATGTAAAAATCGAGCAGAGAGGTTACTGCTTCCGTGTCAAGTTCTTCCACCTTGTTTATCGAAACACCGCACTGAACTACATGGGTTTCCTGAAGGTAGAAGTCCTTAACCTTCACCAGACGCCCCTCTTCGGTCAAACGGGTCAGCAGCTTCCGATCACTTATGTTTGGTGCCAACTGGAGTTGTGTAGAGGCTGAGATCGGTTGGTTGCGCTTGAACCTGGCCACAAAGATCGGCTTGAAAGTATCTCCAGCTTCATTGAAAAAGGTGGCCCCGGTGACGCCCTGAACGGCGGTATCGCGGGAATTGAATTTACGCAGGGCATTGCGTACTTTTTCCCTGATTGTCTGAATGGAGTCCTGTTGCTGATCAATATTTGCGTCCACAGCTGCCTGCAGAAAAACCTTTGCTGAATCATAGGAAAAAGCAGAGTGCCATCCGGGAGTGCTGCCGAACCGCTCCTCGTAGCGCACCAGGTATTCCTGTGCCGCCCGGTTAGCAGTATCGAACAACAGCGGCGTGGTTACAAAAACTCCTTCAGAATAAAAACCGGGATTGGCCCTCTCCTTAGGCATTTCGTCAAAGGCGGTTTTAAAGGTATGATTATAAAAGGAACTGGGGGCCAGGATATCATTGGTCACGCCCTGGTCCTTGATCTCACGCACCAGGGTCGCCCCTTCCCCCACGTGGGTCGCGAGGTAGATGACCCCCAACTCGTCCTGTCTCTCTTTAAGGCCACCGATGATTCCTTTAAGGTCATCCTCCAGGGTTTCACTATCAACTGCAAACTGGATATCGCAGGCGAGATCCATTCCCAGTTTATGCATGTTCTCCTTG
>CAMYLK010000058.1 GCA_947259225.1 uncultured Desulfobulbaceae bacterium | reverse complement strand
CGAAGCAGTAGGTGTGGATACCCGTGTGGTAGGCCAGTTATCTTCTAAAGGCACCTTGTAGCACAGGCATTAAGGAATAAACATAGGCAGGGTTGAGCAAGAGTCTTGAACACTTCTGGAGGAATAGAGTGAAACACATTGTACAGAGTTTGATTATTATATTGTCCTGTTGTCTGGTTTTTTCCCTTGCTGGATGTGGTTCCAAGCCCAGGAGTCCTGAAACAAATGTGCAGACCTCAGCATACCAGGTAAGCTGTATCGCCATACTCCCGGCCGTTACCGGTGTTGATCCTCAGGGAACTGTTTCACCTGCACAACAGAAGACTCTGGCCCAAGGTGTAAAAGCCATGAACAGGCTCCTTGCCCAGGAGTTCAGCGGGCAGGAAAGGATCATGTTTGTTACGGAAGAGCATCTTTCAGGTATCCGGATGACCGGTGGTGAAGGACCCGTTGATAGAGCGCGCCTTATAGGTGGGCGAGTAAATTGTAATGCAATACTTGAGACAATTGTCTGGCGATATTCCGAGCGGATTGGAACCAGGTATTCCGTCGAGGAACCGGCTTCTGTTTCCTTTGATAATAGAATGATCGGTACTGATAACGGTTCAGTCCTGATGTCAGCAAAGTTCGATGAGGTCCAGATGTCGGTGATGGAGAATCTTTACGATTGGTCAAAAGCTAAAATGCGTGGTTTTACCTGGATCACAGCAGATGATCTGATGCTTGAAGGGATAAGGAAAAAACTTTCAAAAAGCCCATATTTCAAGCAGGTCATGAAAAAAGACAAGCCTGCTACCACGTTTGACGACCTTGACGAAAAAGTCTGAAATCTATTTTTCTCTCTTGTTCCATGGAGAGTATCCTTTCGCGTGACATAAATCGGCGTATCGGCCGGGCTATGCACACCTATAACATGTTGTCCGACGGCGACCGCGTCCTTGTAGCGGTCTCAGGAGGTGTTGATTCCCTGGTCCTCGTCTGGTTACTGCAGTTCTGGCAGTTAAAGGCTCCGATAGCATATGATGTGATTCCTCTTCACATTGACATGGAGCCGGACGATAAAAAGGCGGGGGGATCAGCAAAATCTGTACAAGAACAGCTTGGCCACCTCGATATTCCCCTTGATATTATTCCTACTGCATGGCAGCTGCCAAAGTTGAATTCCCCTGGCGATAAAACAAAGGATATCTGCTATACCTGTGCCAGGCAGAGGAGGAAACAGCTTTTTGAATATGCCAGCAGGATAAACTGCAATAAGATTGCCCTGG
The DNA here is from genome assembly GCA_947259225.1 of uncultured Desulfobulbaceae bacterium. Lineage (GTDB taxonomy): Bacteria > Desulfobacterota > Desulfobulbia > Desulfobulbales > Desulfobulbaceae > UBA10518. The sequence goes on along the minus strand of CAMYLK010000058.1, from coordinate 8,926 downwards.
GACATCATCAGGATGACATTATCGAGACTTTCTTTATTAACTTTTGTTTTGCCGGCAATATAAGCACGATGGTTCCGAAACAGGATTTATTTGATGGTCGTCTCGCCCTGATCCGCCCCCTGTCATTCCTGACTAAACAAGATATTTGTGTGATTGCCGAGAGGCTGCAGCTGAAGCCGGTCCGTTCAAAGTGTCCGCTGTCAGAGGAAACACGGAGAAAGGATATCCGCAACCTTCTTAACGACCTCTATGCAAAGATACCTGAGGCGCGTTCACATATATTTGCAGCCCTGTCAAATGTACGCCATGATTATCTGTTAAAACAAACCGCAAAATCACTGCCGGGTGAAGGTGGAGAACATGCAGACCAGCCTTGAATGTCTGCATTGTTTTATTAACCAGGCCCATGCGACAGCCAGGTTGAGCAGTGATGAGCCGAAGGTCCTTCGTCAGGTCATCAGTGAAGTCGGGCAGCTTGTCTCCCGGCTGGACCTGTCTCTGTCTCCGCCTGAAAATGCTGTTGATGTGTACGGCTTGATAGCAAAGATTACCGGTGACGCCGATCCTTATGAGCAGCTGAAAAAAAACAGTAATGACATGGCACTCGGAATGCGAAACAGGATACGCATCAAAATTGAGGAAGCCGAGAATCCGCTCATGGCAGCCCTTCGTTTTGCGGTGGCGACAAATATTATTGATTACGGGGCAGGGCACGATTTTGATGTAATGACAACTCTGACGAATTGTCTTGAGGAGGATATTCATATTGATGATACTGACGGATTCATCAGGGACATTACGAGCGCCTCAGGTCTGAGGATTTTATACCTTGCCGATAACAGCGGGGAGATAGTTTTTGATGGACTATTGATCGAGCAACTCCTTAAACAGGGATGCAATGTCACTTATGCTGTTAGAGAGACACCCATATTAAATGATGTCACAATGAAGGAAGCTGCAGAGTGCGGTATTGATAAAATGTGTCATGTAATTTCCAATGGTACGGGTTGCCCGGGTACACCACTTGGGTCCTGCAGCCCCGAATTTAAGAAAGTATTTGCGGGTTCCGATATGATCATCAGCAAGGGGCAGGGGAATTTTGAGACACTGTCTGATATTGATGCACCAATATACTTTTTATTAACCGTCAAGTGTCCCGTAGTGAGGAAGCATATATCGGCAATGAGAAAGTCAGATGTTGGATGTATCAGTGGCGACGGCGAGATGATAGTGATGAAAAGGAGCAGCTAACACCATGTTAACGCAGCAAATCTTACAAATCCTGGTTGATCAGCCTGTTGAAAACATAATTGATGTGTACGGATGGGTGAAAACCAGACGTGATTCCGGGTCCATTTCTTTTTTTGAGGTAAATGACGGTTCCTGCCAGGAGAATTTGCAGGTGATTACGGACCAGAGCCTTGTAAATTTTGATACGGAAATAAAAAAGGTGAGTACGGGCTCTTCGGTCCATGTTCGGGGAAAACTTGTTTCCTCACCTGCAAAAGGTCAGGATGTTGAATTGCAGGCTATGGAGATGGAACTCATAGGCTGGGCTGATCCGGAAGTGTATCCTCTACAGAAAAAACGGCACAGCTTTGAGTTCTTGCGAACAATTCCTCATCTCCGCCCGCGAACCAATGCATTGGGAGCGGTGGCCCGAATCAGAAGCTGTTTGAATTTTGCCATTCACCGTTTTTTTAAAGAGCGTGGTTTTTTTCAAGTTCATACTCCAATAATCACGACCAGCGATTGTGAAGGGGCGGGTGAGATGTTTACCGTTACATCATTATCCTTGGATCAGGTTGTCGGGGAAACCGGGTATGAGCATGATTTTTTCGGGCGTCGTGCAGGCTTGACCGTAAGCGGACAACTCCAGGCTGAGATTTATGCCCAGACCCTGGGCAGGGTCTATACATTCGGACCTACTTTTCGGGCAGAAAATTCCCACACCAGTCGTCACCTTGCCGAGTTCTGGATGCTTGAACCGGAAATGTCCTTTTGTGACCTGCAATGCGATATGGATGTTGCCGAGGAACTGATCAGGGACCTTGTCTCTATAGTCATGAAGGAGTGTCCCCAGGAAATAGAACTCTTTAACCGTTTCATCGATAAAGGGCTGAAGCAGCGCCTGCAGAAGACGGCGGAAGAACCATTTGCCCGGCTGACGTACAGCGCAGCAATCGACAGCCTTAAATCAGCAGAAAAGACGTTTGAATTTCCGGTCAGTTGGGGGATGGATCTCCAGTCTGAGCATGAGCGGTATCTCTGCGAGGAAATACTGCAACGCCCGGTTATACTATATGATTATCCAGAAAAAATAAAACCGTTTTACATGCGAATGAATGATGACGGCACAACAGTTGCTGCCATGGATGTCCTGGTACCGTGTATAGGTGAGCTTGTTGGGGGGAGTCAACGAGAGGAACGGTATGAAAAACTTGCGGAGCGTATGGATGATGCAGGATTGAACCGAAACGATTATGACTGGTACCTTGATCTTCGACGTTTCGGCTCTGTGCCTCATTCCGGTTTCGGCCTCGGGTTTGACCGATTGATCCAGTTTGTTACCGGGATGCAGAACATACGTGAAGTTATCCCTTTTCCGCGAACACCAGGGTCAGCACCATGTTAGCCAGTTTTTCAGAGGAGAATGAAGTATCGCAACAGTAACTGGTAATACATCCGGCCTTAAGACCAAACAGCTTCGCAGTCTCGATAGATTGGCCAGGAAAAATATCTCTCCGGATGAAATTATCGGGCGTGACCTTGCCCGTTCGCTCGCTGAGATATCTACAGAGATTAATCGTCAGGTCGGTCTGTTGGTACACCGTTCAGGAAAAGTGGAATGCATTATCGTGGGTGATCATGACCGGATCGTAATTCCTCCTCTCTCGACAATACGAACCGCAGGCGGACGCCTGCGCGGACTTCGTTGTATCCACACCTGTTTCGGCAGATCCGGCATGAATGATGAGGACATCATGGATCTTGCCTGTCTGCGACTCGACCTCATGGCAGTACTGACAATGAGTGAAGGCCTGCCTAAACATCTCTATTCAGCCTACCTTGTCCCGCAACCTGTTAACGGCAAAGACTGGGCCATGCTTGATATTGTCCATCCTTCCCAGCAGAGGGTCCCCTGCCTGGCTTTTATAGAAGAGTTGGAAGATCAGTTTGTGAAGAACCGGCCTGTAAAGGAAGTGGAAAAAGGAGTTGATCGGGCGATCCTGGTCAGCGTGACAACCGGACCGTTGAGCCGGGCCGAAGATTCACTGGATGAACTGGCAGAACTTGCCCGCTCAGCCGAGGTTATGGTGCTTGACCGGGTCATCCAGCGGCGCAAAAAGATCCATCCCCGTTTAATTCTCGGCAAGGGCAAGTTGATGGAGATCATGCTGCGCAGCATTCATCTCGGGGCCAACCTGCTGATATTCGAACAGGAACTCAGTCCCTCTCAGATCCGTTCGGTCACCGAACATACTGATCTTCGCGTTATCGACCGTACTCAACTTATCCTGGATATTTTTGCCAGCAGAGCACTGTCCCGGGAAGGGAAGCTTCAAATAGAAATGGCGCAATTGAAGTATCTTCTGCCCCGTCTTTCAAGCAGGGATGACGCCCTGTCACGGCTGACAGGCGGCATTGGTGCAAGGGGGCCGGGAGAGACCCGCCTTGAAATAGACCGGCGACGGATCAATGATCGGATTGCCAGGCTGACCCGCGAACTTAAATCAGTCAGTCAGGAACGATTTTACAGGAGGAGCCGCAGAAGGAAAAAAGATGTGCCTGTTATCTCACTGGTGGGGTATACCAATGCCGGCAAGTCAACCCTCCTCAACACCATGACAAACAGCCGGATTAAGGCCGAGGATTTACTTTTTGCCACCCTTGACCCGACAAGCCGTAGATTACGCTTCCCCGAGGATATGGAGGTTATCATTACCGATACGGTGGGCTTTATCCGCAACCTTCCTGCTGAACTGCTGAAGGCGTTTGAGTCAACTCTCGAGGAACTCTACGAAGCAGACCTGCTCGTTCATGTAATAGATGTATCAAACCCCGCATATCAGGAACAGATGGAGGTGGTAGAGTCACTGCTGCGGGATCTGGAACTCGATACTATTCCGTGCCTGCGGGTGTTGAATAAAATTGACCGGGCAGATGAGGGGATGTTGCATCGGCTGGCAACGATTGATGGAGTTGCGATCTGTGCTCTGGATGAAAAAACCCTGGGGCCTTTTCTTGAACAGGCCAATTCTATACTGCATAATGTCTTTTCTCAATACAGTTCAGCAAAAATCTGAAAACTGAACAGGGAAAACGCGGAAAGTATACTTTCATCCCTGCAGGTAAAAGCCCAGTTCTTTTTCATAGAGCTGGTTGTCAGCAAAACGGCAGCCTATAATGCTACCTTGTATCGATTGAACAATTACCTCTTTAGTTAAGGGTGTATTTTTTTTATCATCCAGGGTGAAGGAAATGGACAGGACATATCCCACTTCGAGGGTATGCATTCCAGTCACACGTATACCTGCTCCCCCCTGGGAAATGTCCACCACTGTCATGTTACCGCCACCACCCCCGGGAGGTTTTATACATTTGTAGAGTCCGGACAAATCTGTTGTTTTCCGATAAAATTGCCGGAAATCAAGATGAACTCTGAAAGCCCTGCCACAGGGACAGCGTACCTTGAGAAAGTGGGACTTGTTTTTGTACGAGGCTACCGAAACACTCTTGGGCATTTTGCAGGAAGGGCAGGTAATAGTGGCCGTATTATCGGCTCGCACAAAAGACTTAACTGTTTCGAGGGATTCTGCCATAAATCTTACTGGTGATTATCAAGAATTTTTCCTGCTGCAGGATCAATGCTGCAGGTAAAAACCAAGGGCCTTTTCAAAGAGATCCGGGTCGGAAAAACGACATCCTATAACGTCTCCGTTGATATTCTGTACATTCACTTTTTTCTGGAGGTAGGTTCTTTTTTTATCATCAAGTTCAAACGACACCTGTAGCGTGGCTCCCTCTCGAATTCCATGCCCGGTAAAAGCTTTAAAACCGATCCCCCCCTTGGACAGGTTTATTACCATAATCTCACCACCTGGCCCCGGGGGGATGAGTGATTTGTAGATGCCTGGGATTTCTGTCGGTTTCCGGTAAAAACGACGGTAGTCTACCTTAACTTTGAAGACAGCTTTGCAGGCACATCGAACCTTGAACGTCTGACACTTGTTTCGAAAACTTTCCACCTTGAGACATGCCGGCTGATTACAGACCGGGCACGTGATGGTAATGCAGTCATCGTCCTGCACATAGGCCTTTAATGTTTCAGTTGGTTCAGTCATAGATGATACTCGTGTATTGACCTAAAAGATTTTCCGTTTCTTTATCCAGCTTTGAGGCAATTTCATGAATACGGTATTCCTTGTGGCAACCGCTACATTGCAGCCGAACCTGACTGCAACGCCGAATGATCTCAAGTTTTTCCCCGCATTTGTCGCACTTCATATCCTTCCATTACCCTTTACCGGCCAGTTGTTCCCTGGTAAAAATTGCCGCCAGAGGATAGCCTTGGGCTGCGAGGATTTCGGCGCCTCCTTCCTGACGGTCGACTATGGTGGCTACCAGGCCTACCTTGAAACCTTCATTTTCTACCCGTTCAATGACCTTGATAAGGGTCCCGCCAGTGGTTACCACATCTTCAACCAGGGCAACCAGTCCGCCGTGTTCAAGGTTGTTTTTTCCTTCAATGTAGTTGTCCGTGCCATGTCCTTTTGATTCCTTGCGGACAATAAATGCAGGGATTGGATCATTTTCAAGAAAGCTGACAACTGATACCGCTGTTACAAGTGGATCCGCACCCAGAGTCATGCCACCGACACCGTTTATCCTCTCTGGATGATTCCTGATAAGCTGAAATAAAAGACGTCCACAGAGGTAAGCCCCTTCAGCGGACAGTGTGGTCTGTTTGCCGTCAATATAAAAATCAGATGTCTGGCCTGATGTTAATGTAAAGGAGCCTTCCCTGTATGATTTCTGCAGGAGAATTTCTTTCAGTTGGTTTCGTTCATCCATGTTATAATTCCAGAATTTGAGTCTTTTTATAATGATACATATTTTTTTTGTCAGAGCAAAGTGATTTCTTTATAAGCAGTTTAAGCGGATTTTCTGTATAATTCTCTATTTTCTTGTGCTACGTTATGGAAATTATCATTTATTACGAAAAGAATAAGATGGAGACGCTTCTTAGAGGCTGAGATATGTGTGGAATCGTAGGCTATACGGGAACAAGACGTGTTATCCCTGTTTTGCTTGAAGGACTACGCCGCCTTGAGTACAGGGGGTATGATTCGGCCGGCCTGGTGTATCATTTTGATGGACAGCTGGTAAAATACCGTGCCCAGGGAAAGCTTGAAAATCTGGCAGCGGCCGTTGATGATCATATTGGTGTTTCAAGTTTCAGCGGACTGGGGCATACCCGCTGGGCTACCCACGGTGCTCCGACAGAGGACAACGCCCATCCGCACAGCGATTGCAGCGGGGAGCTGGTTGTTGTTCACAATGGCATAATTGAAAATTACGGTACTCTCCGGAATGAACTCAAGGAAAAAGGACATTCGTTTACATCGGAAACTGATACAGAGGTTTTGGCTCATCTTATCGAGGAACACCTTGATAACGATTTGTCCCTGGCTGTTCGCAAGGCCCTTGAAAGAGTTGATGGTTCCTATGCCCTTGGTGTGACATGGTCTCGGCAGCCCCGGACACTGGTGGCTGCAAGAAACCACAGTCCGCTGGTCCTCGGAGTTGATGATGAGGCAGGATACATGGCTTCAGATATTCCTGCCCTCCTGCCCTATACCCGCCAGGTTATTTTTCTAGACGATCATGAGATGGCGGTAATCAATCCCGGTTCAATTCAAGTTCAGCATATCGGCAGCGGTGAACCGATCCACAAAGAAATGACGACCATCAACTGGAATGCTTCTATGGCCGAGAAGTCAGGCTACAGGCACTTTATGCTCAAGGAAATATATGAGCAGCCCCAGGCAATACTTAATACTGTCAGCGGCAGAATAGTACCGGATACAGGGGAAATCGATCTGCAGGAAATAGGCCTCGACGGTCAGGCAATAAATAACATAGAGCGTATAGCCCTGGTTGCCTGTGGTACTTCATGGCATGCAGCACTGGTAGCCAAATACTGGATTGAGAAACTGGTCGGCATTCCTGTAGAGGTGGATATCGCCTCTGAATTCCGTTACCGCAGACTGCTGCTCGGTGAACGTGTTCTGACAATATCCATTTCCCAGTCAGGTGAGACCGCCGATACTCTTGCCGGTATCAGGCTTGCTGCAAAGCTGGGTTCTAAAATTATAACAATTTGTAATGTTGTAGGTTCAACCATGACCAGAGAGGCAGACGGGGTTATCTACACCCATGCCGGTCCTGAAATTGGAGTGGCGTCCACCAAAGCCTTTACCAGTCAACTGGCAGCACTTTTTCTGCTTACTCTCTATCTTGCCAGGATACGGAATACGCTTGGGACAGAACAACTGAAAAAACTGGGTCAGGCACTTGTTGGCATTGCTGCAATAATTGAGGAGGAACTGCCCGTTCTCCAGAAGCAGGTTCGGAAGTTAATTGAAAAGTACTATGACAGCCGGGATTTCCTCTTTGTCGGGAGGGGATTGAATTTTCCGATAGCGCTTGAGGGAGCATTGAAGCTTAAGGAAATTTCTTACATTCATGCCGAAGGGTATGCTGCCGGAGAACTGAAACATGGTCCAATCGCTCTCATAGACAAGGATATGCCCATTCTGGCATTGGTCCCCCGGGATGCCGTTTATCAGAAAAACATATCCAACGTTGAAGAGATGAAGGCCCGTCTGGGAAGGCTGGTGTTGATCGGGACCAGAGGAGATGAACACCTGGCAACACTTACAGATGATGTACTGTATCTTCCGGAAGTCAATGAAGAGCTGAATCCTCTGCTCTATACCATACCTGCTCAGCTGCTGGCGTATGAGATAGCTAACCGTCGCGGCTGTGATGTAGACCAGCCTAGAAACCTCGCCAAGAGCGTTACTGTCGAGTAAATTATGCAGACGTCAAAAAAAGTAGTCAGAGCGAAAGGACCACAAGAGCAGTTCAATACCTTTTAATGTGCAAACCGTCAGCAGAGCAATGAGTTGCAAAGCCGATCTATTTTATTATCTTTTTTAAATCCAAGGCTGACTGAACAGAGTGATTTCAATTGGCATAGAACAATTAGCAGCAAACCCACCCCCAGGCCTGAAGGGTAAGAAACTTGCTCTTCTCTGCAATCAGGCTTCAACTGACAGGGTATTACAGCACAGCCGGGATATACTATACGATGTGTTCCCCGGGCAGTTGACCTGCCTCTTTACCCCGCAGCATGGTTTTTTCAGTGAAAAACAGGACAACATGATTGAGTCCGGCCACATGCAGGATGCCGCCACTGGACTTCCGGTTTACTCACTGTATGCGGACAAGCGTAAACCGGATCCGTCCATGTTTGAGTCGTTTGATGTGTTGCTCATTGATCTCATTGATGTTGGTACCCGGGTCTATACTTTTATCTGGACAGTTGTTTATTGCCTGCAGACCGCTGCGGAATCCGGGAAAAAAGTGGTGATCCTTGACCGGCCAAATCCCATAGGTGGACATCTGGTCGAAGGTAATGTGCTGAAGAAAGAATGGAGATCCTTTGTCGGCTTGTACGATATTCCCATGCGTCATGGAATGACAATGGGAGAACTTGCCTTGCTGTGCAACAGGGAACTGGAAATTCATGCTGAGTTGGGAATAATTCCTGTGCAGGGCTGGAAAAGAAACATGTTTTTGCATGATTATTCCTTTCCATGGGTTTTTCCCTCCCCGAATATGCCGACCCCGGAGACAG
>CAMYLK010000057.1 GCA_947259225.1 uncultured Desulfobulbaceae bacterium | reverse complement strand
GGCTTATTCAGCAAGCACAATATGACTTGTGGCAAGTGTTACAAAGAGCCGATGATATCAGGGTTGATTTGTCAGTGGCAAGAGATATAAGGGCTAATGCCTGAATCAACATAACGAGGAAAAGCTATAAACATGCCGACCACGCAATTAAAGCTGGAGCATCGTTGTATATGCTGGAAGCCGCTGCCAGTGTGCTAGAACAAATTCCAAACGTAGACGAAGATCTAGAATAAATAGTCAGTAAGATATGCTACGAGTTGCGCCAAGAGCGAAACCGCATGCTTCGAGTCATCGATCAAATTAATGAAAATATTCTTTGAAAGTAAAAGGTTAGAACCTTAACACACTCAAAGAGTGCTTTTATATTTGACGTAAAAACACTCTTTGAGTAATCTCGAATTATGAAGCCTGATGAACTAAAAAAAATTAGAACGGAGATGGGCGCAACCCAGAAAGATCTGGCAGCAGTTTTGGAGGTTCCGCTACGGACTTATCAAAACTGGGAACAACCAGAAGAGAGCCGAGAACATCGTCGGATACCCGATATTTTTGCCGACCGAGCGCACAGCCTCGCCGAGTTAAAAAGAGACCGAGGCGGGACCGTATACCCTACTGATCTAACCTGGCTGCAAATTCCCTTGCGAAAGGCAGAGTTGAACGCGCTGAGGCATGAGGCGATAAACACAGATAAAAGTTTATCGATGCTGGTCCGAGAATATATTTTAGATATGATCTATAAATGAACCAGAATAACGGACCCTCAACTATTTTGATCAGGCTCAAAGAGGAATAAATGAAAATTGGTTCCGCACCTCACAAACGGAAACCTCTATCTTGGCTTGCTGCGCGCCCGGGCGTTTATTATTCCGAGCCGCTACAAGTAGGTTTACGCTCAACTCGCTACCGAACTATGTATGACCATGATGGCCGCCGAGCATGGGAGAAAAAGTGAAAGAGATAGCTGTAGTTGATATAGAAACATCAGGTTTTCAAAATCAAGGCGGACTAATTGTTGAAATAGGGGTTGTCGGTTTAAATTTAGAAACAGGAAATATTATTAATGAATTTGACGAGATTGTTAAGGAAAATGATTTTGGAGAAAGACATGCTAAAGACCCTTATGGCTGGGTTTTTCGAAATTCAGATTTAAGATATGAAGATGTTTTGTTAGCAAACGATCTAGTAAAAACATTGCCCAAAATCCAAACAATTTTTGACAAATATTCATTTGGCGCAACAGCATTTAACAAACGTTTTGATTTTGGGTATTTTGGCACAACGCCCAAAAAGGTATATTTTGAAAACTATACACCCAGTTTTCCTTTGCCTGAATTCTTAACCAAATCAAAAATAATTTCTTCCATGTCGATCGCGTCTTGGGGATTGGTGAATTCATAACGACCGTGAAGATTGATATGCTGCCAAGCAATAAGTGATACCTTTTTCAGTAGAGTAATTCCTTCTTTATCATCAATATGCTGCTTGTGAGCGAGCAAACTTGATAGGATTGTCGCGTTATAGAAGATAATGCAGTTGGTGATCAGGCGGCTACATTCCTGCCAAATCTGCTGCTCATACTCTGTTTTGAAACGCAACTTTCCAAAATTAGCAAATGCCACAGCCTTGCGCAACTTGTGGTAACTTTCGCCACGATTAAGTGCCAATTGAACATTACGGCGCAACGGTGGTTCATCGACAAACCTGAGCAGGTATAAGCTTTTGATGATGTTATCATACTCCCACAAGGCTGTGCGAGTTTTGTTTTTCCGTGCATAGGCGCTGAGTTTTCTGGTAATGATGCTCTGAGTTGTGGATTTCAACGCTAACGAAACCATAATTCGTGCAACACCGTCCCATTCATCTATAATCAAATCTTTTCTAATCTTGCGCACAGGTTTGATAAGTCCGTCATAGGAAATGGGATGTTTAAAGCCATAAAGAGACTTAGCAATGGTTCCTACAATGTCTTTGTATCGTGGGGCAAACTGATAGCCAAACATGTTTAAAATGGCAAAATTTACCTCGTTGCTACCATGGGTGTCGGTAGAATGCATGTCTGATTGAATTTTGGACGTATTGTTGAACAAAATGTCAAAAACATAATGGCTTTCGTGTTCGTTCGCCCCAATAATACGGGCATTGACCGGTATATGGTTAGTGACAAGCGTGTAAGCGACAACGCCTTTTTTTAGACCGAAATATTTTGGTGAATGGCGGGCATTGATGGTGGGTAAGCTCGTCTCGAACTTCTGGCCATCAGAGCTGGAATGTACTAGGTTGTCTATGTCATATTCATGAAAAATGGGCTGCTCTGCAATAGCGTTGGTAACTATATCGTTGGCCTCTCGGAGCGTTTCCAGTCGAACAAAATTATCTGATGTGGCTGACAGCAAATTGTAATTAATGTCTGATATTTGCCCCATCCGACCAATCCCTGTATTTGTACCCCAAGCCAGAAGGCATGCGAAAATGGCTCGCTCGTCTACCTTAGTTTTGACATATCGCCCAAGCACGTGTTCAAAGGCATCCATAAACCGGCAACGTTGATTGACAAAATCTAAAACACCACTGATACCGACCTGCTTGAGAGTATCAAAAACGGGATGGTTGATCTCATCTTTGTCACCCGGATACCTCAGACTCCAGCCCTGACTTGCACCTTGTCTTTTGATTTTGACGTATTCATTTTCCCTGTTTATTATTCGCTTGTTAACGGTGGCTATTCGATTTTCAAGTTCTTTTTCGAGACCAGCCAAATAGTCCTGAGTCGGAAGTTTGAGGATTGGAAGCTCCGCTCGTTCGATGAGTTCATTTTTATTATTACGCCAGGTTTCTTCATGAATAAGATCGTCTTCAAGGCTACGAAATCTGATGCTATCACGGCAGTAGATGTCACCGGCTTCCAGCCGATCACGAAGAAGACGGCAAATATAAAATTCGTAACGATCGGGAACGATCTGTCTCTGGCCATTTTGGTCGTTTGCGTAGAGATAATTCACGACGTTCCTGGATATGAAGTCAACAGGAATCTTATTAATCGGATATTGACTGAGTGGTCTGTTTTTGGCAAAGACGCTTTTAAGAAAATCGACACCTTCAATTATTTTGGTTTGAGCTGGCGTTCCTTTGAAACCTGTTGATGACAGAACGGGCCGCAGGTAACGCTTAAACTGCAATCCCAGCTTTTCGATATGTTCCCATTGAAAGGCCATTTTGTCAAAACTGACCTGTGTTGTAATATAATCGGCTACATGCTCCAGTTTATCACGTTCTAAAATGGCAAAAGCCTTGGCCTGAACCTCTTGGAATGGTGCGTCCTTTGCGACTCCATCAGCTGTTGTAAAAAGCTTGAGCACTTGTGCCGCTTTGTGCAAATTCTGGTTCGCCTCTACGCGCTGTTCGTAAACTCGCTCTTTGGCAACGGTTTTCGCCTCATCAATAAACTTTCTTATATAAAAAATAAAACTCGCCAGAAGGTTGTCGTGATGGCACTGATAACGGTGATGAATGAAACAAAGGAGGTAAACATAAGCATTCCAAGGATCTAACCTTTTTAGCCTGAACACAGAGTAATATCCGACCAACGACGCATAATAATTGATGCTTTCACTGGAAATTTGTAAGGCGGGTAGTATACGTCGTGACAGCTGGTAATAATCCCTGATTCGTCTACCGCGCTCGACTTCACTTTTGATCTCTGTAGCACTGAAGTCCCTGGGCTCGCGTTTGAGTTGAGTGATTGCGTGTAAACCTGATGTGTCGTCCAGAAGGCTCTGTATTCTTTGAATTTCAGAAGTGGTCAGCTGTTCACGGAGAATTTTGGTCATACGATTTTGTTCATCTGTCAGTATTTTGCCAATCATGTCCTGCAAAGAGCTGTAGGCCGGTGAAACAATGCGACGTTCTGATAGAAAATGTAACATCTGGCGAATAATATAAACCGGCTTACCGCTGACAGTGGCCGCTTCACGAGCTTTTGCTTCCAGGTGTTGCCGGTCGTTATCATCACAGGACTTGTAGTTGCACAACTTCAAGATTAAATGTTGATGTTTTAGGCGTGTAATCTTGCTGACAACACAATCCGGATTAGCGATATGAGAAAAATACCTGTCAGCAACATATGTTAAATCGGTTGCAACCTCGTTGGCGGTAAACATGAAAAACATACGCCTTGCCTTGAAATATCCGAGTAGAAGAATGAAGGTTATTTTTGATTTAGGGGTTTTCAGACCGCCAAGGACTTTTTGTTCAGTTGAAGACAACGTGAAATATTGTTCCCGTTCTTCTGCAGTGAAACAGGGGCGCCTGAATAGGGCATCAATTTCATCCTGACCGAGTATTTTGAGACGCTGTTGCCTCAAGCTGTTTTTTGACATAGTGAATATGCTTCTCTTGACAGTCTCAATAAGTATAGTTTGTGAAACATCCACATTGACATGTCTCATTAAATGTCTCAATAGTTAATTCGCATAAACTTTAAGAAATATTGAGACATACAAAATTCATGCAGGAGGGAGACATGACACTTGTTGGTTATGCCAGAGTCAGCTCGGTTGGGCAAAGCCTTGATGTGCAATTGGACAAGCTGAAACACTGCGATAAAATTTTCCAAGAAAAAAAAAGCGGCGCTTCAGGCATTCGCACCCAACTGCAAGCTTGTTTGGAATATATCAGAGAAGGCGATGTGTTGGTTGTCACACGCCTTGATCGGTTGGCACGTTCAACCCTACACCTCTGTCAGATTGCTGAAAAATTAGTGCATAAGAAGGTCAACCTTCAGGTATTGGATCAGAATATCGACACAGGCGATGCTACCGGCCGATTGTTGTTCAACATGTTGGGTGCGATCGCTCAGTTTGAGACTGAAATACGTGCCGAGCGCCAGATGGATGGCATCAAAAAAGCCAAAGAACGGGGTATTGCCTTTGGTCGTAAGAAAAAGCTGGACAAAAATGATGTCGCAATGCTTCGGCAAAGACGGGCTGAAGGGGTGTTGATCAAAACGTTAATGAAGGATTACAATCTCTCGAAAGCGAGCATTTACCGCTATCTCAGTGTCGAGAACAGCGAAACTGGAGGTTGTGGATAATCTTTAAAATATTCCTTATCCTTAAAAAAAATCGTCACCTTCTTTTTCAAAGAATCATTGTGCCCCAATGGCCTCAGGATAACTCCTTAATTTACACTCAACATATTTAGCTAATCGTTATTGACAGAAGTCAATCAAGCCTTTAGAGTCCCACAGTGTCGGCCTGGAGAGACAGGTGTTGGCCGTGAAATTGTTTTATCTTGACCGTAAGCGGCCTCTACCGAACTTTTCGGTGATTTTGCATATACCCCATTATGCTTTCAATAAGGAGATCTGAGATGACAGCAGCCCCGAAACTATTTGTTCTCATTTTTTTTATTATTGTCGGTTCCCTTGCCCCGGTCTTAACGTTGGGTGCCGACCTTGTAGATCCGGGGCAGATTACATTCAGGTCACCGGTATCCAACATGGATTTTGAACAAATAGATCCTTATACCGGCAACCTGACACTCACCCACAAAGATGTTGCCCTTCCAGGAAACGGAGGGTTGGATCTGGAGATATATCGGAGCTACCGCACAGACCGGAACGTCCTCAGCTACAGTGTTTTCGGGTTGGGCTGGGATCTTCATTTCGGCCGCCTGAGGAGATCCGGTGATTACATATCTATTGAACTCCAGGATGGCACTGTCAACAGCGCCGTCAAGGAACATCAAGACAGCGCTTGGTCAACCTATTACACGTATTTAACCAAGGACTTCTGGAAAATTGATATGGAGGGCACGCCGACCCTGCAACTCCCGGATGGAACAGAAATTGTCTTTGGGCGCGGCGGTACCAGTGCATACGAAAACTGGTATTATGCAACGGAAATCAAGAAAAACAATAATACCATTACCATCCATTACGGTACGAATCGTCGAGTTGATTACGTTATGGACTCTGTCGGCAGGCGCATCGATTTTCATTATTCCGCTATTAGCGGATACTATCGCTTAACCTCTATTACCTGTGCCCAGGATCCGGAACAAAGGTCGCTTGTCACATATTCATACCCGACGACCTTTGGAGCATATCCCTCGGTTTTAAGCAAGGTTACTCTCCCGGATGGCGATAGCTGGCGATATGATTACACCGCCTTTACCCTGGAGGGCCTGACGATGCACTGGCTTTCATCCCTTGCTACTCCCTATGGGGGCCTGGTGGGGTATGATTACGATTCTTTTAAGAGGGCCGATATACTTGGCGGGTATCGATTCCAATTGTCAGTGAGCGAAAAAACAGTTTTCGGCAGCGGGCTCACTGCGGGAACCTGGGAATACGATTACGGTGTAAGCTATGAAGATCCATGGGGAACACCCATTCATCTTGACTATACCACCATTACCGATTCTTGCGGACGAGAAACGACGTATCACTTTTTTGGGTATTCAGGTGGATATGATGCATCGGGTGAACAGGAATGTTACCGGTACGGCATGCCAAAGCGTCAATTTACAGTTGACAGTACCGGTCAGCTCGAGGAAGCAATAGAGTATACATGGGATAAGCTGAATAATCCTCTTTCCCCGTTGGGTTACATGGTCACGGGTGCCTGCAGTGATTCGGCAACCTATATTCCCGTTCTTTTGCAACAGACAATCTACCATGGCGGAACGATTGATGGGGCATATCTGGCGACACAAGATCCCGACAAATGGGGAGTGGTCAACCCAGCCAATATATATGTAACAAGATTCCGTGATTTTGACGGTTACGGCAATGTTCAATCAATCTGGGAATATGATGAGTTTCCTCCGTATGAATCGGCACCGGCACTGAAAACCACGCAAAAAGCTTACTGGTATAATGAAGCCCTTAATATCGTAAAAGACAAGCCAGCCAGTGTACACATCCAGGGCGGTTCAGCTTTTCCAGGTGATTTCAATATCAGCTACGACTATGACCAACACGGCAACCTTCTCTTTGAGGATCGTTTCGGTGTGCAAACCTTCCACACCTATCATACAAATGGCAACCTGGAGTCCACCAAAGACGCAAACGGCAATAGGACTACCTTTGAGTGGGATAACGGTGCAATCAATGAAACCAGTAATCCTATTTATACAGTCCAGCGCTCCATCAATTGGGACGGCACCATGGACAGCGAAACCAATGGCCGTGAGTATACCACTTCATACCTTTATACCTTAGGCATGCGCATCAAGCGTATCACCCCGCCCGTAGGTAACCCGACGATTTTCAATTACCATTTCGGCTCAGACAGTTACACGCAAAAAACAAGGGGCTCATTTTCAATCTGGACCTATTTTGATGGACTTGGCCGGGAAGAAGGTACCCTCGATTCGATCGGTAAAACAACAACCATTTCCTATAAGGCCTGCGGACTGAAGCAATACACAACCTCAAACATCGATGACACCGTGTATTTTGACCATCTCGGCAGGATATGGCGCATCACCCACAAAGATGGAAAATATATCAGTTATACCAACCACTCCGACACCCATATACAGATAACCGATGAAGACGGTAAAGTGACCCATCAGTATTATGACACCTTCGGTACTCCTGGTGAAAAATATCTAACCAGGGTGGTGGATGCATACAACCATACAGCCTATTACGGATATAATATTCTGGGCAGCCTCCGCTCGGCCAATTTTGGCGGTAGCACACGAATATTTCGCTATAATTCGAAAAACTTTCTTTATCAGGAGGAACACCCGGAAAGCGGCATCACTGCTTACACCTATGATGGTGTCGGCAATGTCAAATCTATAGATGATGGCCTGGCAACAAAATTTTATAGCTACGATACGATTAATCGGCCGTGGTACGTCATTGCCGGTTCTCAGACTCTGATCTATCAGCATGACAATGCCGATAATCTCACCCAGCTAACCAGTCCGTATGCCACAGTGACCTACAGGTATGATCCTGCTGACCGAATGCTCGACGCAACCACCACCACGCTCGGCAGAAACGGCTTGCTCAAGTTTACTTACGACGGCAACGATAACCTCAAAACAATCCGCTATCCCTCCGGAAAATTGGTGAACTACAATTATAACGGGCTCAATCAGGTTACCGGAATCAGTGGTTTTGGCGGCACAGTTTCTGAAGTCAAATATATTACCTCCAACACTGGCCGTGGACTGATGCGCAGTTATCGGTTTGGCAACGGCCAGAAAACAACGTTGTACTACAATTATCGTCGGGCTATGACCCGAACTCTAGCTGGCGCACTGAACCTGGGATTTGGCTATGACAGCCGCGGCAACATGACCGTCCTTAAAAATCATCTTGATCAAACAAAAAACAAGACGTTCAGCTACAATAACGTCGACAGACTAAAGACCTTTGACGGTCCATGGGGTGCTGGTCGTTTCGATTATTATGCAGACGGAGACCGATACCGCAAGGTCAAAGGCATAACCACAACCTCATACGGTTTCAGTTCCAATCGCATGAGTGCAGCCACCGGCAGCACCTACTCCTACAATAATGACGGCGATATGACCCGTGCTGGCAGTGTGTATTTTGACTATACCCCTTTCCATTGGATGTGGCGGGTCAGGGCAAACAACTCCACTCTTGCCTCATTTGGCTATGATGCCAATGGAAATCGAGTGTACAAGAAAGTGGGCTCCAATACGGAGATATTCCTGCGCGGTCCGGATGGAAACATCCTAGCCGATCTTGACGGATCTGGGCGCAGTAAGAGGGAATATATTTACCTGAACGGTAAGATGGTTGCCAAGGTCGGTCAACCCGACCGTAGCGGTTCTGTCGCACCATGGCTGCTCCTGTTACTTGACGAGGAAAACAACTGATCCGGAGAAATAACCATGAAAAGATTTATCAATATAATAGTCGTCAGCCTCCTGCTACTTAGCCTGCCTTCAATTCTTGCTGCCGAAGAGGTGTTATATTATCACACCGACAACTTTGGTACGCCCATGGCCATGACCGATGCGAGCGGAAAGGTCGTCTGGCGCGCCGATGAGCTGCCCTTTGGCGAGGAATACCAGACCGAGGAACTGCCTGCGCGCAATGATCGGCGATTTCTTGGTAAAGAGCTGGATAGGGAAACCGGTCTCATCTGCATGGGTGCCCGGTATCTTGATCCTAAATCCGGTCGATTCACCCAGCCCGACCCGGTAGGCCTGGTCGATCCCGCCACCGGTAAGGTTAGCCAAGAAATGCTTGCCAATCCCCAGCGCCAGAATCGGTATATATATGGGCTTAATAATCCGTATAAATATATTGATCCGGAGGGGGACTTTCCTGTTGAGTCAAAAGAGGTCCAAGAAGCCCGCGCCCAACTATCAGCGGAAGCAAGCCAAAGCATTCAGAGGGGCAAGCAAATTGGGCAGCAAGTTGTGAATTTTGCAATTATGGCTGCCTCTGATGGAATGTTAAGAGGTCTACCAGGAAGAGCTGGAAAGCAAGCAAGGCTGAGGCAGATGATGAACGATCCGAAAGCAAGCTCTGCAGATCGAGGATGGTTACGAAATGATGCAAGGCATATAAAAACGGGAAATAAAAGTGGTTTAAGGGTTCCACGAAATGGTCGGATCTCTCCAGGTAGAAAAGCACAAGATAAAGGGTATGAACTGGCTCATTCGCATGATAGTCCCGCAAGCCAAGGAAATAGCTATGCCGGGTCAAAATTAAAGAATTATGCAGATCATAAAGTTGAAACAAGATTACATAGGCGTAGATATGGTTCAAAATAATAAAAAAATGCATGAAAAACAAATCTCAAACTTACTTGCATTATCAGTCGAGGAAAGATTTGAATTTTTTGTTCGATATTGCGCTGACTTTGAGGAAGTTTGGGGATTAGTTGTCAGTGATGATGAATGGGTTATATTCAAAGACAGTGAAGGAGATGAAATATTTCCCTTATGGCCCCATAAAGACCTTGCTGAGTTGTGTTGCTTTGAAGAACATAAGCAAATGGGAGCAAAACCTCAGTCAATTCCCTTGAGAGCTTTTATCGATGAATGTATTCCCGATATGATATCCCAACATGTTTATTTTGGTGTTTTTTATGACAAAAACCGAAAGGGCTTGGCAGTTTCTCCTGAAAAACTAGATTATACCTTAAAAGATGAAATAAAATCTATTTGGGAGTAACAATGGGTAAAGCTCTACCAAGATAAACCATCAAGCTCTGATGAATACAAAGTCTTAATAGAACCCAAAGGTTAATATGCAATCGAAAAGGGGGTGCTCTTTTGCCTCGGCTAAGAATGCTTTCCCCTTTCCTTTCAACCTCCCGCAATAGCTTACCCTGTTGTCACACCGTACATCCACATGCAGCTTTAGACCTCTCCTCATTCTTTAAAAACTCGTCAAGTAAGTGGGAAGTATATGACCAGTTATCGCTTGTAATATGCAGTTGCTGCAGTTGCAGTTAATCTTTAAAATATACCTTTTTGGGCGTTGTGCCAAGATACCCATATTGTAAATGATGAACAACATCGTTCCAACTGTTATAGTCCTCTTACAACCATCATCACACTCAGGGACTTTATTCGGGTCT
>CAMYLK010000056.1 GCA_947259225.1 uncultured Desulfobulbaceae bacterium | reverse complement strand
GAGGGAGATGTCAAGTATGCCGCCATTTTTATCCATAGCCTGAGCAGCATTGGTACAGAGATTCATAAAAACCTGATGGACCTGGGAAAGGTCGGCAAATACCTGACAGGTTACGGATTCAATTGCCGCCTTAATTTCTATGTTGGCCGGCAACGAGGAACGAAGTAGTTTGATGCCCTCCTTGACCACAGGGGTTAATTCCGCATTCTGTTTCTGTGATTTGCTCTGACGACTGAATGCAAGAATCTGGCTCACAAGTTCCTTTGCCCTGTTTCCTGCCTTCTTAATAGCTTCAAGATGTGAACTGATATCGTCAACAGAAATGCTTATTTTTTCACTGGTGTCTTTTCCTCCCGCCATAGAGGTGAGCCTGTACAACAAAAGGTCGGCATTACCAAGAATTGCACCTAAAATATTATTGAAGTCATGGGCTATCCCGCCGGCCAGTGTAGCTATGGCTTCCATTTTCTGGGCCTGGGCCAACTGCCGCTTCAGTTTTTTCTCCGTGGTTATATCACGGGTCGTATGCACATAGCCAAGAAAATCCTTTCCGTCATATATCGGCGCACAGCTTACGGACAGGTTCTTACCAAGAAACTTGTGGTCGATTTCATACTCACGTTGCTCACCTGTTTTCAGGACATCAAGTGAAGGACATGCATCACACATTTCAGATCTTCCGGCAAAAAGTTCATAACATTTTCTGCCAACGGTTTCGTCCTCTCCCTTGCTCAAAAGTTCATGTGCGGCTTTATTGGCAACAACAACCTCAAGATCAACATCAAGGATGGTAACCGGGTCGGTAATTGCATCAAAAGTACTCTGCCATTCCTCTATGGACCTCGAGAGCGAAAGATTTGCCTCCTGTCTTCTTACGATCTCTCTTTTGAGCTTTACATTTGTGCTTTCAAGCTCTTCGGTTCGGTTCGATATGAGGGTTTCAAGCTCCTTTTCCGAGTGTATAAGTTCTTCATTCTTTTTGTTCAGAGACTCATTCAGTTTCACAAGCTCTGAAAGAAGCTTACTGAAACTCAAATAAAGTATTATTGATGCACCTGCCAAAACCGTCAGTGTAATCATGCCAAGCCGGAGCAAATCTTCCCTATAGGACTCTCTCACACGAGTAATATCAAGGGCCTGCAGCATTCTTCCAATTTCATGTCCATGTATATCCTTGATTAAATAAGAAGGAAAAACAATCATAGTGGAGTTGTTGTAAGGAATGATCTGCTCATCCTCAACAACTTTTATTTCCTTGGCTTTAGCGGTGAAAAAAGGATCATCATATGGAAATAAACTATATTTACCAGAAGCTGTTTCCGACGGCATCACCTTCCCTTCTTCATGGGTATCAAGAAGGGCAAGAGCAGTATTCAGCCCGAGGTTCTCCTGGGTTTCATCAACAAAAGCACCGATTCTGATGCCAAAAATAACACTCCCTATCTTTTCATTTTCATTGGCTACAGGCATAATCAACATGTAATAAAGACCGCAGTTGCCGAATATGAATCCACCAACAGGTTTATTTTCACTTCCTTCCATATAGCTTGAAACATCACAAGCGTGAGTATCATCATCACCAAAAATGTCAGGATTATTCATTCTGAGGAATATGGAGTTGTCGGGCAGGACAAAATTTATGTGGTCAAAATACCTGTTTTCGCGCTGAAGTACCTGGAAGACAGGCAATGTCGCTTTATAAAGTCCCTCCCGGTCACGGGCCGCAAACAGATCAATGATATTTTTTTGGTAGGTTACAAAGCTCTGGATCCTTGCACTGTACTGACTATCAATCTGCTTTGTAAAAAAAGTCGCAAGTGTGCTGACCTGTTTCTTCTGAGAATCTATCAGAAGGTTAAGGTTTTCTTTCTGTTTATTGGCATAAAAGATTAAATAACTAGCCGAAACAGCCAGAATGACGATTATAATGGCGATTATGGTTTTTGTGCGAATCTTTAATACCATCGTGCTATTCAGTTTTGCTGAAAAAAATCTGATGTCGGAAAACTTTTTCCCTGAAAAAATGTACAAGTCCTTCCCTGCGGTCCAAAATTCTTACCTGTTCAGGGATCAGGCCTGATACTGTTTTTCGCATTATGGACATCTTGTATTCGATGTGAGAGGCGAACCTGTTGTCCAGGTACCATGTATAAAAAAGACCGAAAAGAAGCCCCGGCGGAGTAAATCCTTCTTCTCCATTAACCAGCCTGGAATAGAGTAAAGGGTTTTGGGCCGATCGGTTCATACGTGCAAGCCCAAGGTACTTTTCCAATTCCTCACTATTGAAAAAACTATTGCATTCATGTGGTTCATTTAGAACAAGCTGATAGGTGCGGCCGATTTTTTCGCCGTCCACATGTATGTCCTTCATGAACTTATGCGAGACATAGTTGCCGAGGAGAGACTGCCCCAATGCAACAAGAAATGCCATTTCAAAACGGGCAGGGTCATCAACCTGGTCCTCACGGATTATAATTGCCTGTTGCAGGGGTTCGTAAAATGAAAAAATATTGTCCCACTCCTGGTTTCTCAGCCAGTGTTTTGCATCTACAAGAATGATACTGTTGAAAAATTCGAGGTGCTCCACAAGAATATCAGGGTGGTGCCAGATAATTTCAGCTACCCATCTTAAAATAAGCTTTCTTCTTTTTTCCTCCATTTGATTTTGCTGCTCGGCACCATCAAGCGCCATCCGGGTTGATATTCCCGCAAGCCATGATTGAATCAACTCGTAACGGTAACACGGATGATAAGAGTCCCGTTTTACTGCAGGAGCGATATTCTGTGGCACACCTAGTTTCACTTGTTGCAACTCACTCTCATCCAGAAGAAAACTTTTCAGGCACCAGAGTGTTCGTATTGCAAGGGCAAGGGAATCCGGATCATGTTGAATGACATGTCGACGCCGAAGCTGTTCTGTGGAAAATATACCAGCTTCAACCGGCTCAAAACCGATCTCACGTAAACGGCCGCTGTCAAGGTAGATAGGCTCCTTGTCTTCTACTGCATAGCTCTGCAGAATTGAACCCGGTATTTCACGAAGACCAAGGGTCAGGATATGAGTAAAGAGATCCTGTACTCCGCCCGGAATATTCCTGTTATAGGCCTTTATAAGGTCGGATACATGGAATTTTCGTTCTGGAGCGTCCCGGGTCGCATCGGTTTCCCCTTTCTGCACCCATATATTTGAAACAAGGATTTTGAGGGCCTTTTCATTGCTCCTTACCACATCTGCGATACCGGGCACCTGGAAGATAGGTATTATTGAAGTATAGAGGCTTCCAGGAGCATAAATAAGTATATCCGCTTCTTGAATGACCTTTTCCACTTCAGCCGGAAGGCAAGGTTGTTGAATAAATTCTACAATTGCCCTGTCAACAGGGTAGCCGCGCCTGGCCTGGCTTGATTTGTGCTCTCCGGTAACAAGAACCCCGTTGGCATATTGGAGCTTCAGCTGTGCAGCAGTAGTTGTACTTGGCAGTACAGACTGCTCCCCGGCACCGATCCTTGTTGATATTGACTTTATACCACTCAGAGTAGCATCATTCAGCAGTTCACTGTTTGCGGTACATTCCTTCACAGATAAACCCTGGTCAATATGCCTGAAAATTGAACTGGCAAGCAGAAGGTTGCCAAGACATTGCGGATAATCGAGTACCGGAACTAATCTTGAGTCTTCAAAGAGATTGTCCATCAGTTGCTGCAGGAAGGACAGCAACTCCCTGGGGATCTGTGAAAGCTCTGCTTCAGTTTCCTGCAGGAGGGATTCAGCAGAATCCGGTTTTTTCGTAAAGCGGTAATTGAAGATAATATGCAGCTGTGCGGCCAGCTTACCGGCACCTTTGTAGTCAAGAGCATAAATATCTTTTAACGTATCCCTGCGGACGGAGGATAAAAGGACATGACGCAGATCACCCAATGCAATGAGCGGCAGAATTTTAAGCAATTCACCTGTTGAACCGCCATCGTCAGTCACACAGACAATACTGTTTATGTTTGGAAAAATCTCTTTCAGGCCGTTAAAAGGGGACTCACCCCATTCCGGACGCCTAGAATCACCGCCGACAATACTTGAAAGACCGGTCCCCCCTCCCAGGATCACCACTTTAAGGTCACTTGTGTCCTTCTGGTCAAGCTGTGACAGTGTTTCCTGAAAAAGGCCAGCCAGTTTTGCCGGCAGTCTTCTCGGCGGCCCGGTCAAAACCAGTGCTATCAGCTTTTCTGCAAGGCTGCCTTCCGGGAGGAAATCAAGCGGAGAAAGTTCATCTCCTGTCAACGCTTTCAGACACTCCTGCAGAGTTGTTGCGTCAAAATTCTTCAGCATCAGTCAACCCGTTACAGTCCAGTGGCCTCCATCTGTTTTGATACTGCTTCGACCGACTGCTTCAGGGCAGCCTTTTCATCATCAGTCAGCTTAAATTCAATAATTTGCTCAATTCCTTTCTCGCCGAGAACCACAGGCACTCCAAGAAAATATCCGGATATACCAAACTGCCCATCCAGGTAGGCAGCACAGGGAAGAACACGTTTCGTATCATTGATAACAGCCTCTGCCATCTCGATAGCTGCCAGCCCCGGTGTATAAAAGGCACTGCCGGTCTTGAGGTGATTGACGATTTCTATGCCGCCCATCTGGGTACGCTTGACGATTTCCTCAATCCTCTCGGTACTCAGAAGTTCGGTAATCGGTACGCCACTAACATTAGCCAGCCGAACCATCGGAAGCATTTTATCTCCATGAATACCCATAACAAGAGCGTTCACATCCTGAGGAGCTACGCCGATAGCCTCGGCTAAAAATGTTCTGTACCGGGCTGAATCAAGTACCCCGGCCATTCCGATTATTCGGTTTTTAGGCAGGCCGCTTACCTTGTATGCCGTGTGTACCATAGCATCGATGGGGTTTGTCACCACAATCATAACACAGTCAGGTGAATGTTTTACCGCCGTTTCCGCGCAGGACCTGACGATTGCAACATTTTTGGCAAGGAGGTCGTCCCGGGACATGCCTGGCTTACGGGCCAATCCTGCTGTAATAATAACCACATCCGAACCTGCAGAATCCGCGTAATCGTTTGATCCGGTAACTGTTCCGGCAAAAGCATCCAGCGGCCCGGACTGCAGCAGGTCTAAGGCTTTCCCCTGCGGTATACCTTCCATGACATCAAGCAGAACAATGTCGCCAAGTTTTCTTGCCAGGGCCCAGTGGGCTGCAGTAGCACCAACATTACCGGCGCCGATAATCGTAATTTTCTTCTTCATAAACTCCTCACTCTAAACTCCAGATTTCTTATTCTCCGACCGTCTCCAAACTCCTGTCTCCAGCCTCTAACCTTCAGCCTCACTCTGCAAAAGCACTTCAACCCGTTCAATATCCATCGGGGTATCAACTTCAATGGAATCATGCTCAGTCAAAACCACTTTGATCGTATACCCGTATTCCAGGGCACGGAGCTGTTCAAGCTTTTCAAATTTTTCCCATTCACCTTCCGGCAGGCTGACAAAGGTCAGCAGAAAGCCTTTGCGGTACGCATAAAAACCAAGGTGTTTATAATATGTTGGTTTGGATGGCTCATCCGGATTCCTCTGAAACGGAATTGAGGCCCGCGAAAAATAAAGTGCATTGCCTTGACGGTCGAACACCGTTTTTACATGATTGGGGTCGTCGATTTCCTCCGGCCGAACAATCTTGTAAATCAAAGTAGACATGGGCAGGGCCGGGTCATCGAGCATAGGCCGGGCAACCTGCTCGATGACATCTGGTGGAAAAAGGGGCTGGTCCCCCTGGATATTGACGACAATATCATGCTCGGAAATATCAATGAGTTCGGCTGCTTCAGCCAGCCGGTCAGTCCCGGAAGCATGGTCGGGCCTGGTCAAAACCACTTCACCTCCGAATGATTCTACAGCCGAGGCTATAAGATCATCATCCGTTGCAACCACAACTTTGGAAAGCAGATCTACCTGCCAGGCACGCTCGACCACATGCTGAATCATTGGTTTCCCGGCAATAAGGGCCAGGGGTTTCCCTTCAAAGCGGTTTGAATGATACCTCGCCGGGATTACACCTATAACCTTTGATTCCTTTGCATCCATTCCCGTTCCTTTTTCATCAGGACTGTATCATGCGTTAAATCATTGTATTCAACTCTCAATGGCTGAATGCTCAATACAGTAAATATTAAAAAAACATATTACCTATACAGGAATGAAATAGCAATGGAAGGGACATAAAATTGAAATTTATTGCAAATAATGAAATTCCCCATTGATTACGAGGAATCATGTAACGTATCTTCTACAGCCTATAACCTCAAGCCTCCGGCCTCAAACGTTCTCTCTCATCTGCTCGCGCCAGGAAGCAGCATATCTTCCATCGAGCTGAATGAGTTCATCATGGGCCCCGGATTCTATAATCATTCCCCTGTCCATCACAATAATAATGTCGGCCTGCATTGCCGTGGTGAAGCGGTGCGCTATGATGACGGCAGTCCTGCCTTCGGCAAGTTGTCTGAAACGCTTGAGCCAATCCATTTCACTCCAGGAATCCATGGAGCTGGTAGGCTCATCAAGAATGATGATGGGGGCCTGCCGAAAAAAAGCCCTGGCCAGGGCAAGACGCTGCCACTCCCCCCCACTGAGATCACGGCTGGCTTTAAACCACCTGCCAAGCTGCGTGAAATACCCTTCCGGCAATCCGGCGATCAGCTTGTCTGCACCTGAAGCAAGCGCCGCTGAAACTACATCCTCCTCCTTTTCCGGCCTGCTGATATCACCAAGTTTGATATTCTCGGCAACCGTTGTATTGAACCGGACAGAATCCTGAAAAAGAACGGTCACCATCCGCCTGACATCATGCACATTGTACTGTCTGATATTCACATCATCAAAGATCACTGCTCCTGACTGGGGATCATACAGGCGGCAGAGCAGCTTCACCAGCGTACTCTTCCCTGCTCCGTTGGCGCCTACAATAGCAGTCACCCTGCCGGCTTCAATATCCAAATGAAAATTACGGAGCACAAATTCAGCACAGGAGGGGTATTGAAAACTTACATCATGAAAAGAGATCCCCTTTGCAAGCACTGGGGGTGGCGCTTCAGGCTCCTCAGGATCCCTGATCAGCGGTTCGAGTTCCAGAAATTCAAAAAAATCAGCCAGAAAAAGGCTGTTGCTGTAAATTTGCCCAACGTTTTCAAGCAAAGATCGCATCAACCGCTGCCCCTGGTTGAATGCCTGGTAAAACAGGGCAAGATCACCCATTGTTGCTGCGCCGGCAATAGCTCTCCATACCATTAACCCCATCACAACACCGGTAACAAGCAGGGCAAAAAACGCCGATCCCAGTTCGGCGGCAGCCTGGGCTTTTTGCAGTTTCACCCTCTCATTACGCAACATTTCACGAAGATGATAGAAAGCCGATCTGAAATAGTTGCCAATCTCAAAAATCCGGATTTCCGCAGCATTCTCCCGGCTGGTCAGCAGCCAGTCATAATACAATGCTCTGCGTTCATTTTCTGTATTCTTTATTCGCCATTGATACTGGCGTAAACGGTGATCCAGGACGACAAACAAGGCCGGTAGTGTGCTGATCACCAGGGCGACAGGAGCCCAGACACTGTATGGCACCAGCACCAGGGCCATGGCCGCCAGGGTAATACCGTTCTGGACCATAGTACCCAGTGATTCCACCAGCTCTATCGGCCTGTAAGCTGCATCACTGCGGGCCCTGTGAAGCTTGTCAAAGTATTCGGCGGACTCGTAGAAAACCAGGTCAAGGACAACAGATTTTTCCTGGATAATGGTGCTTATCCGGTCCTGCACAAGTTGCGACTGTACTGTCCGGAGTACACCGAGAACACTCTTCATCACCGCAATAGTAACCTGGATGGCAACAAAAAAAGCAACCAGCACCAGTAACGGCTTAAAACTCAGCCACCCCCCCCCGGATCCGACAACATCAACCAGGCCGTCAACGATGGCCTTGGTGAGATACACCAAGGCAACCGGCAAAAGCCCCTGTACAAGAAGGAGAAGCATCCATAAAGAAGTCCAGCCCGGTGTTGTCTTCCAGATGAGACCGAATGCCTTGCCAAGGTACGGCAGCTGGATCCTAAAATTATTGAGTTTGTCTGTAAGGTTCAATTGTTTTTGAAGCAGAGATAAATAATATCAAACATCAGTTAACTTCATTACTTCAATTATACTATAAGGGGCTGGAATGGTTGAGAGGTTTCCGGTGAACGGCTAAAATTCATGCTGAAATCAAGTGTCAGCAAGACAGAGAAATGCAATTTTTAACTTTTGACACAACTGATCTCAGTCGAAGGTGAATATTCAAACGACTTATCCATGCC
The DNA here is from genome assembly GCA_947259225.1 of uncultured Desulfobulbaceae bacterium. GTDB lineage: Bacteria > Desulfobacterota > Desulfobulbia > Desulfobulbales > Desulfobulbaceae > UBA10518. Next base: position 2,295 of record CAMYLK010000056.1, on the reverse strand, counting down.
TGAATCTGTCCGACCAGTTTACCGCTTCTTGACTCCAGGTTGAAACTGCAGCGTCCAACAACAGGAAAGACCTTTTCCAGCCTCGCTACCGTTGCAATAACCTTGTCTGATGAAATCGCAGTATCAGCACAAAACCTGTTATCTCCCTTGGTTTGTACCATGTTTCTTTTGCCGTCGAATGGAGTGCCCACAATTCGGTGAAGCAATAGATTGCCGGCAGGATCTGTAAATAGAATTATCTCGCCACGCTTGAGGGGAAGAGGACTCTCTGTGTTTCTCAAGGTGACCCGCCCTCCGTTACAGATGAAGGGGGTCATGCTTGTACCATTAGCGGTGATGGTAATCTGCGGGGCAACAGACAGGAGGTTGCGGAGTTGTCCTGCGCTACAGTTCACCACCTGTCTCGTGGCTTGAAAAGAATTCGGCTGATGAACCGAATTATCAGGTCCATCAGCCGTTAAGTTTAGAATCATTGCCATATAACAGTTATTTTATCGGCAGTGCCGGATCACCCATCAGATTGTAGATATCCAGCATATAACGCTCCTTGCCGTACGCTGCCTTGGCTTTTACAATAGCCTGGCCAACGGTCATTGTGCCTGCATCAAAGAGTGCCGTAAAGTATGACTTGCCGAGTTCTGTAGCCAGGTCATTCCGCGAGAGTCCGCTGGCGGTCCAGACTGCGGCAGCACCACCGTTATTGTCAAGTACCAGTTCCTCTGCAAGAGTACGGAAACCGGCCAACTCAAACCAGCCTGCCGAACAGGTCATAAAACTCATCACTGGCAGCATTGGGCTGTTGCCAAGGGTATTAACATCTTCACTTTGGTGGATATCACCCTGAGCAAGTTGATTGTAAGATCCATGTCCGAAGTAATTGACAAACCCCACACCGGCATTTATCTCGTCAATGACCTGCTGATGAGCGTCACCTGATGAAGCGGGCAGGAAGATGTCCTTTACCGAATAGTTTTGCGGGATCAGGGCTGACACCTGGTTGCTTGAATCAGCAAAGTCACCCCCCTTGTCGGTATCGTCAGCAAGCATCAGCACATGTTCTGACCATGGGCCTCCATTCACTGTCTGGCGGGTCTCTATCTTGGCAATGTATGCAGAAAGCTCCACTGCAGTTCGCGCAGGGATCCTGCCGATGGCGATTTCCGGAATCCCGTCGTTACCAATGAGGTCGGCAAAATAATTATCGCTGCCGAACAGGCCATATGGAGTTGAAGCGACCATTGTCGGCATCAGATTGTCGCCATGGCCAAGGTAATCCTTGTAGTCAAACGAAGCTGATCCAACAAGCACTACATAATTGGGAATATGTAACCAGGATTGCACAGCATGGGAGAGAAAATCCCTGATGGCAGCCGGGGAATAAATTCCGTCGCTGAACTCGTCAAATATATCCTCCACATCAACAAGCATTGTCGTCATACCTGAATTACTGCGCAAGGCGGCAAGGTCTTTAGCAGTTTCCAGCAGTTCTGTCGGGCCGATGATCAGGTAGTCGGCACCATCGCTATACCGCAATGCAGAGGGATTGTCAGGATATGACTTCTGAACAGGGCTTACCGATCCCGCTGCATAGTACCGTCTCTCAGGTGTCACTGGTGACATGGTAACAGAGTAGCTTCCGTCACCTGCCTTGCTGACCTTGGCCGGCATTTCCAGCGGATACACCGGATCAGTAACATCGAGTACAATAATTTCCGGTGAACCATACCCTGTCACCTGAACTGGTGAATTCCCGCTTCCCGTAAACTCCAGGCTGTCACCAACTGTCTGGTAACGGCTTGGGTAAGTCAATTCGAAACGATCGACATAAAACCAGGTAAACTCCATACCAGGATCACATTGGGGTGTGACTGTCAGGCTGTTCTCACCGTTGGTGAGCAGGGTGGAATCAAAGGTGATCTCTTTAATGGTCAGGTCAGTTCCGGTCCAAACAACATCACCGACCTGCGTTCCGTTTACAGCAATGACCGCGTGATTGATTGCTTCTTGTGCTTCCTGGCCAACGTTGGACTGCGCCCCTTTGAGCGCTACTGCCAATGTGGCCGTGTTGCTCTGCGGGGAAGGATCAAGGACGGTAATTGGAAAAGACACGCTGCCGTTGTTCCATTCCGGGCTGGCATACAACCACTGCCAGAGCCAGAAATCATCTTCCGGATTAGTGAAGAGTTGTGGTACCCATGAAAGGTTTTCTTCGGCCACGACAGTGCGCGGGAATGTTGCCTCAGCATCAATACTGCCTTCGGGTTTCAGCTTGCCGGGTAACTGCATCCATGCACC
>CAMYLK010000055.1 GCA_947259225.1 uncultured Desulfobulbaceae bacterium | reverse complement strand
GCTGGTTCAAATCCGGCCCCCGCTACCATGCATATTCAAGGAGTTAAGCCTGTTTGGCTTAACTCCTTTTTTTTTGCTAATTCATTGCAAACGGATAATTTAACCTAATACTTTAAAAACATTTTTTGTTTCTGGGGGGTGATGTTATCCTTTACCTCCGACTCGATTATAATCCAATAGGAGTGTTACATATAATATAGAGATGTTGACTTAGAGAGATTGGCAAGATGCTTCTTCGTTCCTCAGGTGAGTCAAGCGAAGACGCGACCCCTTTTTTCTTTTTTTTCCAGAGGGGGTACCCATGCAGAGGGAAATGTATTTATTCCTTTACGGGAACCTGTATCCCTTGACAAGGGCCCTTTTAAGGGTGACCCGTTTGCCTCAGGGACCTAGCAATCAAGGTGCGCAACGTACTCGATGAGATGAATGGCTAAGGATCAAGTGCAGGTGATTAAATAAGGAGATAATAAGTAAATAAGGGACAATCGTCCCGGCAGATTCTGGAGCAGCTCACTGAGTCGCAGGAGAGCTTGCCTGGACCGCTCAAAAAACTCCGACTCTGGTAAGATTCAGGGATTAGTCCTGCGATTCGATGATATTCAGCCGACCTGCCAAGCGTCCGACCACATCACCTTCGAAGCAGTTTTCCAATTCCGCATTGCTGACATTCTTGACATTCCTCAACTCGTTAAGTGGGCAGACAAATTCGTTTCCAGCCGTGTCCTTTACCTTGACGAACAAATTATCGTCTTTTTCTGTATTCATGAGTCAAACTCCTTTCCATAATGATTAATTACAGGCTACCGATTTTAATCAAGGTTACTCATTCCCAGACGTAATGCTCAGTTGCCGCTAAAGGATACCCTTTAACGCCGAACGTCATTTTTCAATGCTGATATTAGGCCACCAACCGGCTCCGATGGTATCATCCACCATAGGGGGGGAAGGGGCGGCAAACAAGGCGCTACCAATCACTTCAAAACTCTCATGGCCGTGGGCATCGACGGCACAGGTTTTAGGGTTCCTTTCTGCTGAGGTTTGAGCCAATTACTCGTCTAACATCTACCCGCGTATGCAGGGTGGTAGATAAAAGTTGATAAGTAATTGCTTTTATGGGGCAAGGTGTCGCAAGGGGACTTGGAGCTGTCGAGAATGTGCTGACCTCCAGGTTGTCAGGCAATCCAAGCCACTATACCGATTGACACCAACCACACGATAGTAATAATAATTACAAAACAGCGCACGGCAAGTCAAGAGCATTTTAACTTGAACATGTAAAATATAGGAGAGATTCAGTAAATAAGGGACAGACCCGAATAGCGCTAGTTTAAGGCTGTCCCCAATTCCTAATAGGCGGCATATGGAACCGCCGTTTCTTCTTGCCTTTGTAGGTGATTTGATCACCGTTGCACTTTGGGCAAGTAAATTGACGGCTGTTCATTTCAGCGGAAAAGATGACATAGTTTCCAATGTAACGAGTTGATTGATATTCAATCCCTTTCAAACCAAAAGCATGATAGAGTATAGACGTGGACACGGCAGAGACATCCAAAAGTTGTTTGCTTCGCAACAAACAACCTGTCTCTTGCCATATCCTTTCGCAATAGATTTTTAGGCTGAGAGACTACTCAGGTACTCATTTGCCGGATGAACCCGTTTTTTCACCGATGAGAGCGATGTCCTCCGATCCGAGATTCTGTAGCCATCGACAAAATTCATTTGAATAATTCATGATTCCCCCCTGATATTATTCTTTGATTTTGACATATCAATATCCGGTTTCCTCAGCCGCTTTCCGAAGAATGTCAGCGCTTTTCTGCAGATCCTTGTGTTCTTTCCCGGACATTTTCGGCCACAATTCAGTTCGGATACCGCCTGATCCAAGAATACGGGGAACGGAGAGGGATACTCCATCAATTCCGCTGAGTCGGCCGCAGATTGCAGCCACTGAGAGAACAGCCCCTTCATCGTCACGAATTGCCTCAACAATTCTGGCTAAGCCAGCGCCAATACCATAATAGGTTGAGCCTTTACCCTTGATAATCCGGTAAGCGGCCTGGCGCACCCCATGATCGATGGATGATTTTACATCATCGGTGATTACACGCCCGGTCTGTTCAGAGAACTCCACTAGCGGTACTCCGCCAATCCTGGCACTGGACCAGACGAGAACCTCGGAATCTCCATGTTCACCAAGGACATAGGCATGCACCGACCGTGGCGCAACCGCAAGGTGTTCGGCAAGAAGCGATCGAAAACGAGCCGTATCCAGAATAGTGCCGGAGCCGATCACGCGTCCAGGCGATAGATTTGCGATACGGGTCACAAGGTAGGTGATTACATCGACAGGATTTGAGGCAACCACGAGAACCGCATCAGGGGAATTCTCTATGACCCGGGGAATAACGTCCTCAAAAACCTTAACGTTGCGCTCCAGTAAATGCAGTCTTGTCTCACCTTCTTTCTGACTGACGCCGCAGGCAAGAATAACCGCCTCTGCACCCTGAAGATGTGAATAATCACCTGCTGAAACTTTAACCTGGTGCGCCCATGGGGTGGAATGCAAGATATCTTCTGCCTGTGCTTCAGCCAAACTTCTGTTGAGATCAATGAGAACGATTTCACTGGCGGAACCTCTCAATACAGCAGCATAGGCCGCCGTGCTTCCAACATAACCGGCACCGATTATTCCTAATTTCATGTCCTCTCCTATTTGCCGCTAACTATTTCGCCTGTTTTGAGGCCGATATGCACAAGCAGGTGGCCGGCTTTGGTAAAGGATGCTGCCGGGCTTGTGCATTCAAGATTGTCAAACATATCGGTTACCTGTACACTACATCTGGCATAATGTTTTCTCCTGCGGTGGTTTATCTGTTTCTTGTCGGATCTTTCCCGTATCCCTGGCTGTTTAAAATTCTGTCTGGTAGATGGTGTTTATCTTTTCTTCCATCGTAACTCCATTTCTGAGTAGTATAGAAGGCGTATCATAATGACTATTTCTTGAGGTAGAAAGTGAAAATAGCGATTATCAGCAGGATAAAGATGGTCCAAAACAGCAGGTCCGTGGTCAGAATCGCAATTTTTTCCATCTGTTTTCGCTCATCAACCCGTTCGAGCATTTCAATGGTTTCCTCACGGTTGCGTGGTGTGGTGGGCGTGGCGCCCTGAGATAGAGAATAATTCCACCAATGATACCGACTACAAGCATCGGCATCCAGAATATTCTCGCATAACAGGGTCGAAAGGCTTGCCCCACCAGCCACCTGCCAGGATAAAGAGACACATCATGAGAAAAAAGAAAAGGAATCCCGGCGGGGCACTTCCCGGTGCAGGATCAATCCGAAGATGATGCTGAGCGTCAGGGCAATGACCAGGGGGAATATTACTTCTGTTGTGATAACCATAATTGTCTGTGTCGTAAAAAGCCACGCCACTGACGGCGGCAAGGTAATAACCCATGGTAATTCCGAACAGTGTAAATAGCGTTTTTGACTTGTTACGAGTCCATCATAATTCATTCTTCCTGTCTCTATTGTTTCAATATGCATGCCGGTCCGGATTTTTTTGTGAAGTACTGGGGGGTAAAAATATTGGCGGCGTAATGGGAATTGTCTGCACGGCGGGTCTCTCCGTTTCCGTAGATATGGCACGTTTATTGAAATTCATAAATCTATACCGAATAAGTATTTCCGTTTTTTAACGGGAAGTTCATGCGGTATTCGTGTCAAGCTGAATGGAGAAACCGTAAGCATCATCGGGTGTTGCGGTCCATGAAGTACAACATAATTTTTCCAGACATGGAAAGAGAAAGAAATCAGGAGAGAATGTTATGAGTTTGAAAAAAGGATACGAAAAAAAAATGGATGCCCAGTTAAAAGAATGGTCGGTCAAAATTGACGTGCTGAAAGCCAAGGCGGAAAAAGCCGGTGCCGATCAAAAAGTAGAATATTATGAAAAAGTTGAGTCACTGCAGGTCAAAAAGGAGGAGGTGCAGTCAAAGCTTGAGAACCTGCGTAACTCAAGCGAAACGGCATGGGAGCAGCTCAAGGAAGGGGTCGAACAGGCCTGGGGAGATCTGAAAAATGCCGTGGATGATGCTGCCGAACAATTTAAATAAACGGTTGTTTCACGGCAGGGTGTTCCTGGATTGAAATGGCACTTAGGCGAAGGTGTGGCCCTGGGGCTTCAAAGACTTCGCGGCCATAACTTTGTACAGAGTTATGTATAAATTGTGCAACTCCGGGTAATATAATTTGAACTGAAGGGTAATATCATGAATCTTCTTGTCATTCATCCTGTTGTACAAGTAATTGCAATATTTCTTGCCTTGTATACAGCTTACCTCGGGCTGCAGCGGACTCGCAGCCTTCACTTTGGAAAGCAGGCTCGATTTAGAAGAGACCTTCATGCAGGGCTTGGAACAGTTTCGCTGGTAACATTATTGGGGGGTATGGCCGGGGGGGCCATTATGGCTTCTCGCTTTCTAGAAGACCATCAACCGCTTGAATCGCTTCACGGCAAAGGCGGTCTGATTCTGTTGCCATTCCTCTTGATAGGACTTTTTACAGGTTTTTATCTGTATATCGCTCCCCCAAAAGGAAAAATACTTTCCATAATACATGGCGTCAACAACCTGATAATTCTAGGTATGATTCTTTTTCAGGTGTTTACAGGTATATATTTTGCTTCTCATCTTTAGTCGGTATTCACTGCCAGGCTCCCGGGTGGTTCAATAAATGAACCACTCAGGAAATACAGTCTGGATACATAGCGAAAAAGAATGAGAGATTGCCTCATCCCCCATAGTGTGCCCAAGGGTTGTCGTTGATCCATTTCAGGTTACCCATATCCATGTAGAGCAGAATTGCGTTTCCATTCGCTCTTTGTATGAGCTGCAATAATTTTTCCGCAAAGACAGTAAAACCCCGATGGTTAGAGGTGCCGGTAGGTTCATATTTGAGCGATAGTTCCGCCAGATCCCGGATAAGCCTATTTTTTTCGGTAACATCACGTTCAGTCGTCGCAATCAAAGAAACCTGTTCCGAATCATCATGCAGGGACGTGACCGTTATCTAGACATCCAGTAGTTTCCCATCCCTAGTCAGCCGCTTTGATTCAAAGGAATCAACGGATCCGCTATTCTAAAGTTGGGCGATAACGTTGCGCATCTCCTCACGTTTTTGGGCAGGGACGATTTGGCTGAAGATATTCATCCCCAAAGCTTCAGCCTCAGTGTATCCGTAGTTTTTTCAGCGCCACGGTTCCGCTCAAGGATATTGCCGTTTAGATCCAACTGGAAAAATAATGTTGGCTCCCATGTCATTTTTTATAATCAAATAGCAGACGGTAAAATCTAAATCGTACGCGTTCTCCATGGACGGCCTAATGACCGGGTAGCTGCGATAAGTGCCAACTTTTCCAAATTGACTCATTCAGCTTCAAATATCGGTAATATGTAGATCGACTGATCCCCAAAGCTAGGCAAACATCTTTCATCTTCATTCCCTTTTCGGTCATTTCCTGAGCGAGTTGCACTTTTCGATCACTTTTAGAAAGAGATGAGCGGCCTCCTATTCTTCCTTTATCCCTTGCTGCATCAAGTCCCGCTTGAGTCCGTTCCCGAATCAAGCCTCGTTCAAATTGAGCCAGTGCAGCAAGGACTGAAAATATGAGTTCACCTGCAGGACTGGTAGTATCAACGACACCTTCCGTTATCGACCTAAAACCGACTCTTTTCTCTTTGAGTAATGTCACTGTCTGGACAAGGTGTGGAAGTGAGCGCCCTAAGCGATCCAGCTTCCACACTACAAGAGTATCACATTCCGCAAGATCTTCGAGGCACTGTTCTAGACCTGATCGTTCCGATAAGGCTCCGCTTGCAATGTCTCTATATACCCTTGCGCACTCAGCTCGTCTAAGAGCCTCTTCCTGTGATTTGGAATTTTGATCTTTTTTGCTCACACGTGCGTATCCGATAACTGTTCCCATGAAAAATTCCCTCCTGGTCTCATTAAAGGTATTTTTTGGGACAAATCCAGGATTATATATCTGAGACGGGTTTTTGATACACTTTTATGGGCGAGACGATCTATGCTGGCAGATTACGCTGAGGAACTGACGACAAGCACAAGCCAAGTGCCTGAGCGTCTATCATTCTATATCAACTATGAGCGCATGAGGCGCGACATGGAATTGAGCGGTGATATATTCACTGTAGAAACACCGTATAACGAGGTTCATGTGTTTAGTAATTGTTGAATTAGAATCGAATAGCACGCTGTAGAATTATAGCGTGCTGTTTCTAATCGTTTTTCACGAGAGAGGTTATTTGTAACTATTTTTCGTGGCTAATAATCGTTCTTCATGGCATAATGCCTACATAGGAAAGAAAATTCATAAAAATGACTAAGTATAATCAAAATTCATGTATCGGAACCGTTTTTCATGACTTTTCTATTCCTGAAAAAGGTTCCTTTTTGGCGGGATATTCTGCGCTGATTGAGGCGCATGAGCTTAAAGTGCCTGCGCCTGATATCCTCTGTATCATAGGGGTGAGGCACAAAAAATATGTGGAGGGCCGTTGGAATGTTTTTACCCCCCGGCATAGGCCGGAAGAGACCCTTTATGGGCACCTCACATTTGCCTTAAAGTATGAAGGTATTGATTTGGTAGCCCTCAATGCTTTGTTCCAGGTGGTCGAAGCAAAAGACATTGAATCCATAGTCAGATCAGAGCCGACCGGGATCTATAGCCGGAAAATCTGGTTTTTATGGGAGTGGCTGCGTGAGGAACAGTTAGGTGTTGAAGACGCCACAACAGGAAACTTTGTTCCTTTGGTTAATAATAAGCTGCAGTTTGAGGGCAAACACGTCCTGTCCAAACGCCATCGCGTTCGAAACAACCTGCCAGGAACAAAGAATTTCTGCCCTCTCATCCGAAAAACAAAGAAGCTTGAACAATTTTTAGGTAAAAAGCTCTCCGAGGAAGCTGTTCAAAATATCGGCCAGACGCATCCCGATCTTTTAAGCCGGGCAGCCGCCTTTCTTTTGCTGAAAGATTCCAAGGCCTCATACACCATTGAAGGCGAAACCCCACCACACAGCCGTATTGAACGATGGGGCAGAATTATCGGTGAAGCAGGAAGTCGTACCTTAAGTATCGAAGAACTTGAACATTTACAAAGACAGGTGATCACGGACAGCCGTTTCATGGAACCGGGGTTGCGCAAGGAAGGCGGTTTTGTCGGTGAGCATGACCGGGCATCAGGTATGCCCATGCCGGATCATATCTCTGCGCGTCCTGATGATCTGGTTACGCTTATGTCTGGCCTGATTGATACTTACGAGCTTCTCCGTGAAGATGAGTTTGATGCGGTCCTCATGGCCACGTTTATCGCGTTTGGTTTTGTCTTCATTCACCCGTTCGAAGATGGTAATGGCCGGATTCACCGCTACCTGTTTCATCACGTTCTGGCAGAGAAAGGCTTTGTGCCCAAAGGGCTAATATTTCCAGTGTCCGCTGTGATACTGGAGCGGATTGATGACTACCGTAAAACCCTTGAGCATTACTCAAAGCCCCGGATTGGCTATATAGAGTGGCGACCGACAGAGAAAAACAATGTTGAAGTCCTGAACGATACACTCGATCTGTACCGCTATTTTGATGCGACCAAACAGGCTGAATTTTTCTTCGAGTGCGTAGAAGAAACAGTCTCTCAGACCCTGCCGGGAGAGGTAGAATATTTAAAGAAATATGATCTGCTTAACGAATTTATAAAAAACTATATCGACATGCCGGATAAGCTCGTTGATCTACTGATACGCTTTTTATCTCAAAATGACGGGACGCTCTCAAAGCGCGGTCGAGCCAAAGAGTTTGAAAAGCTGACGGACAGGGAAGTCCAGGCCATAGAGGCGAAGTACCTGGAAGTATTTGGGTAATTATTGTTTGTTTTGAATGATATGGTGTCCCTGTTTTATATAATTCCTTACGGCTATCTATAGGAGAAATATCTGGTGAATTCAAAACTCTCAGGCCCTGAGCGCATATTCCAGAGGATTCCGGCCACCCATTCCAATTGATTCCGGCTGGGGATTCCATTCGATTCCGGCCACCTATTTCGGAAGGTAGCGACGCATAGAAACAAATGGTAGAGGAATTACTTTACAAGGGATTGTCCATCAGTGTTGCGCAAGGTCAGTTTGTATGTACTTTCAATCAACCTTATCCAGTTTTTCAGCAGGATAGTCAGAACGCCACTAGGGGCTAGGGTAAACGGGAGGGAGTGAACTAGTGCAGTGGTCCCTGTTCAACGCCCATAAGCAAGTAATCGGCATCATCGTAATTCATGGTCTGTAGATCAGTAGAGCCGGGAACTTCCGGTAAAAGCACTCTATAGCTGTAATCACCTAGGCGATCCAACTGTGAGGGGATTCCGTGTTTCCAGGAGTGCCCTTTACCGGCCAAAACCACAATGATACGCTTGGGATTGGCGGTAAGATAATCCTTCAATGTTTTCGCCATGTATGCATCCCAGAGCATTTGTGCTTCACAAAAGTTCTCAAAGGCCTTCTGGTCGATATCATGACCGCCAAAAGCACGTCGAATGAAAGCTCTATACTCGGGACTAATATTACACCTCGCAAGCGGTAGCCTGCTTTTTTGCTTTGCAGACAGGGAAGAAAAACCTTTCCGGGCGACTTGATTTACAATGTCACGGGAAATATTCAAGCCAATCATAGGGATTTTCTGGTCACGGGCATAAACAAAGATATCCCGATACATGCTCCACCTGCCCCAATGTTGAAGGAAAATCTTTGAGAATTCTATTTCGTTTAACTTTCCATCGGTCCATTTATTAAGATCTTCTTGCCCATCCTGGCGAAACATTTCGAGGCCTATACTGATTTCAGCGCCTGCTTCGTGTAAAGCTGTAATCAATTGCAGTTGAGCTTGATGATGAGCAAGTTGATCATGTGATTCACCAATAAAAACAGCCTTCACTTGTTGTACATCTTCAATGATATTGTTCAGCGGGACCGCTTCTTTTTTTTTCAGATCATAGCTATGGGCAAAAGCGTAGGTTACCGGAGCCAGGCTCAAAACCAATAGCGTTAATATATTTCGTATGAATCGTTTTGTTTGCATCTTGTTGGTTCCTCCTCTTGAAATCAGGGGACATTGAAATTAGGAGACACAATACTTTTTTTCCAAAAACTAAAGCTCAACATACTTCCACTTTATTGAATAGCCCTTACTTACTCGTCAGACTCGGAATAAGGAATAGTGTCCAGCTAGCAGAACCTTGACCAGTAGTAACACCGATTGTTGACCCATTCATCATAGCTTCATTTTGATCAAACGGATAAGAACTGTCAGTCCAATCAATGGGCTGGGTAACTTGAGCGACCTGTTTCCAGTAGGTACCATACCACACCCACTGGGTAATCGTTTCACTTCCCAGGGGTAACGGCCTGACAAGGCAAACATCGTTGCTGCAGGAACCGACGGGATTAAAGGTTATGTATCCATTGCGCCGTATGCGCACTGAACCGTCATTTTCATCTGCATCATAACGAAGAGTGGCACTGGTGCAGATCAAGAGATCCTTACCATCACGATGTTCAAGACTACACTCCGAAGTCGCTGACTCGTTAAAATGAGGGATTACACTGTTTACAAGGCGAAGTGTAAGGCCTCCAGTAGATTGTGTTGAGGCAGAAAGTATTGGAACCATGAACAACGTCCAAGAATTTATTTTCACGCCGGCAGTGGCAGAACTAACAATAAAGGCCGTAAAGAAAACAATTGTCACGCTGATAAAAAGCTTGCTCCGAGTCATACCCATATGAACCTCCTTGGTCATTCAATAATTCTACCTGTCCGCCTTGAAAAGACTTACCTTCATACTCCTTGTGATGAGTAAATTGTCCCTGCTCTTTTTGGTCCTTCAGGAAATTCAGGGAGGAAATTTAAGGGAACTTTGCTCAATTTTTATCAACCAAGACTAACACGGGCCGTGAAAGATGCTTTAAATCAATCTACCCAAGAAAGATTTTTTGGTAAAACAATTCGTCAGGCACAGGTGAAAACACTTCAAATCCAAGGTAACTATTAGATATCATATAATATAGACTTCTTGACTTTAACGTTGAGCTAACCTGACCGGATTAGCCGTTGGTAGAAGCAAAGTAAACACAGCCCTACACAACAAGCACGATGGGTGGACGGTCAGGTTTAGACTGGTTATGTTATTTCATCACGACCAGTAATGCGCTAACAGTATATTTAGACGTATGCCTAGCCATGACTGATTCTATGGTTCTATCAGATTCATAAGATCATTGTTCGAAGGGATATCCGTCATGGAGTCGCCGTAATGTACATACCGGACTATGCCGTGCTTATCGACAAGCACCTGTGCAGGCATTCTGCCTAACTTGAACGGCTTAACCTCTTGCCCATACAGTTGTTGAATCATGTGATCCGGATCAGGTAACCCGATAAACGGGAAATTTTCTTTCATCCAGTATTTCTGAAAAGGTTCGGACTTCTCTGATCCAATAACGATTATCTCAGTATTCAGCTTTGTGAAGTCCTGATAGTCCTGGCGCAACTGTGCCAGATGCCGGCGGCTGAAAGGTCAGGAAAAACTTCGATTGAAAATCAGCAGCACATTGACCCGGTCAGTAAAATTTGAAAGTGAAACACTGTTTCCGGTAAAGTCAAGAGCAGTGAATTCGGGTGCTTGTTTGTTTATCTCGACTTTGGTCATGATTTTACCTCATTTTCAATTTGTTTTAAAAGCGTAATGTAGAGGTAACCGGCCTGCAGCTTGCGGCAGGTCCGAGCGACCAAAGGGGGCGGTGTTGACCGACATGTTATGCCGCGCCCAAGTATGGCTGAAAGAGAGCCTTGAGTTCACGGTTTTCCTTTGCGAACCAGTGAGCGAGACCCTCCACATTAGCCTCGGCAGTAGGGTACTCACGATCATGTGGATTGTTCTGCCCGCCCGCAATGCG
>CAMYLK010000054.1 GCA_947259225.1 uncultured Desulfobulbaceae bacterium | reverse complement strand
TAGCCGGTATTGTTATTCTCATTTGTTTCATTCTGTTCTTGATTTTTGTCTGCCTGCGCCCACATTGTATAAGAACCTCCAGCCTCATACCGGACTGTCTGTACACAGGTGGCTGTTGCCCCTGCCGCAAGGCCGGTGATTGTGCACGTTGCATCTCCGCTCAGCCCCGGACCTGGATCACTATCCCGATCCTTATAGATGTCCACAGAGAAAGCTCCGGCTGCTGCTGTCCCCCAGTTTTTAACTTTCACTGTTACCGTCACATCCTGCCCTGACGATAGTAACCACGGTTTTGTCGAGATGTTTGATACAACAAGGTCTGACACCGCGCTCTGTATGGTCAGATATTTGTAGCCGGTATTGTTATTCTCATTTGTTTCATTCTGTTCTTGATTTTTGTCTGCCTGCGCCCACATTGTATAAGAACCTCCAGCCTCATACCGGACTGTCTGAACACAGGTGGCTGTTGCCCCTGCCGCAAGGCCGGTGATTGTGCACGTTGCATCTCCGCCCAGCCCCGGACCTGGAGCACTATCCCGATCCTTATAGATGTCCACAGAGAAAGCTCCTACTGCAGCTGTCCCCTGATTTCTAACTGTCGTTGTCACTGTTATATTCTGTCCTGCCGCCGGAGACCACGGCCTCGTCGTAATGTTTGATACAACAAGATCAGGCTCCGAGGTCTGCACGTTTAGATATTTATGTCTGGTATTGTTGTTCTCATTTGTCTCAGTGATTGTACCGGGCGCATCAGCCTCCGCAATGATGTAGTAGATACCCGATGCTGTATCTGAAGGAATAGTTACAGGGAAAGAATCTGTGCTGGTTGCGTTTACTGAAAGTACCGGCACAGACCTGCTTCCAAGCAGTGTGTCACCTGCATCAAGTGTACTATCGTCAGACCAGTAAACTGTTGTTATTGATGCTGGAGCACTTCCGGGTCCTTTATTTTTTGTTGTCTTGTTCAAGTTAATAGTCCCACCCGGTACGCTTGAACTTGGACCGGTAAGATCGCTTACAATAAGGTCAGTGACCACCGACTGGCAGTGGGGATCATCGGTGTCAGAAAATCCATTACAGTTATTGTCTTTTCCATCACTACATGTTGAATCTCCCCACGGTCCTTCTTCCTGTTCGGTGCTAACATAAGGGTCATTATCATCACAGTCATCGGATGGTTCTGTACGGCATCCTAAAGGTACACAGCCAATCCCTGTGCATGTTCCGTCCACTAATAAGTTTATATAGCCATCCTCATCTTTATCACATGAATAACTTACCGGTGCCCCAACCAGGCCGCCGCTCACTGGCCAGACGTACTTGCCGTAGTCTCTCCAGACATTCATGTAACCATCCCGCACCTTGACATGCCATGGAAGATTAGTACGTTCTGCGCTCGAGGTAGAAGAAAAATAAGACATCTGCACATTTTCAAATGGATATGCGGACAGTGCAGGGCTGAAACGCGAGCGATCAATAAGACTCATTAATTCTTTTCTGTTCGGCAGACGCCAGTCATAATATCCGGCGCTGCAATCTGAGTACGAACCATTATTAATCCCCTTCACAAAATCAAGTGCCTGTTCCCATGTTACGCTGCCGTATGCACCATAAGCAGGATATTCTGTTGCTATGCAATTTGCATCTTTCAGCCACATAAGACCTGTAAGGTTATCTGTTACTGTTCCATCCCAATTATCGGTAAATCTTGGATCAGGCCATGCAACGCCCCTTTGCAGGTTTCCATCATCTCCCGGGTAATAACTAATTTGCTGCCCTGTCCTCCATATATTCGCAGGATATGCAGGGTCAGCAGTACTTTGCTGTGTTGAATACACCGGCAATATATAAATATAGTATGTCTCGCCATGACCTATATCATAGTCGATGTCTTTACCACCATGGTATAGATTTCCATGCCCCATACGTATATACCATGCCTCCCATGTATAAAGAACATAGGTAGTGGACGACCAGTAATTAGCCTGAACATTATAAAAACCTTGAGCATTCAGCCATGCTGCCGGATCGGATTTGTCTGCATTTACAAGGCTTTCTATTTGATTGATGTTCGGCAGATGCCATCCTGTTAAGCCGCATAAGGTAAAGGTGTTTGCGTAATCAATTGCCTGATACCAATTCATATGGCCCTGGTAGCCATTCCTTGGCCATATCAAGCCAGTAAGTCTATCAAGCACACACTCACCATTAATTGGCGTAGAACCATCTAAATTTGTAAATCTCGGGTCAGGCCATTCCACCCCTGCCCGCACCTCTCCATCCTGTCCAGTGTCAAGACAATCAGTTTCAATGCCCACAGAGTTATAACATGTAGTCTGACCGGTTACCGGCAGTTCAATAGTGTCTGCAGTGACCAAAAGAGGCATAAGACTGACGAAAAATAATGCCGTTAAAATGAGTCTCTTTCTGTATTTCATAAACCTCTCCCCTCTTTTTCAAATCATTTATGCAGTCTTATCACCCAGACTACACAAAAGATCGTTTTGTCATATGCCGCCTCGCTATTGTCATCCTTCGCGGTCAGGCCTCATATGTTACTCATATCCCAGAAGTCAACAGGCTTGTCGTAAAAGCGCAGGAAGGTTCCCACTTCGTCTGCAATTTCACTGATCGCCCACGTGCGCTTTGCCCGGTCCCAGACAGGACGAGATCCTATGTGGATTTCCAGCCTTTCCTTTAAAAAATTCTTGATAGGGGGCGGTATGATGCGCCCTGCAGCGTCAATGGTTGGAGTCTTTCTCATACGCTGTAGCAGATCAGTTTCGGCCTTGGATTTCCTGGTGACATTCAAGCGCTCTGCAGGATTAGCAAGTCTCACACCGGGGTCTACACGAAGAAAGGTAAAACATTTTTCCAGGACCATCTCAGGATTTTTTTTCAGATCTTCGAAGAATAAAACAAGGATTTTATCGTCTCCAAAATATTTCCGATAGAGTTGTATTTGCGTCCAGTAGCGGCTTGTATCAATGAGGTTGGGGTATTCTCTGAGCATTTTTTTAAACGTACGGACATCGCCATGCTGGACCCTGTGCATCCAGTGCGATTCTGCGCGTTCCAATGGATGCCGCACAATATAAATCAGCCTCGCATCAGGGAGATGTCTGGCTATCCTTTCCGGCACGTTGGGAAAAAGCGGTGCCTTTGTGTATGAGGTGCTTCCTTCCCCAATTGCTGCCTTATTTTTTGCATCGGTAAACATGGACGTATACCAATCAAATCCCTTTGCGTATATTTCGTCTTTGCAAAAAAATTCGAGCTCTTTTGGTGCTGACACAAATACATCGGGGTGCTGTTTTATCAGATGACAGAGTGTAGTGGTTCCGGATTTCATTGATCCGATCACAATGAAATTGGGTTTCTTACTCATCATGTCTCCTTGAATTTCGTATGCTTTTTACTGGCAGTATCCTCTCCCCCGCATTACACAATGCAAAACCACTTATTTTCAGCCTCAATAATTCTACCCTGATATATTATTTGATAGTTTCTTTCAGGGTTCTGTTTATTTTGTCTGTGAACTCCCTTGAACGATGAGAGAAAAGGAGGAGCTTTTCCGCTATTTCACTGACCGGCCATGGGTCGTTAAACAATTTTTCCGATATCCTGTGAAATTTTCTCGAGGAACCTTCCTGACTATTATAATAATAGTCAGGAAGGTTAAATGATTGCATAAGGTCTTTAAGTTTGGTGTCATCATCCATTGGGTTACTGTAAAAATCCACCGCGATAAAAGGAATATCATTCACAATGCAGGATATGCATGCATGCATCCTTTGAGACACGCAGATGTCCATTAAGGCAAAAACCCCAAACCATTCGATCGGAGTTAATCCCTTATCAAACAGGCCAACATCCGCAATTCGGTTTGGTACAGAAAGCCCCACTACCTGGAACCCCTTCTGTTTCATTCCTGCAATGACTTTATTTAATTCCGGGGTGTCCTTTAAAACCAGGCCAATCCGTGGACGGCCAAAATCTACCCCCCATTGTTTCAGCTTCTGCTTTAACATTTCCCTGTCAATCAGCGACAAAACATCAATGGAAAACACGGGGTCAGGCACCCATTCAGATCTCTCTGCCAGATCAGCATCCAGCCACTTAAGAAAAGATATTGTACGCCGGTCACGTACGCCAATAAGGTTATAACAGGAGAGAATATTCCTCATTCGCTTAATGTGTTTCCCGGGTATAGTGCGCCAGTCTGTCTTGCCAATCGATGCTGCATAGGCAATTTTAGGTATCTCTATGCCTTCATCAGGCCAGTAAACATTCGGAAAGGCAGGGCACCATGGGTTTTTTTGTTCGGATATAAGTCCAAAACATCGCCTGGAATACTTAAGCTTCCAGAGTTCATCGCTTCCGGTAATAAGAGCGCTGTAGTTTTCTCCTATAAATTCAAAAGTACCCTTATGATCATCTGCTATGAACTGCTTTTTGCTTAGCGGCAGGGAATGATTGATAAAGTCATCCAGACTGCGTGTCTTTTCATCACATACAGGACCATAAGCCCTGATCTTTGATGGATAACGATGATCAACGATCTCTACCTCGCTCGCAACATTCTTCTGCAGGTTTGATGCAAGACAAAAGGCCTGGAGAATTGCCCCCTCATTGTAGCCACTATGCAGGGTTAAGATCCCTATTTTACTTTCACTGCTCATGCAGAGTTCTTTGAAGCCTGGATAATCAGGTGATTAATCAACGACCGACAGCCAGACCATTCAATTTTCGGAATATGCCAAAAAAGAATTTCTCGTCCACTTCTTTTAATTTCTCCTTAAAAACCTCTCTTGAAAACCAACCCTTCTCGTTTTTATACATGAATCTGAAAATCGTGTTTTTTCTCGCACTCATGAATCTTGCCCCCTGCGTTGAGGCAAGAAACTCATCCAGATTTTCATTAAGGTGAACTGAGAGCCGGTCATGCCTGTAGCCTTTGATGCACATGCGCAGAGCTTCTGCAAGATCAGGATACTTACCACTCTTTTCAAGAGCTCGAAGGTTTTCCTCCACATATGGAATTTTGCCGTGATGGTGGATCTTCAGTCGGGAGACTGCCTTTATATCGAGTTTTTCATTAAAAGTGGTACAACGCTCCAGGGCGTCAGCAGCCTTAAGTCCCACCATCGTACGAATGCACTTCTCACATCGCCCGCAATTGTGGGGATCATCACCGTTTTCAAAACATACACGAAGTGATCTCAACGCCACGTCCGATTGGGCGATACGAGCAATTTTTTCGACTCTGTATGCCTCACATCCGTCATGCTCGAAAGCCATGTTTTCTGTACTCCAGAGGGGATCGAGCAGGGGGTGCGTACCCTCAGGCTCCAAATACTCGTAAGAATTTGTTGCCGGAATATAGATTTTTTTAAATTGTGGGGATAACAAAAGCCCAACACTTGCCAGCATACTCCCGACATAATGGTTTGTATAGTCCGCATACTGATCAGAAAGCTCCCGTATATTTGTTTCTACTTCAATAAGCGGTTTTCCAATGTCCCGGGCTACCCGGCGCATCTCTTTTGTTACTCTATCTCTCAGGGTTTCACTGTAGTACCGATTGAAACCATGGATTAGAATAATCTTTGATATCTCATCCTGATGTTTCAGGAAAGTATAAAAGGAATCCACTCCACCACTGAAAAACGCACCAACTTCGGTTCCACGGCACACTGCATCCCTCACCCCCGGTACAGCCTGCACCTGGATTTTCTGAAATTCCGAGGGAAACCATTTATGAAAGATGTCCTGGATAGTCTGTGTCGCCCCAAGCAGTTTCGGTGAAACCGTTCCGGAAACCTCCATGGGTTGTCCCAGCTTCATTGCCGGGAGGAGAGTGGCAGCCAGAAACGGCTCGGCGCCTTTTGCCAAATGACCTTCAGAAACCTTATATTTCAACTGATAGGTTTTCCCGTTGATTGCAAAAGATGCGGAAGCAACAAACCAGCCATCTTCCATCGAGTGTTCCGGTTTACCGATTAACAGGGCAGTCATTTTAATGCTCCTCTTTCCTAAGATTACCACGCAACCTTCCCATCGTACCAGACAAAAATTTAAAGTCTAAATCTTTCAAAGCTTCTTTGAAAACCTCTCTTAACAGCCATCTCTTTTCGTTTCGCCAAAAGGACCTGAGAATCGTATTTTTTCTTGCTCTGATAAATTTTACTCCCTGTTTTGAAGCAAGAAATTGACCCAAATTTTTGTCAAGATTAGTCGATAGTAGATCATATTTATAGCTTCTGAGACAAATTCGCAGTGCCTCTGCCAGGTCCGGATTACTATCATTACTCTCAATCGCCCTAAGGTTCTCTTCAACAAAAGGCAGCAAACGATCATTCCAGATCTTCATGCGGGCGACTGACTGAATATTCAGTTTTCGATCAAACGTAGAACAGAGCTTGAGTGCGCCCAGGGCCTGAAGCGACACCATTGTGTTAAGGCACTTCGGACAGTTACCACAATTGTAAGAATTATCCCCGTTGTTGAGACAGACGCGAAGTGATTGCAAGACTACATCCGATTGAGCAATTCGAGTAATTTTTTCGAACCGGTTCGCCTCACTGCCGTCATGCTCAAACGTCAAACATTCTGTGCTCCAGAGGGGATCCAGCAAGGGATGAGTACACTCAGGAAACAAATACTCATATGAATAGGTGGCAGGGATATAGATTTTTCTGAATTGTGGAGACAGTAAGAGACCTACACTCGCCAGCATACATCCGGCATAATGATCCTGAAAGACTGTATATTGATCAGAAAGCTGTCGCGCATTTGTTTCTACTTCAATAAGTGGCTTTCCCAGTTTCCGGGCAACCCGGCGTATCTCTCCAGATACCTTTGATCTCAGAGATTTTTTTTCTAGCATCATATCAAAACCGTGAACAAAAATAATCTTTGTGATCTCATGTTGATGTTTCAGGAAGGTATAAAAGGAATCCACTCCACCACTGAAAAACGCGCCGACTTCGGTTCCAGGGCTTACTGGATCCTGCAACCCTGACACAGCCTGCACCGGGATTTTCTGGAATTCCGAGGGGAACCATTTATGAATGATGTCCTGGATAGTTTCCGTCGCCGCAAGCAGTTTTGGTGAAACCGTGCCGGAAACCTGCATGGGTTGTACCAGCTTCATTGCCGGGAGCAGTGTGGCAGCCAGAAACGGCTCGGGGCCTGTTGCTATCGAATCTTCAGACACCCGATACTTTATTTGGTACGTTTTGCCATCAATATCAATGGAAGAGGACGTAACATGCCAGCCATCCTCTCTGGAATGTTCTGGTTCACCTATAATTACTGAATCCAATTTTTTACTCCTGTGCTACACTGTATTTACAAAACAGTCTCATAGATATTTTTCATTAAAAAGTAGAATACCCAGGAGGAGTTGGATTCCCCAGGTGTCAGTCACCATATCCCGGACTACGATAGTAGTATCTGCGGCGGGTAGAGCTTTTTCTAATTCACTCGGATTGAAGATCCCCTGCGATTTTCTGCGATACGCCTCAGCTTCTCGTCTCACGGCAGTCCACCCGGGGTTATTGATATCCCCCACCCGATAAAGATAGCGACGTTCGACCTGTGCCTTCCTGAAACGCTCCTTCAGCCGCTCCCATAACACTCCTGGTATTTCACGATATAATGGTCCAAGGATTGAGTAGGTATCATTCCAATTACGGTCAAGGGGCAGTCGGGCTAACGAGGGATAACGCCAACGAAGAAGGTCTATCTGGAGGCGTCTGTGCAAGAGCGTAGATCCCGGCATACTGCATGCGAGGTCGAGGACTTTTCTCTCGGCATATGGTAAGACCGGCCAGGCTCTGAACGACATACGCCACGCAAGGGCCCCCACAAATAGTCGTTGCCGGTACATCAGATCAAAGAGCAGGGAACGCTGGAAGGGCAGCCCATCAAAAGACTCGTACGTTTTTCTCAAATCTTCCATAACCTCGTCTAAAGAATCACCAAGAATGTCAGGATGTACCAATCTTTTCACAACCTCGGGGTTCAATCCTAACCGGTTAATTTTCTTAAACATTGCATCAAAACTATGGCACCTTTGACCTTTCTCGCATCCCCAGAGTATGTGGCTCCCGCCCATTACTGCATCGCCAAGGAGGCCAGCCACAACACATGACTCGACATCAGGCAGTCCTGAAATGCCGCTCGCCCAGGCTAATCCTGTTAATCCGTTCGACATTCCCTCCAGTTTCACGTTGAGCCATGCAGATTCTACAAAAGAGGAAAAATCCACCGGCACCTGAACATGAGGCCATCCCTGCCGTGCTGCAACCATTGATGCACATCGCATTTCATGATCAGTACCTGCCCCGAAAGTTACTGCCTTGATATCTGCTGCTCCATTGGTCCGTCTCAGGCAGCCGGCCAGGATACGAGAGTCAAGACCGCCGGAAAGCAGCATGTGGGTAGAGTAATCACTTGTTTCACGCTGAACAATGTCTTTTAGCGACTCATCAAAAAGGTCCACATGCTCCTTGAACGATGTGCCGAAGTGCTCACAAGAGGGCTTGAGAGGATCAGCGCGGCGCTCTGATGCACAGACTCCAGCCTTCCAATGCAGTACATGTCCGGGACTAAGGCGTCGCACTCCTTTCAGAATGGTCTGGCCACTGACCATATGCATCGTGAGCAGAATCCCTGCAAGTCCCTGAGGGCTCAGTTCAGAACGAAACCTGGGGAAATGATGGAATGAGGAGAATGCAGTCGAGAAGAGCAGCCAATTGGGGGTTGAATGGTAGTAGATCGGGAACAGGCCCAACGTGTCCGTTGCCACACAGACATCTCCCCCCGGATCAAATACGCATACGGCAAAGAAACTATTCTGCCCCGACATACCACCCGGCCCTCGCATTTCGTATTGCTTCAGGATATACTCAGCGTCGCTAACTTCCTTCACGCTTTCACCGTCTCTACCAAGGCTGCCGAGCACGAATGCAGAAAATCCGTCTCCTCGTTCAGAAATGCTAATCGGTGCAGATGGAATCGCAGCCCAGGCAAGAGTAGTTGATACAAAGTTTCTTTCCACTTTCTTAAGCCAGGAAAAAGGCGAGACTTCCGGCATCACTTTCGATATATATTCATGTCTTGAGTTAAGTGCCGGCCCGACGATCCCTATGATGTTACTCATCTTGAAATCCTAACCGTGTTCATTCGCCTGGACATTCATCTAAAATGTTCTGTTCGTTTCCGACAAAAAGGTCAAAATCAATTGAAATGGGAGATCGACTGAGCGAATCTCGATAAACTTTGTTACATTCTGCACCCTATAATTGTCATCATGCTTATTCATCAATCGCTGATCGATGTAATTCACTTTCTGCATATCATACTACCTCCGCACCCTACCAACGATAAATTTCTAGCCTAATGTCCTTTCACTTCTCTTTCAGAACCTCTCTGAACAGTCATTATACTTTCTTCCCGGAAATTAGAACATCTCTATCAAAATCCCAATTGAATTTCAGATCAATCAGACCCGACCGGGGCAACTTGAATGAATCAGCATCAGTAGCGATTACCTTGAAATTCTTCAGGTTTTCACCATACCATACCACTCGTTCATATCGATCATAGAACGATAATCTAACGCTGTAACTGCCCGGTTTCAGTACCATATCGTCAAGATAACACTCAACATAATGGCTTCCTATTCCGAAATCAGGACGACTGGATAGTGTGTCAGTGGTGGTGGTTGTGATGTAAACGAAATCCGACGTATGAAATCCAAGAAGAATACCAAGGGATGCCAGGTCTTTAAGGACTTCAAACCGTACACCTATGCGGACAGTCCCATGCATCTCGAGAACATCCGTTGGCTCACCTGCCCCGTTAAAAAGCGTAATATCTAACACATTTATTTCATCGACATCAACTTCTCCGACTATCTTATCGTTGCTGAGAGCGCGCTGTTCATGCACTTTCTTATTGGTCATACTGTAATAACAATAGCAAACCTTGGCCGGCTCCTCATCCATCAGAACCTGACCTTTATCCATAAGCAACATTCGTGAGCAAATCCGTTCCAACTGCCTAATCTGGTGGCCTACTATCAACACCGTCTTCCCCTGTCTTTTTATCATGGCCTCCATCCGGTCAAAACACTTCCGCTGGAATGCCAGATCGCCAACGGCAAGCACCTCATCAACAATAAGAATATCCGCATCAATACTGACTGCAATGGAAAACCCAAGCCGGACTTTCATGCCTGAGCTGTAGCGTTTGACAGGGGTGTCAATAAACTCCTCCAGTTCGGCGAATTGAACAATTTCATCAAATCTCTTCCTGATTTCAGCGCGTTTCACTCCAAGAATGACGGCGTTGAGATAGATGTTTTCCCGACCCGTCAGCTCAGGGTGAAGGCCTGCGCCGACCTCAATGAGCGGCGCCACTGACCCATGGACCTTAACTGAACCCCTCGTGGGTGTACTGATACGTGCAAGCAACTTCAGGAGTGTGCTCTTTCCTGCCCCGTTTGTGCCGATGATGCCGACAACTTCTCCTTTTTCTACCTTAAAATTAACGTCATCAAGGGCTTTAAAGGGAGACTGTTTTTCTACCCATCTGCCTCGCCATCGGTCAAAGGAGCTCATTATACTCTGTCTGAGGCTCTTAAACTGGCCCAGGCGGTATTCTTTGGTTACGTTGTTAACTTCTATGATTGGCATAGCGGTATATGTAAAGAGAAGATCCGGTTATCAAAGTCAGAAGCAGATCTGAAAACAGACTTTCCACGTGTGAACAATTGAGGACAATGAGCGTTGATGAGATATTGTAATTTCCAAACTCGATCTCATTACATATCATATTACGTCGGCAAACCACGTCTCTGCCCTTTTGAACGTTATAAAACTAGCGGGAAGGCAGATAAGAACGAGTATAAAACCGGGCAATATGATGGTGAAGTCAGGACCCTGTCCATAGAACATGGCCTTCTGGAAAGCATCAATAATCCCCACAAGGGGGTTGACGTTATAGAGAGTGAACAGTGTCTCTGACCACTCGCCTGCAGCCTGATTGACAAGCAGTTTTCTCTTCACGAGATCGAGTGGATAAATAATCGGCGACAGGTACATGAACACGGAAATCACCACCGGCAGAGCGGTGGCCACGTCACGGTAATATACATTCAGTGCCGCCCCCGCCATGCTCACGCAGAGCGATACCATTATTGTGTAGGCAATAATGACGGGAACCCAGAGAACATGGATGGATGGTTCAAGCCCATAAAACATCATGAGCCCTGCCAGGATGAGGAAGCTGATCCCCAGTTCCACCATTTTTGTCAGTACCGACGTAAGGGGGAATATTATCCTCGGGAAATAGATCTTCTTCACAAGAGCAGCATTGGAGACCACGCTTTGGATGCCGTCTGATGCTGATTCCTGAAAATATACCCATGGGAGGAGAGCCCCGAAGGTCAGGACAACATAGGGAACGGTCCCTGTATCAATGCCTACAAAACTCCTCACTATGGAAAATATGATCACCAGGAGTATAGGCTTGAGGACGGTCCAGAGCAAACCGAGGTACGCCTGTTTGTAGCGCACGGCAATATTTTTCCATGCGAGAACCATCAGCAGTTCACGGTAGGTGATTATTTCGTGAAAAACACGCATCATAACTATCTTTCAGCTGCAGTTATTTTTTTGTGCCACAGTTCAAACATCAGGAGCAGCCAGATTATATCTCCGTAGAATGCAGCTGTCGTGGCAGCGTGCAATGCAAAGAGTTCTTTTATAAACCCTTTTCGAAAAAATTGTCCGATAGTACAATCAGGACCAAGCAGTGTTTCTTTTGCAAAAGACGAAAGACCTTTTTTTGTTTTTAGCCATATCC
>CAMYLK010000053.1 GCA_947259225.1 uncultured Desulfobulbaceae bacterium | reverse complement strand
GTCCTGTCTCTCTTTAAGGCCACCGATGATTCCTTTAAGGTCATCCTCCAGGGTTTCACTATCAACTGCAAACTGGATATCGCAGGCGAGATCCATTCCCAGTTTATGCATGTTCTCCTTGAATGCTATTGTCAGGTCGGCGCCATAAGGCAGGTCTTCGGAGATGATGCAGACCCGGTCAGATTTCAGGACCGCCTTGGCATAATATGCCGACAATTGGGCCTCCAGGTCACTTTCAATAACACTGCGGAAGTACCAGGGATTTTCTATTGTTATTTTCGGATTGCTGGAACTGGGGGTTATGGCAGGAACCCCTTCGCGCTTGTATATTTCGCTCCCGGCAAGGGAAGCGGAGCTGTAGTTATGACCGACAACGCCGATGATGGTTGGGTCGGCGGCGATCTGCTCAGCGACCATGGGAGACTGGAGGCAGTCATTACAGTCATCAAAGGGCTTGACTTTAATCCGTTTCCCGTTCAGGCCGCCCTGTCTGTTGAACTCATCAACGTAAAGTTGCACCCCGTTTACATGGGATTGTCCGGTGAAGGCACTCGGGCCTGAAAGATCCGCAACAACGGCGAGCGACAACTGGTCGTCCCCTCTATCGCTGGCAAGATCAAACAGACGGCTGCCGTACTCCATGTAAAAGAGTCCCAGCAGGATCAGCAGTAGTACGGACTTGGCTATGATTCCGGAAAATTTCATTGCTGCTTCATGAAACCGGATTGATTCCGGTGTTCTTCCTCATGACAAACATTGCTTTCCTATATAAGCCTTTCATTAAGCGGGAAAGAGAATAACAGAGAACATACAAACATATATTATCCGGTCCGTAAAGATCATGCAGCTTAATGGCCGTAGCGCTTCATGATCCTATCGGATACATTCGCAACTAATATACCCAGCCCCAGGAACCAGAGCGCTACGTACAGGTACATCCAGAGGATAAACTCGGGCTGCCGGATGGCTGTGATCACCGTATTGGCCCGGGCAACGATCTCGTCAACACCGATGACCGAGGCCGTGGAGGAAGCCATGATGATGATTAGAAAATACTGCGTCCAGGCAACGACGAACATCAGTACGGCATGGCCGGCCCCTTCCTCGCGGTCCTTGAAATAGCGAAGTATCTGGTCAGAGGCAAAGCCCACGACCGGAACGGTCAGTGCTAACGCCGCCTTGATCCAGATCGGGATCTTTATCACTTCCTCATTCCAGGTAAACTCAACCGGCATGACAAAGGCGAGGTAGAACATGAAGACAAAACTCGGGATATTGCGGAATAGGTCTGTCGCCATCTGACCGGGCCTGTTCAGTCTTTTGCGTTGCGAATGACGCATAACTGCAAGCAGCCAGCCGAGTAGGGTGCCCAGAAGCATGGAAGCATACGAGACCAGCATATTCTTGACGAACCCTATGGCCAGATAGGGAGTCCAGACCATCAGTTCGTTCAGGATTTCGCTGCTACCCATTTTGTCACCTTTGCGTTAAGCCTGTTGAGGAGGTAAAGGAAGATCGCCACCAGGAAGAAATAGAAGACCATCAGGAAGTTCATCATCTCCATGGTGTTGCCGTTCTCCGAAAGGATCCTGTTCGAGGTGGAAACCAGTTCCGGCACTGCGATAACACTGGCGATACCGATCGCCTTGACGATGTTGACAGAGTTGGCCACCAGCCCGGTGAACGCTGCATTGATCGCCTGGGGCAGGATGATGCCCAAACCGGCTTCCGGCTGGTTTTTACGGAGGTTGGCAATGGCCTTGATAACAATGGTTGAGTTGCTGGCACCCGCATACTGGGAAAAGACAATCGCGGCCACAATAACTGCATTGAAAGTGTAGCCCCATTTTGCAGCGACCAGTGTGCCTATCCCGAAAAATACTATGTAGAGGTTAAGTATCGGAGGTGTCATGCGGAAGATACTGTTTATGGCAATGACCAGGTGACGGATCGGTTTTGCGGAAACAGCGTGGATAATTGACATGATGAGCATATACATCAGGGAACCGGCCACGCAGACCAGGCTCAGGACAATGGTCAGCAGTATCCCGTTAAGAAGCTGTTTGCCCACGTAGGGGTCTTTGAGGGGAAGGAAATCAAGCCCCAGTTCCACCAGCACCCCTCTTATACTGCCGGGCGGCAGCAAGCTGTGGGTACCTGTCTCCCTTGCTATCTTCTGGTTGCGGCAGATAATGGGGTACTCGCCATCATCGTTTCGCTCGCAGATATATTCGTCATTTTCATCCTTCTTGTTGAAGAGCAGGTTCTGCTCGACAAGGAAGCGGCTCTCAGGGATTTTCCAGGCTGCCTCCCGTTTTAGCAGGTAACCGGTCCGGTGCCATTCAGCGATGGTATCTTCCACGAAACGGGCAAATGATCCATCCTGGTTGGCCTTGCTGACCGCCATGGCCCAGGGGCCGATCATGATTGAACTGAGCGGCATGCCGAAGTCCTGCCAGCGCTCGTCGCCGACAAGCTGCGCCAGGGCAGTGTCGTCATATGCCCAGCCGATGCAGCGCCCCGCTTCCAGGGCCAGCTGGGTATCACGGGTCCCTTTGAATATAACAGGGTCGATGAGGTATCGTTGGGTTATGTCACGATTAAAGAAGGCACCTTCAGTCAGGCAAACCTTCCGGCCGCGAAGCTCACCCCAGTCCCTCAACTTGATCCCTTTGTGGACGAGAATGTTGACGCCGCTGGCATAGTAGTTGGGTTCCAGCATACCGGCAATTTCACGCCTTTTCAGATTATCGCCCATGGTGGCAATGACAAGGTCGATGGAGCCGTCCTCAACTTTGCTCAACCGGTTGGCGCTGCTGACACCGACCAGCTCAAGGCCTACGCCCAATCGCCTGGCCAGGTTGCGCGCCAGGTCAGGCTCCAGACCTACCTTTACTGCATCTTCGTTCATTCCGCCCCACGGAGGATAATCGGTTTTCACCCCGACGACGATTTTTCCCCGTGCCTTGATGTGTTCCATGAGCTCTGTGGTTTCATCCTGAGCAAGAACCTGACCTGGCCCGTGAAAGCCTCCAAAGAAAAGCACCCCGGCGACAAGAGTCAACAGCCAGCCAAAATTAAAATTTCTATACAGTGATTGCATTGTATAAGTCCATGAGGTTCGTCTTTACTCTCCTGAAGTTTTATCCGGGCCGACAACAGCAAGAATGCCATAACCGCGCTTCGGGGGAAGGATACGGCAGATTGCCTGATCGAGTACGCCGACCACGGGCGAACCGGTCACCCAGCACTCCGGGAAAAAACTCTCTGCGCACATCCTGTGGACCACCAGTCCTGCTTCCCTGAGTTCTGCAGCAAGGGTTTTCGGAGTATAGAGGTGGTAGAAGAAGGTCAGTTCAGTGCCCTTGTAGCTTCGTCTGTACGTAATATCTCCAGATTCCTTGCCAGCCGGGCTGACACAGCCGTTCATCCGGGTGAAACGCCTTAACCTGTTCGGCACTGAAAGGATAATGCGGCTGGAGTCGTTGTCCAGAAAAGTGCGAAGCCGGCGAAGCAATTGCAGCCGTGTGTCCCGGTCACCGACATGGGAAAGCACTCCGAACATTAACAGAATAAGGTCAGCCTTCCCCTTTACACCCATGTGGCGGGCAAGCTGTTCCAACCCCCCGTGGATGATCGAAACCCGCTCCCGGCTGTCTTCGATATCGAGCCGCTCGGAAAGCAGCTTCAGCGGTGTTTCGCAGATGTCGTAGGCAGTGAACCTGTTTTTCGTGTTCTTGAGTATGGGCAGCAGGTAGCGGCCGTTGCCGCAGCCGAAATCCAGAATGTGTTTCGGTCCGAGCTCAAGTTTTTGAAGCTCGGAGAGGATAAAATGCAAGGTATGCTTATTGGCGTCCGGATATCTCAGATGATAAAAACCGGTGCTGAAATACTTGTCGTAAACCCTTGCCATTCTGGACTGATGGGTCGTAGGGGAAACCGTTCCCTCAACTGCCATGGTCCTGTTGGCCCAATCGTATGACTGGAATTGTTCATTGTCCTGTTCACGTTCGGTCATTGTCATGGTCATTTTATACGTTGGACTTGCTGTTTAAGATGAAATCTCCTGACAGAATCATATTGCTCAGCAATCATTTGACAGTGTTCTACAGTTATTTGGCTTACCGGAAAATAATTAACTCCATACCGAACGACCCGAAAAAGCATCATGAACCGATGAGTTACAATTTTGTATCACATTAAAACGTACAGGTCAAATTCATTACTGATCCCTTAAAATTCAATTTATATCGCAATATTAGGTTATTGCATGCCATAACACCCCGTATAAATAAAATATCCGAAAAATTATTTCCGGTCACAAAGCATTTTTTAGGGCGTAAAAGTGTAAAGCCGTTTGTAATAAAAATTTTCAGCCTGTATAATTATTTTCGTTGAAATGTCTATATCTTATAAATGTTAATTGACCCATAGCAGTACCCGCCACATCCTCTAACAAGGCGATTACAGTGAAAAAAAAGAGCATCTTCCGAGAGGTAGCATTAGAACGGCTTTCGTCACCGGACCAACTTGACCAGGCAATGCGGGTAACCGGCCCTCATCACTGGCTGGCGCTGCTGGCCTGTCTTGGAGTCATTGCCTGCGTCATTGTATGGAGTATCTTCGGGCAGATCCCCTACAAGGTGGAAGCCCGCGGGATTCTCATAAAAAGCGGTGGCGTTGCCAAGGTCCTGGCCAGCAGCAAGGGACAGATAACCACTCTGTATATCGAAAAGGACGAAATTGTTGAGAAAGGCCAGATACTGGCAAGGGTAGACCAGACCGAACTGGTTGATTCTTTGAACCAGGCCAGAAAGGAAATTGAGGAACTCGAGAGACAGCTGCAGCAGCGGAAAAAACTGAGCGCACGCAAAGCGGTTAAGGAAGAGGAGACCCGCGAACGTTCCCTGCAGTCACTTGAGCGGCAGATAAAGGTCAACCAGGAAAAGATCAAAAACCTGTCCGAAGAGATCAGGCAGCAGGAAAAGCTCGTCAGGGAAGGACTGATAACCAGGAAGAAACTTGTTGAAACCCTGCAGGAAATGGATGACACCCAGGATGAAATTGACACCCATGCGACTGAAATCATGCGCCTTGAGGCTGAAAAAGCGGAGGAGCTGTTCGTCGATGAAACCGAGTCGGTCAAGATCGAGAATGATATCAGGGAGAAGAGAAGAGAAATCTCCAGCACCGAACTGAAGCTTGATCTCCTCTCAAAGGTAGTCAGCCCGTTTACCGGTCGGGTTGTTGACATCCAGACCGGCATAGGCGACCTGATAAATCCCGGTGACCAGCTGATGACGCTGGAAAGGGCGGGCAGAGACGTTCAGGACCTGGAGTTGATTCTCTTTGTCTCGCCCATGGACGGCAAGAAAGTACACAGCAACATGCTGGTGCAGGTTGCCCCCTCTACGGTGAAGCGCGAGGAATATGGCTATATGCTGGGCATGGTGACCTATGTCTCCGCCTATCCTTCGTCCCGAAAATCGATGATGCAGGCGTTGAATAACGAGCAGCTGGTGGAAATGTTTTCCGAGAGTTATGCGCCCGTGGCCATTTACGCCAACCTTATTCCTGCGCCGAAGACACCGGAAAGTCCCAGCGGCTACAAGTGGTCTTCATCCAAGGGCCCGCCTCTCGAACTCTCAACGGGGACCCTCTGTTCCGCCTCGATCACCATTGAAAAAAAGCGTCCCATCTCTTTTGTCATGCCAGGGTTCAGAAAAATGTATGACCAACTGATGAACCTGTTCACATGATGAGATGGTTGAAAGGGCTGCTGCCGATCCGAAAAAGGCGCATCAGGACGCAACCGATAACCATCCGGCCGGAGATGAGAGATCCGGTCGACCGGTCAGGATTCGGTATTGCCAGAATAAAGACCCCCACCCTTATCCAGATGGAGGCGGTCGAGTGCGGGGCCGCGGCTCTTGGCATCATACTCCGCCATTTCGGTTATTTCCTGCCGCTTGAGGTGCTCCGGGTCGAGTGCGGTGTGTCACGGGATGGCAGCAAGGCCAGCAATATCCTCAAAACCGCCAGACGTTACGGCCTCGAAGCCAAAGGCTACAAGTGCGAGCCCGAAGAACTCCGGGATATGGAGATGCCCATCATCGTGTTCTGGAATTTCAATCATTTCCTTGTTGTAGAAGGATTCAGCGGCAACACCGTCTATCTCAATGATCCGGCCTACGGCCCCAGGAAGGTAACAGCCGAGGAGTTCGACCGGTCCTTTACAGGCGTTGTCCTTTCCTTTAAGCCGGGAGCCGAATTCAAGCGGGGCGGCCAGAAGCCCGACCTGGTCCGGGGCTTGAAAAACAGGCTTGCCGGCGCGGTCACCCCATTGACCTTCCTGATCATCACCGGATTCGCCCTCGTTGTTCCGGGGCTTATCCTGCCGACATTCAGCCGGCTGTTTGTTGACAACGTTCTCATATCCAACATGCAGGGCTGGGTCAGGCCGCTTTTAATCGGCCTTGCCATAACCGCCCTCTTCCGGGCCCTGCTGACCGGCATCCAGCAGCACTGCCTGCTTCGCCTGGAGACCAAAATCGCCCTTGCCACCTCCAGCCGGTTCTTCTGGCATATCATGCAATTGCCCATTGCCTTTTTTTCCCAGCGCTCGGCCGGTGACATCGGCAGCAGGGTTGAGGCCAACGACACCGTGGCCCGGATGCTTTCGGGTGAACTGGCGACGGTCGTCATCAATGTCCTGTCGATCGGCTTTTATGCCCTGTTGATGGCCCAGTACGATCTGGTCATGACCTTTGTCGGCGTCTGCATAGCCGGGTTGAATGTTGTCTTTCTTGTATATATGGGACGCCGCCGGGTTGACGAGAATCTGCGACTGCTGCAGGACCGGGGCAAACTGGTAGGAACAGCCATGGACGGCCTGCAGCTGATAGAGACCCTCAAGGCATCCGGCCTGGAGTCTGATTTTTTCTCAAAATGGAGCGGATACCAGGCAAAGGTTGTAAACGGCGAACAGCGCATGGGGTTCATGAATGCAGTTCTGATGGCTGTACCGCCTGTACTCGGCGGCATTAATACCGCCGTGCTGCTTGGCATCGGTGCTTTCCGGATCATGGATGGCTATATGACGATAGGCATGCTGGTGGCCTTTCAGAGCCTCATGCAGAGTTTTCTTGCACCGGTCGAGGAAATGGTGAGCCAGGGCAGCCAGTTCCAGGAGCTGGAAGGAGACATGGCCCGTATCGATGACGTGCTGGATTATGAACCAGCCTCAAACAGGGGAACAGACGATACCCCTGCGCAGGCCAGGCTGTCCGGCCATATCGACATCAGAGGGCTCAGTTTCGGCTACAGTCCTCTGGCGCCGCCTTTGATCGAGAATTTCAGCCTGCGGCTGGCTCCCGGAGACCGGGTTGCCCTTGTTGGTGGTTCGGGGTCAGGCAAGTCAACCATATCTAAAGTGGTCGCCGGTCTCTATGAAGCCTGGGAGGGCGAGATACTGTTCGATGGCAAATCCCGGGAACAGATTCCCGCCACCCTGATGGCCAACTCGCTGGCCATGGTCGACCAGGACATCTCCATGTTTTCGGGATCCATCAGGGATAATCTTACCATGTGGGACACGACAGTTGCGGAGGCAGTAATCCTGGACGCGGCAAGGGACGCTGGTATCCACGGCGACATAACTTCACGGACCGGCGGCTACGACAGCCTTGTGGACGAAGGGGGAAAGAATTTCAGCGGCGGGCAGAAACAGCGGATGGAGATTGCCCGTGCCCTGGCGGTCAATCCCTCGATCCTCATCCTTGATGAGGCAACCAGCGCTCTTGATACAGAGAGTGAACGATGGGTGGACAGCCAGATGCGCCGACGGGGCTGTACCTGTCTCATCGTGGCCCATCGACTGAGCACCATCAGGGACTGTGATGAAATAATCGTCCTTGACCGGGGAAAAGTGGTCGAACGTGGAACCCACGAGGAGATGAAGAATGCTGGAGGTCCTTACTCGCGTCTCATCAACGAGTAGGAAAGGGAGACAACGGAACACGTGAATATTGTCGATATCTTCAAAAACCTGGGAGCCGCAGCCGGAAACCTGACCGGCAGCGACCCTATCCTGCTCAATGGCAGCAATAATGTCTGGGTTGTCGAGTCGGGTGACGTGGATTTCTTTGTTGTCAGCATAAAGGACGGCAAACCTGTCGGCAACCTGGATCCGCTCATGCGTCGTGGTCCCGGTGACATCTTTTTCGGCCTGCCGGATCTTCTTGAGGCCGGAAAGGCAGGCATTGTTGTCCGCGGCGGACCGGGAACAACCGTTCTCGCCCTGGCCCCGCACAAGCTTTTTTCACAAACCGGTGATCGGGAGGCCCTTGAAACAGTTTCCCTGGCCATCCATCGCTGGGTTGACGGTTGCCGTGAAAGTGTCTCCAGCAAACAGCTCAAGGAGGAAATCAACACAGCCTGCTCCTCACTTCTTGACACTCGACCTCTCACGGAATTATTGCAGGCCGGAGAACTTGCTGCATCCCTTGATGCGTTTCAGCGTACATATTTCGCTCTTGTTCGCCGCCAGTCAGAGATGCGCTTCGAGTATCTTCGTAATCAGATGCAGGAGAAAGACCGCTCCTCCAAGAGATTTGTGGCGAACGGAATGCGGCAGCTGGCAGCGATCCTGCCTGCTGGAAAAGAGAGGCCGTTCATCGTTGATCAAGGTGACAGCCCGTTACTTGCTGTCTGCCGGGAAATAGGCGGGTTTATCGGGGTAAATATCCGCCGGCCGCCCCGGTCTGTAGACGACGATCCTGAGCAGGGAGACGATTCGCTGCAGGATATAGCCAGGGCGTCCCGCGTCCGGACCAGGCAGGTTGTTCTGCGCGGTAAATGGTGGAACGATGACAGCGGTCCCCTGGTAGGATTTATGGAAAAGGATGAGCGTCCAGTGGCCCTGATTCCCGTCAAGCCCGGCTGCTATGAACTTGTTGATCCCGCAGCCCGAACGAGGATACGGGTAACCGGCACCATTGCTGAGGATCTCGGGCCTGTGGCACATATGATCTACCGGCCCTTCCCTGACCGCAAACTGAACTGGTGGGACCTGATCAGGTTCGGAACTGCCGGTCGGGCCAGCGATGTCATCTGGATGGTGATGATGGGGGCTGCCGGAGGTATCCTGGGAACCTTTGTACCCCTGGCGACCGGTATCCTCTTTGACACAATCATACCCGGGGCGGAGCGGACCCGGCTCTACCAGATCATCCTGATACTGCTTGCGGCATCGCTGGCCGGGGCCCTGTTCCAGATAACCCGGGGAATAGCCGTTGTCAGGGTCCAGGGCAGGATGAACGCCAGCCTGCAGGCAGCCATCCTGGACCGGGTGCTGGAACTGCCGACAACCTTTTTTCGCCGCTATACTGCGGGCGAACTGGCATCCCGTACCATGGCCGTCCAGGCAGTCAACAACCTGTTGTCGGACACGGTGGTTACATCCATACTCGGCGGCGTCTTCGGTATTTTTAATATTTTTCTGCTGTTCTATTTCAGCCCGAAGCTCGCTGTGATTGCCCTGGTGCTAGTTGCCTGCGGTGGCATTGCCACCGGCTGGGCCGGCGTGACAAGTGTCCGGCACCTGAAAAAACTGACAGCAATCCAGCACAGGATAACCGGAACGGTATTCCAGTTTATATCAGGTATCACCAAGCTGAGGATTACCGGCAGCGAGACAAGAGCGTACGGGATATGGGCAAGCATGTTCAGCCGGCAGCGACGTGTCACTTTTCAGTTGGAGCAGGTCCGGAACAGGCTGGAAGTATTCAACAGCGCCTATCCGCACCTGGCCATTATGTGCATCTTTGCCGCCTATGCCTTCCTGGTTGCCGGTACCGGGTCATCGCATGACGAAGGTCTGTCGACCGGCGAGTTCCTGGCCTTCAGCGCTGCTTTCGGTGCCTTTGTTACCGCGGGCATAGAAATGAGCAGCGGTCTGCTTTCCGTCATGACTATTCAACCGTATTATGAAAATATCCGTCCCATCCTGGAAACCCTCCCTGAGACCGATGACACAAGGGCCGCACCGGGCCGGCTGAAGGGCGAGATCGAGGTAAGCAATGTCTCCTTCCGGTACATCAAGGACGGGCCGCTCATCCTGAACGACCTCTCCCTTCACGTCAAACCGCAGCAGTTCGTCGCCATCGTCGGGGGATCAGGCTCAGGGAAGTCGACCCTGCTCAGGCTGCTGCTCGGTTTTGAAACCCAGGAGTCCGGTGCTGTATTTTATGACAACAAGGAATTGTCAGGCATCGACATCCGCATGGTCCGTCGGCAGATCGGGGTGGTTCTCCAGAACGCCCAGCTCATGAGTGGTGATATCTTCACAAACATTGTCGGCGCCTCAGCCAACCTGACCATTGACGACGCCTGGGAGGCTGCCCTGGCCGTTGGTCTTGCCGAGGATATCGAAGACATGCCCATGGGTATGCATACCATCATTGCCGAGGGGGGAGGCGGGCTGTCCGGAGGCCAGCGGCAAAGGCTTGTCATCGCCCGGGCCATTGTCCATAAACCCAGGATTCTGTTTTTCGACGAAGCGACCAGTGCCCTTGACAACCGTACCCAGGCCATGGTGACAGAAAGTCTTGAACAGCTGCAGGCAACACGGGTTGTCATCGCCCATCGCCTCAGCACCATCCGGAACGCCGACTGCATTTTTGCCATTGACAGCGGCAGTCTGGTGGAGAGTGGTACTTATGACGAGTTGATGGAGAAAAACGGTTACTTCGCTCAACTTGCCCAACGACAAATCGCCTGAGAAAAAAACATGAAAAAAGTACTCATCATTCTTTTGCTTGTTCTAGCCGGCTGTAACAGGACCGACGATCCCGCTAAACTGCGTGCCATGATAGCCGATAAGAACACGGGAAATATCCAGGTCGGCGTCACCTTTTCCTATTCTTCCAGCGGCATCCTCTTCAGGGAAGGCATAGAGATGGCCAGCGATGAGTTGAACGGTGCCGGCGGCATTGAGACCGGGTCGGGAAGACGCAACCTGGAGCTTTTCTTCAAGGATGACCACCGTTCGATCAACGATGGGCGGCGCGTGGCCCAGGAGTTTGCAGAAGGCCGGATCAATGAAACCAATGGGAAGATATCGAAACGACCTCCCTCCGGGTCAGAGCCGGCCAACATCATTGCGGTGATAGGCAACCTGAGTTCCTTTATCTCGATTCCTGTTTCCACCATTTATAATTATTACGGTATCCTGATGCTGTCACCGGGCGCCACTTCACCGAAGTTCACCAAGCAGGGATACGGGCTCGTTTTCCGCAACATTGTCCAGGATCGCGAGATAGGCAAGCAGATGGCTGATTTTGCCCTGGAGCAAGGATGTAAAAAGATTATGGTTGCCAGTTCCAGAAGCACCTACGGCCGCGGCCTTGCCAACGAGTTTGAAAAGCGGGCCCAGTTGATCGGCCTGGAAGTTGTAGACCGGCGCTCGTTCGAATCGGTCGGTGAAAGGGTTAATTTTCGCAACGAGTTGAACCTGTGGAAGCACAGGAAATTTGATGCCGTGTTCCTCGCGGGCGCCCATCCCGAGGTGACCATGATCACCAGACAGATGCGGGAAGCGGGGCTGAATCAACCTGTCTTCGGCGGCGATGGCCTGGATGTCTCCAATTTTCTTGAGGTCGGAGGCCGAGACGTGATCGGTTCGGTTGCACCTGCTCCATTTCATTACGCTCTTGGCCTTGCTGAAGATGGTCCGGAGAAAACAAGGCAGTTCGTTGCGTCCTTCAGGGAGCTCTACGGTAAGTACCCGGACACTTGGGCCGCCCAGGGGTATGATGCCGTCATGCTGCTGGCTGCGGCCATGGAAAAGGCAACCAGTTCCAACCCTCAGAAAATAGCACAGGCCCTGCGGTCCATGGAATGGCTGGGAGTTACCGGTTTGCACAAGTTTGACGAGAACGGTGACGTGGATAAACCGCTTATCAAAA
>CAMYLK010000052.1 GCA_947259225.1 uncultured Desulfobulbaceae bacterium | reverse complement strand
GTGTATTTTTCAAGTCGTTTTGAAAAGTTTCCGGAACGTTTATCTTCGCCGAAAAATCGCAGCAGGTTTTTATGGAGTGTTTTGTCTTCCAGCCTTGATCCCCATGCCAGTTGACTCAACTCAGACCGGGCAGGAAAAAGTGGCTTTAAATTTTCTTTAAAAAAGGTGTTTTCATACAGACGAAACATCATGTTCAATCCATCGGCAATGGATGCATCTGCTTGGTTCTGCGCAATCTCAAAATAATTACCTTTTCCTCTTAACGGTGAATCCTTTGGAATGAGAAAAAGGTTTACAGCCTTCGGTTCTATATTCTCTGATGGCTGTTGAACAGCATAGTTGTCTGATATTTTTATATAAAATTTTGAATACGGAATGAATTGCCTCTGTAGCTCATCTTGAATGACTCTTGAAAAACTCATTGCTTCATAGGTCAGCAATCGCTTGCCGATGAGGTGACGATAGTTTTCAATGTGGTCACCTTTTCGTCCGTAAATGAGTTCGATGTTTTCAATGTACGGCGTCAATTGCACAAGTTTTTGACGTTCTGGTGTTACTGTGAATATCTCGGCGGCAAGATCTATGTTTTCATAAATATCAGGCGTTGCAATTTTGTCTGTTTTTAAGAGGATCTCTCCGTTGTGCTTCCAGTAGTCAGCAAAACTGGATACGACGATAACTTTAATTCGTAAGTTGTGAGAGGATGCGAAATCATACGCCATCTCATACATTAAACCAG
The DNA here is from genome assembly GCA_947259225.1 of uncultured Desulfobulbaceae bacterium. Classification (GTDB taxonomy): domain Bacteria; phylum Desulfobacterota; class Desulfobulbia; order Desulfobulbales; family Desulfobulbaceae; genus UBA10518. The sequence continues at coordinate 11,436 of CAMYLK010000052.1, read as the reverse complement.
ATGGCTGTTGATTCTTGTTGGAATACAGCATGCCGGAGCTGTCACGAAGACCAACCCTGAGAACACCACTTTTTTTGATGTCAGCCCAGTTCCGTGCCTCAGCGGGTTGATAAAAAAAGAAGAGCGAAAATATTAATAATGAAATGATTTTAATCACAAATATGATGCCAGATGGTTGGCCCATGGCTTGTCGTGTCAAACACGGTGCCCTGAGCAGATGAAATTGAGAGGAAAGAGAGTACGTTGGATGTAAGGGGAAGCGCATCAAGAAATCAGTATCGTGACGATTTTTTGTGGGAGTCATTCTACCGCCTGAATTGTAGAGAGAAATGGATGTTTTGCATTCTTTTTCTATCTTTAGCCAGGTGTTCTGGTGTTCATAAGAATTCTACATGCAGATGTTAACAGTCTTTGCAATCAGCCTGCCCAATCCAATTTGATCTATTTTAATTGTATACGAGGTTTTCAGGAGAGTCAATTTGCTTTGGCGCGCAAGAGAATATTGGAAAAAAGCATCGGGATCTTTTTGTGAAAACGTAGATCTGACCTGACACAATTGAGACACCATAGAAAATGGTGCCTCAATTAAAGCTGACAGTCGCTCATTGGTTGTAGGGTGCCTTGAAAAATTAGGATTTTCGTTCGAGGTCAGGTAAGCGAAGACTCCGAGGCATGCGAATAATTTTACCACAGGCATATGACTGATATTCTGAGGATAAAATTTTGAGCATAACGAAGAGATCGGGCGTAAATACAATTTTATAAGATAGCCTGTACTCTGGCTGTCCTTAGAATCTTGTATTTATACCGTGGTATATGGCAAGTTGGTGGCGGGTATCTGATTTTTTCGATCGCTGAAGGTCACCGAAAATGAGAGGCAGGGTTTTGTAAACGATGTTTATCGGATTTTCAAAGACCAAGCCAGCTGCGAATCCCTTTGTGGTCACAGCATTACAGCAAACGTGATTGAGTAATAAATAAATGACAGGCAAGACCATCAAAGGGCATTGTCGTTTATAGCATCACTGATGTAGGAGTTTATGCTACTTCCAGATAATCTCAAGTTTGGCGAATATGCGATTTGGTTGAGGTTCGTACGGGTAACTATTTACCACTGCTGTTACCTTGAAAGTAAAAAATGTATCACTTGTTTTTATTGATTAATATCAGTATATTAGTGTTGTATCGGGAAGGAGCTCATATTTTTCGAATATTGTATGTTCTTAACTGAATTCAAATTTGATTAATATTCAGCATTCTATTATGTAGGATAATATTTACTTATGTAATCATGTATTCAATAAGAAGGAGGGGGATATGCGGCGTACAGTAATAATTTCAGTTCTTGTTTTTTTCTTCACATTTACAGCTTTTGCCCAGGCAGTTGAGAAAACGGTGGATCATAGTGAGTTGCGTACCCTGAAGACAAAGGTAACAAAGGCTATCAACAACAGAGATATCAACACGCTCCGCTCATATTTCACTAAAGAGTTTTCCTTTACCACCATCGATCAAACAGTCATCACCAATGAGAAGGAGCTCCAATCTTATTATGACAAGATGTTTGTAGGAGAAGATGCCATTGTTGAAAGTCTGACAATTGAGGTAGCAGCAGACATAGAAACCAGGTTTACCAGTGAAAAAACCGGTTATAACTATGGTAGTACAATTGAAACATACAAACTGAAAAGTGGAAAGAGTACTGTTGTCAATAGCCGCTGGTCAGCATGTATCGTGAAAGAAGAAGGTCAATGGAAGATTGCCTCTGCCCATACGGGAGTGAACTTTATGGATAATCCCTATTTACACTACAAATCAATGTCCTGGTTTGATAGAATTCTAGTGTTTTTGAATCTGACCGAGTCTCCAGTTAAATAAAGGCCGCCAGAGCGGGTTTTCAGATGATATTTTTATAGTTAGCAATGTCTGTAAAGCAGCGACGGGTTACTTCGAGAAATCGGGATGTCAACCCATCTTCAGCTGCCTGTTCATTAATCTCCTTGCGTTCATAACCGCGATAGCCGAGTATCATTTTATGTTTTTTTAACATTTCGTCCCGGAACAGCGGATTATAGGCAAAGTATGTTAACAGGCTCCACAAATTCTTACTGTTGGTTTTGCGATCCGTTGCACGGCGTAGTATCTGATATATTGTGTTATGCTTCAACCTGGCATTGAAACAGGCTTCGGTTAAACGTTCAGAGCTCATATTCCTTGGACGGAAAGCGGCATAACCAAAACGGTAGTCATCATGGAGCCACCATTTCCCGTCATAGAGGAGACGCCCTTCTTCCTCCATCCGTTTATAAAACAGTGTTGTTGGATACGGCATAAGGATATTGAACGCAGCAAAGGCAAATTTTTTTGAAAGAATCCATTCTAATGTTTCCTGGATGCTTGCTTCCGTTTCATAATCGTACCCCATGAGAAATGCAGCCCAGATCATCAGGCCGCTGGATCGTATTATCTCCAACGCTTGTTCATAGTTCTCATAGGGGAGATTACAATTTTTTTTCATTGCTTTTAAATTGTCGCGACTGATGGATTCAAATCCTATGACAAGGCCTACGCAACCACTTTTCAGCATGAGATCCATTAACTCTGGATCTTCAACAAAATTAAGGCTTGCCTGGCCGGTCCACCTTATTTTCAAGGGGATTAAAGCGCGGAATAACTCCTTGGCAGCATCGCTGTTAGCAATTATGTTGTCATCAACGAAAAAAACTATTCGCCTCCCGTTCTGTTCCAGTTCCGAGATAACATCCCGGACAGGCCTGCAGGAATGTTGTTTTTGATAAATAGTACCTGTTGCACAATATTCACATGTGTTCGGGCATCCTCGACTGAATTGGGTTAAGGCTATGGGAAGGTATTTTTTCCCGCTAAAAACCGACCAGTCAATGTTCATCCCATTGATTAACCGGTTTCCGGTAAATTGATTGCGGTAAAAGGATTTCAAATTTCCGGTTTGGTAATCTTTAAGGAGTGACCGCCATTGTACTTCTGCATCACCGATGATGACGGAATCGGCATGCTGGATCGCTTCCTGAGGAACCATTGTTGCATGGTAGCCACCAAGGACAACTACCGCTCCCAGTTCACGGAAATGATCAGCGATTTCATATGCCCTGCGCGCCGTATAGATCTCGGTGTTTATTCCAACCAGGTTCCACTCCGTCGAGTAGGGGACTGCTTCGAACCTATCGTCACAGAGTTCGACTTCAAACTCTGGTGGCGTCAGGCTTTTAAGCACCGCAAAAGTAAGGGGCTCCATCCGTCCACTGTCAAGATACGGTAACCCGTTTACCAGTCCCATATTTGGCTTGATAAAGAGTATCCGCTTTTTTTTTCTCACATTTACTCCTTTCTCCATAATAGCTTTTTCAGCTCTAGCCACCATTGGGCACGCCCAGCTGCATGCCGGTTTTACTTTTGATCTCCTGTCTGGATATACAATTTACAAGGAGAAATGACAGAGCATTATTCAAATTTTTGGCATTCGCGCGTCGTTCCATAAGCCTGGAGAAAATGCTGGAGTAACTGTGAAATCCATGCCTTGCGTCGCAACACCCCTTTGTCAGCTCATCGCATGTCATATTTCGGGGTTTGACCAATGCTTCATTCCAATGATATTGGGGGGCCAACCACCATTTGTCGTAAACAAGTCGGTTCTCCTGGCGCAAACGTTCGTAGAGTTGAGTTCCCGGTAATGCCTGCAAGGGAATAAAATTTGCCATGAATAATTTTTCATTAAGGGTGAATTGAAGGGTTTTTTTGAAAATATCAGGCATATCAGCATCATAGCCGAATAGGAAGGATCCGTAGACCATGATGCCGGCCCTCCTTATTTTGTTGAGTCGCTTTTTATAAAGGGAGACAGTATTGCAAGCTTTACCCATCTGTTTCAAAGATGATTGGTTGAGCGATTCAAAACCGATTGTCAGACTCTGGCAGCCACTTCTCGAAACGAGGGACAACAGTTCCTCGTCATCGGCAAAACTCATGTCTGCCTGACTGGACCAACTTAATTTCAAGGGGACAAGAGCTTCAAGGAATGGACGAATTTTTTCCTTATTCGCCAGGATATTGTCATCAACAAAGAATATTTTCCTCCTCAACCTTGGTAGAGATTGCAACTCCCCGACCACCTCTTCTATTTGCCTATACGAGATTGATCCATTATAAAATTTGTGAATGCTGCAGAACTCGCATCTCCAGGGGCATCCTTTACTGAACTGAACCATGGAAATGGGCAGATATCTTTTACCTTTAAAGATAGATCGGTCAGGAATTACACTCCTGGTATTGGAACCTGGGAGGGGTTTGTATATTTTTTGCAGTGAATTTTTGCGCAAATCGGAAATAACCTGTGGCCATGTTTGTTCGGCCTCGCCAATAGCTATCATATCAGCGTATTCGAGTACTTCGTCAGGGCAAAGAGTGGGATGAAACCCTCCCATGATGACAGGGATCCTCTTCCTTCGCCATTTTCCGGCGATTTCATAGGCTCTCTTTGCGGAAAAGGTGCAGACGGACAATCCTACCAGATCTGCATCTTGGTCATAGGGTATGTTTTCAAACCTATCGTCGTAAGCTTCAATCTCTATATCACTTGGTGTTAAAGCGGCAAGAATTGCAAGCGCCAGCGGTTCCATCCTCGCCGGTTCGTTAAATCCCGGAGAAACACTTATGCCAAGCCTTGGACGTATGAGAATAATTTTAAGGGATTTCATATTCTCCGCTGAAATAGTCAGACCAGTTATGAAATTTAGAGAGAGGGGACAATTTGATATCGCCAAGCCGCATGCCCTTTTTTGAAAGCCGTGTAGTGTAGGTTAAAGCGGCAGCTTTGTTAATCCTGAATATTTTGGCAAAGGACAATTGGCCAGTACGAATGCACTCTCTGTAATTCGGGTTTTCACAGAGCTTTTGCTCAAGCAACGCTGGAGTATCCGGAGCTATAAACGTGTCGCTTTCAACATAGAGAGTGTAATTCCAATTCGTTCCGAAATTATCGGGAGCAAGCATAGCGAAATCGTATTCTTGCAGTACTGAGTTGATACTTTCAGCAGCATGGGTTGCATGGATTTTTTCACCGAAAAGGTCTGAAACCAAATCAGATTTTCCTTTAAATTCAAGACAAGGGGCTTGTCCGATGAACCCCTTAACGAGAACAAAATCACCAAGCTGATATCTATACAGCCCACCCGAGGTTGTCACAATAACGGAATAGGTTTTTCCAGATTCAACTTGGTGTGCAGCAAAACATTGACCATCTTGGGCCATGAATTCAAAAAAATGTGACGTGACAGCCAGTACAGGCGAATGGTCAGGCAGGTAGGGGAAAGAGACAAAGGCTTCCGTTGCCAGGAGACCTTTGCTCTGGATTGTGGTGCTGGGGAAATATGTTTGAAGACGGCGGGAAGGCTCCCAGCTGGAACTGTCGGTCCAGCAACTGATTACACCAAGATTGGGCCAGATTTCATTAAAATCATTGTTTGACCTTCTCCTGCTGATTTCTTCAGCCCGCTTTCTTTTATGCAGGTCAGGGCTGGATGAAAGACTCAAAAGAATGTGCTCCTCGTTTTCAAGAAAATACTCGCAAAGGAGCGTTAGAAAAGTAGGACTCCATACTGAAATTAATCCGAGTTTTCTTTCAGCTAGCAGTGTTATGAGCGTTTTGGTCTTGAAAGTGTCATCATCTGTCTGTGTGGAAAGTTCCGGGCCAAGGGCGGCAACCTGAGAGTATAACCACTTCCCCAGGAAACCAAGATATGATGAATCATCGTCAAAGCCAATCGGAATTCGACCATGGAGCCTGTTGGTAGAGAATTTCGGTGAAATTGACCAGTATGTTTTCCCCTGTTTCACCTGAGGGTATTGATGATAGAGGGATGTGATCCAGGGGCCAATCCCTCGTTGAAAATCTCTACGCAATGAGTCAGTGTAGGGGATCAACTTTTCAGCCGATGAAGAACCACTGGACGGCTCAAAAAGCTTGATATCCTCACAGCTCAGAACAGACTTTTCTCCTTGTGCAATTCTGTCGATATAAGGAATGTAATCCTCATAGGATGTTAAGGGCACAGAATTTTGATAGTGTTCAATACTGTGAATATGTTCGAAACAATTGCGCTTCCCATACACGGTAGAACTGTTTCGCCTGAGAAGCTCAAGGAGATAGTTCTCCTGGCATTCCTTCACATTATGGCAGGCCTGTCTGAAATTACAGCTCACACGGAAATTCAGCAGGCTCCAAAGAGTATTTACTGTCCGGCAGGCGATTGTGGAGGTCATTTTTTAGCCAGATGTTTCCAAAGTAACGGCTTGATATTGGCCTGGTGAAAATCAGCGAAACAGACGAGTTCGTCACCCTTCAGGTATTCGGGGTTTCTTTTCTCGAAAAAAGCGATATCCGGGTTCTTCCTTTTCTCTTCAGTGATTATTCCATCCGGAATATTTAGATGCTGGCTGTTTGCATCGGCTTTTATAATCCAGTTTTTCCGGTCGAATTTTTCCCGAAAAAATTGAATGCAAAAATCCTCGATAAGCATTTTTCCTGGTCCGGTGGGTTCTCTATCAGGTCCAGGAAAATACTCTTTAAAAAAGAGAGGCAGAAATTTATAGGTCCTGTAACCCTTTGAGGTCAACAACCAATACAGGGGACACCCTCTGCCGGTGTTGAGAATATTCAGCATCATCTTTCCTCCTGCTATGGGGAGGGCAAGAGAATTCCTGCAATGCGGATTGACTATTGTGTCACCAGAGAACAGGATCTGAAACTTCCTTCCGTCCAATACATGTTCATGCAGGACCTGGGTTGAGAATCCGCAAAGATCTCCATCTGTAGTGAGCAAAATAACCCAGTCTTTCTTTTCCAGGTCTTCTTCGAATTGACGGGATTCGACATTTGCGTAATGTTTTTGCATGAGACAAAACATTGCTCTTCGGGTGGAAAGGGGGAGTTCATTGACTTGGAGAATTGCAGATTTTACCTTCACAAGGCCCCCAGTTCCAGATATACTGGTCGTCCATCAAGCCTGGCAACAGCATTTTTACCATCCCGCCAATATACCAGATATAGGCAACTCCCGTAGTCCATGCCCTTCATCTCGAGCAACACGGGAAGCAGCGGATGAGATGAATGGAGTCCGGCCATCATGAACTTATAACGGCCTCTGTACAGCAATAGAAGACTGTTGATGAGGCTTTTGAATACGTCATGATTGTCATTTCGGACCGCAATAAGTGATAACGTAAAATAATTTAATTTTGTTCCAGGCTTAGCCAGTGTCGGGTAGCCTCCCAAAAGTGCCCAGAGATTGTACAAAGGGCGTCCTGCAGACAGCCATCCCGAATAACCCGTCACAAGGCTGGCACGAAATGACTGCTGGTTCCAAGCGCCTGCCACTCCGACGAGTGTGTTGTCTCGAAATGCCAGAACCAAATCTTCCACCCTAAGACCGGTTAGCAGCCCCTCAACGGAATCAAAATTATCAGTTCGATAGACTGGGTAAAACTGTTTTTTCCGCCCCTCTTGATTGAGGAAATTCAGGATAGGTTGCAGGTCATTGCTGGTTGCAGGACGCAAGAGAAGACCTTTTTCCTTGTTCTTTAAAGGGGTTCGGGTAAGGCTGATGGCTTTACAATGAAACTTGCCAAATTCATGGTATGTCGGCAATTTTCTTTTACCGAGAGTCAACATATTTTGCGCAGATATATTGTGGTCGAGGATAGTTGTTATGTAGAATTCTACCCGCCCATCCTCATGGAGTTGCCGGAGTTTTTCATACCCTCTGAGTATTGTAAACACATTATTGTATTGCCCTGTGAAACGCAGGCCACTCAGGTAACCAATGTCCTTTTGTTCTCCATTTACATAGACAGTTTTGACCGACCTGTTTCCCCAACCGATAACAGAACCTTTGGTTTGATCACGGCCGACAATAGTTTGATGAAAATGGCCTTCGACATTTAAGGCCTTGAAAAAACTTGGATCTCGCAGATAGGAGATACGGCAGGGACCGGGCATACTCGACCGGGACTGTAGGGCTCTGAGTTCCTCGTCATCCGCTGGGGTGGCCAGATCGATCTTGACGCTAGACATGCCAAAATTCTCCCTCACCTGGGCAACCTAGAGGAATTCCATGTTTTTTTCTTACTTCATGGAGCATTAACAGGTTTATGCTCCAATAGAGAAAGGTTTTTTGCAAAGTATTACAATTTGATGAAAAGTTCGTTGCTCTTCTAATAATGGAGGGGAGAGAGAAGAAATTCCTCCTTGCTTTAAAACAAAGATTTTCGAGTTCGGAAGCAGAAAAACATTCCGGCGAAAAGGGCGACTGACCAAAGCGGTAATCCGGGCTCAACCACCACTTATCAATGGTTAATGAGCCGGAATCGGCCAAGGATTGATAAAACGGTGTTCCCGGAAAGGGTACAACATGGTTGAAAGCAGCGAGGAAAATTTTTTCCTTCTTAGAAAAAGAAATTGTCTTGTCGAGTAGTTGTTTTGAGTCGTGGGGAAGTCCAAGCATAAAGGTACCGTATATGGCTATTCCCTTTTCTCGAATTGCTCGTAATGCTTTGCTGTAATTGTTTGTTTTGTTTATATGTTTGCCAAGTGTTACAAGATTTTCAGCAGAGAGGGACTCAAAGCCTATGAGGAGTCCTGCACAGCCGCTTGCGGCCATCAGCTCAAGAAGCTTTTCATTGGCGGCAATACTGATTGAGGCCTGACCCACCCAAGTGATGTTGAGCGGCATAAGGGCAGTGAAAAACTCCTCAGCCCTTGCCGGGTCGCCGGCAATGTTGTCGTCAATGAAAAAAAATGTGTTTGCTTGCACACCATTTATCTCACTGATAACGTCAGTGATGGGGCGGCTTCGGTATTTGCCTTTGTGAAAAGCCGTTATCGAGCAAAAGTTGCATGTATTGGGACAACCGCGGCTCGTTTCTACCAAGGAGATTTTGAAATAGTTTTTGCCGTGAAATATAGTTCGGTCTGGTAGAATATTTTTTAATTCGAATCTGTTTTGAGTGTGATACTTTCCCCTAACTCTTCCCTTGGACGCATCATGTAGGATCTCTGCCCATATGCCTTCCGCTTCGCCGATGCAAACGCCATCAGCATATTCAAGGGCCTCATCGGGACAAAAAGTGGCATGGTATCCTCCTATGACAACGGGAATACTCAGGCGTCGGTATTCCGTAGCAATCTGGTAACCGCGTCTGGCAGTGAACGTCTCAATCGAAATGGCCACGAGATCGGTAGGTTTTGAATAGTCAATAGGTTCGAGCCGGTCGTCGTAGAAAGTCCTGTCCCAGCCAGCAGGGGTGAGAGATGAAAGAAGGGCTATGGAAAGTGGCTGCATCTGCCAGGACCGGATATATTTTGTTCCTGGATTGCGGCCGACAGACGGGTATATGAATGTTACGTGGGACATCAGTTCGACAATCTTTTGAAATACTGTTCCGAGTTATTGAGAGTTCCAGCCATGAAAGGTTTGCTATACCTGGGGTCTTCCTCCAACTTTCTGGCAAAACGTCTGTAGTTCAGGTTCCCGGATAGGTTGATGATCGTTTGAAAATTCATTCCATGAAGTCTTTTCAGGATGCCGGGAATTTTAAAAGTTTGTCGATAAGCCCTTTTAAATCCTTTATAAAGCTCGTGTGGGGACATATTGTTGGGCTTGAACACAACATGCATGGTGTCATAATTATTCCAGTTGTAGGTAAGTATTCTGTCCTGCCTTTGCAAGCGTTCAAACAGCTTGGTTCCAGGATAAGGCGTTAATATTGAATAGCGTGGAATATCGATCTGGAGATCATTGACAAGTTGCACCGTTTCATCGAAAATAGTGTCCTCATCAGCATCAAAACCGAAGATGAATGTCCCTTGTACCGAAATACCGTGGCGATGCAAAAGGTCGATCAGCTCTTTGTAGAGCTTTATTCTGTTGAAACCTTTGTGAATTTCAAGAAGCGCTTGTTGATTACCGGACTCAAAACCAATCAAAAGATACCGGCAACCGCTCTTGGACATAATTTCCACAAGGTCTGGATGCTCAAGGAGTTTTGACGTGGCAAGGCCTCCCCATTGTTTCCCCAGGGGTATAAGGCTGGTAAAAAGTTCCTTTGCGTACTCGACGTCATCTGCGAGACTGACGTCATTGAACACAATCAACCTTGAGGGAAGAGAGCGGATATCCCTTATGATATCGGCTATAGGCCTTTTAGCATAAGGAAGCCCAAGGGCGGGGATGGTGCAGAAATCGCATGATTGTTTGCAGCCCCGTGTTGCCATCACCGTATGGGAAACGGTATAACCATTTCTACGCAGAAGGTCGTATCTCGGTTGGGGCAGTATCAATTCCCTGTCCCGTGAAGATGTTTGACCTCTGTATTCCTTCTTTAACTCACCTCGCGCAAAATCTCTCAGCAATGTTGGCCATGTTTCTTCGGCTGGTCCAATTACAACACTATCCGCATGAGTTGAGGCTTCTTGAGGAAACAGGGAGACATGGACTCCTCCAAGCACAACAGGAATTGAGCGGGATCGAAAATGATCCGCGAGCTGATAAGCCCTGTTGGCAGTGCCCGTCAATACACTAATTGCGACAAGGTCAGCATCATATTGAAGAGGCACGGCATCTATGCTTTCATCAACAACGGTAAACTCGATTTTCAGCTCCGGCGGCGCCAATGCCGCCAAAATAGGCATTGTGAGAGGAGCTTCTCGCATCGAGCGACGAATTGGTCCTAGTTTGAGCAGGTGAATATGGCCATCAGGATGCAATAATAAAACATTGATTGTCTTGATTTGGTGTTTCATGTTTAACTAGTAGCAAGGGTTGTGCCAGTGAATTTGCATAGAGTCGCAATCCATTGAAATAATATACTTTAAAATTTTTTTCCTGTCATAATGATAAAAAAAACGCACAGTCAATAAACAAAAATGGACAGACCCTATACGGAAAATGTATCCAGCAAAGTTGCAAGGGTTTATTGGCAATAACCGGCAAAGGATAACGGTTATTTCACATGTTAACAATACCTGACTTCAACACCTACTTAAGTCTTCTTTGAAAAAGGTTTTTATGTCCGTTTCAGATTCGAAACATTTCTCCGGGGGAGAGAATGAAAAGATTCAGCTTTTCAGAGAGTTTCCTGTCCTGGAAAAGAAACTGCCGCATGTGGCTCTGGCAACCCTGCCCACACCGGTGGAGAAATTGACAGCTGTCGGGAACAGAATCAACCTGCCGGATCTGTATATCAAGCGAGATGATTTGAGTGGCAAAACATATGGGGGTAATAAGGTCCGTAAACTGGAGTTTCTACTTGGTGAAGCTTTCCGGAAGAAATCCAGGGAGGTTTTTACGTTCGGTTTTGCCGGTTCCAATCATGCCCTGGCAACAGCCATATATGCGCAAAGAC
>CAMYLK010000051.1 GCA_947259225.1 uncultured Desulfobulbaceae bacterium | reverse complement strand
CACTGCCCTGGGCAGCAATATCATGCGTATACTGAAGAAAACCTTTACCGGTTCGGTCAGCTTTGCTGAAGTGGAGGCAGGGAAGCCGTCTGATGATAAATCAGAGGATAAACCAGCGGATAAGGAGCCTACTGAAGAGGGACCGCCAGAGAAAGAATAAAATGGCTGCAACCTAACTCAGTTTGAAGAACTAGATCGGAGTCCCCTTTTGGTTGCTTACCTCCCGCCTGCGCGGGAATGACGGATTGTTTTTTATGGGTATCCCTATTATTTTTTAGTCATCCCCGCGCAGGCAGGAGGTAAGCGAAGACTCCGATTAAGGATTTCTTTAAAAAAAACATCATTTGAGCTAAGTTCGGCATAGAATCATAAAAGTACATTACAGGCTAAAATAAAATGCTATTTTGTACAAACAGAGAAATGAGACCCAAAAAACACTTCACATATCTTCTCATTATCGTTTGTCTGCTGCTGATCCAGGCACCGGTAGGACTTGCCCAGGAAAAAACTGCAACAACGGCAAGCGAAGCAGGGCCGCAAAAAATTTCCATCGAAGACCGTGTTGCTGAGCTTGAGGCCAGGCTGCAATCCATCAAAGATCAAATTGACAAGGCCAAGCAGTCTGAAGCAAGCAGTGTCAGGCTCCAGTATGGAATTTCAGCGGACGAACTGCAGAAACATACGATGTTGCTGGAGGAGACCGAAGCAGTCATACAACAGCAGATAACAGCGTTAAGAAAACAGGCCTCTTTAGAGCAATTACAAAAGAGAAGGGAAAATGTCCTGGCCAGCCCCGAGGGCCTGGCAATCCCCCTGCTGCCTCCCTATTCTTTGTCAGTTCATGATGAATATCTCAATAAATTGGAGGACCAGAAGCAGCTTCAGGAAACCGCAGAACTTACCCATGAGGTAGCCAAAAAGAACCATGAGGACGCCCAGTTTAATTATGACAGAGCCGAGCAGAATTTACGCAAGATAAGGGGAGATGCAGAGAAGAAGGCAGCCCAAAAGGAGCAGACAGCTTACGAATTTAAAAAAATTGTTGCAGCGCTGGAGTTGGACCTTGCCAAGGCAAAGCTGGATCTGAACAATGTCTCCCTGCAAAATGCTGAAGCCGAGGCGAGCCTTGCCAAACAGCAGGGAAAAATTCTCGAAGGCCAATTAACACTGATCCGTGCCAACCTGGAATATGATGAGCAGGACCTGCAGGAAAGGCGTAACAATATCGAATCAATACAGCAGCAGCATAATGAACGTATCCAGTCCCTTGCCAGAGAACAGCAGGAGGTGGAGGCAAAATGGCTGCAGGCCCAGGAGCAGTTTGATGTTATTGAGGATAAGGACGAGAAAACCAAGCTGATCGCCAGGGCCTGGCTCGATGAGCGTCAGGCCTGGAAAAACACCTACCAGCAGGCCCTGGTCCAGACTGAGAATATATCCCGCCTTCTCATATTTGCTGACGAGGTATGGCACAAACGCTATGCCCTCCTGCAGGGAAATTACACGCCGGACCTACTGACCGAATGGAGCCAGGAAATGCAAAGCTCCCGGAAGAATATTGACCGCCTCAGTTCCCTGGTGACCAGTCAGAAAAACAACCTGCAGCCAAAGATACTTTCTTTACAGTTCACGTTGTCCAGGGACAAGGACACCCTGCCGCCGGAAGCTTTCAGCCATATGCTTTCCCAGCTAAAGGCCATGCAGAAACTATCGGCCAATAATATCGAATATCTCACCAAGCTGGAACTTATTAGACGGCTTAACAACAGATTCCTCAACGAGATCGATGAAAAAAGCAAAAACATCCAGTTTATTGATATTGTTAAAGGTGTTGCCTCCTTAATTGACAAGAGACTCGATTTTGAACTCTATGTCATTGACGATGAGTCCATAACCATTAAGAAAGTACTGCTTGCCCTGTTGATCCTCTTTGTAGGGCTGTTTCTGGCCAAACTGTTCTCCAGGTTCGTTTCCAACCGGATCCTGGCCAGGACCCAGCTTGATGAAAGCGCCAAGGCCGCTATCCATAAGGTCAGTTTTTTTGTATTGACTATTATTCTGGTGCTCTTCGCCCTGCACACCGTCAATATACCCCTTACCATCCTGACCCTGCTTGGAGGCGCCGTGGCAATCGGCGTGGGGTTCGGCTCCCAGAACCTGATCAATAACTTTATCAGCGGTTTTATCATCATGTTTGAGCGGCCCATCAAGATTGACGATGTCATTGAAGTTGACAACATCATCGGCAGGGTTGAACATATAGGCACCCGCTGCACTGAGATCCGCACCCAGGCGAATCTCACAATCCTGGTACCGAACAGCACCTTCCTGGAAAACAACATTGTCAACTGGACCCTGTCAGACGATATAGTGCGCTGTGACGTCAGTGTCGGTGTGGCATACGGTTCATCCACCCGCGACACTGTAAAGGCATTGGAAAGAGCCGTTGAAGAACATGACCTGGTCCTGAAGAAACCGGAACCGATTATAATATTTAAAGATTTTGGCGACAATGCGCTGATCTTTACAGTTTATTTCTGGATTCGGATAGGCAACAGGCGCATGCAGAAAACCATAACTGAAAGTCATGTCCGTTTCCTGATCGAGAAGCACCTGCGCGAGGCAGGTATCGTGGTGGCCTTTCCCCAGCGTGATGTACACCTGGATACAGCCAGGCCCCTTGAAATGCGGATTGTCGATTCTGAAGATAGTGGTTCTTCTGATGAAACAGATGAGCAGGCTGAAGAGGATATACCTCCTGAAAAGGAACCGGCTGATAAATAGAATTACCTAAGGAAATGAAATAAGCTTTTGATACCATCCATTTTTTGTTGGCATATGAACCTGTCGACAACGAAAATGAACGAGAAAACGCCATCTTTTAATATCTGAATTTCATTCCAATTCCTATACCGTTGGAGCCGCCGTCTTTGTGGATAAGGCCCCAGGCATTGGAGCGGTGATGCAACCGCAAAATCAACGCGGTTCGCGGATGATCCGGCAGGCCAAGGGCCAGTTCGATCATCCAATAGACCAGGAATTTTGAGGTTTCGTCATTATTATCTATCTCCACCTGCGGCTCATCCGTTGCATAGGAAGGCCCTATGCCAAAGGCCAGACCTGTGTCAATGGTGTTATCCCACGGGAATTTTTCCCAGCGGCCTGTTACCAAGCCGTTGAATTCCCAGTGGTCCATGTAGTCAAAATGCTTGACTAAATGTCCTTCAATCTCAAAACTGAATTTATCTTCGTATCTGCCAATCGTCCGGGCCAGGGTGATGGCCATGAAATAGGAGTCCTTAAAATCCAGGTTAAAGGTGTCGATGAAGACATCTTCCCAGTGATTGGAGGTCATGCGGCCGCCATAGACATTCAGGGAATTCTTCCACTCAGATGCCTGGGTAGTATTGACGGCAAGGCAGAACGGCACGACAAGAGAAAAGGCCAAATGTAAAATAAAACAGCACGCCCGTTTTCCTGATCCTGGTGTGTGAGTCATATGTATGGGAGGGGCAGGATCAACCTGTCGGTAGTGTTTTTTAAATCTCAAATTTAATCCACCAGCTAGGCTGGTGTGTCCCGGCTATGCTATGCAGGTAGGTTATTGATAAATAAAGTGAAATCCCGTATAGTTTCTACATTGTATTAAATACATTTTTTACGTTCATTTTTGTTTGCCCAAAAACGAACCAAAAAGGGCAGCCAATCACTTGGTTCTGCGATGCAGAACTTCCCTGCGCTCCTCGAAACGACCGGGAGTTTGAAAACTCGCACCCCATTACTGCGGGATGCTCAGACAGGTCAAACTCCTTTATCGGTCGTTTCTGTGGTGCTCGGCGGCGTGAAATGGCAAAAACAGAAAAATCTCCTCTTTGTCTTTTCTGTTTACCCTTTTAGGGGTGGTTGTTAACTCGTAGAAAGCCCGGTTCAAAAACCAAGGATCAGGTAAACCATTGGTCCGTGAAACTTTACATCGTAAGTTTCAACTTTATTACCCGGGTCATAATCAACATTAAAATCGTAATAACTGTAGCCGCCGCCGATGCCGAAGTGCTTCTTGATGCGATAATCAAGTAAAGCCCTGACAAAGAACAGGTCCCCATCATAATCATCATAACTGAGGCTCATCCAACCCCCGTTAAGGTGCAGCAGAATATTTTCTTTTATGGCACGGCTGGCAAAGAGGTACAGGTTGGGCAGCGGTGCAAGTATATCCTCTGTTTCCTGGCCTATGGAGACCGGCGGGAGTGGCCCCACTGACTCGATTGCAGCTTCAATCTGAAGACTGAAATCAGCAGCATGAACACCGATGCCCAGACCTACTTCGGTGTTTTCAGCGCTGTAGACAGCATACCCCAGGTTAACATAATATACATCCAGGTTAACTTCGGAATCTGTAATGGCGTTGACCGGTATGGTGATATCACCGAAGTCATAATCAAACGGACTCCGATTCTTACCGGACTCATGGTAGCCGAAATAACCCGAATTCAGGGAGAATTTTTTGCTGAGACGAAGCCGCGCAGAAACAGAAAGGGTGTTATCTTTCTCGTCAAGACCGAGATCATCCAGGTCAACTTCAACCTTTTTTTTACCATCCTTTTTCGAGCTGAACTCACCGGTTGCTGAATGGTGCAGGACTCCGCCCTTCAGAGTAAAACGCTCGTACAGGTAGGAATTTCGAACATCACTGTCAGCGACGCACACTGTGCTCCCGAGCCCGAAAAGAAAAATTAAGCTCATAAAAATATGTTTCATGACGTTATCGTCCTCCAGCTATTAAGATATGTAGTCGTTTATCTCTTTGTTAACTTAGCGTTATGCAGACAATACCCATGCCATAATTTCTTAAGCTAGCCGGCAGGGATGGTTACCACAGGCAGCCCTTCCGTCCCGCCTGTTTCCATCATTGAAAAGAGGATCATCAGAAAGGCAAGGGTGCGTTTTGAGGCGATATCCCTGTCGTCAATATAGAACCAGTAATCACGGTACCGTATCGCCGTGAACCCATTCTTCGGATATTCCTTGCTGTGTTTGATCCTGATCAGGTAATCATCATCATTTCCTGAAAGGGAAGGAACAGTGCGGCCTTCTGCTAAATGTTCCTCCGGCACGTTAAACTGGGTTGCCAGTTCAATCATGATCTGCAGCATGGAGCGGGTGAGCATGGCCATCTCGGTATCGTCTTTAGGAATGAGTCCATATTCCACCGTGACATCCTGGACTCCCGGCCGCAAGCCCAGAAGCTTGCTCAACTCTTTACGGGCTTCCTGGACCTCCGGTGGAACCTTTTTCTTATGGAAGAACATGACCGTGGTTTGTTTATTGTCCTCACCCTTGATTATCCGCATACCCACATCTCCTGATTTCTGTATCAAGCGCATCAGCTCAATTGTGCGAAAAAATTCCGGATCACCAAGCCGCGCATTCGTACCACCGGATACCCGGCCGCGCAGCCCGTTCACCGAATCAACCGTAATCCTGTATATGAGATCTGCCGGCCAGCCTGACTGAATAAGGTAGAGGATTGCCCAGGGTGGTATGGGGGTCATGAAGCTCGTGTTGAACTCCTGGCCGGTGAGCGGCTTATAGGTGATGGTGGGCCGGTCGGTGAATGTGCCGCTGGAGCCCATGGACAAGAAATCTCCAAATGGTGCATCATTCTCGTACATTGTTCCACTGAGGTTTACTGTACCCTGCAGGGTATAACCGCTGACAATGGAGGCCACATCGACAAACAGCGGCATGTCAATGTAGCGGATCTTGACGATATTGAGCAGGGTCTGCTCTTTCCAGGAATTGGCAACCGCCGTATTGTAATCGAACCGGTCACGGGCAACGGTCTTGGGGCCCAGGTGCGTACAGCCCGAGAGGAACAGTACGGTTATTACAATAATCATTTGCCAGCATTTCATAGGATCACCTTTGGAAAGTTTAATGAAATTAATTGGGGCGCGAAACATAAAAAAAGCCTCCCAGGTGGTACACCTGTGAAGGCCCTACTATGAAACCATTCAGCCCAACTTCATGAACATGATTGCACACTCACTTATTAGTACTAACTAATTATAATAATTGTTCTTTAATGAGTAATTCCAATATAGGTATAAATGCCAACAGAAGTCAATTCATAACTCGGCTTTATGCTCCAACATATTCGGTGACATTTCCACTGCAGTCCAACACACTTTTTTTTACTGTATTAAAATGATCATTTACGATTAGAATACCTTGCCATTATGGCAGATCAATACAAACAAACAAACGGGCCAAAATTTTTTACAGCTTTGCTGGTTGTTCTGCTGATCTTTCCTGCATTGAATAACGCACTTGCAGTCAATACAGGGTATATATCTGATGAAAATACTGCTCCTGATTCGGCTAAAGAAATTACAGGTCGTTTTGAGGGCTCAAAATCAAAAAAAGAAGAAAAGCAGTCCCTTTTTCCGACTTTGAAGGAAAAAATGGACTCATTGCCTCCTTTCTGGAGGGATACAAATCTTTTCCTGAACTTCAGGACCTATTATTTTTACAGGGACAAAGACGGCACCAGCAACAATGAAGCCTGGGCATTGGGAGGATCGATAAACTATGAATCCGGTTGGTGGCGAAACCGCCTGCAAATCGGCCTGGTTGGCTATACGTCTCAGAAGCTTTACGGTCCGGAGAGCAGAGACGGCACCCTGCTTCTGAGAACCGGGCAGCAGAGTTTCAGTGTTCTGGGACAGGCATACCTTGACATGCGGATCATCGACGGCCTGAACCTGCGTCTTTACAGGCAGACATTCAACAATTTGCCTTATGTTAACAGACAGGACAGCCGCATGGTTCCCAACACCTTTGAGGCCTATTCACTGATAGGACTTGGACTGAAGAACACTGATTTTATTGTCTCCCACGTCACCCGGATGAAAACCCGCAATTCGTCATCTTTTGAATACATGTCCGAAGTTGCCGGCTATAAAGGTACAAGTAAAGGTTTAACCATGGGTGGTGCACGCTATAAATTTTCCCAAGGAAATGATGTCGGCGCGATCAGCCAGTATTCCTGGGATCTCTGGAACACTGTTTATGCTGAAGCCAATACCACATGGGAGCCTACAGCAGAAACTGATATTCGCCTGTCATTTCAGTATACCGACCAGCGCAGTGTGGGGGATGAACTGGATGGCGATTTTGAAACCTACGTGTTTGGAGGCAATGTGGCAGCAAGCTACCAGGGGGCCATCCTGAATTTTGCTTTCAGTACCACGGACAGCGACAGTGGAATTCGCAATCCCTACGGCGGTTATCCCGGTTACCTTTCACTTATGGTAAAGGATTTTGACCGGGCGGATGAAGATGCCTGGCTGGTAGGATTTTCCTATGATTTCAGTTCTCTGGGCCTGGACGGACTCAGTTTATTTACCAATTACGCCAGGGGCAATACTCCTGAGTCAGGAAAGACAGCCTCCCCGGACCAGGAGGAGTTTGATCTCACCGTGGACTACCGTTTTAAAAGGGATTTTCTGAAAGGTGTGTGGCTCAGAATGCGTGGCGCCTATCTTGATCAGGATGGTCCGGATGGAGTTGATGTTAAAGATTTCAGGGTTATTGTCAACTATGAACTGCCGGTCCTGTAGAATGCAGGGTTTGACGGTTCCCCCCCCACTGAATTTTGTCTATATATTTTAGGGGCACAGTGCTATGCATGAGAGTGTAACAGGTCTAACGGCAGTTGCTTAACACCTTTCATGCCTTTGATGCATGTGAAGCTTCCCATAGATCAAAATTCTTTTGCAGGTTCATCCACATATCAGGTGAAGTATCAAAGGCGCGTGAAAGGCGTAAGGCCATATCCGGAGTCTCGACTTGTGAAAAATGCGGGCTAGTTGTTGTAGCTTTTACAGTCTTTTAACTTGCTATATTCTAACATTTATTACTGTAAAATAAATAACTGGATCTCCGCCTGTGCGAGGATGACAAACAATACACTATAACGTCACTCCCGCGCAGGCGGGAGTCCAGTCGTCAACTTTGTTGTAAGCTGATAGTTCTAACCATCAAAAAAACAAAATCACACTGCCCGCTACGGTGAGCAGAACATTGGCAAAGGCATAGGCGCCGGTATAGCCGAGGGACGGCATGGAACTCTTTGCCGCACCGGTCACCACGCTGAGGGCGGCGCCGCTGGTCATGGAACCGGTAATGGCGCCAAACAGTAAAACCGGATGAATTTTCAGCACTTTTCTGCCAAAGAAATAACCGACAAAGATTGGTGTCATGGTGACTACAATACCAGCCAGCACCAGCACCGGGCCGGCGCTTGCAAACGTTTCCAGGATATCGCCGCCGGCTCGCAGGCCGACGCCCGCCATGAACAGCAGCAGCCCGAACTCCATCAATATCCAGCGTGCCGCATCCGGCAACCGTCCGAAAGTTGGATGGACACTACGCAGGTAACCAATCAGAAGTCCGGATGTCAGCAGGCCGCCTGCCGAACCCAAACCGATTGATAGTTGACCAACTTTGACGGCGAACAAGCCTATGACGACCCCTATGGCAATGCCAAATGCAAAGGTAACCATGTCAGTTTCAGCAATTTCCCTCTCCACGTGCCCGAGTTCTTTACCAAGAAGGTCAATGTTCTCATGGGGGCCGACAACCGTCAGAATGTCCCCCTTGCGCAGCGCGAAATCAGCGGTATGGGGTACTTCCATACGCATGCGCGTAACGCGGGTCAGCAGTACACCGAATTTTCTGGCAATATCCAGTTCCTGGAGAGATTTGCCGATGGCGTTCTTGTTAATAACGACAATCTGGGCCGTTTCCTTAAATTGCGCGGTACCTGTATCTGGGGTTATTTCCTCACCGAATTTTGCAACGGTTGTGGTAAAATATTCAACCGGGGCCAGGATGTGTAATTCATCACCCAGGTGAAGAAATCCATCTCCCCCTCCGGCCCTTAAGATCTCGCCATCCCTTTTCACTATAACCACCGAGGTTTTGTCCCAGTATTGCTCTTGAAGCTGCTCGGCCGGAATTTTGGTCATTGCTTCGTTGGTTACCCGGTATATCCGGGCTGCAACGTTTGCCGGTTTTGATGCAGCTCCGGCCCCATCCTCGCCTTCCAGCACTTTCGCTTCCTTTGCCAGGTCGATACCAAGTACCTGCGGCAGCAGTTTGATAATGGCAATGAGGCCGGCTAACCCGAAAATATAGGTAATGGCATAACCGGTGGCCACGTTGCCGATCATGGCATCAGCGCTTAAACCCTCCGGTGGCTTAATCTGTCCGGACCGAATAGCTTCCTGGGCTGCAGCAAGGGTCGGCGAACTGGTCAGGCCGCCGGCCAACAGTCCGCCGGAGGTGCCCGGTGCCAGTGACAATAATTTCGTTGCCATGACAGCAACCGAAAAACCGGTGCCGGCAACGACCAGCGCCAGTAAAAAATACTTCAGCCCATCGGTTCGCAGTACATCAAAAAAGCGCGGTCCGGCCTGGTACCCAACCGAAAAAATGAATAAGGCAAAACCCACGGCCTGGGCGCCGGCATTCATGCGGAAATCGAAATGTCCGAGAAAAAGCCCGGCAAACAGCACACCGGCCACCGGCCCGAGGGAAAAACTGCCGATGCGAATACCGCCGATCAGGTACCCCATGCCGAGGATCAGAAACAGCGTCAGTACCGGTTGGGCGTGGAGGATATCGAGAAAACGGGTGAATGTGGTGATCTCTTCCATTAATGATCTCTCCTTATGGCATAACTGGCAAATTGCTTTTTATCTGCAAATGTTTATCCAGTGTTCCAATTAGTTTGCTTTGCAATGAAGGTAATATTTCCAAAAACAAAATAGGGCCTCCCAGGTGGAACACCTGTTAAGGCCCTACTGTGTAGTAATTCAGCCAACCTCAAGAACATAATTACTCCTGTGGTTACTGTCAGTAATTATTTATAATAATTATTTTTACCCGATAATTTCTATTATAGGTCCTATGCACCTCCTGAAGTCAACCTGTACCCGGGAGGGAGTGTGGTTGTGGACTGACTTAATTATTCCGGGATATGCGGATTTTCCGCCTCGAACGGATTACCAGCTTCCGGTTCATCCGGTTCCTTGGTGCCGGGCATCAGTTCAAAACCAAGTTCAAACTGGACCAGGGTGGTTTTCAGTTGTTCATATACATCCCGGTTGCCCTTGAGCTTCGCTTTGCCGTTGGTGATCTGGTCATCAAACCTGACGGCGCCCATCATCACCGTTTCCAGGTCTGCACGGTTGATGGTAATGGTCAGGTCCGCATCATCCGCCTGGAATCCCATGATATTGGTCAGAGCACCGTTACTCATTTCGACTACGAACTTTTCGTCATTATCCGGTGTCATGAGGTTAATTTTAAATGCCATGCCCTCAGCCTTTTTAGCATCCATCCGGATACCGAGAAAATCAAGAAAGAGATCAGTGGTCATGGCCCTGACCAGGTCCGGTCCGCCGGTTTTCGGTGAAGCTCCTTCAGGGATGCCGTTGCGTAGTTCATAGGCGGCTGCCAAAAAACTGTTGCGCACACTGGGGCTTTCCTGCTGAAAGCCGATCTGTTCAAAGTTGTCGGCCAGCAGATCCTTGGCCTCCTGATTCTTGGGTTCTGCATAAACAAGCTTGTTGAGGATTTCCTGGGCATGACGGTACTTGCCCTGGCTATAGAGCTCCTTACCTTTTGCAATAATCGGCTTGGCACCGCCCATCATCTCAACGTAGAGTGGTGCCGAGTCTTCCGGCGACAGAGGGATCAGGGTGGTCGGATTGCCGTCCCAGTAGCCCAGATAACGGTTGATCACCGCTCGGCTGTTATGCTCGAACGAACCATGATAGCCCCGGGCATACCAGTTTTCCTGCTGGCTCTCCGGTACCTCGTACACATTGTGGACCTGATTAATTGTGACCCCCTGGTTGGCCAGGTGCAGGACCTGGTTGTTCAAATGTGCGTACATGTCCCGTTGGCCGCGCATTACTTCCTGGACACGGTCATTACCCCAGCGCGGCCAGCTGTGCGAGGCAAACATCACCTCTGCCTCCTGGCCGAACATATAGAGGGCAACATTCACCTGCTTGGACCATTCCAGGGCGTCACGAACCAGGGCACCGCGCAGGGTGTAGATGTTATGGATCGTACCGGTGATGTTCTCTGCCGCCCAGAACGCCTTCATATCCGGAAAATAGGTGTTCATCTCTGCCGGGGCTTCGGTGCCGGGCGTGTTCTGAAAAATCATCCTGATGCCGTCAACCGTCATTTCCTCGATACGGTCCTCGATTATCACGTTCGGCGGAATGAGTCCGAGGTTACCTGCCGCCGTGTTCTTACCGATGGACTGGTCCACATGGCCGAATGGGCTGCGCGGCAACAAAACCCCATACTGGTAAAAAAGCCTGCGGCTCATGGCATTGCCTGCATAGACGTTCTCGGCAACTGCATGATCCATAAAGCCTATAGGGGCAATAATTTTGACCTTGCCGCTGCGCACGTCAGCCTCTTCAACAACGCCACGCACCCCGCCGAAATGGTCGGCATGGGAATGCGAATAGACTACTGCAACCACGGGCCGCTCGCCAAGCTTTTCATTTATGAATTTCAATGCTGCAGCGGCAGTCTCCTTGGCAGTCAGCGGATCAAAAATTATCCAGCCTGTTTTACCCTTGATAAAGCTGATATTGGCCAGGTCATACCCGCGGACCTGGTAGATCCTGTCCGGCAGAACCTCATACAACCCATAGGCCATGTTGAGGATTGCCTGGCGCTGCAGCGACGGATGTACTGAGTCAAAATCTTTGCCGTCGAGCAGCCATGCATAGCTGCCCATATCCCAGGCAACGTGGCCGGCATCGGCCATGATCTGCTTGTATTCCGGCGCCGCGATAAAGCCCCGCTTGTTCTCTTCAAAATCGCGCTTATCCTCGAACGGCAAAGTTTTGCGCAGGCCGTTCTGTAACTCAACCGTGAACTTTGAGGGCATCTTGCCCTTGGAGTCGAAGTGATTCGTTGGATCAACAGCAACAACTCCGCCGCCGCCAGCACCATAGGCAAGCGAGGAAGCGACAACAACTAGGAGTGAAGCTAACAGTATATTCACTAAAGTTTTCATGCTTAACTCCTTTATAATAAAAAAAGGTCATGGACTGTGTCAATCGTCAGCAGTTTTGTATGCTGATAATTAAATTCCGCGCCTAATAATAAAACCATTAGCGGACCAGTTTTGTAAACTTGGAGCCTTCCAGAGTCAGGTTGTACATGAGCCCCTTGTTGCCGAACACAAAGCCGACAATAGGATCCTTAATATTTGTCGTATCGATGGAGCCGCCGGTGCCGAGTTCCACCAGGGCCACCGAGCCGTCAACCCCTGCTTCCCAGCCCGAACTTTCACGGAAACTCTTCAGGGCTTTATCCTCCATGAAGACCAGGATAACGGTTTTGGACTGGGCCCCAAGCTGAAAGCCGATGGAGGCAGCAGCCGTGCTGTAATAGTCAACGGTCTTGCCGTTGATGCGCAGGGCTCCCTCGCCGTACTCTCCGCCGATGCCGAGGCCGGCCTTGATTACACTGGGGAAAACCAGTACCCCCTTGGCGCTGGCCAAAAATTCCTTACCGCCTTTGACATCTTTTTCAAATTTTTCCAATGCCACGTCCACCCTGACATCAATCTCCTTGGCAGATTTGGCCTGGGAAACGCTCGGGATACTGAGAGCAACAATTACCAGAAAAAGAACAAACATCACGGATGATGCAATAAAGACTCGCCTGACCGGTTTCTCATTCCCTCTTTTCATAATGAATACCTCAGTTAAAGTGTAGTTTGAGGACAGAATTAACTTGTCGTCATACGATACAGACGACGATTGACAGTCAGCATACTACACTGCTGACGACTGACACTGTCCCCGTTTTATATTCTGCAAAGTATCGTTTGTATACCAAGATACTATTGATTGTTTGTAATGCTGTCAATGATGTTTCAGTGAAGAAAGGAGCTGAAATCTTTTTAATTAGCCGCAGACACACGCAGACAACTGCAGACATGTATTCGGCCGACCTGGCCGAATACAAAGTGTCACCGCTACGCGGTATAAGGATGCAAAACATAATCGCCGGAGGCTGAAGTCAATCCGCTGATCATGTCGATCAGCGGATTAGATATTAGTTTTTTGTCCGCTTTTGTCCGCGTGTGTCTGCGGCTAAAATATATTAAGTGATTTTATATTGCTGTCATCCTGATTGATAAAAAACTTGTAACTGTTCCCTGAGACGATGTCGTTGCGTTATTCTCGGCTTGTGAGCTAAAACCGGTAGGTGCCCATAATGCCACCCAGAAGCTGATTGGCATCACCGACATCTTCAACTAAAGGGCTGTCTTCGGCGTCGCCGATCAGTCTGGTATATCCCAGCACCCCGGTGGCTCCCCAACTTTCGTTAATCTGATAACTGAGCACACAGGTTATGCCAATATCCTTGAAGCCATCATCGGCATCGTAATAATCAAGTGAACTGTTGCCGACGTTATTTCCGTTAACCGAAAAATAGGCTTCCATATAGTCATTATTCACAAAGGTGGTAAAAGCCTTCAGGCCGATCATCATCTTATCCATTTGGATCTTGTAGCCCACATGAAAACCAAGCAGATACCCGTCATGCCCGTCCGCCACATCCTGGACCAGGTCAGCGCCAATCTCAAAATTCTCACCAAAATTGTATGCCACGAATCCACCAAGCTCTATAGCTGCGTCGACCTCTTCCATATCGGCCACGGCATCTT
>CAMYLK010000050.1 GCA_947259225.1 uncultured Desulfobulbaceae bacterium | reverse complement strand
CTTGAAGTTATTCTTGGAACAATTGTCATCTATCTCATGCTTGGCATAATCTGGGCCATCTGCTACGGATTTCTCGAAACTCTTTATCCGGGCTCATTTGCTTTTGCCAAAGCTGGCGAGGTAATTGATCCATACTCTCTCATCTATTTCAGTTTTGTCACGTTAACAACCCTTGGCTATGGCGATACTATTCCACTTACGTCAATGGCTCAGTCACTTTGCATTGTAGAAGCTCTGGTTGGACAGATATACCTTGTAGTCCTCATCGCCTGGCTCGTCGGAATGCACATTTCTGGTAAAAGCATAAAAAAATCTAATTACCACTAAAACTCAGCAAGGGAACTTTTGCTTTATTTGTAACTTCCTGTCATTCGGAGTCTTCGCTACCTCGACCACAGGGAGAAATCTTGTCGCGTTCAGATAAAGATTTCTCACATACGTTCGAGCTAAGCGAACAAAGTGAGACTCCGAACGACATAAAATATGTGATATTAGCATAATAAATATGCCTACTATTCTGTCAGCTGAGCTTTGATGGTAATCAGGTAAAAAAATGTAATAAATAACAATAAATTTTATTCTAACAATAACTCTCCCGCCTGCCGCCTTTTCCTTGTGCAAAACTGACCGATAGGATAAATTTTGCAAATCATTTCTAAACAATATCCCAGGAGGTACCCCATGCGAACATCACGAAAAAATATCATGATGAAGCTTCTCATTGCCGTGACTCTTTTTTCTACAGTTCACTCCTCACATGCCGAGGATTTTACCAAACCGGACGAATTAGTCCTGAAAAGCGAGGCTGTTTTCAAAAGCTTCATGACCGACCCCAACATGGATTGGTTCCGCAATAATATCGGTAATGCAAAAGGTATTTTCATAGTTCCCCAGATGATTCGCGGAGGATTGATCATAGGCGGTTCAGGCGGCAGCGGTATCCTGCTTGGCCAGGACTATAAAACCGGCAATTGGAGTTATCCTGCCTTTTATACCATGGGGTCCGTTTCTTTCGGCTTGCAGATAGGAGCCGACGTTTCTGAAATAATCCTCATGGTCATGACCAATAAGGGTATGGAGGCCATGCTTTCAACAGAATTCAAGCTTGGTGGCGATGTTGCCCTGGCAGCTGGCCCTGTCGGTGCTTCAGCCAAGGCACAGACAGCCGATGTTCTTGCTTACGGCCGGTCCAAAGGTGCTTTTGGAGGTATCTCAGTTGAAGGAGCGGTCATTAAACCACGGTATAAGATGAACAACTCTTTTTATGGTAAGGAAGTAAGTGTGGTGGATATCCTAATTAATCAAACTGTTTCAAATCCACAGGCAGATAACCTCCGTTCTGTTCTGCCTGTAAGAAAACGTAATGCAAAGTCTCTGGGGCAGTAATGAAGTAAAGAGGAATAGTCTTCTATCCGGTTTTTTTGACAATCAATTGTCAACAGAAGATACACTAACGATATGAATGAGCTATGCAACGATATATTATTGCTTTTGTACTGAGCTTTACACTACTGAACTTCGCAGATTTTTCTCTTACATCTGCCACCCAGATTCAGCGCTGGCTGAGCCAGACTGTGTATGTCCCGCTTTATTCTCATATTTATGTGGATGAAAGGTTCAGAGACAAACCGTTTAACCTGACAGCAACACTCAGCATCCGTAATACTGACCCTGAAATTGGCATTAAGTTAATTGCCGTAGACTATTACGATTCTTCAGGGAAAAAGCTCCGTTCCTATCTTGATAATCACGTTGCTGTACCACCGCTTGGCTCTACCCGCTATATTGTCCAGGACTCTGATACTGCCGGTGGATCAGGAGCCAAGTTCCTTGTAAAATGGTCAGCGCAGAAAGGGGTGGCCGAGCCCATAATCGAGTCCATAATGATCGGTACCAAAATGCAGCAGGGTATTTCGTTTGTTTCCAGGGGAAAAGTAATAAAAGGTCAAACCGAGGAGATGAAAACACAATGATAGCACACAAAATCCGGTTCGGATTCGTCTTTCTTTTGTTTTTTATTCTCTTGGCCGCCGGATGCACACCCACGGGAAACACTCTTTCAAGCTCAGGTACATCGTCAGAAAACGAGCTCAGGGTTGGGGTGACGTCAAATTCTCCACCGCTCATATATAAACATAAGGGCCAGTTCACCGGGCTTGAAGCTGAACTGGCAAAAAAACTGGCAGAATATTCAGGAAAAAAAGTCCGCTTTGTTGAGGTCAAATGGGTTGACCAGATTCCTTCGTTGCTCTCTGGCAAAACAGATATAATTATGTCCGGAATGACCCGCACCGAGCTCCGCCAGATGAGGATTGACTTTGCAAGGCCTTACCTGATCGCAGGACAGGTTTCCCTGGTACACAGGAAGGAATTCAATCGATTCAGCAACGGCCTGTCCGACCTGCTTAATCCCACGGTCAAAATCGGGACAGTCAAAGGAACAACAGGTGACTATTTAATACAGAATACGGTAGCTGGCGGGAGCAAGCAATTTACTGTTCCTGAACAAGGTGTTGACGCACTTATTAATAATAAGATTGATGTATTTGTTTATGACCTGCCCATGAATTTTTATTTCAGCTCACTGCATGAAACAAAAGGAATAGTTCCCGTTCCGGTTCCGCTCAGCAGGGAAGAACTGGCATGGGGAATTCGTAAAAGTGACACAGAACTCCTCAATACGGCCAACAGTTTTCTGAAACACCTGCGTCAAAGCAACCAGCTGAAACCCATGGTGCTGCGCTGGATACCATTTTACAAAAATATCTATAACCAGTAACCGACCTGCAAGTCGCTCCTTAAAATTCTATTTTTCTCATAGACAACTTGTTTACGCTTAAGCTTACTATTTCTTAGCATTGTTATACATTATTATTACTTATCTTCGCAATTCACTACGGGTTAGACACATTGACTAAAAACCGCTTCAACAATCCCCCTGCAATCGTTTCCATTGTTTTATCTCTTTTTTGCTTTTTCCTCATTTTAGCCGTTCTCAATTATTACCAGTACTCCAAGGTGAAAAACAATATAGCCACTGCAAATCTAGAGGAAATAAGCAGCATAGAACTCATCGAGTTGCGGTCTTTTTTTGAGGACGTTCACAACAGGCTCAATGTTGTACGCGAGTGGGGTCAGAATGGTCTTCTACAGATAAACGACATAGAAGAACTCAACAAAAAACTTTTTCCCCTGATGAATAGTCAAAGAAACTTTACCGGGATACTCCTGGCTGACAGTTCAGGAACAGAATACTATCTCTATCGTTCCGACACCGAAATTGTCACCCGCACAAGTAGAGTGGGGAAAAATGACACAAAACAGAAGTGGCAAAGGTGGGCAAAACCTGACCAGGTAAAGGAGCAATGGGAGGAAAAATCTGATTATGATCCGCGTAAAAGACCGTGGTTCATATCTCCCGGTCAGGAAAACACAGTGTCCTGGACTAAAATGTATAAGTTTTTTCAATCCGGCAAACCGGGTATAACCGCGTCAGTCTCATGGATAGACCCTGAATTTTCAGATAAATACATGGTTTTCGGACTTGACCTGCTTGTCGAGGACATCCAGAAGCTCCTCTCGGTACAACAGCAAAAACGCAATGGAATCGTGTTCCTGATCAATCCTGAAGCTGGATATACAATTGAAAGCAATTACTCGTCCTCTCGGAATTTACCATTGGGGGGCGGCGGTACATCTGAACAGAGAAATATTGTTAACCTGGCTATTGAGACCTGGAAGGCGGAAGGTAAACCGGTCAAAAAAAACATTATCTTCACACACGACAGACAGAAATGGATGTCTCAGTTCAGTCTGTTTGGTGGGGATAATAATCCAATTTGGGTTGGTGTTGCCGCCTCTGAAAAGGATATGGCTGCTGCCCTGAAAAATCTCCTTTTCAAAGTGGATATGACAGACTTCGTTGTCGCTTTTGCCGGGGGGCTCCTCATGCTGTTCCTGGTATGGCGTCTGGGTATGCGTCATACTGTAGCTCAGGGGACACATAAAGCGTTTTCCGGGAAGCTGCAGGAAATCATTCTAGAGGGTGAAGGAGCTCATCTTGAATTTAAGGCAACAGTCAGACACAACATCAATACCGATAAGCCAGGCAAAGAGATTGAACTGGC
The DNA here is from genome assembly GCA_947259225.1 of uncultured Desulfobulbaceae bacterium. GTDB lineage: Bacteria > Desulfobacterota > Desulfobulbia > Desulfobulbales > Desulfobulbaceae > UBA10518. The sequence goes on along the minus strand of CAMYLK010000050.1, from coordinate 10,063 downwards.
ATGGCTTAAGGCAGTTGTGGCCTTCATGAATTCAGGAGGGGGAATTCTGCTTCTCGGTATAACTGATGACGGTACCGTTACAGGTATTGAGCATGACAAATTTGAAAATGATGACCGTTGTCTTCTCCATGTGAAAAATCTCCTCAACCAGCATATCGGCGCAGAATTCTCCCGCTTGCTTAACGTTCATCTCATACTGCATGAGGGTTGTAAAGTCGCTGCGATTGAATGTAAGAGTTCCCCCGCACCGGTCTTTCTCAAGGTAGGTAAAAACGAGGATTTTTTTGTCCGATCCGGCCCTTCAAACACCAAGCTCTCTCCCAGCCAGATAATCAGCTACCTGAAAAAAAACCGCTCCTGAATGAACTCAATACAAATATTTTCCTGACTCGTTTAATGGCTGTACGCCGTCAGAGCATTTGTTTGGTCATTCTTATAACCTAGAAAGCCATTCCCAGACTGAAATGGAACACCCAGTAATCCTCGTCCCAGATCTCCTCGGGATCTGGGTTGTAGGCAATGTCAAATCGGATGGGGCCCACAGGCAGCATGTACTGCAGGCCGATACCTATACCATACTTGAACTCGCTGAAAAAATCGTTAAGAGTGTCATTGAGAAGGTCTGAGCTGCTGGTGTAGAGGCTGAAATCATTTTCCAACAGCGACCTGTTAGGCGATACATTGCCTGCATCAACATAGAGGGTTGCAGCAAAATTCTTATAGAACCTCCTGCGCAGTTCAACTGAAAACACATTGTAGCCCAGCCCGCCCAAGGGCTCGTTATTTTCACCCTTTATCCCCAGTTCGGAATGTTCATAGCTGCGCACCGTGCCGGAACCACCGTTGAAAAACCGCTCTCTGATCGGGATGTAATCCTGATCCCGGATGGGGATGATAAGACCGCTGGTGGCTCGCAGACCGATGATATACTTCTGCGGCAGTTCGATGAAATACCTGCACCCCAGGGTAAGACGCCCAAAATCCAGGTCACTGCCCAAGGGGGGCAGAGATATGTCCATACCGGTAAATACCCGCAGCCCTGCCGTAGGATAGAATATATCATCGCGGCTATCCCAGGTAGCCTGAACACCTACGGTTCCCTTGTTGTACTCATCCTCCTCTTTGGCCTGCGGCGAATCGTCAACCAGGGAGTAAAGCTGGGTCATCTTGTACCCGTAGCCTGTTGAAAGCGTCAGGTTCCTGCTGATTTTCTTTGAGAATAAAGCAGAAATACTGACCTCCTCCGAGGTATAAGAAGGCTCTTCCCTTCGTTCGTAGGACAGGGGAACATTCATTCTTATGTCTGTTTTAAGGAACCAGGGATCGGTATAGCTTACCGTAAAGGTTTCACCCTTGGTGGAAACCAGGCCATCCAGCCTGCCGTTTCTGCCGGTTCCGAAAAGGTTTCTCTCAAGAGCGCCGACCCGCAACCGCAGCTCCTCATATGACCCCCAGCCTGGCTCAAAATAATATTCCCTGGTATGCAACTCTTCGACAACTACCTTCAGGTTCCTTTTGTCCTCTTGATCTGAAGGTATCAGTTCAATTGTAATCTTTGAAAAAAGTCCTGAATCAAAGAGCTTCCTGAAACTCTTCTGCCGCCCGGCATTCGTATATATATCTCCAGGTTTGAGCTGTAGCCGGCCTCGGATGAAAGATTCCCTGGTGATGTCATTTCCACCTATGATAACTTGATCAATCGTGACTATTTCATTGCTGGTTATAAGCGCTTCCAGTCGAACCCTGCCGGGCTCTTCAAGCTTCTTCATAACTATTTCAAACTCGGCGTCGGCATAACCAATGGAATCATAGGTTTCCTCAATGCTTGATCGCAGCAGCAGCTGGCGCCGCACATAATATGTTTTTCCCGTGAACTCTTTTTGTATTGTCTCAAGTGTTGAAAAGAGTTCTTCTATTATATCGCCTTTCAATACAACTTCCTGGATAAAATACCGGGCACCCTCATCAATTTTTAGGGTGATATTGACCATGGTCCGGTCTTCTGTAAAATCCAGTTCAGGGTTCTTGACATTGACATCTATAAAACCCTCACCCCGGTAGTAGTTCCGTATCCTGTTGACTGCATCGCGCACTTCGGCCTCGACAAAGTCCACTTCCTGACGGTTCCGCCACTGTAACCGCGATGGCTGCCGGAAAAAATCCCGCAATGTTGCTGACTGGACAAAGCTGTTGCCCCTAAAGTTAATTTCCCCGACAAATACCCGAGGTCCTTCTTCGATAACAAAAGTTATCCGGACAAATTCACCTGTTCGCTCATATCTATAATCAACAACTGCAAAGGCATAACCGGCCTGCAGATATGTTGATCGCATCTGGAAGGCGGCATCGTCTATATCTGCCTTGCGGAAGCCTCTCTGCTCAAACATCTGCAGTTCAGCAGCTGCAGTACGGAGCAGATCATTCTCGGAAAAATGGGTATTACCGTTAAATATGAGTTCATATGGCAGGGTCCGGAGCTTTTCCTCAAGGGTATTATCCTCCTCTGTCACAGAAGCCTGCTGCTCATCATCGACAGCCCTGCAGTCAACTGCAGCAGCCATCCCGAAAAGCAGAATGCAGACCAGCAGTAGAGCAATATTTCCTTGGGATATTCTATTCAAAGCGGAACACCAATCGTAAACCACCGTTATATTGGTCGTACCTGTCCCTTTCTCCGGTCAGGTAATATTTGCGTCCGGTCCCGGTAATCTCCTTCGAAAGCCTGAAGGAAGACTCCACAGTCTGATCGCCGCTCCTGGTGACATTACTGCCGAAATCCAGTTCAAAACGGTCAAGTATGGTTTCATCACTGGCACCTGAATCATCTTCCAGCCACCGGTTGAGAAAGTCGCGGCCCAGGTAGAGCATGACATTTGTTGAAGCAGTTCCCTGCGAGCCGGCCCCGGCATTCCTGGGCGGCTGGCCGGTGAGCAGGAGCAGCATGATGTCTTCATTTGGCAGCGGTGGGCTGGAGGAAAGGGTAATGGCAAGATCGTCAAGAGGTCCATTGGTGTTGAGATTGATGTCATGGCCCAAAAGCTGGGACTGGGCCACGATGTTGAGTTCAGGCCTGTCAGGATTTTCCTCCAGGAAACGCAGGAGGCCCGACTGTATCCGCAGCCTGCCGGAAGGCAGCAAGACCCTGGCCGGATCTATGTATACCGTGCCGACCAGGAACGGCAGTTTGCCAGTGCCCAGCAAAGAAAGATCAGGACGAATCGATCCCCGAATAAAGTTGTTTCTTATCCTGATCGGCTCAATGGCAGTTATCCGTACATTTAAAACAGCATCCTTTAAGGGCGGCTCTGTAAAAGAGAACAGAAAACTGCTGCCCTCTGAAGTGGGCCGGGGCGTTGAGCCTATCATGTTCAAAAAGTCAATATTCCTGGTGTACTGACCGTCAGTCATGCCAATGGTACCGTTGACTGCCAGCTTTTCAAGCGGCCCCGCAATATGTAAAGAAACATCCCCGCGCAGCCGCATGTCGCTGTTGCGGAAGAGCAGGACATTGCCGCCGTTCAAGGTCAGGTCAAGAATGGCGGATTCCTGCTGCCTTTCTATGCTGCCCTGCACTTCCACGGGGGCGCCGCCCATCTCAAGCTGCATATTACTGATGATTATGGAATGGCCTTCAAGTCTGCCCTGCAGATTGATGGCAGAGAGCAAGGGAAAATTATATGAATGGCCTATCTCCCCGTCCATAAAGGAAAATGTACCGGTAACAGCAGGATCGTTTATCGGTCCGGCAACATGAACTTTGGCCTGCAGGTCACCTTCCATCCGCCGCAGCCCGGAAATCCTGTTCCGGAGAAAATTCAGGTCCTTGAGCTGAATATCGGCATCAGCTGACACCTGTCCCCGTAATTCCGCAGCCCGCCCCTGCATGAGATCCTTCAGAGAAAAACCGTGTTGCCAGGAGCCCGTTGCCCGGGCTGTATATAATGTGGAATCAAGCTTTGCCGTTTTGAGAAAAATTGCGTCATTTTCAGCAACGATATCACAGGTTATGTCCATTGCTGAATCAATGTACTGCTTCAAAATATCAGGCGGCTGGAGGCCTTTGGCCCTGAAAAGGATATTTCCCAGCGGCCGGTCCCAGGAGCCTGATACTTCCATGTCCAGGCCAACGCTGCCTTTACCGATCCCCCATGGTTCAAGAAAAAATGCGACATCTTCAAGGGCCTGTACATCAACGTATCCTTCCAGGACGATATTTCCTTGCAAAAGAGGATTCTCTGCCAGGGGGTCATAGGGCAGGAAACCTGTTATGGTCAGTTTATTTCTTTCGTGGGAGTTCCAGGTGAATTCTGATATTTCAATACCTTTGGGGGAGTACAGCAGGGAGAAGCTGCCCGTGAGGGGAAAGGCAACATCCGTTGCTCCAAGCTCTTTTATATCGCCAACAAGCTGCAAGTGAGGGTTGCCCGGCAACCCTTTGAAATCTGCCTTCAGGTCAGCGCCTTTGATAAAATAACGGTCATCAATGAAACCAGCGAACCAGCCTGTGCTGTAAAGATTTCTAGCGGTAATTTCACCGGTCAATTCTTGTACAGGGTTGCCGGCAAGTTCAACGTTAACCTCACCGGTTTCATCTACCTGGAAGGATGCAGCAATTGAAACAATATCCTGCTCCCAGAAGCCAGCTGCAGGAGTAGTGAGAAGTAGCTCACCTGTTGCATTTGTCAGGGTCATTTCACTGACCGTGAACCGGGCCGCGGTAAATGTTCCCGGTTTCTCCTGGTTCAGTTGTACCTCTCCCCTGGCAGCAAGGGCACCCAGCTCAACTTCACCGGCAGAAAGATCTTCGCCAGTGAGATTTATTTTTACCGCCGGTTCTTTCATGGTCCCGGAAATTGCCATATCAGCTGCTCCCTGCCCTTTGAAATCTGCATCGCTGAAGAGGCTTGCCAGTTCATCCAGGTTTTTGCTTTCAAGCCTGGCAGTGAGGTCAATCGGCAAATGTGCAAATCCATCCCGTGTCGCCGGCACCGGGATGGCTGCCCGGTCAATTACCAGGCTGGAAGCAGCAGTTGCTGTTCTGGTACCTTCCAGGTAGATAACCCCATTATCCAGGTAGCCTCTGAGGAACAACGATTCAGGCCTGACTGGATTCGGAAGCGCATCCACGTCAACCTTTATAAGCTTTAACAGAACTGCAAAATCTTTGATATCTGTTTGGAACTGTGCGCTGGAACCACCAATAATTGCAAGAGTATCGCCTGTCTGCAGCAGGTTCATGGGAAGCAGAAACTCTTGCACCAGGATGTGGTTATCCGGGGTTCTTGCTTCTGCATTAAAAACTTTTAATGACTCATGATCAAAATTACCTTCAACGGAAACAGCCTCAATTTCGACACCATGCACCTGTCCATTGTCAACCCCAAGGACAAATGATCCCCTGCTATCTTCCGGCTGCTCAAGGTTAACAGCCAGGTCGGTTTCAGTCCTGATATTTCCGGAAACATCCCAGCCGCTGCCGCCAAGCCTCCTCAGCAGTTCACCTATATCAAAATTTTCAGTCCTGACATTTGCTCGCAGTAGTCTGTCTGCAAATGAACCCTCAATATTCAGCTTGTTTTCCGCAAAAGCCAACTCTGCTGTAAAGCCTGCCCTTTCCTGTTGTATCTGTGCCAGATCAACATTGCCGCTTGCCAGGATATTCTGATTGCCGATCTCAAGGGAATCAACGATCAGCTTTTCATCTGTATAGCGCAGCCGGGAGGTAAAGCTGCTATCTATTCTTATTTCACCATCCTCGACAAAACGAAATGATTCGGCCTGCAGATGAAGTTCATGAGATGCATCCAAAGTCTGCAGAAGGGTGTTAATCCCCTCTATTTCAACATTCCATCCTGTATTGGACAGAATTACTTTGCCGCCGTGTACATCCAACCGGGGAAATACAGCCGGCAAGAGCAGGGGTTCACGCTCAGGCTCACCGCCGTCCTGAACCATGGTTACAGAAAGGTCCTGGACAAGTTCCGGTGTCTTTGCTGAGCAGCTGAGCCCCTGCAGGAAAAGGTCGGTACTTTCCCGTATGTCCCAGAGATTATATTTACAGGTTATGGTTTGAACTTTGAATTGATATGCCTGTGGCTGGTCTGCTGAAGGCCGTACAGAAATTCCTTCAACTGTTGTTTCAGAAAATGGTCTGCCGCCGATTGACCTAATTTCTAAGGTCAGCTGCCCTTGAGAGGCATAATGCTGTAAAGCTTTCCTGGCGACAAAATAGGTGATGGTTTCCCATTTCAGAAATCCGATCAGGGAAAGTGAGGCTATTGGCAGAAGCAGGTACCCTGCCCATTTGAGAAATCTCTTCATATGAAAAGAAATTATACGCTAAATGGACCATAAACTACCACCTCAAAAATGCATGCATGTATAAAATACAGCGGATAGTTGTTTTAGTCTCAGCCATTTCAGACAGCCAAGCAGCAGAGAATCTGCCGGATAAAGAGTTGAAACTGTCTGCCCGAATCGAGTTTCTTAACTCCCGCCAGATTTGAGCAGCGCAGGGCAGGCGCAGGTCAAGTGAGAGGCTGCCTTTTCATATAATTTTCTGTAAAAAATTTACCACATTTCTGTTTATTGATCTGTTAAAGTCAGTTTCTCTTTTTTCAGGCTATTATTAGTATTTTTCAGGATTTTTTAAACTTTTCAGATCAAAACCTAGAAACAACAGATCAATACTTTGTGACCCCTTACAACTAGCTCAGGTCAAGCCGGACAAGGTTATAGTATATTCCTTTCCTTTCCATGAGTTCGTCATGGGTTCCCTGTTCTTTGATTGATCCGCTATCCATGACAATAATCCGGTCTGCTCTGCGGATCGTGGACAAACGATGGGCAATGACCAGTGAGGTCCTGTTCTCAAAACTTGCAGCAACAGCATACTCGAGGACATTTTCTGTTGCAGTGTCCACCGAAGCAGTTGCTTCATCGAGTATCAGCACCTTAGGGTCCCTGCACAGTACCCTGGCAAAACAGAGCAGTTGTTTTTCGCCTGCGGAAAGATCAAGATTTCCTTCACCGATCAGAGTGTCTAGACCTTGTGGCAGGCCGGCTACCAGGGATTCCATTCCTGTATCCTCAATTATCTGATGTACCCGTTCACGATCCACTCCGGTTTCCATGACAATATTTGCCAGCAGAGTGTCAGGAAGAATAATTACATCCTGCATAATGATCCCGATTCGCTGGCGCAGATCCTGAAGTTGGTATTCACGCAAATTTCTCCCATCAAGAAATATATTTCCCTTCTGCGGATCATAAAACCGGATGAGAAGGTTTATGAGCGTACTCTTGCCCGCTCCGGTTGAACCTACTACGGCAACGGTTTCACCTTTGTTAATTTGCAGTGAGATATTCTTAAGAACAGGCTCGTCAGCTTCATAACCGAAAACAACATTGTCAAAAACAATGGCCCCCCTGGTTTCTGATACAATTGATGATATTCCGGGGGACTTGATTGCCTGTTCAGTATCCAGCAGGTCAAATATCCTTTCCGCCGATGCAAGAGCAGACTGTACAATTGAATATTTCTGGGAAAGTTCACGCATTGGCTGAAAAAATAGCCGCATATAGGAAAGAAATGCCACGAGTTCACCCAGGGTGAGGTTCTTTTGTATTACTTCGCCGCCGCCATACCAGACTATCAGGGCAATGGCTGCTGAACTCATGAATTCAGTCATGGGCATGAAGGTGCCGAACAGTTTGATCTGGCTCAGGTTTCTGCGGAAGTATTCTTCACTGAGCACCACATATTTTTCTCTGCTCTCTTGCTGGCGGTTAAAAAGTTGAATAACACTTAATCCGGAAATTGATTCCTGCAGAAAGCCGTTCAGTTTAACCAGCTGGCTGCGTATATCCCGAAACTTTTCCCTGGCCATGCGCGAAAAAACAATGGTTGTAAAAAGAGAAAGGGGCACAAAAACGGACATGACGAGCGCCAACTTGAAATTCATCAGGAATAAAATAACAAGAATACCCGCAATCTTTAGAAGATCATTGAACAGGGTCACCATCACCGAGGTGAACATTTCATGCATATTCTGAATGTCGTTTGTCAGACGAGTTACCAGGCGACCAACAGACTGGCTGTTAAAAAAGCCAAGGTCCAGATCAAGCAAATGGGAAAACAGGTCCTGCCGTATAGAGTGCATAATTGACTGGCTGATTTTCTCGAGAAGCACAATCTGCAGGAAACCTGCCAGAAAAACTACTGCTACAAGGGCACCATACATGAGTGCCACCTGGCCGAGCCCCTCGACACGTATTGCGGCAGAGATATCCACGCCGGTAATATACTTGTCAATTCCCAGTTGCATCAACCGCGGAAGTCCCAGGGTCGCAGCTGTTACAAGTAAGGACAGGACAATGGCACCTGCCAGTCCAGAGGAATGCCTGGAACAGTAGCGCAGTATTCTCCGCCAGATATGGTGGTCATGTCTTGAGCCGACCCACCCGTCTTCATCATATCCGTAATTACGCATTGCCGTTACTTACAACCTGCAGTCTCTTCCTTCATTCCTCACTCCTGCCACCTAACTCACAACTCCATAATCCTGTGACTGTTTTTCATTCATAATGTTGTAAAAATCGTTACGCATCAGGAGATCATAATGCTGCCCCCTGTCTTCCACCCTGCCGTTTTCAAGGATGATGATTTCATCCGTCTCTGAAAGGACTTTTATACGCTGGGATACAATTATGACCAGTTTCCCCTGGTCAGCTTCGTTGATGGCGCCTAAAACCTTATGTTCCGTCTCTACATCGAGTGCTGCCAGGGCATCATCAATGACCAGTACAGGCCTGTCACTCAGCAAGGCCCTGGCAAGAGCAAGGCGTTGGCGTTGACCGCCGGAAAGCTTTACACCACGTTCCCCGACAAGGGTCTGGTAGCCGTCCGGAAACTCCAATATATCTTCATGCACTGAAGCTGCCTTCGCCGCTTCCTCGATCTCAACATGGGATGCATGCGGTTTGCTGAAAGCTATGTTGGCAGCAACAGTATCGGAAAAGAGGACTGCTTCCTGTCCGACGTACCCGATCCTGCTACGAACATCGTTCAGGGAAAGTTCATTTACGTCAGCCCCATGAAAGAACAGGCTGCCGTCAACCACCGGATACATCCTGACAAGGAGTTTACACAGTGTTGACTTGCCACTGCCTGTTCTGCCGGTAATTCCATAAATACCGGGTTCAAACTGGAGAGAAACGTCCCGGAGGGCAGGATGTGAAGCTGACTGGTACCCGAAGGTAAGATTCTGCAGCCGAACTTGGAAATTACCGGGATCAAATTCCTGTGAATGGTTGTTTTCAGGCAGTAATGATCTGGAAGATATGAGCGATTGAACGCGCCTGAGCGACGTCAGCCCTCGCTGAGCAAGGTTGGCAACCCAGCCGATGGCCATCATCGGCCAGACAAGCATGTACATGTATGTCACAAACGCGACAAAATCGCCAAGCGTAATTGTCCCTGCTATGGCAAGTTTTCCTCCAAAATACAGGACCAGGAGCATACCCATGTTGCCGACAAGAGCTGCAATCGGGAAAAGCAGGCCGTGAATGACAGCAACCCTGATATTGCTGTGAACATATTTTCTGCCAAGCTTCTCAAAATCATTCCTCTGCATATTTTCCATGGTATATGCTTTAACCAGGCGCATGGAAACAAGCGTGCTTCGAACAAACTCCGTAAGCAGGGAAAACTGCTCCTGGACGATATTAAACTTGTGATGCAGGCGCCCAGTAAGTATACGCGTACATATAGCGAGCAACGGCATGGGCAGCAGGGCAAGCAATGTGAGCTTCAAGTTGATATGAATCATAAATCCTATGGCGGCACAGGACATAACCGACGCATCTACGGCAGAAACAAGCCCGATACCGCATGCCATCTGCACAGCCTGAATATCATTACTCGAATGGGCCATGATATCACCCGTTGTTCTGGTATCAAAAAACGAACGGTCCATGTTCAGTACGTGGGAATAAATTCGGTTACGGAGGTCAAGCTCAAGGAGCCTGGAAAAACCGATGATCAGGTATCTCCAGCAGAAAC
>CAMYLK010000049.1 GCA_947259225.1 uncultured Desulfobulbaceae bacterium | reverse complement strand
GGTTCAATTTCGCCGGAGCGGGTAACTGCAGCAATTTTAACAGAATAGTCAGGGAGACAATGGACTCGGAAGAATTTATACCCTTTTTCCGGAATTTTTCTTGGCCCTGGTATATGCCGGGTGTGGAGGAGTACACAACCCTTGCTACCCAATATAATTTTCATGAAGTAGAAGTCTGGGGAGAAAACGCGGATCGTAATTTTCCAGATCCTGAGGCAATGACCAGATGGATCGAGCAACCGAGCCTCGTCCTCTTTCTCGATTGTCTCACCGGTGAGAGCAAACAAAATTTCCGTGATCATGTGGTCAATCGGATGATTGCGGAAACTAGGCAGGAGGACGGAACCTGCTTCGAGACATTTCGCCGCATCAACTTGCGTGCACGAAAGTAGAGGAGATAAACAAGGCCTGTACATTAACCTGAATCAGTTCGCATTAATATGACTTACGTCTCAAAATCTTCAACAGAGGAAATACGAAAACGGTTTGACCAGGATGTCGAGAGGTTCTCCAATCTCGAAACAGGACAGACGGCAACAGTGGATGCACCGCTGGTGATGGAGCTGATCACGCAGGCCGCATTTAAAACAACAGTCCCTATCCGACGGTTGCTCGATATCGGCTGCGGAGCCGGAAATAATACGTTGAAGCTTCTGGAGCTAGTTTCACCAGTTGATTGCGACCTGGTAGATTTGAGTCTGCCCAAGCTGGAAAAGGCCACGGAAAGAATAACCGCAGTCAATTCAGGGAAGATAAGGGTTTTTCAGAGTGATATTCGCACAGCTGATCTGCCCGGGCAGAGCTATGATGTCATTCTTGCCGCAGCAGTTTTGCATCACCTGCGCGACGATAATGACTGGGAAACGGTGTTCAGGAAAATTTACCGGCTGACGGCACCTGGCGGAAGTGTTTGGATAACCGATCTGGTCTGGCATGAAAGTGAAAGTGTGCATTCCCTGATGTGGGACCAGTATAGGGAATACTTGCTATCTGTTGGAGGCAAAGAATTTAAGGAACAGGTATTCGGTTATATTGACCGGGAAGACAGCCCGAGGCCGGTGACGTATCAGCTGGATCTGCTTCGGAAAGTTGGGTTCTCCCGCGTTGACCTGTTGCATAAAAATTCCTGTTTTGCCGCTTTTGGAGCTATCCGGTCCGATTAACAAAGCAACTGCATGAAAAGAGAAAACTCCATGAAGATATCGGTGATCCTTGCACATCCCCATCCCGGAAGTTTCAACCACGCCATTGCGAATACTGTCGTTGACGCCCTCGGGCAAAACGGACATGAGGTCGTTTTTCATGACCTTTACAAAGAAGAGTTCGAACCGATACTCCCATTTGGCGAATTCCCGAAAGAAGTTGTCCTGCCCCGTGAAATAGAACTACATTGCCTTGAAATTGCAGAAGCAGACGGGATCGTCATTATTCATCCAAACTGGTGGGGCCAGCCGCCGGCGATCTTGAAAGGATGGATTGACAGAGTTATCCGGCCGGGGGTGGCCTATGAATTTCTCGAAGGAGACCAGGGAGAAGGGATACCCAAAGGTTTACTGCAGGCACAATCGGCCATTGTCTTGAACACTTCCAACACAGGGGATGAACGGGAAATAAACACATTTGGCGACCCTCTTGAGACTATCTGGAAGAACTGTATTTTCGGTTTATGCGGTGTTCATGATTTTTATAGGAGAGTATTCAATATCATCGTGGTAAGCACTGAAGAGCAAAGAAAAGAGTGGCTCCGGGAAGTTCGAAGCACCATCAGTGAACGATTCCCGCCTGAAATTTCTCCATAAACCAGAGTTGGAAAATGAATATTCACCCTGTTAAAGTCGGCGTTGATAACTGTTATATCATCAGGCATGAAAAGGCGATTATCGTTGACGGCGGCATGCCGGGAGAATTTGATGAATTCTGCAAAGGCTTGCACAAGACAGGCATCAAGCCGGCGGATATACAGGCCATAGTCATCACCCATTGTCACTGGGATCATATCGGGTGTGCTCAAAGAATCAAGGACATGACAGGTGCGAAATTACTTGTCCACAAGCAAGAGCAAGACATCATGGAAAAAGGGATGATCTCCATGCCGCCGGGGGTGACCTTGTGGGGGAGATTACTAGGTTTTTTTCTGAAGATCTGGAGCAGCAGGTTTATCATAGAACCGACTGAAGCAGATATATTCATTGAGGATGACGAATACCCGCTTGAAGAATTTGGCATCCGGGGAAAGGTTGTCTTTACTCCCGGTCACTCTCCGGGTTCCATTTCCGTGGTACTGGATTCAGGCGAGGCTTTTGTCGGGGATATGGCCATGAGCGGCCTGCCGCTAACGCTTCGACCGGCCCTGCCAATTTTTGCTGAAGACATGTCGATGCTTAAGCGTAGTTGGCGAAAACTGTTTAATATGGGGGTGAAGCAGGTCTATCCTGCCCATGGACAGCCATTTTGTGCGGAAAAGATAGAGGATAAAATAACCTTGTAGAGAAAAATCTTAGTATGTTGTTTCAATTGCATTGCATGTTTCAATTCTTCCAGCTCTCGTTGGTCCACGATTTATGAAATACGTTCACGGCTATAACCAGGAGGAAAATATCCGCCTGCAGGACCAGGCTTCAACACTTGTTGATTTGCTGCATGGAGACACCTCGTATCCGGCGGGAAGCCATGTCCTTGAGGCTGGATGCGGGGTAGGATCCCAGACCGTCACCCTGGCCCGTAACAGCCCCGGGGCACATATCACCTCGTTTGACATATCGGCCATTTCGGTTGCCGAAGCAGAGAAAAGAGTGGCAGCAGCAGGATTCACCAACGTCAGCTTCCGGCAAGGCGACATCTTCTCAATGACGTTTGAGCCAGAGTCATTCGACCACATCTTTGTCTGTTTTGTCCTGGAACATGTCTCGCAGCCCACCAGTGCTCTTGATTCCCTGAAGGAATTCCTGAAACCCGGCGGCACCATCACCGTGATTGAGGGCGACCATGGATCTGCCTATTTTTATCCGGACAATGACGCTGCGCAGGCGGCAATTCAATGCCAGGTAGAGCTGCAAAGAAGGGTAGGCGGCAATGCGAATATCGGCAGGGAGTTGTATCCCCTGCTCAATGCAGCAGGTTTCAGCTCCATCCGCGTCTCGCCGCGAATGGTGTATGCTGATGCGAGCAGGCCCAAACTGGTCGAGGGTTTTATCAGAAACACATTTACGGCAATGATAGAAGGGTTGCGTTCTCCTTCCATTGAAGCCGGTTTAATGGACGAGCAATGCTTTGACGAAGGAATCAGAGGCCTGTACAGGACAACGGGACCTGACGGGGTGTTCTGCTACACTTTTTTCAAGGCTGTTGCCATAAAGTAAGAATTTGCCTCAAGGAGAATATGACATGGCAGACCTTCGCCAGCTTGACAACACGTACCATTATATAATGGAAACATTTGTAAAGACAGGTCACGCACCGCATTACACTGAGATAGCAAAAGAGTTTGGCAGAACTCCGGAAGAGGGTAAACATCTCCTTCACGAACTTATGGGAACCGGCATGGCAATGTGGCTTCATCCCGGGACGGACCTGATCGCTTCCTTTGCACCCTTCAACAATGTACCGACTCATTACCGTGTGACCATTGACGGGCAGCAAAAATGGTTTGCCCAGTGAGGCTTCGAAGCCCTGGCGGTCTGCTGGGTGTTTCCTGGTAAAGTTGTCCAGATTGATGCGCCATGCCTGGATTGCGGAGAGTCTATGCGCATTCGAATTTGCGACGGAGTTATAGAAGAGCACGATCCTCCGGATATATGCGGCTACATAGATCTTCCGGTACGCAAGTGGGCTGAAGACTGGCCATACACATGAAATCGGATTCATCTCTTCCGGGAGGAGGGACATGTCAGGAACTGGTCAGGTTTCGGGAAGGGTACGGATGAGGGTATTCTGCCTCTTGCCGATGTTTTGGCAATCATGAGCACACCCCGTCACAGGGAAAAGTTAAACGGTACGTACATTTCATCTGCTCCGGAGTATGCTCCGGCTTTCTTTCAGCGATTAAAGGAGGTTGCCGGGGATTCGAAATTCTGGGATTCGAAGGCTTGATAACCTCAGAAGATATGAGGAGTGAGATAGGCCCGAGCAGGAGAGAGAAATGCAAAAGATAGATTCCCAGTCCTCGAGTCGCAGGTTCGATTTTTTCCGGGGGCACCACTAAGACGCAAATCAGCACTGATGAAGAATATGTCCTTCACTCCTGAAATGGATACCGGTGCTCAGGAGGCCTGCCTGGCCCGGGTGGATGCCCATTTTCTGAGGGAGCCGATATATTCCTTATAGGTAACGGAAAGGGGGACGGTTTCCTCAATCTCCACTACGATATCATCGTCATTAAGGTCTCTTTCCTCTGCAAACGCTTTATACAGGCCTGATATGACAAGCTGTTCGAGCTCTGCACCAGAGAACCCTTCCGTCTTTTCCACCAGCATGGGCATATCAAAGTTAGCTGGATCCCTGTTCCTCTTCTTGAGGTGTATTTCCAGGATTATTTCCCGTTCGTCAGGGCGGGGGAGGTCTATGAAAAATATTTCATCAAAACGCCCCTTGCGCAGAAGCTCCGGCGGCAGGTTCTCGATATTATTTGCGGTGGCAATGACAAACACAGGGCTGGTTTTTTCCTGCATCCAGGTAAGGAAAGTACCGAACACACGGGTTGATGTCCCGGAATCAGCATTATGGCCGGAGCCCATTCCAGAGAAAGCCTTTTCGATTTCATCCAGCCACAGGATGTTTGGCGAGAGTGATTCTGCGACCCGTATTGCATCCCTCATGTTTTTTTCCGATGACCCGATATAGGAGTCAAAGATCTTTCCCACGTCGAGTTTCAGGAGCGGAAGATTCCACAGGGTAGCAGTGGCCTTGGCAGCGAGGGATTTGCCGCAGCCCTGGACACCAAGCAACAGGACCCCCTTTGGTTCCGGCAGACCGAAGTCCCTCGCCTTCTGGCTGAATGCCATTCCCCTCTGGTGCAACCATTCCTTAAGTTTTGCAAGACCACCGACACTGCCCATGTTTTCAATAAAACCGTAGTAATCCAGAATTCCGGATTTGCGGATTATCTTCTTCTTTTCAGAAACGACAAAGGGCAGGTCATCCTCATCGAAATCCTTGTTGCTGACGATCAGTTTTGCAAAAAGGTTCTGGGCTTCTATTTCTGACAGTCCCCTGGAGGCATTGATGACCTTTTCCAGAAGCTGTTCGTCAAGATTTGCGGTAATTTTTCCTGTTTCCTGCAAGGGTTGAATGATGTCCAGCAGGATTTTTTTCAGTTCCACAGTTGATGGCAGCGGAATATCGACCGGTGTGATTCCCGTTTCAAGGCCTGGAGGTAATTCGAGGACTGGTGCGATGATAAATATGGTCTTAAAGCTCTTTTTGAGATGGATAAGAATATCACGTAATTTGCGGACAATTTTCTTTTCTTCAAGATAAGGGTGAAAATCTTTGAGAATAAAAATGCCCGGTTCTGTGTGGTGCATGATATTCTGCAGAGCAGTATAGGGGTCTGTACTGTCACCGAACTGGCTGGTGTTGTAAAACCCTTCGGTAACAGTCCAATAGTAACAGGGTTTCCTGGTTTCTTCGGCAGCCTGTTGAATTATCCTCTCGGCCCGGTTCTCTTCCGCCGTGACAAGATAGATAATCGGATAGCGGGATCGTATATACAAGTTCATTTCGTCGACAAACTCTTTCATTGTGTCCTCATAATCAGGGTTAAAAACAAGGCAGATGCATCTTCTCTACTGGCCCTTTGTTGAAAAATGCCTGTAACTACTATAAAATTTATTGTATATTTTTTACAATTAATTTTGCCGATACTATGAGATAGTTTTGTTGCAGACTTCAGAGGGGAGGAAAGGTTATGCGTCGCAGCACTTTTTATGTGTTATTTATCCTGGTTCAAGTATTCCTGATAACCGGAATGTCAAAAGCTGTTCAGTTTATAGATTCCCCCGCCCTTGATCAGCTTGTCAACGTCAAGGTCGCTGATGTCCTGAGTTCCGACTACACTCAGGTTCCCCTTATCACATGGGGTGGTGATGAAGCCACCATCCTTGCCAATGGCAATGCCCTGCGAACTGCCCCTTCGAGTATTTTCGGTAAAAAGGGCCTTCGCCTGGAACTCAAGAGAGAAGATATATTCAAGAATCAGGTCGAGGCCTATCTTCGGGGTGAGACCCCCTATATCCGAGGAACTCTTGGCATGTTGAATATGGCTTTGGATGTCATGTCCAAGGATCCCCGCACAAAGCCGGTCGTCATCTACCAGCTGACCTGGTCGAACGGTGGGGACTGCCTGATCGTTAAAGAAGGAATCAAATCCGCAAAAGATCTTAAAGGAAAAACTATTGTCGTGCAGGCCTACGGACCGCATGTGTACTACCTGTCCAAGGTTTTAAGTGATGCCGGTCTGTCCATCGGAGACGTGAATATCAAATGGGTAAATGATCTCACCGGAACGCCTGATTCTCCTCTCGAAGCATTTTATGACAACAGTGTGGATGCTGCCATGATGATCATACCTGACGGTCTTGTTCTGACATCGAACGGCACTGTCGGAACAGGGTCCGAAGGGTCGGTCCGTGGTGCTCGAATACTTCTGTCAACCAAAACCGCCAACAGGGTTATCAGTGATGTGTATGCTGTGCGATCAGATTTTTTGAAGGGCCATCGAAAAGAAGTAGAAGACTTTGTGCATGGTTTAATGCTCGCAGATGAAGCCCTGAAGGATTTATACAGGAATAAAAACACTCAGCAGGCTCAATATATGAATGCCATGAAGGCCTCTGCCAGGATTCTGCTGGACAGCGAGGATGCCATTCCGGACGCAGAGGCCCTGTATGCTGACTGTGAATATGTCGGATTTCCAGGTAACGTTAAGTTTTTCACAGATACCCACTACCCTAGAAATCTCGACAATCTTTCAAGCCAGATCCAGACAGCTTTCCAGAAAGTAAATCTCATGTCCCGGAGGATACCGCTGGACAGTGCCCAACTCGACTATAACGGGCTGAAAAAAGATCTGAAAAATGTAAGCGGTGTTGTTGTCCCCAGGTTTGACACCAGTCAGGTTGCAACTGTAATACAAAGAAAACAGCAACAGGACGCACTTGCAGAGGGAGAACTCTTTTCATTTGAAGTTTATTTCCAGCCCAACCAGAACAATTTTTCCCCTGAAATGTATGCCACTGCCTTTGACCGCGTTATAGAGCTTGCATCAACCTATGGCGGAGCAATCATCACGGTGGAAGGACATTCTGATCCCCTGGGCTACCTGAAATCAAAGAAAAGTAAAAATTCCGATATTGTCCTTAAAAGGATAAAACAGTCTGCAAAAAACCTGAGCCTTTCCAGGGCAAATGCCGTACGGGGAAGTTTGATCGAATATTCGGGTAACAGAAATATTATACTTGACGAAACACAGTTTGCCGTTGTCGGGCATGGCATCATGAAGCCAAAGAATGGGTTGTGCGGTGTAGAGCCGTGTGCTCCAAAAACAGAACAGGAATGGCGGGACAATATGCGGGTCGAATTCAGGATTATCCAGATTGAGGCTGAAACCTCAATATTCAAGCCGTTGTAGAGTGGAGGCCCTATGATATCTTCTACTCGTATAATCATCCTGCAGGTCACATTAAGTTTTATCATTGCCCTCTGGGGATGTGAAAGTCAGCCTGAACAGCAAAAGGTTGCTCCAAAAAAACAGGCAGCACCTGTCAGTCAGAAGGCTCCCGCTGATAATAAAGTCAGGGCCGTTAAAACTTCCTGGCCGCCACTGGACAGGGTGGACATAGAGCTTGTCGGCAACCCGCTGATGAAAAATTATTATGTTATCCTGGACTGCAGTGGTTCCATGAGTGAGAAGCAGTGTTACGGAGAAGGCTCCAAACTGGCTGTTGCTCAGAATGCCATCACCAGTTTTGCCCAGCTTGTCCCTGATAATGCCAACCTTGGTTTTTCCATATTTGTAAATAACCAGTTTAAAGAACTTGTTTCACTGGGTAAGAATAACCGGGACGAAATCATCTCTGCCATACGGTCCACTTACCCTTCAGGGCAAACCCCGCTTCGCAGTGCCATTGAAGTAGGTTTCAGGAGACTGACGGACCAGGCAAGCAGGCAGTTGGGATATGGTGAATATGCCCTGGTTGTCGTTACCGATGGTTTGGCAAGTCAGGGTGAAGACCCGACCCCCATTGTTCACAGGATCCTGGACAATACACCTGTGGAAATACACACGATCGGATTTTGTATAGGTGAAAACCATCCACTGAATATTCCCGGTAAAACAGTGTATAAAGCAGCAAACAGTCAGGAAGACCTGCAGCGGGGTTTGCAGGGAGTACTTGCTGAATCTGAATCCTTTGACGTCTCCGATTTCCCGGGCATTAAATAAGGACACGGTTGAACGGAACTCTCCATGAGTAAAAAAATCATCGGGGCCATACTTCTTCTTGTCCTGGCATCTGTCGTCATCGTTGCCGTTTGGATTCTGCTGCCGCGGTTTACAGATTGGCAACAGACAGATACCAGTGATGCAGGTCGTGCAAAACAGAGGATCAGGATCGCTGTCGACAACTGGATCGGTTATTTTCCCTTATGCTCACCGGAAATGAAGAATGCCATGCGGCAGTCCGGTTATCAGATTGTATGCGAAGATGACAGTGCTGACTATCGTACCAGGATGAAAAGGCTGAAGGATGGAGAGCTCGATTTTGCTGTCGCAACCGTAGACTCCTATCTGCTCAACGCAGAGCAGTTTGCTTTTCCTGCAACCATCATCATGGTCATTGATGAGTCAAAGGGTGGCGATGCCATCCTGACCCGTCGTGAAGACATTAAAGACCTGGACGACCTGAAAGGGCGAGATGACATTCGCGTGGCATTCACCCCGGTCAGCCCCAGCCATTACCTTATCAAAGCAGCAGCCGATCACTTCAATGTTCCCGAGCTGCACCCTCAATCCGGTCCGCTGAGGATAGAAACGGACGGTTCAGAAAAAGCCAGGGAAAAACTGGTCACTGGGGCTGCAGATATTTCTGTCCTCTGGGAACCCGATGTTTCAAAGGCTCTCGAACATGAAGGCATAAAGAAAATACTTGGCACAGAGGACACAGAACGCCTTATCGTCGACATCCTTCTGGTTAACCGTGACTTTTCGCAGGATTCACCCCAGGCGGTGAAGCAGCTTTTGTCTACCTATTTCAGGGTATTGAAAAAATACCGTGATAATCCAGACCTGCTCAAAAAAATCGTGAAAAAGGAGACAGGGCTCCAGGATGAAACTATATCCGCAATGCTCAAGGGGGTACACTGGTCTTCTTTTCTGGAAAACTGTGAAAAATGGTTTGGCATCGCCCTGCCCGGAACATATGCTGAAGAAGGAATTGTTGACACCATTGAGGCAACCGTAAAAGTACTGATGAGTGCCGGAGATTTTTCCCATATGCCCATTCCGGATGACAATCCCTACCGTCTGACCAACTCATCCTTTCTCGAAGAGCTTTTCACCGGTGGAATAAGCGGTTTCACGCTTCCCCAAGGCAACACATCCGGGCAAATGAAAACAAGCAATCTTGAAGCAAAGTTCACCCAGCTCGATGAAAGGGAATGGGCTGCACTCAAAGGGGTCGGGACCCTGCGTGTCGATCCGATCATATTCCAGCATGGTTCCACTAAGCTTTCCATGACAGCTAAGCAGGTTGTTGATAATGCAGTCAAGCGGCTGAAGCATTATCCTAATTTTCGGGTCATTGTGAGGGGGCATACAGGAACCCGGGGAGATAAACCGGAAAATATAAATCTGTCTCTGCGTCGTGCTGATGCCGTAGCCCGTTATGTTACGATCACTTATGGTTTAGACCCCAACCGCCTTAAAACAGAAGGAAAGGGAGGTGAACAACCCCTGGCACGGAAAGCTGGCGAAAGTGAACGCACCTATCAGTACAGACTGCCGCGAGTGGAACTACTGCTGGTAAGGGAAGAAATATAAAACAGGACAGGCCGATGCCGGAGAAAAGAGAATACTCTTCCAGGATGAATGATTTCTCCAGCAGGGCTATGCGAAATGAAGTTTTGCGAGAGGGACTGACGCACTGGCTTACCCTGTATCCGACGGCTATTAGTGTACCACTTGGTCTTGCTGCGTTTCTGTTTAACCTGCCTGTGCTTTATTTCGGGGTGATAGGTACATTGACCCTCAGCTTTGCCAGTGCCATAGTCAATATTTTTTTTCGCGATGATGTCATTGCCAACCGTTACCTGGCAAGACTTGCAAAAAAAATAAAGGAAGATGAGAAGCGGACCCTCGGCAACCTGGGAAATGAACTGCGTGAATGCAGGAAAAACAAAATCGGTCGTGAATATGCTGATCAGGCTGTAGAACAGTTTGACCGGCTCCGGCAGAAGTATGACAATGTCCATTCGGTTCTGAGTAAAAAACTCAATGAAGGTGAGCTGACATATGGCCGTTTTGTGGGTGCATCTGAGCAGGTATATCTGAGCAGCCTCGAGAATCTCAAGCAGGTAGCTGCGGTTCTTCAGAGTCTCGGCAGTATTGATCCGAAGTATATTTCAGAACGGTTCAGACAGCTTGAAAAAGAAGGTTCCAAATCGAAGGCCGACATCAAGGAAGTGGAAACTTTGCGGAAAAGGTTCACGGTAATGGAAGAACAGCTTGACAAGGTAAATCACTTGTTGACTAATAATGAAGAGGCAATGACCGCCCTTGAAGAAACCACAGCCGCCATTGCAGCTATGAAAACTGGTGGCAGGTTCACCGATGCTGACTATGAATCTGCAATTGAGCAGCTTCAGGAAATCGCAGGGAAAGCGTATCTTTACAACAGACAATAGGGAGAACGGGAATGGTACAGCTGCGGCACAAAGAAGAACAACTGCACGTCACTGATACAGAACAGGTAAGAGAGGAGTTGGGACTGACAGAAACTCCTCCCTCTGAACAAAGTGAAATGGTTGATCCGGCCATGGAAAGAATGGCGGATGAGTTTATTCAGAAAATTCTGGCATTTGATCCAGCGGATGCGAGTCAGGCTGAACTCAGGAATCAGAATATTGCTTCGGTGGAAAATCTTGGTGCCAGAGTCCAGAAGGATTCAGCTGTGCGCAGTGCCATGCTCAAGGAACCCATACGCAAGCTGGCGGCAAAGGGTGAGGATGGTGGTGAGGTTGCAAATGCACTCGTTGACCTGAATATGAAGGTGGAGGAACTTGACCCGGGTGAATTTGATTTGGAACCGGGCTGGTTCCCGAGGATTTTTGGTTTCATCCCCGGGGTAGGAAAACCCATTAAGCGATATTTCATCCGATTTGAATCAGCACAGACAGTATTGGATGCCATTTTCAGATCGCTGGAAGACGGCTCCGAGACACTGAAGCGAGATAATATTACACTTATCGAAGACCAGAAGAAACTTCGCGAACTTACCCAGAAAATTCAGAAAACGATTACATTGGGTCAGCTGCTGGACCAGCGGCTGAATTCTGTTCTGCAGCAGGACATTGCCTCGGATGATTCCCGGTATAAATTCATCCAGGAGGAGCTGCTCTTTCCTCTCAGGCAACGCATCTTGGACCTGCAGCAGCAGTTGGCTGTGAACCAGCAGGCTGTACTTGCCATCGAGATTATCACACGAAACAACAAAGAGCTTATAAGGGGAGTGAACAGGGCCATCAACGTGACCGTCAACGCCCTGAACGTTGCTGTGACAGTAGCACTTGCCCTTGCCAACCAGAAAATTGTTTTGAATAAGATCGAATCGGTAAATGTCACCACCAACAAGCTGATAAGTGATACGGCAAGAAACCTGAAAGAACAGGGTGCCGAGATCCACAAACAGGCAGCTTCCAGTCAGCTCGATATAAACACCCTGAAACAGGCATTTGCCGATATTGCAACCGCCCTGCGGGATATTTCCCGTTTCAGGCAGGAAGCGCTGCCGAAAATGGCAAACTCCATCCTGGAAATGGATAAATTGACCAAGGAAACGGAAGATGCCATTGAGAAGCTTGAAAAAGGCAGCGAGATCAGTCCCGCAATGTATCTGGAACTGGATTGATCACAGGAACAAGGAAGAAAAGAGATAAACAAGCCACCAGATATTATTCCATGAAGGAGACGAGCATGAAAAAAAGCAGCACGATGATACTGATTATGAACATACTTTTTCTGTTTCTCTGTACATCCCTGACTTTTGCCGGCCAGTCATATCGCATCGCATGGTCGCATTATACCGGCTGGGAGCCGTGGGAGTATATCGAACAGTCCGGCATATTGGACAAATGGGCCAAGAAGTACGGGATAGACAAAATTGAGATCACCCTGGTCAACGATTATATTGAAAGCATTAACATGTATACGGCAGGGCAGTTTGACGGCTGCGTCATGACCAACATGGATGCCCTGACTATCCCCGCGGTGGGAGGTGTTGACTCTACCGTACTGGTGGTGGGGGACTTTTCCAATGGTAATGATGGAATAGTCCTGCTCAACGGCAGCTCGGTAAATGATATGAAAGGAAGAAAGCTCCGCCTGGTGGAGCTTTCCGTCTCGCATTATCTTGTCACCAGGGCCCTGGAAAAGAACGGTATGCGTGAAACGGACCTGCAACTTATCAATACCAGCGATGCAGACATTGCTTCCCTTTTTGTCTCCGAGTCTGAGCGTGACCCCAGGGCCGCAGTCTGTACATGGAACCCGCTGCTGATGCAGGTAAGAAACGTCGCCAATACAAATCTTGTCTTTGATTCATCACAGATACCGGGAGAGATTATCGACACCCTTGTGGTCAAGTCCGATGCGCCGGACAACCTGAAAAAAGCCCTTACAGGGGCCTGGTATGAGGCAATGAACATCATGAGCGGGCGCTCCCAGGAAAGCAAGGAAGCTCTTGAGATCATGGCAAAATCGGCGGGCGGAACACTTGCCGAGTTCAAGGCACAGCTGAAAACCACAAAAATGTTTTACACTGCCAGGGAGGCTACGGATTTCACCCGGAGCGACCAGCTGAAAAAGACGATGGACTATGTCAGGACTTTCAGTTTCGATCACGGTCTTTATGGTGAGGGCGCCCCTGACAAAAACCTTGTCGGCATAAGTTTTCCTGATGGTTCTGTCCTCGGGGACAGTAACAACGTCAAGCTCAGATTTGATGCGACGTTCATGGAAATGGCGGCTGATGGAAAGCTGTAACCACTGTATTATGCATCTCTATATGACAGGTTCTCGCAATATGATGAACAACTGGTACCCTGAGCATCATGATGCGGCTGCCTAAATTCTGGGGAATTCATGCCGACACGCCACTTTTCCTGCGCTGGCTGTTGATGGTCCTGCCCTTTGTTGTCCTTATCGGGGTTTACCTGGCTGCTTCCGACTATCGCCAACGGCAGAATCCCTCTGACAAGCTTCTCCCTCCTGTTTCAAAGATGGTAACAGCAATGAAGCATGCCGCCCTGGACAAAAATAAACGTACCGGGGAGTACCAGCTTTGGCAGGATACTACCGCGAGCCTGAAGAGAATAGGAATAGGGTTGGGAATCGCAGCCGCCTGCGGGCTGCTGTGCGGCTTGAACCTGGGGCTTTTTCCCGGCATGCAGCATCTTTTTCTTCCTTTTGTCACTTTCGTTTCAATTATACCTCCGCTGGCCATACTTCCCATGCTGTTCATTATTTTCGGGGTTGACGAACTCGCCAAGGTCGTCCTGATATTTATCGGTACATTTCCCTTGATAACTCGCGATATATACCTGGCAGTAAAAAAAATCCCCCGGCAGCAGCTGATAAAATCGTTGACCCTTGGTGCTTCCCAGTTTTCAATCACCTACCGGGTTGTTCTCCCTCAGATTGTGCCGCGGCTTATTGAGACAGTGCGCATCAGTATGGGGCCGGCCTGGCTCTATCTGATTGCATCTGAAGCAATTGCTGCGCAATCAGGTCTGGGCTACCGGATTTTCCTTGTCAGGCGATACCTAGCAATGGACACGATCATTCCTTATGTTCTCTGGATCGTGTTCATTGGCATTTCCGTTGACTGGTGTTTGAGAAAACTGCTTCACCTGAAATACAGGTGGTACGTTGAGACTCAAAGGTGACACAGATGAATGTGGATACTCTGAGACAAAACAGTTTCCTTTTTTTAAAGGATATATATAAAAGTTACGGCAGCAAGGTGGTCCTTGATGACATCGACCTGGCGGTAAGCAAAGGAGAGATCGTAACCGTCGTCGGGCCGAGCGGATGCGGTAAATCAACCCTGCTGCGCCTGGTACTGGGTCAGGAGTTCCCAACCTCAGGTTCGATTCTGCTTGAAGGAAAAAAAGTTGGATTTCCAGATGAATCAAAAGGTATCGTTTATCAGAAATATTCACTTTACCCCCATCTTACAGTATTGGATAATGTTCTGATGGGGCCCCGCCTCTCGATGAGTTATCAGGAAA
>CAMYLK010000048.1 GCA_947259225.1 uncultured Desulfobulbaceae bacterium | reverse complement strand
CAATATATTGCAAGACTGCTTCAAAGCTGGGGATGGAATCCGGCTGTTGTCAGCAGGGGGTATGGCGGGACCTCTAAGGAAAAAATAAATATAGTATCCGAGGGCGGACAGCCGCTGCTCGAAGCTTCGTATATCGGTGATGAGCCGAGATTGCATGCTGAGGTCCTGAATGGTATAGCAGTTCTCACCGGTCCTGCGAGAAGGCACCCGGCCCAAAAGGCACTGGAAATTGGTGCTGATGTTGTTGTCCTTGATGATGGTTTTCAGCACATGGCTCTTGCCAGAAATATAGACATTGTTCTTTTTAATACTGACAAGCTGGCCGGAAACAGCAGGGTTTTCCCTGGGGGTGATCTCAGAGAGCCGGTTAAGGCGTTGAAGAGATGTGATGCGTTTATCCTGACCGGCACCAGTGAACGAAACAGTGAGAGAGCCGAACGTTTTAAAGACGTATTGGCGCAGAGGTTTCCGGACCGCCCTGTTTTTATAGCGCATTACACACCATCGGATATTGTCAGGTATAACAGCAAAGGTTCGCCTGTGCTCCTCGGCGAAGAAAAGAAAGATGTTACTGTTTTTCATGCTTTCAGTGGTATTGCACACCCTGGGAATTTTGAACAGACACTTGAAGAAATGGGGATCAATGTTGCAGGATTTAAGGCCTTTCCGGACCATTATCCCTATTGCCCCGATGATATTCAGGAACTTAACCGGCTAGCCGAAAGTGCCGGGGCGAATGCTTTAATTACCACGGAAAAGGATATGGTCAAGCTGAAGGAATTGTCATCATCAATTCCGGTATATGTTGTCCGGATGGAAGCCAAAATTGATAGTTCCTTTCATGATTTTCTACAGGGAATGTTGCCTGACAGGAGTAAGGCTAGGCAATGATTTAACTTGCCGCTTTACTGTGTTAAAAAGGACACAGTTTGGTGTGCAGGTGCAAAAGTGTGTTATTTTTTCAACATTTTACGTTGTATCGGCCACACAGTGGTAGAAAATTTATATGGATTTATCTCTATGTTTTTTGGTTGTTTATTGACTTCCTGTACCTTGCTGGCCAGGATCATCAATGTGTGGCCTGGAAATTGCATTAATTATATACTGTAATGTCTAATAATTTTTAGATTTGAGAATATATATAACAAGCGGGTTAATAAATGGCTTCAATCGAACCACATCAATATACTTTAAAACGATCCGTAAGCTGCTGTGGGGTAGGCCTGCATGCCGGCAGGACTGTCAACCTCACGATAAAACCGGCACCCGCAAATACAGGAATAAATTTTTATCGTTCTGACCTTGATAAAGATCAAAAAGTACCGGCCCATATGAAGCAGGTTGTAGATACCAGGTTGGCCACTACACTTGGAAATGGAACCGCAACCGTTTCTACTACAGAACATCTGCTTGCGGCATTACGCGGCCTTGGAATAGATAATGCCGAGATTGAGCTTGATTCTTATGAAGTGCCGATAATGGATGGGAGTGCAGCGCCTTTTATGCATCTTCTTTCGAAAGGAGGCAGGATCAGGCAACGTGCTCTGCGCAGTGTTCTCCGGATAACAGATCCTATTGAGTACTCTGACGGAGAGAAATCAATTCGTATCGAACCATACAACGGGTTTAAAATTACAGGGCGCATTGACTTTGATAACGAACTGATTGGTGATCAGGTATGCACCATAGAGGTAACCCAGGAGAGGTTCAGGAAAGAAATTGCCCGGGCGAGAACCTTCGGTTTTGTCGAACAGGTTGAAAACCTCTGGGCTAACGGTATGGCTCTCGGAGGTACCCTTGAAAGTGTTATCGCCATTCATTGGGATCGTCGATCAATCCTGAATGAAGAAGGGCTCCGGTTTGAAGATGAGTTTGTCAGGCATAAGATGCTTGATCTGATTGGTGACCTTGCTTTGCTTGGCGGCCCGATCATGGGGCATGTAATTGCTGACCGCTCAGGTCACAGCATGCATCTTGGACTCATGGAGACAATTGCTGCCAGTCCTGATTGCTGGGAATATATCAAGTTCAAGAAAAATGGTAACTCTGTGCTTAAGCAGGTTGTTGTAAGTACCAAGAATGCAGGTGATAAGATCAACCAGTTGATTTCTCCTAAAATCAATGGAAATTCAGTTCAGCAGACCTGCACTATTTAAATTCGTATAGTAGTAATAAATCAGCTTAAAATATAAATTCCTGCTGGTCCACAGGTCAGTGGGTTTTTTTATGCCCTTTTTTCCTTCTCATTGTTACTATGGGACCTATTCAGTAACGTTAATTCTGCACATTTTTATGATAGGCGAAAACTTTATCTACTGAGTCAAACGGAGCGAATTTGATGCTTCGATTTGTATAATAAGTCTGATAAATTTCTCGCCTGACCTGGGTCTTAAGCAATAATTATCGTTGCTGTACAGATACTGCTGCTTTAATCAAGCAGTGGCACTTTACTTTAAATCGTCGGTGTAAGTATGTATAATTTGGGATCTATTGGAATTGTTGGTGGTGGTCAGATGGGTGAGGCGCTTTTGCATGGCCTCATTGAATCCGGTTTCGTTACTTCGGATAAAATTATGGTAAGCGAACCTGATGAAGACCGTTGCCAATATCTCAGTGAGAAATATTGTATACTGATTGCGCATAACGCGGAGTCACTAACTGAGAATTGCTCAACAGTAATTTTTGCTGTCAAACCGCAAGTAATGTCTTCAGCTTTAAAGCAATTCTGTAAGTGTATTACGGAGAAGCATCTGATACTTTCAATCGCTGCAGGTATATCCATAAAATCATTGGAAGAAGTACTTGGCAAAGAGATGAGAATAGTCAGAGTGATGCCCAATACACCTGCACTTGTCCTTGCCGGGGCATCAGCCCTGAGTAAAAACAGCATGGCGACAAGAGAAGATATGGAATATGCGTTGGGGATTTTTTCCGCAATTGGTACCTGCGTTGAACTCGAAGAAAAACTTCTCGATGCTGTTACCGGGCTCAGCGGTAGCGGACCGGGGTATGTCTTTGCTTTTATCGAAGCAATGATTGACGGTGGTGTTCTTGCCGGCTTACCTCGGCCTGTTGCTGAAAAGCTCGTTCTCCAAACCGTGTATGGAAGTGTTAAACTGGCGCTGGAATCAGGAGATCCTCCGGCTGTACTGAAGGGAAGGGTAACTTCTCCCGGTGGAACAACAATTACAGGACTCCAGGTTCTTGAAGAGTCAGGATTCAGGGGAGCAGTAATGACAGCAATTGAGAGTGCTGCCGAAAGGTCCAGGGAACTTGGACAATGAATATTAAATCAGTAGGGATAATTACGAAGCGTGATTCTCCAAGAGTCCGTAATCTTGGCACCGAACTTGCCGGTTGGTTTAGAGGACAAGGGGTAGACGCTCAGCTTGATACCATAGAACCGCATATGGATTTTCTTGTAATACTCGGGGGTGACGGGACTCTCCTGCACGTTGCGGCCCGGGCAAGCCTTTATGACATCCCGGTCATCGGCATTAATCTTGGTTACCTGGGATTTCTCACTGAGGTGGCAGAGGACGAGATGTACGAGGCTCTCCAGGAGGTTCTCCAGGGGCGCGGACAAATTGAAAAGAGGATGATGCTCAGGATTCAGCTTGTTTCAAGTGACGGTGATCAGGAACATAAACCTCTCTTCGGCCTAAACGAGGTGGCCATTGTCAAAGGGAACGTTGAAAAGGTTATACGACTTTGTTCCTGGGCGGATGAAGAATATATAACCACCTACAAGGCTGATGGTCTTATCATTTCAACACCCACCGGCTCGACGGCGTACAATCTTTCAGCCGGCGGACCAGTCGTTCATCCGGAACTAGGAACACTTCTTGTAACACCGATCTGTCCTTTTATGCTTGAGAGCAGACCTGTTCTTCTGACACCACAAACTCGTATCACAACACAACTGGCAGGGCCTGCCAGCGATGTAAAGGTTATGGTTGACGGGAGATTTTCCTGGGATATGCGAGAAAATGACTGCCTGATTGTGGAATCAGCTGCCAAACCGTTGCAGCTCTTTAGCTCTCCAAACAAAGGATACTTCACTATTCTGCGTAATAAGTTGAATTGGGGAGGGCGGGAGACCGGTAATCCACTCCCGCAGATAGCTGGCTCTGCCGGTAGAAAATAACGCCGTTCTCTGGAAAACTGCGGTTGTGAAGTGATTCAGCTTTTTTTCCGCTGGAGTTTATATTTTTTCATCTTGTACTGAAGCAGACTTTTTGTAATGCCGAGCTTTTCTGCCGCTCTTGCCTGAATTTGACCAGCTTCTTCGAGTGCCTGGCGGACAAGCTTTTCTTCAATCCCGTTTAGAACTTCTGAAAGGCTGAGATCTTCCGGGATGAACTGATTCAGGTCAAGGCTGGAACTCCATTCCTGTGTGCCTGTCAGGTCACTGGAATCTGGCTGAACGTCCTCCGGTTCAATGCGGTCATTGTTGCAGAGGATAGCCGCCCTTTCTATGGTGTTTTCAAGTTCGCGGATATTCCCCTCCCAGGGCAGGGATACAAGAAGACGGAGTGCGTCAGGAGAAATCACCAGGTTATCTTTGTCGAGTTGTTTGGCATTTTTTTCAAGAAAAAACGTGACCAGTCGAGGGATGTCATCAACCCTTTCCCGCAAGGGAGGCAAGTGCATGTGGATGACATTGAGGCGGTAATAGAGATCTTCTCTGAATTCCCCTTTATCAACTTCGTCTTTCAGGTCTTTGTTCGTGGCGGCAAGAATTCTCACGTCAACATTGAGCGACTTGTTTCCTCCAACTCTTTCAAAACTTCTTTCCTGCAGGACACGAAGAAGTTTGGCCTGCAGGGGTGCCGGCATCTCTCCAATTTCATCAAGAAAAAGAGTTCCTGAATCTGCAAGTTCGAAACGTCCCTTGCGCATGGCAATTGCGTCAGTAAAGGCACCTTTTTCATGACCGAACAGCTCACTTTCAAGAAGATTACGGGACAGTGCCGCACAGTTCACAGAAATAAAAGGCGCTTCTTTTCGGGGACTGAGGTTATGGATGGCCCTGGCGACAAGTTCCTTGCCGGTCCCTGATTCCCCGGTGATAAGTACGGATGATGGGGCAGGAGCAACTTTTTCAATAAGTTGATAGACAGCCAGCATACGGTCATTTTTTCCTATCATACCGCCGAAACCGGACCTGGGCGTAACCTCTTCCCTGAGTCTCTTAATTTCACGGACAAGGTCGTAATGTTCTATAGCCTTGTAGACACTTGCCAACAGGGCCTCGTTGGAGAAGGGTTTTGCAAGATAAGTAAAGGCTCCCAGGCGCATGGCTTCAACAGCTTTCTCCACCTCAGCATAAGCTGTTATAAGGATTACCGGTAATTCCCGGGTAATTTTTTTGGCCTGTTCAAGAAACTGGATGCCGTCCATACCGGGCATTTTCATGTCCGATATTATAAGGTTGAGGTCTGTATCCCGCACAATGGGTAAGCCTTCCTGACCGCTCTGGGCAGTATAAACCTCAAACCCTTCATCACGAAGCAACTCGGAAAGAACAACCAGGTAATTCGGTTCGTCATCTACTACCAGGATAGTATGCATAGGAGGTCCATTAAGAATCTTTATTGGGAATTCTGGGGGTTACGTGATTGAAGTAAACGTATTTTTTCATTGAGCTGTTTGAGTAGAGTGTCAGGCGGACAAAAACCGTTTTGTTTGCTCGCCATTTTTGAGTAGGATTTATTATCTCCATGGTAGTCGCTGCCGCCGGTCATCACAAGCTTATATTTACCGGCCAGTTTCGCTAAACTTTTCTCAGCCTTGGGAAAATAACCCGGATAAAAAACTTCAATACCGTCAAGTCCCAGCTCTACAAGTTGGCTAAGAAGTAATGGAAGGCATTTCATGTCCGGTGCTAGTTGGCCGGGATGAGCTAAAACAGCGACTCCACCAGCGTTGTGTATCGCCTCAATGCTTTGGCCTGCCGTGTAGGTAAATCTGTTCGACCATGCAGGAGCCCCCTTGCGCAGATAATGTTTGAAAGCATCATTTACGGTTCCGACTATACCCTTATTTACGAGCAGTCTGGCTATGTGGGGTCTCCCTGTCTGGCCGCAAACAGACAGGGCTTCGAGCTCATCGATGTGTACGTCCAGTCCCAGGTCGAAAATTTTAGCTATAATTTTTTTGTTTCGTTCAACCCTGCCCTGCTGAAGTTGACTGAGCCAGGTCTTCAAGGCATCATTATCCGGATCTATTCCATAGCCGAGAATGTGCAGGGAGTATTCCCGGTGGGTAGAACTGATTTCAAGGCCGGGAATGACTTTAATGTTTGTTTTTGCTGCAAGAGCGGCAAGTTCAATGTTTCCTTCAACGGTGTCGTGATCTGTCAGGGAGATGGCTGTAAGTCCTGCATCAGATGCCAGATCTAACAGCTGTGCCGGCGATGCGGTACCGTCGGAATAATGGGAATGAATATGAAGATCTATACACATAAAATTACCTGAATTGATATTAATACTTTAACTCCCGTTTCATCAATACGCAATGTGCAAAATATCCAGGCTAGCGCTGTGCAGTTCTTGTTATTCAACTGAAATGTATTACATGTTTTAACAGTTTAAAATAAGGAGATACTATGAATAGAAACATTCGACTGGATGAGCATTGCATTGAAAAAGAACCTTATTATCTACCGGTAGGGGAAGAAATACAACTTGTTGAGTCGGCATATAAATCAGGCTTGCCTTTGCTGCTTAAAGGACCTACGGGCTGTGGAAAAACACGATTCATGCAATATATGGCATGGAAGCTTAAGCGGCCGCTCATAACGGTATCCTGCCATGATGATCTATCCACTTCCGACCTGGTTGGACGCTACCTGATCAGGGCAGGAGAGGCAAAGTGGACTGATGGACCACTGACTCTTGCTGTTCGTGCAGGTGCTATCTGCTATCTTGATGAGATTGTTGAAGCCCGAAAAGATACAACTGTTGTTGTCCATCCCCTGGCAGACGACCGCCGTGAACTGCCCATTGAAAAGAAAGGAGAGCTTCTTGTTGCCCCGCCTGAATTTATGCTTGCAGTGTCCTATAATCCGGGGTACCAGAGCGTCCTTAAAGATCTGAAGCCTTCAACCAGACAAAGGTTTATAGCAATAACCTTTGATTATCCTCCCCCTGAGGAAGAAGCTGTAATTGTAGAAAAGGAAAGTGCGGCCAGTCAGGATCTTGCCCGTTCCCTTGTAAAATTTGGAAGAATGACAAGGGAGCTTAAAGATTCAGGGCTTCCGGAAGGAGCAAGTACCAGGCTTCTTATTCAGGCAGGTAAATTGGTTGATCGGGGGATAGATGTCCGAACGTCCTGCCGGCATGCCATTACTGAAGCATTGACTGATGACCGCGAACTGCTTCAGGCAATTGACGAGATGGCCAGCTCAATTTTCTAAGGTAGTCATGAATGCTGAAACCTTAAAAAGAACATTTTATTCCCTCGTTGCACCAGATTTTCCAAATGAATGGGATGTGGAAGATGCTGTTGATAGCCTGATCGCAATGGATGAAGAAACATGCAGATTGGTGCTCAACCACGTTCAGGCGATTTGGCCGGTCAGCCATTCCCTGTGTTTTGACTACGTTAAAATGGCTCCTTCGGCCATGGACCGAATGGACGTGGAGCATCTTTCAAAATGGGTCAATATGACCCTTGATCAGTATGAAAAAAATGGTTTACGCGCAGCACAGCGATTCATGGCAGATGTGGAGAAGAATTTTCTCTGCAGTTTGCGAGGTGAGACAGGGTTGCAGTTCGCACAGGTTGAAGGCAGGCTGCGCCCGTATCTCAGAGGTCTCAGTGGCAGGCCGCTTGACCTGGCTCCAGCCGATAGGGTCTATACGGACACCGCTACCGTTTTCATACCGCATGCAATATCGTGGTCAAAAGATGATGATGAAAACTTTTTTCTCTATAAACTTATTGTAACCTACCAGTGGGCTTTTCTTGCTGGATCAACCTTCACAGTTGCTCCGGATAATCTTTTGAATTCCACTTCGGATGAAAATATTGAGCATGTATGGCTGCATGAATTCCTTTATTCCTTCCCAAGTTTCGAGCTTGCAAGGGATGTGTATCACTTTCTTGAGACTGTCCGCATAAGCAGTATTCTCAAAAATGAGCTTCCTGGTTTGATGCGCCGCAAGACAGATATGTTCATGGATAGGGTCCCGGTGTTTAATGAGGCTGAAAGTGATAAAGGGATTCTCCATCTATTGCGTGAATGCTGGCACAGGGGAAATCTTCATGATTTAAAAAACATACAACTGGAAACTTGTCGTGATGTGATTCTCGACATTGAAACTGATTCCCGGACAGCAATGGATTCAGTTGCGGTCACCAAAAAACTTTATACGATGATAGAAAGTCAGGAGGAAAGCTACAACTCTGTCACTCCCTTTGTCTTTCAGGGAGAGATTAATCTGGAGGCTGTACAAAGTGCTCGAAAACAGAGAATTGATGAGTTAAAAGAGCAATTTGTCGAAGCAATGGCCACGCGGATTCTATCGTTATCCCGGCAGAATTCAAAATTCAAGGCAGAGGGCCAGCGGTTAATCGATTCAGAAAAGAGCCTGGAAGATCAGGGCATTGCTCTTGTTGTAAACGGTCAGCATGAAATTCAGTCCGAGGATTCAAAAAAAACTGTTTATATAACAATAAACAACGAAGCTGCCGAAGCAGGTCAGGAACTTGAACAAGCTGTAGAAAATATTATTAATGAGTTGGGTTTTCTGCCTGAAAAATATGTCTCAAGTGGTGTCGGCATGGCAGGAAAGGGATATAGTGTTCTAAGTGGTTTAGAATCAGGACAGGGGTTTGAGATTTCTGATCCTGTTACGTATGACGAGTGGGATTACAGGCGAGGTGATTTCAGAAAAAACTGGTGCAGCATACATGAGAAGGATATCCCTCTCAGCCAATCAAACTTTCTTCATTCAACCCTTGATAAGTATCATGGACAGATTGTGCGACTGCGTTATCAATTTGAAATGATGCGGACCAGTGAACGCTTTGTCCGTCGCCAGCGGGATGGTGAAGATATTGACCTGGATGCCCTGGTTGATTCATTAGCCGACGTGAAGGCCGGCCTGCCTCCTTCTGACAGGCTGTTTGTACGGCTTAAAAGAGATGAGCGCGACATAGCTGTTCTTTTTCTGATTGATATGTCAAATTCAACGCAGGGTTGGATCGGCAGGGTGATTAAAGAATCACTGGTCCTCATGTGCGAGGCACTTGAAGTCGTGGGCGACAGGTATGGTATCTATGGATTTTCAGGGATGCGTCGTTTGCGCAGTGATTTTTTCCACATTAAACACATAGATGAGTCATACGATAAGGAAGTGAAGGAACGGATCAGCAGCATAGCCCCACGTGAATATACCCGAATGGGCCCGGCGATTCGTCATGCTACTGATATATTAGAGGCAGTCGATTCCCGTGTGAAGCTTTTGATTACCCTTTCAGACGGAAAGCCAGAGGATTATGATGACTATAAAGGTGAATATGCCATAGAAGACACGCGCCATGCTCTCATCGAGGCAAAATCTGCTGGTGTACATCCTTTTTGTATTACGATTGATCGGCACGCGCATGATTACATGGCCCATATGTACGGGGAAATTAATTATATACTGATTGATGATGCCAGGAAGCTGCCCCGGAAGATGCCTGAAATATATAGAGCTTTAACTCACTAGGTATCTCCCGGCAAATGTAATAAGTTTTTTTCAGGGGTGAATATGTATGAGTGATTTGATTATCCGATGTACTTCCTGCGGAACAAGAAATCGTATCCCTTCCGCAAAAAGTAACCTTCAGCCTAAATGCGGAAGGTGCGGCCATAAGATGAATATCAACCAGGGGGGAGAGGTGGTTGAGCTGGACGATGCAAGTTTCGAAAATGTTGCCCTCAGGTCATCTATACCGGTAATGGTTGATTTCTTTTCACCATCATGTGGTCCGTGCCAGATGCTGGCACCAGTAATTGAAGCAGTCGCAAAAAAATATGCGAACAGGGTTCTCATCGCCAAGCTCGATACGAGTCGACATCAGGTTACTGCGGGAAGATATAGTATACGTGGAGTTCCAACGCTGATTTTTTTTAAGAACGGACAGGTAGTTGATCAGTTGGTCGGTGCTGTTCCACAGGCCGAGATAGAACAGAAACTCAATTCTCTTTAATCGATTAAACCTGTGGGTCGATAAAGAAAATCAGCTGGGTGGTGCCATGTCCCTTGTCAATATAAATTCCGTCCATAGACAGGTATTGCAGAAACTTGAGAAACTTGATCCTCCGGCCGGTATAGAACTGCTCTCCTATAAACGGAACAGGGCAATTGCTGTTACCGTGATTTCACAAGGTAATTTTCAAATCATTGAAAGAGGGTATGTGGAACAGGAGCTTTTTGTTACTCGAAAAGAACTGCACAGGGCACTAAAAACAATGATCAGGAAAGAATTTCCACGCAGTCGAAAAGTGCGGATTTGTAAATATGCTCATCCGGAAGAACTGGAACGACCGAGAATCAAGATCTGATGGAATGTTATGCTGACTCTTCGCTGTGCGGCCTGTAAAAGAAAATTATGGCGTTACGACAAGATCGGGCCGGGGGAGGTCCTGCGTTGCCACAAGGACAGGATAAAAAAAATGTACGAAACACTCGAAAAGGACGGGCGTATATATTGTACGTGCGGCAGAGATATCGGCATTGACAAGGGAGCCTATTTCAAGATGATTGCCAAGGCGTTTACCTACAAAGGGACAAAACGGAATAATTAAAGTTCTACTCAACAGGTTTTTGACCGCGGCAGCATATAAGGGGAGTATACGAAAATCGTCTTGGATTGTTCAGAAACGTTTCGAGCTCGCTCATAAACTCATCATGGCCGCCTTCATACTCTTTAAAATCATAATTGATGAGTTTTATAAGTAGTTCAAATTTTTTTCTCCAATTGAAACTGTCAACTTCCGGTGGTTGACCAAACACAAGACTGTTTGCTGATACGTCAACATTAATGTCTTCGTAGCCAAGATCAACAAGATATGTAAAAAGTTTCCGACCGACATAGGGGTCGAAGTTATGATTCTTCTCGAGGATTTCCATCATGGAGAAAAAGGTATTGTTCAATCGATCTGGAATGCCAAAATGGTTTAAAGTGTTATGGTCAAGATCAAGTAGAACAATGATGCCGCCTGGTTTGAGGATATTGTTCACATTTTTCAGAAGTTCAGTGGCATTGTCACGATAATACTCGAGTACGAAACGAATCCAGATAAAATCAAAGTCACCTGTGCCGTCAAGTGGTTCAAGTATGTTTTTATTGACAAATTTTACTCCTTCGCTGCCATAATGTTTTATGGCATAATCCAGACGTGTGCTTGATCCATCTATGCCAAGAGCAGAGCCCCCGGGCGAGGCTAGTTTATACAGAGCTGAAGTTATTTTTCCAGGTCCACAGCCTATGTCGGCTATCCTCATGCCCGGTTTAATACCTGCCCAGTGAGCTTGTTTTTCAATGACAGATATATCAGTCTTGAGATCAAGCCTTATCGCCTCATCATTACTCTCCATCAGGTAATTGATTTTTTTCATAGTTAATTGTCTCTGGCATGGAATACAGTCATAGTATTTACACGCAAATTAAGATAGATTGCACTGGTATAAATCGTCAACCAATGTGTAGGGTATTGTTCCTCAAGCGAATCATCATATAAATAAGAGTATGAAAAAGAAACTAATATTAATAAATCCATTACGTCAAAAAAGTGGTTTTGTATTGAGTACATTATTATTTTATCCGCCACTGAGCCTGGCCTATATAGCTGCCATGACACCCTCAACCTGGGAAGTTGAAATAATTGATGAAAATATCGAGGAATTTCAATTCAAAGAGGCTGATCTCGTCGGAATTACATCTTTCACCTCAAGTATTAACAGAGCCTACGAGTTAGCGGGAATATATAGATCCAAGGGAGTAAAAGTCGTAATTGGGGGAATTCATGTTTCTTTACTCCCAAATGAGGCTGAGAAGTACGCTGATGCTGTTATTGTTGGTGAATCAGAACATATATGGAAGACTGTGCTTGATGATTTTGAAAACAATACTCTACAAAAAAGATATAAAGGTGACGTCGTTGATTGTAAGAACTATCATATTCTACCTCGCCGTGACTTGTTAAGTCCAAGATACTTCTGGGGTACCATACAAACCTCCAGGGGATGCCCTTTTAATTGTGATTTTTGTTCTGTCACACAGTATCTGGGGAGACATTATCGAAAGAAAAAAGTAGATGATATTCTGGATGAACTTGAAACAATTGATAATGAGTTCATTTTCTTTCTTGACGATAACCTTATCGGGCATGGGGAAAACTCTGAAAGAGAAGCAATTGAACTCTTTAAAGGGATGGTAAACAGGGGGATTAAGAAAAAATGGTGGATGCAGACTTCCATAAATACAGGGGAGAATGAGGAGGTTTTAAAATATGCAGCTAAGAGTGGTTGCCTTTTTGCTTTAATCGGGATTGAGACATTTAGAGAAGAAGATCTAAAAGATATGAAAAAGGGGATAAACCTCAAGGTCGGTGTCGAAAATTACAAAAAAATAATTGATAAGTTTCATAAATATGGAATAGGGGTTTTAGGAACGTTCATAATCGGCAACGAAAATGAGAGTAAAGATTATTATGAGAAATTAACTGAATTCATCATTAATTCTGGTGTGGATGCTGTTCAACTGTCAATTCTGACACCCCTTCCGGGTACAGAGTTGTACGAGAGGTTAAAGAGCCAGGATAGAATTATATATAATAATTACCCTGAGGATTGGGATAAATATAGATTTTCCTATTTAGTTCATAAGGTGCCAGGAATCACGGAAGATGAATTGTATGCTGGAAATAACTACATTAAAAGCAAGTTGTATTCCCCGCGCATATTCATGTATAGAATGTTGAAATCTTTGTTGGCCCTGAAGAAATGGGACTCATTTTCAGCAATTTACAGATTAAACAATGTATACAAGGTATCTTGGCAAAAATCACATTATTACCAAAACAAGTAATTTTCTTGCGAGTTATTAAATGAGTTGAGACCTCTTTCAGGGATAATTGAAATTAAGTGCTGAATAATGGTATCTTACTGAATGACTGGATGATATCTTCCTTGGCAAGCGTTCCCTGGATGGATTTTTTTGCCAGCAAATGCCGTATCCTGTAAAAATCATTTCGATCTTGGCAGGTGAGTTTGCCAAGTATATCAAGATTATCACCACGGTAGATCTGTCCGGAATTCTCCAACTCAAAAAAAGCTTTCAAGGTGAGCTGCTTCGCTCCATTATAATCCATGGTTTCATGTTTCCAGTTTTTAAAGTACCCTTTCAAGCCATATTTTTTCCTCATTTCCGGCTCATAAACTGGTGATAACGGGCTGAGGAGAAAGGGGTAAATCGACCATGAAAGACTCCCGTCTGCCGCCGGGTTTTCAATGGAGCGGATAAAGTCCCTTGTTGTCTGGGCTGTTTTTTCTGTTTCCCCTGGAAAGCCGCAGATAAAATAACAGGAAACGTTTATACCCTGGTGCAGAACTTTTTGAATTACTTCAGCGTACATTTCAGGATCTGCCTTTTTGTTCATATTTTTCAATATTAAAGGATCGCCTGATTCCAGTCCAATCTGGACTTCGACGCAACCTGCCTGCTCAAGGAGTTTTAGATTTGAATCTTCCAGGGTGCTCGCTCTTATAAAACACATCCATTTAACCTGGATATTTTCATCGATAAATCGTTGGCAAACAGAATCCAGGTCTCCTCTGCCAAGACGGAAGTTATCGTCAACAAACCATATATAACGAACACCTTTTTGTTCTACCAGCTTGATTTCCTCGACAAGCTGGTCAAGAGGTTTCACAAAAGACAGGCGTCTATCTTTTGTGAAATTACAGAAAGAACATTCAAAAGGGCAGCCGTTACTGGCCTGGAGGGGAATAACTTCTGCTTTGTAGATTGAGGATGGAAGAATGTTCCAGTCGATATGAGGATTTGAAACTTTGGAAACATCATCAGTCCGCTTTCCGAAAAAATACGAATCACCGGAAAGTCTTACCGTGTTTGCGAGCTGGTCGAGAGAAATACCCTGTTCCAGCTTTGCAAGTGCATCGCAAACAATTTGTTCTCCACGGGGACTTGCAATGTAGAGATCTATTTCAGGTTCATCATCAACATGGAGAAATAGAAAGTCGTCACGTGCCAAACCTGTTTCATAATTATTGTCTGCGGAACGTTTATACAGGAGGTATGAATAATGAATAAAGGCACCACCGGCAATAATAAAAATATCAGGAGCTATCGAACGGATATCTCTGACAAGGTCTCTGAGGGTCTTTTTAAAAAAAATAAAAGAGGTTGATAAAATAACTGATCTGGGATTTTGGGAAAGGAGATGCGTAAATCTTTCCTTCTCGTTTGTGTAATTCTGTATCATCTCAACGTTAAATCCTTGAGCTGTAAGGAAACTTGTGAGATAAATACCATTCAACTTGGGGGCAGACGACCAGCTCAGTTCGTTGTCGCCTTTCACGGGAAGGGTGACATGACCGTTATGCTGAATGTAGTTGTGAATAACCTGGATGTCGCCAACCCGCCCATCAAGATGGAGTTTGAGCGGGTTGGTACCGGACAGGGTGTCAAGGCCTGAATCGGAAATGATTATTGCGTCAAGGTCGCTTTTTGGCCCCATGTCAAATTGCTAGCTGGTACATATCTTGATTAGAATGTATATGCAGCAGACAGGGCAAGCAGGTGACTTGAAATATCAGAGAACTCTCCGTTAAGCGTACTGTTGACAACGGAGCGGGTGTCTTTTCTGG
>CAMYLK010000047.1 GCA_947259225.1 uncultured Desulfobulbaceae bacterium | reverse complement strand
TCCATTTTGCAGGCGCATGGCATATAAGCATATCCGGCGCTTTTTTTGAAGAGGATATTGGTGCTGATATTATTTATTGTGCCTGTTTTAAACGGAAAACCCGGTCTTCAAGGTTAAATGAAATCGATTACGCTCTCCAAAGACATGGAAACTTTTAACTTCAGTCTCCAGCTTCCATCCACCAGCCTGCTGACTGGAAAATTATGCTATTAGGGCTGTACTTCCCTTGTCACTGCCTGACCTGCATCCTCATGCGGTGGAATAAATCCGTAATGGACGAGTCCGTGAATGATCCCTGCAGCATAGGTCTTCGGGCTGAAAAACACACGGGGCTTGCCTCGCAGAGTCTCCAGCTCCTCACTGTGGTTGCCGACGACAAGCCCATTATTGTTTCCCTTGATCATGTCCTCGTCATTACCTGAATCACCGGCAACCATTACTTTGCTTGATGAAAACTCATACTTGTATTTAAGGTACTTTATGGCCTTGCCCTTGGATGCGCGTCGCGGGAGAATATCAAGGAACTGTCCGTGAGAATAGATGACCTGGCAATTGAGCCTCTGGTCCTGCAGTTTCCTGTGCACCTCTGCCAGGTAGTCCGGGTTGTCCTCCATGTAATAACTGATTTTATGGCCGGTCTGCCCTTCTGCCTCCTGGAAATTCAAAAAATCCAGACACTCAAGAGCTGTCTTTATCTTTTCTTGTCTCCACTTGTGGGATATATGCCGCTGCCACCCCTTATCCATTCTGAGATCAGGGCCGTAATATATCTCGGTGCCAACCGAACAGATAAGGATATCAGGAATGGGTATATTATACTCGGTCATTGCATCGATCGTCAGCTCAAGGCTCCGTCCGGTAGCCACTCCCCATGCAATATCTTCACGGTACCGGTCAAGGAGCTCAAGAAGGTGTCTCATGCTCTCATTATCACCAACCAGTGTGTTGTCAATGTCGGTGATCATGAGCTTACTGGAACTTGTCAACCGTATTCCGAAAACGGGCCGGTCAAGGGACTTTTTGCCCGCCTTATCACCTGCACCCACCTCTTCCCGTAGCGCAGGGAAAACCATCTGCAGCTCTTCCATCATTTTATGACAGTGTGAATCCCAGGAATAATGGTTACGCACCCCGGTTATTCCGTTGTTGGAAAAGAGGTCCCACTGCTGTTCGTCAACAAGGATGGTCTTTATGGCATCACCAATATCCGAATACCTGCGTGCGTCAATCAGGATGCCATTACTGCAGTTATCGACGATGTCGACCGGCCCGCCGTCATTGGTCGCTACGATCGGCAAGCCGCAGGCCGAGGCCTCTATGAGGGTCAGGCCGAAAGGTTCAACCAGGGCGGGGTTGACAAACACTCCCCTGCTCTCAGCGCAGAGCCTGTACAATTCAGGCACCTCGGTGGCAAAATCATGCTTTTTGGGAATGGCGAGCTTGCCGTACAGGTCACATCTGTCCATCTGCAGGAGCATATCAGTCAGGACCTCGCGCTCATTCTCTTCCATGACGGAGATGTTCTGTCGTATGCCGGCGAATACAGCCAGGTTGGCAATAGCCTGCAAATCCCGGCTTGTTCCGTATGCCTCTATCAACCCTGTAATATTTTTACGGTGATCGGGCCTGCATAATGCGAGGATAAACGGCTTCTCCGGATGGGACCAGAAGCGGTGCAGCTCATTAAGGAGCGCCATCCGGGCCTGTTTTACTTCTTCGTGAATATGTTCAGAATCGATCTGGTAGTTGTAATAGGGGTAAAACTGATCAAGATCGATTCCCGGAGGGATGACCTTGTATCCAGCCTTCTCGAAATTCTCATACAGGCCGTACTGTTTATCGATTTCCTGCTGAGTAGAGGTGATAATCAGGTCCGCCTTGTCAATAATACTCTCTTCCACTTCAACACGGGTATCCATGTGATAATGTTTGTTGATCCTCTGCAGCGGCAAACCGTCACCCAGCAGCTTTTCTCTTTTGTTTCGGCCCATGGAATGGCCTGTAAAGATAAACGGTGCGGCAAAGGCTTTTGCCAGTTCCATGGCCACATACCCGGCATCAGCATAATGGCCGTGAAAAATATCAGGAATGCGCTGCTGTTTTTTTATGAATTTAATCGTTTTGTCAATAAACTCTTCAAGGTGCGGCCATAACAACTCTTTACGGATATACTTACGTCCCCCGCATTGAATGCGCACAATACGGACCTTTTCTGAAAGCGGTTCGATCACCCTGCTGTAGTCAGGTGAAACCGTTTTATCCTCGACAAGCCTGGTGACCAGATCAACCTGGGAGACATCTTCTCTTTTGCCCAGCGCTTTGGCGAGTTCCAGAACGTACTTGATCTGGCCGCCGGTATCTGCGTCCCGGCCTAGTTCCGGAGAATTCCCCCGGATAAGACCGTGAACGCTGAAGAGTTGTAAGTAAAGTCCGCTTTGTTGATTATGCATGCAGATCCGTTTAGGCGGGAACGTAACAGTTAATTTTTCACATTATTCTTGTAATAATTTTAGTATATTGGATTATATTGTCAAATAATGATTTAATTAAAAGAGAATCCGTTGTTGAGCAGAATGATATTCAGCAATTTCCCGTGTGGGCAAAAAAAACTTCTCTAGAGTTGTTCCTCGCGATGGGTTCTGGTAATCTTGGGTTAGGAAGTAAAAGTCAATATCTGCATTGCAGACAGAGGATCAATTTTGAGCACCATCCCACTCATTTTCGGTGAAGTCCTTTTTGATTGTTTTCCGGACGGACGGGAAGTTCCCGGTGGCGCACCATTCAACGTTGCATGGAACCTGCAGGCTTTCGGCATGCATCCGCTTTTTGTCAGCAGAGTCGGAGATGACTCTCAGGGGCATCTCATCATGGAAAAGATGAAAAGCTGGTCAATGGATACTACATGCCTGCAGATAGATCACGCGTATCCAACCGGCAGGGTCCAGATAAAACTGACCAACGGCGAACCGCGATTTGCCATCCTGCCGAACCAGGCCTATGATTACATATCTCCTCCCCTCCGGAAAATCAAGGACAGTGTTTCTTTCCTGTACCACGGTTCCCTTGCCCTCAGAAACGATGTCAACCGCTTTACCCTCACCGGACTGAAGCGTGATTATTCATGCCCGGTCTTTGTGGATGTCAATCTTCGCAAACCCTGGTGGAACTCAAAAATCCTCCTGCCTCTGCTTGATGATGCCACCTGGTTGAAATTAAACGAAGACGAACTTGACGCACTTTTGCCCGGAGGAGAGTCCCTGGAACACCGTTGCCAAGATGTCCTGGAGCGCTATGACCTGGATGCTGTTTTCGTTACTCGGGGAGAAAAAGGTGCGGCTGCACTTACCCGTAATTCCTCCTTTTCCTCTGTAGAACCGCGAAGTAATACTACTATTGAGGATACGGTCGGCGCCGGTGATGCTTTTTCCTCGGTACTGCTGCTCGGTCTTATGCTTGACTGGCCCCTGAACATTACCCTGGAGCGTGCCCAGGATTTCGCCTCTGCAGTCGTTGGACAGCGGGGAGCTATTTCCCAGGACGAGGGTTTTTATACGACTTTCTGCAACAGGTGGAATCTATAAATGACATATTCCAAGACAAACAACCCTCTTGACACTTTAAGGGCCTTCCTCGTTGAGAACACAGTAGAATCCAAGCTCTTTCTGAGTTCCCTCTGCTGCCACGAACAACCGCTTCTTCTTCGTACGGAAATCCAGGACATCTTTTCCAGGACAATTGAAGAGAACAACTCGTCAGTACTGGCGTCAAGTCCATTTAAAACAATCGTCCAGTGGTGCCAGGAGGCTATTGTCAAAGAGCCCTGGGCCTATTTTGCCTTAAGAAAAAGAGCAGCCAGATGGGAATATATACGCATAGATACTGAAACCCTTGTCCTGGAAAACATCCCTCCGCAGAAATTTCTATTTTTCAAGGAACAACTTGCCACCGGCAACACCTCTGAACATTTCCCCCTGGAAATCGATTTTGCTCCCTTTTCCCGTGAGTTTTTCAAGCTCCAGGAGGCAAAATCCATCGGCAGGGGACTTGAATTTCTTAACAGGAGACTGTCAAGCGAACTTTTTGCAGAACTGGAAAGGGGTGACAACCGCCTGCTCCGATTCCTCAAGGTACATCGTTACCTGGACCGTCAGCTCATGCTGAACCAGGAGGTTGATGATACCCGGCAGCTCCGCAATGCCCTGAGGGATGCCCTGCGTCTCCTGCGTGACCAAAGCGATGAAACAGAATGGAAAGAGTTGGAGCCTGACCTCAAGGACCTGGGTTTTGAGCCGGGCTGGGGACGCTGCGCACCCACAATCAGGGAAACTATGCTCAAACTGCTGGATATCCTGGAAGCGCCTTCGCCTGGTGCACTCGAGATATTTCTCAGTCGTATTCCCATGATATTTTCCATAGCAATAATATCACCGCACGGCTTTTTCGGTCAGGAAAATGTTCTCGGTCGCCCTGATACCGGTGGCCAGGTCGTGTATATCCTTGATCAGGTCAGGGCTCTGGAGCAGGAAATGCGCGACAGGCTTTATGAACAGGGACTGGTGGATATTGAACCGCGGATTGTTGTCCTCACCAGGCTCATCCCGGAATCGGAAGGCACCACCTGCCACGAACACGTAGAAAACATTTCCCGTACCCTCAACAGCTATATTCTTCGGGTACCTTTCCGTACCGCAGAAGGCGAAATTATTCCCCACTGGATATCTCGCTTTGAGATATGGCCTTACCTGGAGCGTTTTGCCGAAGAGGCGGCCAATGAACTTCTTACCAAGCTGAACGGCAGACCGGACCTGATTGTCGGCAACTACTCGGACGGCAACCTGGTCGCGTCCCTCATGTCTCACAAACTCGGGGTAACCCAGTGCAACATTGCCCATGCTTTGGAAAAGGCAAAATACCTTTATTCAGATCTGTACTGGCAGGAAAATGATGCGCACTACCATTTCTCCTGCCAGTTTACCGCTGATCTTATTTCGATGAACGCGGCTGATTTTATCATTACCAGCACCTACCAGGAGATTGCCGGAACAGAAGAAAACCCTGGCCAGTACGAGAGCTACATGAGTTTCACCATGCCAAACCTGTACCGGGTGATCCATGGAATTGATGTCTATGACCCTAAATTCAACATTGTCTCGCCCGGTGCAGACCCGGAAATTTATTTTCCGGCAGAAAAAGAAAATCGTTTTACCCATCTCCACGATGAAATCGAAGATCTCATCTTTGGCGAGGCCCGGCATGAGGAAACCCGCGGTATCATTGTTGACCGCGAAAAACCGCTTATCCTGACCATGGCGCGGCTTGACCGCATCAAAAACCTCACCGGGCTTGTCCGCCTGTTCGGTAAAAACCAGGAACTGCGTGACCGGGCAAACCT
Source organism: uncultured Desulfobulbaceae bacterium (assembly GCA_947259225.1). Classification (GTDB taxonomy): domain Bacteria; phylum Desulfobacterota; class Desulfobulbia; order Desulfobulbales; family Desulfobulbaceae; genus UBA10518. The sequence goes on along the minus strand of CAMYLK010000047.1, from coordinate 9,743 downwards.
TCTTGTTATCGGTGGCCACATCAATCCTGACCACTCGAACGATTCTGAAGAGGTTGACCAGATTTCCCAAATGCATCATTTATTTGAGACATTCAACCTCGAACAGGATGTTCGCTGGCTTGGCATGCACCTGAGCAAAGAAATTTCGGGCGAACTTTACCGCTTTGTCGCAGACCAGCGAGGCATTTTTGTGCAGCCAGCCCTTTTCGAAGCTTTCGGGCTGACAGTCATCGAAGCCATGGTATCCGGTTTACCGACCTTTGCAACCTGCTTTGGCGGGCCTATGGAAATCATTGAACACGGCACCTCGGGATTTCATATCGATCCCAACAATGAGGATATCATCTCTGAAATGCTGGTTGATTTTTTCAGCCGCTGTGACAAGGAGCCGGACTACTGGCATAAAATAGCCCGGGGCGGTGTAGAACGGGTCAGTGAAAAATACACCTGGAAACTCTATGCCCAGCGCATGATGACCTTTGCCCGTATTTACGGATTCTGGCGCTATGTCTCAAACCTTGAACGCATGGAGACCAGGCGCTATATGGAGATGTTCTACAGCCTGCAATACAGGCCCCTGACAAAAACCATGGGGGATTAATCAGGACCGGCAGCAACATGGCAAGCAAGAACCAATCAAGTGACTTTGCCAGGCAGGCCTTTATCATGGCCAACGCGCTGGACATCGAGGTGATAGTCGTCCAGACTGATATGCGTGATGATTTTCCCCTCGTCAACTCCCTGCGCGGGAGAGAAAAAATTGTCTGGTTGACGACACAGCTCCAGGCCGAAAAAATCAATCCAGAGTCTACGGACGAAATTCTTGCCCTCAGCCTCGACTCCATCCGGGGCTCGGCAATCCGCAGTATGGGGCTGCTTCTTGCCTGCCTGCGCGGTATCATACTACCAGAAGATAAAGTTCTCTGCCTGTACAGCTCTATTGCCGGCAAGGAGCTTGACTCGATCACCATCACCCGGCCCCGTGATCGCTTGCGGATAATACGTAAACTGGACATGGAGACCATTGGCAGTTTATTTGCGCCGGAAGTTTTTGCCCGACTGATCAATATCCTTACCCGCTTTGCTACAGAGGGAAGAGAAGGCAGACCAATCGGTACAATATTTGTGCTCGGCGATCAGGATGAACTTCGCCCCTATCTCAAGGAGTTGATCCTCAATCCCTGCCTGGGGCATCCGCCTGAACTGCGTAATGTGTTTAACAACTCTTTCCTTGAGACGTTACGGGAACTCAGTGCTCTTGACGGTGCCTTTATCATCAACCGTCATGGAATAGTGGAATCAGCAGGAATCTATTTATCGTCCCCGGAGAAACCGACTATGCTTCGTGCAGGCTTGGGAGCCCGTCATGCTGCAGCGGCCGCCATTACAGAACATGCGGACTGTATAACAATGGTATTATCTGAATCGTCAGGCAATATCAGTATTTTTCATGACGGGGCGGCACTCTTCGAAATAGAAATACATCAGGGAGGTGAATGGCGGTTCGGCTGAGAACAGAACCCTGCCCCGGAGAGTCACGCCAGATCATACTCCAGTGAGGACTTTGAGAGCAGCTACAATATCTGTGAGGTCTTCGTAGCTTTTTGCCTTTAACTCAAAATCGGCATTTACTTCCCTTCTGGATGAATATTCGACTTTTGTAACCTTGAAGCTCAGCCAGGCAATATAATCATCGCCAAACACATCGTTGTGCTGAAAGAAAGGCAGGATCTGCCTGACAGCACTCCAGGGAACATTCCGGGTAAGGGTATTTGTATATTCCTTTTGAACCGATTTTTTCCCTTGCCATTCTGTCTTTTTCTTCTTGGTTGTTTTTATGTAGCTGAACCCCTTGTCATCAACAATAAAGCTTCGATAATCTGCATATTCCCCGCTTACCCTGGCTTTGCTTTCGATAATGTCAACGGCTTGAGCTTTTGTCATACCACTATAATGTGAACTCTCCTTGGCAATATCAAGACTGTATGGTGTTCTTGCTGAACAGGCCGCCTGAAAAACCACCAGAATCAATACGATCAGATAGAATAACCATCGATTACGGCCTACTGTTTTCATAACGAATGGATTCCTCTTTATTATGATTACTAGCCGCAAAACAAGACCTCCAATAATGTTTTTGCCTAAAATGGCTAACGAAGAACACCTCCGCCCAAGCGTACAACCAGACCAATAATGTATTATATGATACTGCGAAATTGAAAGTCAAACCGGGTATGAATGGCAATTCGGCTAAACAGCTAAACAGCTAAATAGCTAATACTTAATCCTCTTCTATCCTTTTCCTGCACCAGTTGATCCGGCCCTGCCTGATCTTATCCATGTTCAGGTGATAGATATCTTTGGGGAAGAGGAACTCGGCCACACCGGTATCAAAGATACGCTTTATTTCGTACTCATCGTGCGACACATCGCGCTGATAGATATAGTTGAGGTAAGATTTGTTGGTGTGTATGATAAACTCCACACGCATACCACCCAGCCGGGCAAAAAATTTAAGCATTGGTGTCTTGACCGAACTGCCCGTAGAAGTACTGGCATAGTTTCCGCCGGTCAGGGTGTCGGAGATGTCCTCCAGGGTCATGAACGAACTGGCCTGAACTGCGCTCTGGGTCAGATGCTTCATAAACATTTTTACATCACCGACCGTGTTGAGCACTGCCATAAGGCCGAGTTCGTCATCAACCGCGACGGCAGGATCTTTCTGGTTCTTCCGCAGCAGTTTCAAGACCTTGGCCGATGGCGGCTTTTTACGGATGGATACATAAATGGGAGTTTCCCGGCCGTCATCTCCAAAACTTCTCCTTTTAACCAGGGTCAGCTTCTCACCAGGCCCCGGGACAAGCATTTCCGCCTCTTTTGCCGGTATGACTTTCACGTCAGTGCATTTAAAATCCTCCGGATCATGCCTGCTGTGTAAATAACTAATTTCAAGGTCACCTATCTTGAGGCTTGGGCTCCATACGAAATCATTCAGAAAATCGAGAAACTGAGAAAATTTGGCAACAACCTGGGTTTCTCTCTCCCGCTGATCAATTGATCCCGCCAGGTTCATAAGCTGCAGTTTTCGCTTGGCCTCGAAGCGCGCCTTCTGATGAAAGCGGTCGTTAAAAATAATCAGAAGCAGGTCCACCGGGTCTGTCGTGGTTTCAATTTCGTTGGTCATTTCGATGTGGGAGGCATAGGGGGCCAGCACCTTGAAGCGCAGAGAATTGACCACGTCATCGGCATGCCGGGCATATTCTTTCAGATATCGGCATATCTCGCTGTCATCGGCTTGGATACCGAACATGTTGCCCAGAAGCTTATGCGCTCTTCTGGCAGTGTCCCTTTTCACGTCCTGCCTGTGAATCAGGTCAAACACCTCATCAAAACTTTCGATGCCCAGAAACTCAAAAATCTGGTTCCGGACAGCCCGGTACCTGGTTTTTATAATAGGGTTCGATGAAATGGAACCTACCCACTCCTTGGTTTCCATTGAAAAGGGATGACTCAGCGGCGGCTTGTCGCCAACGGCAAAGGGGCCTTCCTGGAGCATGGAGGTAAAAATTGACTGCTGATCTAAGACACTCATTACATGTATTTTCCTGCCATTTGACAAAGGTTTATACAGTTATAAATATGACTATTACCAACCATATCTGTTGATAACAAGTATTTGAGGGTACGAAAGCGAAGAAATGTACAAACAAAAATAAGCAGACTGCAGAAAGAATATCGTTATTCCCCAGCTCCCAATCCGAAACGGGTAAACAGGTTCGTTCACAACGAAGAAAAAATACTCGCAGATCACAGCTTCGCCCTAATCAAGAGGGAATTATTTGTATTTTTTCGTTCAAGCAAGCAATATTATTACCAAGACAGCGACATCAAATATTATCTATCTTACTGGAATAATGAAATATTAATCAGATACGTCAGAAATAATTTGTATGCAATTTCAATTATATTCCAGCAGGATGTTTTGTGAAAAAAACACTTGATTCATTTTTTTTTTATACATATGGTTAAAAAAGAGATGATAAACAGTTTCTAAAATACGGGGTGACACTATGAACGAAGAAATTATTGAACTTTTTCGGCTCGCATCAAAATTTTTCTTCAAAAAATACAAAGCAACAGGCGGCTCCCAGGGGCAGCTTGCTAAAGAGTTCGGTGTTACCCAGACATACCTCTCCTCTGTTATGAACGGTTCCCGTTCCGCTTCCTTTGAACTCTATAACCAGATTGCCAATAGACTGTACGGACCGCTGGACAAATTTATCGCGGCCGGCAGAAACATCAAGGAAGGCCGTGACCCTCTTGAGGCTGACAAGAGAAAAGAAGAAGACAGTATTGAAAAGCTGATGGCGCAGCTCACTTACTATGTCATGGATTACAAACGCCTCCAGGAAGAACTCTCCAAACAGAAAATTTTTTACGAAACAATTATAGAAAATCTGCAATCAGGTGTCGTGGTGATGGACAAGGACGACAAAATCGTCTTTACCAACAGGCATATGGAAAAAATGTTCGGCATGAAACCGGAAAAAATCGCCGGTACTACCCCCTATACCGCGAACAAGAATATCAAGGACCTGGAACTGGGCTTCTTTGTCAATGAATACGCAGCGGCCCGTGAACTTCTCGCGCCCATATACTACGATAAAATTCCTGTCAAGCTTTCCGACGGAAAAGTAATGTACAATAGCGGCTGGATAATCCCTCTCATGAAGGATAAATCATTTAACGGCATGATATGCACCCTGAGGGACACTACCCTTACCCAGACCCTGTCCGACCTTCTCATACAGTCCCTGCAGCAATGTCCTGAAGGGATAGGCGTGGTACAGCAGGATGCGGATGACGATGTCCCGACAGCTTATTTCGCGAACAATGCCTTCCTTGAAATTTTCGACCTCAAAGAACTTGACCCCAAACCGGAATCGACTCCGTTCAAGGAAGTCTTTGAAATTATGAAGACAAAAATGAAAAATCCGGCAGAGTGGGAGAAGACTGAGCAGGAAGCGTTCGAAAACAAAAGTGATGTAGCAAAGTGCACAATAAAGTTGAAAAACGGCAAGACCTACCAGTGGGAAAGCAAAACTCTATCCAACGTACACCAGAAGCTCCTTGGGCGTTTTGCTTCTGTCAAACAAGTTCAGCAGAAAGGTAAAAAGAAGAAAGGAAAGTAGGAAACGCCAGCTTCATCCATCTCTTTACGGAGTGACATTGTCCTAATATCTTGGTCTCCGTTTTCTGGGTTTTTGTTTGCGCTGCTCTGCCTGGTTAACCTTTATCTCGCGGCCGGCAAGAAAACTTTTGTTCAAGGCTTTGATAGCCTTGTCAGCTTCTGAGTTGTTCGGCATCTCAATGAACGCAAAACCTTTAGACTGACCAGAAAACCTGTCTTTAACAATATTGATCCCGGCTATTTCGCCAAACTCCGTAAACAACTCTCTCAACTCGTTCTCACCAACACTATATGGCAACTGTCCGACATATATATTCATTTACTCACTCACCTGTTACTCTGTGTACATTATTATGATCAGACTCAATGTTGTATAGAGCTGAAGCACGGAGAAAAAAAGAGCCCTGCAGAAACTGCAGGGCTCTTTTTTAAATCAAACGGATATGGTGTTTATAATTTTTCAACATTCTGAGCTGCAGGACCTTTCTGTCCTTCGGTTACCTCAAAGCTTACTCGTTCTCCTTCTGCGAGAGTTTTGAAACCCTGATCGGTGATTGCCGAATAATGAACGAAAACATCTCCACCTTCATCCTGCTCAATAAAGCCGAAACCTTTTGACTCATTGAACCATTTTACTGTTCCTTCTGCCATTACTACTACTCCTAGTACTTCCGGGTCCCTTGCAGAACCGCTTTTTATGTTATTGCCAGGCAGACAAATCAACCTGACTTCAGCCTGAACATCCAGGCTGATACTTCATCCTGTAAACTCTTCACAGGAATAAACTCTTGACTTGAAGTTGGCCTTCAATCCTATAAGTAATCAGCTCTAACTTTAACAGCATCGAAGCGTATCAGAGTCACAAATTGAAAGTACGAAGAAAGATAAAGCTAATATAAATACTTATCAGGTAATTTTTAATTAACATGTGTGGTACCATAAGCACAACAAAATAATACTGAATATTTTAATTAATATTCAGCCGGTGTACGTTTGTGCATTCACCAATGCATTCCTGCCGTATCTCCACAATCGAAAAAGACCCGGCTCCTGTTTCAGGAACTATCAGAAATTATTATATATTTATGAAACATACTCTTTTCGTGTTTATAACAGGACACAATCCAATAATATTTTTGTAATTAACGCAAAGGATGTTTGCCACATACCCGTCTAATGGGATAGAAATAAGTAACCATGGAAAAGCTTACCGATCTGGAACTCATTACCAAGGCCCTGGATGGAGACCGCCTCTCCTTTGCAGCCCTTGCCGACCGTCATTACATGACAGTGTACAGGTTTGCCTTCAAATGGTGCCGGTCCAGGGAAGATGCCGAAGACATAACCCAGGAGGTTTTTATCAAACTTGCCCGCAAAATTCATCTGTATGACAGGCGATCATTATTTACGACCTGGCTCTACAGGGTGACAGCCAACTGTGCCAGGGATTATGCCAGGAAAAACATGAAATGGAGGCAGAACAAGCTGCCTGACCCCCCGGAAAACGGACTGATTGCCTCTCCCAACCCCGGCCCGGAAAACAATGTCGTTGCCCGGGGTATACTCAAAGTGGTAAGCACCCTGCCGGACAAACTCAAAGAAGCTGTGCTCCTGGTCTACGGTGAAGGCATGAGCCATAAGGAAGCGGCACAAGTTGCCGGCTGCGCGGAAACGACTGTCTCCTGGCGTATATTTCAAGCTAAAAGAAAACTCAGGAAGGTATTGTCATGAAGATAACTGACAATGATATCAAAAAAGCCTTCAAGCAAATTGACATACCGGAACCTTCCGGTACCGTCAAAAACAAGGCTGTACGGGATGCCACGGATGAATTTGTCAGGAATTCCGTGCTTGCTGAAAAAAAATCCAAAGGATTTTCCGGCTTCCTGCGTCGGATGGGTAAAACCTTTCAAACTTTGACAACTTTCAAAGGAGACCCCATCATGACACTGAGACAATTTGCAACAATCGGAGTGCTGGTTATCGCTGTTGGCCTTTTTCTGTCCATCGGCCCGCAGATGTTCTACACATCAAAAACCTCTTTGGACATGCCGGCGGTAAAGACACCGGTGATCGTGCCAAAAGACGACCAGGACACCAGTGGCCGGAAGATTGCCCAGACAAAAAAAGAAGAGCTGGAAACTTCCCCGGCACTGCCTGAAGCTCAGGTGGATTTACAGGATGCCATCACCACGCCGGCCACTGTTGAGCCTAAGCTGCAGAAATCCGTTCCAGGAGAATCAAGGCCGGAAACGCAGTCCGTTGCTGCCAACCAGGCGCCCGTACCTGCAAAGGAAAAGGCTGACGTTAAAAGGCTGGCAGGAAAATTTGCCCAAACAGCCGGCAGCAGTGTCCGTGGCCGGAGGGCACCGGAAGGCGAAGAGTCTGTCATGCTGCCCTCGCAGGGATACTACCAGGATGTGGGCCGGGATAAATTTGAAGAAATCAAGATCAACCCCATCAAGCTCGTCACGGAAGAACCGGTCAGCACCTTTTCCGTGGATGTTGACACTGCTTCCTATTCCTTTGTCCGAAAACAGCTGAACAACGGTGTACTGCCACAGAAAGATGCAATACGGGTGGAAGAACTGATCAACTACTTTGAATATGACTACCCAGTACCCGATGACCGCTCAAAACCTTTCAAACCAAGCGTGGCTCTCTATCCTACACCATGGAACAGCAATACCAAACTCCTGCACATCGGCATCAAGGGATATGACATAGTGGCCGCTGAAAAACCGCGTTCAAACCTCGTGTTCCTGCTTGATGTCTCAGGATCGATGAACAACCCCGACAAGCTGCCCCTGCTGAAAAACTCGTTCTCCATGCTGGTCGACTCGCTGGGCTCCGAAGACACAGTGGCAATAGTTGTTTACGCCGGTGCGGCCGGGACGGTCCTTGAGCCGACTAAAGTGAAAGACAAGGGCAAGATCCTGGCATCCCTCAACAAACTGAATGCCGGCGGGTCAACCGCAGGAGGGGAAGGCATCCAGCTCGCATACTCTCTGGCCGAGATGAATTTTGACAGGGAAGCGGTTAACCGCGTCATCCTGGCGACAGATGGTGATTTCAACGTTGGCATCACTGACCGCAATGAACTGAAAAGTTTTATCGAAAGAAAACGCAAAACCGGGATATTCCTCTCCGTCCTGGGTTTCGGACAGGGAAATTACAATGACGCCCTGATGCAGACACTGGCCCAGAACGGCAACGGTAATGCCGCCTATATCGACAATCTCAACGAGGCACGAAAAGTGCTGGTGGACGAGGCCAGTTCCACCCTGTTCACCATTGCCAAAGACGTGAAGCTTCAGATTGAATTTAATCCTGCCAAAGTGCATGACTATCGTTTGATCGGCTACGAAACACGGATCCTGAAACGGGAAGATTTCAACAACGACAAGGTCGATGCCGGTGACATCGGTTCCGGCCACAGCGTCACCGCTATCTACGAAATTACTCCGGTTGAAAGCAGGGAAAAACTTATCGACGACCTGCGCTACCGGAAAGCTGTCGCAAAACCAAAGACTGATGCCACCAGTGAATACGCGTTCCTGAAGATTCGCTACAAGCTTCCGGATGAGGACACAAGTAAACTGATCACCCTGCCCGTTACCACAGAACTGGAATTTGACGGAATCTCAGGAACTCCAAACGATATGCAGTTTGCCGCCGCGGTCGCAGCATTCGGCCAGGTCCTGCGTAATGACCCGTACACAGGAGACTTCAACTATGATGAAATTATCAAGCTTGCCGAACCGGCAAGAGGAAGGGACCAGTTCGGGTACAGGTCGGAATTTCTGAACATGGTACGGCTGGCCAAAACCGCCAGGGGAATGTAATAATTATCCCGATCAGCCCATCCAGGCCTGTGCGATTGCCGACCGCAGTTGCACAGGCTATAATATAGGTAAGGGGTTGGCCAAAAAAGGGCGACAGATTAATTTTGTAAAATAAATCAGTCCCCTTTTTACTATTAAATTATCAAGCTTGCCGAACCGGCAAGAGGAAGGGACCAGTTCGGGTACAGGTCGGAATTTCTGAACATGGTACGGCTGGCCAAAACCGCCAGGGGAATGTAATAATTATCCCGATCAACCTATCCAGGCCTGTGCGATTGCCGACCTCAGTTGCACAGGCTATAATGTTTATAGAAAAGATATTCAGGCTGGAGGTTATTAGGCTGGTGGCTGGAGTAATAAACTCGAAACTTGAATATCTAATTTCGAGACAAGCTCCTATTATTAATTTCAAATGTTCAAAACGATACCGGGACTGAGCACAGGTTTTATTCTTTTGGTCATTTGCTGTTTATGTCATTTGAATTTGTTTAGGATGTAGTGCTTCGGGGTTAGGATTTCGAAGCATAGTGCCTTGAGAATTAAAACCGGAATGCCAAACTCTATAATCAAAAATCCAAAATTAAAAAAATACATGCCCCCTGCGTCTCACAAAAACCAAGAAGGGTCACTTGACCCGCAAAGCCTGCTCACTGTTATCGGCCAGCTGGCTGAAGAACTGCATCCTGATTTTCAATCCTCCAGGGTAA
>CAMYLK010000046.1 GCA_947259225.1 uncultured Desulfobulbaceae bacterium | reverse complement strand
ACGTAAACGCCGACTCGGGAAGTGCAGACGGAGAAGACATCATCGCAGGTGATAATGCAACGATTACCTATGCAGCGGATTCGTATCAGGAAAGTGGGCAGGGCCGTTTATACACGCTTGGCGACTCCACGGTCTCAAAGGTTGAGACCACTGATACTGAAGAGGCGACTGGAGGAGCAGATACCATTCACGGTAATGCAGATGACGACCTGATCATTGGTGGAGTAAATAACAGCGGAGTAGACACAATCCATGGTGATGCACTTGTACAGGGAGGTCATGATGGTACGGACTTAATACTTGGTGACAACGGCACGGTTGATTTTGGAGCGGATCCAGACTATCTGGACAGTGTATCGTCGAACCAGTACTCAACAGCAGCCGGTGCGGCGATACTGGGCGGAGATGATGTGATCAGTGGAGATACAGGGTCGGACACGATGATAGGAGGAACAGGTAGCGATACGGTTTATGGTGATAACGTAAACGCCGACTCGGGAAGTGCAGACGGAGAAGACATCATCGCAGGTGATAATGCAACGATTACCTATGCAGCGGATTCGTATCAGGAAAGTGGGCAGGGCCGTTTATACACGCTTGGTGATTCCACTGTCTTAAGAGTCGAGACAAGTGATATCGAAGAAGCGACGGGTGGCGGAGATACCATAACCGGTAATGCCCAGACAGATGTTATTCTCGGTGGAGTAAATAACGGCGAAGTAGACAGTATATATGGTGATGCAGAAACAGAAGGGACCTCTGACTTAGCTGATATAATCCTCGGCGATAACGGTTTTGTAAGCTTTGATGAAGATGCGGCTCATGATCCTTCAACCCTTGAATTGATCAAGACTCGTGATGTGCACCTTGGTGGTGTGGATAACATATCCGGTAATGACGGAGACGATATTATCCTTGGCGGCAGAGATGGCGATGTCATTCATGGCAATGCCAATGATGATCTCGTTCTCGGTGACTTTGGCCAATTGATTTTTACAGGAACAACCGATACGTCTTCTGAAGAAACCTATGACAAGGTCTTTTTTAACAGTATTGCCCGGGTGGCTAAAATAACCGATAACACTGAAGGCGGCGGTGACACCATATACGGCGACGATGACGAAGATATCCTGATAGGCGGGGCTGGCAGCGATAATATCGACGGTGATGCTCAAGACGACATTATTTTCGGAGATAATGTGAGCCTTGACCGCTGGACCGGATATGAAGACGACACCAGCGCGCGGTTCCGGACCTTGACGGGCACCATGATCTACGGAGAAGAGGTTGGTGTAAATGACGGAGACGCGCTTATTGATTCCACAGACCAGCTTAACCCGATACACACAGCCGTATGGGCCGACTGGGACATAACTCTCCTTGACCACAGTGCGGATGATGAGGCAGCAGGTCTGAACAACTTTGGGGATGACTATATTGCCGGTGGTTCAGAAGATGACACCATCTTTGGTCAGTTGGGTGATGATATCATACAGGGCGATGGGTCTATAGACAGCAAAATAGATGAGGGCAATCCTGTAGATGCATACAGGGATGATAACGGCTTTCTCGTAATCGCACCTTCCTTTGAGTTAGCAACAGATGGTGAAGACTATATTGAAGGAAACGGCGGTAATGACGTAATCTTTGGGAATCTCGGCCAGGACGACATCATCGGAGGAAACTCCAGTGTGTTCAGCCTCACAACTCCTGACCTGAGGCCGGATGGTACTGGCATTAGCGATCCGGATTCCGACAATATGGGACGACGTAATGATATTATCTTTGGCGGAGCCGGTACAGATTTAAGCCGGAACAACCTTGGTGATGAATATGACGATGGCCATGCCCATGACTCTGACATGATCCTTGGTGACAACGGCAACATTTATCGACTCGTTGGAACAAACGGACTTTATGATGGTGCATACCTATCGTTTAATTATGATACACAGGGCACCGAGAAGATCATACCGCGTGCCGCAGAGCTGCTCGACTACACACCGGGCGGACCGGACTACGACCCGACAGCTGCTCAGGCAGCCAATGACATCGGCGCAACAGATGAAATTCACGGCGAGTCCGGAGATGATTTTATCTATGGAATGACCGGTAGCGACATACTGTTTGGAGAAGGGCAGGATGACGATCTTATCGGCGGTTACGGACATGACTGGTTTTCAGGCGGCGCCGGACAAGACGGTGTGATTGGCGATGACGGCCGTATCTATACCAGCAGAAACAGTACTGCATACGGTGAGATGCTCTATGGCATCGATCCGCTGGATGACGTGGATGTTTTTATCAGCACACCCGGGAAGATTCAGCGGGCTACCATTAATGTAGATGGCCAACTTAAGAAGACTGTTAACCTGACACCCTTCAAACTGGGTGATCCCAATATCTTCGACTATGCTGATCAGGATCCCGCATATGCGGACGATATAGTCTATGGCGGTTGGGGTGGCGACTTCCTCCATGGCAGTGCCGGTGATGATTCCATGTCGGGTGCCGAGGCATTATCAATGTTCTATGATGCCCCACTGAATGAAGGAAATATCCTCAGATTCGGAGAAGTGCATGCCGGTGAATTTGCTGCGTATGACGAGTATGATCCGTGGCGTAAGATCCTTGTCGATGCAAACGGTGTCTTTACTGTAGATGGCAGCGGCACAGAATTCCTGCTGAACTTTCATGCTCAGGACGGGCAGCTCAGCTCACCCGGTGATCCTGCCAGCACTCTCACCGATGGTGATGACGTGATATTCGGCGACCTGGGCAACGACTGGATAGTCGGCGGCACGGGCAGAGATAATATGTACGGAGGATATGGCTCTGATCTGATGAATGCCGATGATGATCATGACTCAACAGCGGGAACCGGAGATGATCTGGCCAACAACATTCCGGATACGGACGCGACATATGAGGACCGTGCGTACGGAGGTGCCGGAAGGGATGTGTTGATTGGTAATACGGGCGGTGACCGGTTGATTGACTGGGCCGGTGAGTTCAACAGCTATATTGTTCCCTTTGCTCCTTTTGGCATGGCAACGGTCAGCAGGACGTTGCAGCCTCAGCTTCAGGAATTCCTCTATGATCTGTCTGAGAGCGACGGGGCCGATCCCACGAGGGCCGCTGATACCGGGGCAGTTCCAGCACGCAACGGCGAACCTGAAGGAGAACTGGGTCTGGTGAAGCAGAAGGACCTTGACTGGAAGGACCAGACCGGAGCGCCTGATGACCCGCAGCCTGGGAACATCCCGGGCGGCAAGCGGGACGTGCTGAGGTCAGCAACCTTCAACCGTCCCGGTTCTAATGCATCCGGGTTGAACAGCTTCTTTGTGGACAGTGGAACCTGGAACATTGAAAACGGTGCCCTGCGGGTAACCGCTGAGTCATTAGGCGGCGATGCTGCCAGCGTCTTTCATGTGGATGAGGTGCTGCCAAGTTACTTCGAGATTCAGGCAACTATCACTATGGACAAGCCGTTGGCGGGCTGGAAGTCCAATGCTTATGTGATTTTTGACTACTACGGCCCAACAGACTTCAAATTTGCCGGACTTAATGAGTCTATCAATAAGATACAGATGGGGCACAGAGACGAAACCGGCTGGCACGTGGATGTACAGGCCAATATGCAGATTAAGTCAAAAACTTTATACAACATGCTTGTGGCTGTACACGGCACCAATGTGACAGTCCTGGCTGATAATAACGAATATTTCAGCCACACCTTCGCGCCGCGTGTCATAGACGGTTGGGTCTACGGCCTGAACAGCGGCATGCTCGGATTTGGTTCCGATAATTCAAAGGGTATTTACGACAACATCGCGGTTCAGATTCTGCCACCTGAGATCACATTTGAAGGCACCGAGGAATTTCCCGATACGGATGCTGTAATTAATTTTGTGCCGACGACCGGCCTGTGGCAGGACAATAATGGACGCTATGACGGCGGTCCCGCAAGCGGCAGCGACAGTGCTGTCAGCTTTATCGATCTGGGTCTTGGCCATGGACTGGAAATAGCATCCATCATAGAGTTCGAGGCGACGCTTAATACACAGACAACGGGAGGGGTGGTCTTCGATTACTACAGCGCAGATAACTTTAAGTTCGCTGCTATTGACGCTGTTTCCGACCAGGTGGTTATCGGGCATTATACCGCGAAAAGCGGATGGAAATATGATGCGGCATTCGATCTTGCTATTGAACCCGGTACAGATTACGAAATTGCACTTTCCGTGAAGGGTACAACGGTTAATCTATCAGCAAAGTTGAGCGGCGCCCAGAACTGGCAGGCGATGGTTGGTCACGTCTTCAATGCCGTGGCAGTAGACGGCGACTTTGGTCTGCTGACCAGGGACGGGCAGAGCTCATTCGACTCAATGAAGATCAAGACCGATGATCCGGCTTTCATTGTTGACAGCGGAGGTAGTGCACTCACGGCGACTGCAGCAGCGCAGGCAGCAGTTGCTGGAGGTGGATCAGTGAGCGATGAGGACCTTGCTCCGACTATTCAAGAGGCAATCAGCAGATGGGAAGAACTGCTGCAGCTTGACGGTTACTCTCTGGCAGCACTGGATCAAATCCAGTTTGAAATAGTAGACCTGCCGGGATTAGTCCTTGGGCAGATGGTTGCCAACACGGTGTTCATCGATCAAGATGCAGCAGGATATGGCTGGTTTATTGATTCAACACCATCTGACAATACAGAGTTCAGGCCAGAAAACGGAGATGGTGAGATGGTGGCTTCTCCCTCAAGCACAGCATACGGTGATATGGACCTGTTGACGGTAGCGGTGCACGAACTCGGCCATGTTCTCGGTTTTGAGCATGGTCATGAAATGGTAGCAAATCTTGATCATGGCGTGAGGATCATTCCGGGTAATGGCAGCAATGGAGACAGCGCAGGTGAGACAACGGCACTGCTGTTCGATGAAGAAAATGGTGAATTTGTCCTCGCAGAGGAGGGCGATACAAAGGGCGGGATTGACCCTAAGGTAGATTTTTCAAATAAACGAAACGGTAATGGCTCGAACGGTAATGGAAGTGACTGGATTATGAATGAGGAGGCATGGAACTATATTTACCGCTGGCGCAATGAAGATGGAGAGAACGATGAAGAAGAGGATGAGGAGGATGCCGGAGAACTCGCTTCGATTTTTGATGGCGACCCAGACTGGCTTATAGAGGATTAGCATAAACGGCTACTGGGATGAAAGATATTAGACACATTTTGGGTTGAGAGTAAGATTCCGATTATCATCACCGCACAGATGGGGCTGGTTCCCCGATGCATCGGTAGGTTTTTTGCCTCTATTATGTTAAAATAATTCACTCTTTTTCATTGTCACGTAAATAATCCCTTGCTGTAGATATAATATAAAGGAGGTAACACATGGCTGCAAAAGATAAGGATGTTAAAGAAGTAGACAAAGCAACTGGGACCACCGTTCCAAAGGTAAAATGGGATGATACTGGGATGAATACATCGTATGCAAATGTCTGCAATGTCGCGAGCACCCGTGAAGAAGTCACCCTGTTTTTTGGAACCAATCAAACTTTGACAAGAGAGAAAGAGCTGTCTGTTAAGCTTAGTGACCGTATTATTCTCAGCCCCTTTGCGGCGAAGCGTTTGCTGCTGCTGCTCGGTAATATCGTGTCCCAGTACGAGCAGCGTTTTGGTGAGATAAAGATCGAAACGCGCGGTTCTGGTCAATAGAGGTTATATTTTATTAGGCAGCCATTGCGGCATGCTGTGAATGAGTATGGCAGATAATCCCCCATCTCATGGATTTGCAGAAAACCGCAGGTCAGATGACGAAAGTATCGCGTATCTGGATCAGGCATTGTGGCGGAGGCTTGCCGATGCTGATACGGACGAGGAATTTTGTTATAGCTGGCTTGCACTGCAGTGTCGTCTTATCAGCCACATCCAAAGTGGTGCGGTCATATTCGGCGATCCCGGGGGTTCCTTCAGCCCTGTGGCATTCTGGCCAAAGGGATTAAGCGATCCTGAAAAATTCGCAGAAATCACACAACGAGTCCTGAAAGAACAGAAAGGTGTTCTATTAAAAAGCGAACCGTTCTTTCACCTTGCATATCCCATTAAGGTATTCGGTCAGCTTCATGGTGCTGTTGCGCTTGCATTAGGTACGTGTCCCAAAGATCACCTGCAGTCAGCAATGCGGTGGCTGCAATGGGGTGTGGCATGGCTTGAGAACTGGATTATGCGAAAAAAGGCGGGAGATGAGAGTCATGTCAGGGATCGCATTACCACTGCTCTGGATCTAGCAGCAATTACACTTCAGGAAGAGCGTTTTCAGGCGGCTGCCACTTCTTTTGTGACCGTTCTTGCAACGCGACTTGAGTGTGACAGGGTCAGTGTTGGTTTTAAGAAGGGAAATCATGTCAAGGTGTGTGCGCTGTCCCACAGTGCACAGTTTAAAAAACAGATGAACCTGGTACGCTCCATTGGTGCCGCAATGGATGAATGCCTGGGACAACACAGCATACTCGTTTATCCGGGGAGCGGAGAGGGGGAAAGCTATATACTTCGTGCCCATCAAGAGCTGGCAAAACAGGATGGGGATAGTGCACTCTGTACTATTCCGTTCATTGACAATGACGGGCTGGGGTATGGGGCATTAACACTGGAGCGTTCATCGGATAAGCCCTTTGACGCGGAAACAGTTGAACTCTGTGACAGCGCGACCGCCCTGATTGCGCCCATTCTCGAAGTAAAGCGGAGCAACGACAGGCTGCTGATTAAAAAAATAGGGGAATCATCGCGTAAACAGCTCGAAAAGCTTACCGGCCGTGATCATATAGCGGTGAAGCTCATTACGTCTGTTCTTTTGCTGCTCGTAATTTTTTTCACCTTTGCCAAGGGAGATTACCGTGTGAAGGCTGATACGACGATTGAAGGCAAGATCCAGCGTGCCCTGGTCGCACCCTATGACGGCTTTATTTATCATGCCTACGTGCGTGCCGGAGATACTGTTGAGGAAGGAGAGGTCATGTGCGATCTGGATGACAGGGATTTTCGTCTTGAGCGGATGAACTGGGCGAGCCAGAGAGAACAGCATATGGGTCAATACCGTGAGGCAATGGCAGAGGGTGACAGGGCTAACATGAATATCCTGAAAGAAAAAATAAACCAGGCAGAGGCGAGGCTTGCACTGCTGGACGAACAGCTGGCACGGGCTGAGCTGCGGGCGCCTTTTGCCGGAATAGTGGTGAGTGGTGATCTGAGCCAGTCACTCGGTTCACCTGTGCAGAGGGGGGAGGTTCTCTTTGAAATTACTCCTTTACATGAATACCGTGTGATGCTTCAGGTGGATGAGAGAGAGATCAGTCAGATGAAAGTAGGTCAAACGGGGGACCTGGTGCTTAATTCTTTTCCCGAGACACATTCCCCGATCACCGTAAATAAGATTACCCCTGTATCAACTGCCAAAGAAGGACGCAATTATTTTCTTGTTGAAGCGAAGCTCGAAGAGATTTCAGAGCGCCTTCGTCCGGGCATGGAAGGGATAGGAAAGGTGCATATCGATAGCCGAAGACTTATCTGGATCTGGACGCATGATATGATTGATTGGGTGAGGCTCTGGGCCTGGTCCTGGTGGCCTTGATTGTGAGAACGTATGGCAGAATCCCTGTATAGCCCTTCATGGTACCGTGTTTCAAAATTACAGCCACGCCTGCGTGCGCATGCACAGATCCATCAGCATTACTACCACGAAGAATTGTGGTATGTACTTCAGGATCATGTAACGGGTCAATTTTACCGGTTTACACCTGTGGCGTATCATATTATTGGGCTGATGGACGGAAAACTATCTGTGCATGAGCTCTGGGAGAAGGCCGTAGAGAGATTCGGTGATGATGCCCCTTCACAGGGAGATATAGTCAGGGTACTCAGTCAGTTGCATTCAGCCGGCGTTCTCCTATGCGATGTCACTCCGGATACAGAGGAATTGTTTAACCGTTTCGAGAAAACCGAGCGCAACAAGTGGAAGATGAGTCTGCGTTCACCACTTGCCCTGAGATTCCCGCTCTTTGATCCGGAGCGGATTCTTACCCGCACTATGAAATATATAAAACCCCTTTTCAGTGTCTACGGTGCTATCGTATGGGTGTTTATCGTGGGCTATGCCTTAGTGCTGGCTGGCCTGCACTGGCCGGAACTGACCGAAAATATCGTGGACCGCGTACTATCTGCAGAAAATATCATTCTCATATGGCTCAGCTACCCTGTCATAAAGGCACTGCATGAATTCAGCCATGGATATGCAGTCAAAAGATGGGGCGGAGAAGTGCATGAAATGGGAATCATGCTCCTGGTTTTGATGCCCATACCATACGTGGACGCTTCATCAGCTTCGGCATTCAGAGAGAAGCGCCGAAGGATTATCGTTGGTGCCGCAGGAATAATGGTAGAGCTGTTTGTTGCTGCTCTGGCGATGCTTCTGTGGGCAAGCACCGAGCAGGGCATTGTGCGTTCCCTTGCCTTCAATGTCATGCTCGTGGCGGGTATTTCGACCATTCTCTTTAATGGGAATCCCCTTTTGCGCTATGATGGTTATTACGTCCTGTCGGATCTGGTGGAAGTTCCGAATCTTGCGCAGAGAAGTATCAATTACCTTGGATACCTGATCAAGCGATATGTGCTCGGATTAAAGCAGACCGAATCGCCCTATGTTGGCCCTGGGGAGCGCGTCTGGCTGGCAACATATTCAGTCGCCGCTTTTATTTACAGGATTTTTATCTACACCGCGATTATCTTGTTTATTACCGGAAAGTTTTTCATTGTAGGCATACTGCTCGGGATATGGGCAGGGATCAGCATGTTCGTCATACCAGTTTTCAAGAAAATACATTTTGTATTGTTCAATCCTGCGCTGAGGGAAAATCGGGTAAGGGCAGTTATGATCTCCGGTTCGCTGGTTCTTGTGGTTTTGGCTGTTTTATTTATATTGCCATTTCCGTCATGGACACGCACAGAGGGTGTGGTCTGGGTGCCTGAAGGATCACTCGTTCGTTCAGGTACTGACTGTTTTATCGAAAGAATGATAGCGAAGCCTGATACAAGGGTAACAAAAGGTGATCTGCTGATAGAATGCAGGGATCCGTTACTCGTGTCCAATGTGAGATTGCTTGAAGCTCAGCTCAGGGAACTTGAAGCCAGGTATAATGCAGAAATATATTCTGATCGTGTACAGGCAAAAATTACGGCTGAGGAAATGGTACATCTCCGTGCGAACCTTGCAAGGGCACGTGAAAGACAGACAGAACTGATCCTGTATAGTCCTGATGACGGTGTCTTTATTGTGCCAGGGGCAGAGGATTTGCCGGGTCGTTATATTAAACAGGGAGCCTTGATTGCCTACGTAATTGATGAAGAACGCCCTACGATAAGGCTCATTGTGTCCCAGTCTGATATTGACCTGATACGACAGAGGAATAAAGGAATTGAAATACGTTTGGCAGAGCGTCTGGATATAGCCATTCCTGCAGTTATAAAGAGGGAAGTTCCCGGTGCTGATGAACGGCTGCCGAGTGCGGTTTTAGGCAACATTGGCGGCGGAGAGATAGCCATAGATCCGAGGGATACGGAAGGATTAAAGACTTTTGAGAAACTGTTTCAGTTTGATATAGAACCCAAGATGGCAATAGGAAATGCAAGCGTGGGAGGACGGGTATATGTGCGGTTTGATCATGGTACTGAGCCACTTGTCTTCCGCTGGTATCGAAGCTTGCGCAGACTTTTTATGAGGCGATTCAATGTCTAGTATCGCCTTATCTCCGGGAAGTGCCAAAGGCTTTTATCCCGAGCGCAAACAATCCACAGAGTCAAAACTGGATCAGGCAGTCATAAATACTGCCGGTAATGCTACGAGCTGGCTGTACGCAAGACCGGAACGGTTTCGGTCTATCGTAGATCATGTGAACGTACACGCTGAGACATTAAAGGGATTAAATGAACATCAGTTGAGAGAGAAGGCTGACAGTATACGCGGCAGAATAAAGACAGAGGGACTGACGATTGATCTGGTAAGCCGGATATTTGCGCTGACTCGGGAGTTTTCTGGATTGAAACTCGGGATGCGCCATTTTGATGTACAGCTTATCGGAGGCTGGGTGCTGCTGAATGGGATGATTGCAGAAATGGAGACAGGAGAGGGAAAGACATTAACTGCGACTCTCCCCGCATGTGCTGCAGCTCTTGCCGGTATTCCCGTGCACGTAATTACTGTGAATGACTATCTCGCAAGACGAGATGCCGGTTGGATGAAACCTGTATATGAGTCGTTTGGTCTTCGTGTAAGTGTAGTAGTCCACGGAATGAGCCAAGAGGAGCGTCGCGAAGCCTATCGTTCTGAAATTACCTACTGTACAAACAAAGAGCTTGTTTTTGATTACCTTAAAGACCGTCTTCTTTTCGGTCAACAGCCCGGTCATATCCAGATGCGTCTGGAGCGGCTCTATGGAGAGGATAAACGTCTTGATCGTCTTCTCCTGAGGGGGCTTCCGTTTGCCATAATAGACGAGGCCGACAGCGTGCTCATCGACGAGGCCAGAACTCCGCTTATTATTTCAGGCCCGGTGGACGCAACATGCGAGACCCATCTGTATGATGAAGCCCTTGAACTGGCCGGGCAGCTCACCGAGGGTGATGATTTTATTTTCGATT
Organism: uncultured Desulfobulbaceae bacterium; assembly: GCA_947259225.1. Taxonomy (GTDB): domain Bacteria; phylum Desulfobacterota; class Desulfobulbia; order Desulfobulbales; family Desulfobulbaceae; genus UBA10518. The sequence continues at coordinate 4,818 of CAMYLK010000046.1, read as the reverse complement.
CTGTGAAAAAAACTCTTGATGTGACGGATGAGGGGAAGGCACGTCTCCAGGATCTGGCAGAGTCAATGGGAGGTTTGTGGAAAAGCAGTCAGCATCGTGAAGAACTTGTGACCCAGGCTCTTCAAGCACTGCACCTTTACGAAAAAGATAGGGACTATCTTGTAAAAGACAGGAAAATTCAGATCGTTGATGAGTACACGGGGAGGCTGATGGCAGATCGCTCATGGGAAAGGGGCTTGCATCAACTCATAGAGGTGAAAGAGGGATGTGAAGTTACGGCCCGAAATGAAACACTGGCACGCATCAGTTATCAGAGGTTTTTCCGACGTTATCATCACGTGGCAGGTATGACGGGGACTGCGAGGGAAGTGGCCAATGAGCTGTGGTCTGTTTATCGACTTAAAGTAGTCACTATTCCTACGCATAAGCCGCTCGTTCGTAACGCATTACAGGGAAAAGTCTTCCGGAATGAGCGGGAAAAATGGATTGCAGTAGTGAATCGCATCAAAGAACTGAATGAAAAGGGACGGCCCGTCCTGGTGGGAACCCGTTCTGTTGCTGCTTCAGAGCATCTCAGTCAACTGCTTTCCGAAAGGGGCTTGCATCACCGTGTGCTAAACGCGCGTCAGGATGATGAAGAGGCGGAAATTATTGCTCAGGCCGGTCAGCGGGCACAGATAACGGTCGCTACAAATATGGCGGGACGAGGAACTGACATTGTCCTTTCTACAGGGATTGCAGAACTTGGGGGACTGCACGTTATTGCTACAGAATACCATGATGCACGGCGCATTGACAGACAGCTTTTCGGAAGATGTGGCCGTCATGGTGAGCCGGGGAGTTTCGAGTGTATTGCATCGCTGGAAGATGAAATCCTCACTTCATTTCTTGGCAAGCCTCTGGGGATCCTTGCAAAGCAGTTCGTAGAAAAAGACTCGTCTTTGACTCGCTGGATTATGAAAATGTATATTGTTTATGCCCAGTATGTGTCACAGCGAAAATATTATCATATCCGGCGTGAACTTCTGAAATATGATGAATCTCTCGAAAAAGCGATGGCTTTTTCGGGACGCAGGGAATAGATTTTCTTCAGTGACTCTGATTATCGAATGCCTGGTTTATTGTTTGCGTTTTGCAAGCTCCTCTTCTATCAGAACTGGATCGATCCAGGCAGTAGGTTTTTCCTTCAGCTTTACCAGAACAGGTGTTTGCATGTGGGGGGTAAAAATTATCAGCCACCTTTTAACGCGCTCTGCGTCTTTTGTCCATGCTATTATGTTGCGAGCCCGCTGAATGGATAGCTGGTGTCGGTCACCTTGCAAGGCTTTTGTTATTAATTCTGACGATGTCGGATTTGATATGAAAAATTCAGTTACCGGGCTTAACCGTTCGCTCTGGCCCATTAATAGTATTAATACCGTAGCGAATTCATCAGCGACATCTTCGTTGTCATAGAATGGATATCCCCACTGCAAAAGTAGGACATGGGCAACTTCATGGAAGATGGAAAAGAGGAGGACATCGTTTGATTTATCCCCGTTTCCAACGGTCGTGTGAACTTTTTTTATGAATTCTGTGCATAACATAATACCGTTCTGGTTACTGAAGGCCCCGGCTTTACCGCATGCCATGACTGTTATCGGAAATTGTTCAAAAATGAATAGCTTATTGAGTTCCTCTCCTATGCTGTCCAGAGTTTTACTGTATTCGTCTTCCTCTCCTTCAGATTTGCCATCTTTCTGCAAAAGGATTTCGTCAGAATCGCTTGCTCCTTGAATCGCAGCATTCAGATTTATCTCTTTTGAGCCTGACACATTATCAAAAACAACATAGTAATTTCCACTTTCGGGTATTTTTACTGCAAAGGAGATTTTGTCATGAACCTTGCTTTGAAAAAGAGGACGTGATACATCCGGATATTTCTTAGAGTCATCCTCGTTGATAAAGGAAATACCATAGGAACCTTGCCCCTCAATCTCGACCTTAAGTGCAGCGTTACGAGGCAAGTTCTTCAGTTTTATTGTCTTATGCTGCCCTGCAGGTAAATGTACCGCCACTGTGGCGGACTGGACTTTGGCATGAGCCGGAAGATCGTGCAAAAGGATGGATATAAGAATATAGAAGAAATATTTTTTCATTTTCTCTGTATGAAAAAACTCACAGTGCACTCTTCCCAACCTTTCTTATGAGCCTGAAGTCAGCTACGGCTTTTGCGTAGTCAATCAGCGATTTTTTTCTATTTGAGAGCGCCTTTGCAAATGATTCCTGAAATGTGAGCACGTCATGAGCAGTAGACAAACCGTTTTTGAACTTTTCATTTTCGTTATCGAGCCTCTTTTTAGCGAGCTCTTCGGTTTTTATTGTGGCATTAATTTTTTTAAGCGACGACTCAATTGCCCGTATTGCCTCTCTTAACTCCACAATAATTGTCTGCTTAACCTTGCTTAATACTTCGACTGCCCTTCTCTCCTGTGACCGTGCCTTTATCAGGTTTGATCTTGCTTCCCTGTTTCCTATAGGTATGTTGAACATGATACCGGTCTTCCATGAGTAATAATCGTTCGAAAACTGGTCATCAAAGGTGTCCGAGAAATCGCTACTTAAACCGTTAAGACCTACAGATGCTATCAGTGAAAGGTCGGGGAGTGTTTTATTTTTCGCAACATTCAGGAGGACTCTGCTGCTTTTTCTTTCGAGTTCAGCCTGCAGGTAATCGCTCCTGATTGAGAGTGCTTCATCTATCTCTGCGTTAACATCTGGGATAGTCTCGCTTACCAGGGGTTTGTCAACTGGGATTAATTCCATATCCCAAGCATGGAAATTCATTATCACCTTCAGCTGATCTTCGACGTCCCTTATTTTCTTCTCTACGTTCAGGAGTTCTTCCTCTCTTGCGGCTATTTCAGCTTCTGCCTGAAGCAGCTCCGAGGGTGCGAGAAGTCCTGCTTTGATTCTGGCAGCACTCTCGTCTCTTAATGTAGTTGCCAGTCTCAATGATAGTTTTAAAACCTCCAGCTCGTCAAGAGCGTAGAGCAGATCCCAGTAGAGCTTTTCCACAATTGAAATAGTAATCAGGGTCTTGTTGTTCAAATTCATCAGAGAGAATTCATAGGTATACCTGGCTATTGCTATTTTTGCCTCCTGTATGTCCTTCCCTAGCCCTTCAAGAAGCGGTTGTTTGATTTCGAATACTAGGTCAGTAGCATAATAGGGACTTTCCAGTACAAATATTGAATTAGTTCCGGTTTTATCAAGTATCCACTTGATCTCGTATGTTGTTCCTGTTTTCAGGCTCTGCCCTATTGAAACTGAAGCCGTTTTTGTTCGGTTTTCCCCGATCTCTGCACCGTCCAGCTCTGTAGACGTCTGGTTTTTTCTAAAATCCTCTGACAGGAGTATGTTAAATTCGGGATCGAAGGCTCCTTCCTCAATGCCTATTTCAGCCCGCCTCGACTGAGTTTGGAATTTTTCGATTTTGATATCCAGATTTTCTCTTAGTGCAATCGCGATAGCATCCTGCAGCGTTATTTCGAGAGTTTCCGGAGGAATATTGGTTAACGTTACCTCAAGATTCTTTGCAGAAACAACTGCGATAGAAAAGAGAACAAAGGACACAACGGAGATAATTATTCTCCTTTTTTTCATCATATTTAACAACTCCAATCGAATGTTATCCATTCTCAATGCAAAATTATAAGCCTCGGCTTTAAAAAATTGTCCCATGATGAGATTCTGAGTGTTGATTTAAGTATTTGTTGTTTCTCTAACACATTATTGAATATTAAGAAGTTACGGTTCAAGAAAACGGACTCTGCACTTAAGGCCGACAGGCAAAGAAAAATCAGCGTTGGACAGCTCTATACGAATTCCGAATGTACCACTTTTTCCCTCAACAATCCGGTCAACGATTTTCACAGTTCCATAATAGTCACCGCCAACCGGACTTTCCGGTTTTACTTCTGCTTTATCTCCGACTGCTACGGACCCTAAAAGCTTTACAGGAGCGATCACCTCTACGTTTAGTGGGTGAAGTTGTGCTAGCTTAAGTATTGGCTGGTCAGTCACGAGCTCTCCGGGTGACAAAAATCGTTCGACAACAACAGCGTTAATCGGACTTCGAATTGTCAGTCTTTCAAGAGCCGCTTGTGACTGCTTAAACTCAAGGCCGGCGATCTGATTCTCTTCCATAGCTTCCTGAAGTTCACCGCCTGCTATGTTCATGTTTGTCGTTGCTTCATCCATATCATGTATTGCGATAATGTCTTTTTCGTATATCTCTTTATTGCGTTCATATTCCCTTTCAGTAAATTGCAGTCTCGCACTTCTCAACTCTATCTTGGCCTTGAGTTCAGAACGTGCACGAATAAGTTCCATTGTCGCTTTTTCGACCCTTGAGTCAAGTTTAGCCAGAATCTGCCCCTTTTTTACGAAATCGTCACGGTCAACATAAAGCTTATCGATAATTCCCGCTATACCGCTCCCAATATTAACCACCATATAGGGTTCAATAAAACAGTCGAGTTCATTAAACTCATCATTCTCAGAAAAGGCCAATGGAGGTGAAATTAAAGTAAGAATCGTAAATATCCCTATGAACAGTATGTGCATAAAAGTAAAATCCTTTTTTAATGCAATGCCTTAAACAATAGACTTTTGCTTTACTATTACACCGAGTGGATTAGATTGAGAATTGATAAATTACGCAAAATTTCAATGGATATTTTAATTAAATTGTCTTGGATCAGTCAATAAGACGCATACATACAGACTAATACAATAAGACCTGTACACTACCAATTCCTGCCATTTCTATGCAAT
>CAMYLK010000045.1 GCA_947259225.1 uncultured Desulfobulbaceae bacterium | reverse complement strand
AGCAGCTGACCAGCGTGCTTTTGCCGTAACCGGCAGGCGCTGTAACAATCTGTATGGGGAGGGCAATACTCTTTTCAAGAAGTGTTATAAGCCGGGGCCGATGAACATGATATTCCGGCACCTGCGGAGCATGCAGTTTGGCCGCAAGAATTTCCAGTTCTGTTTTCTGGAAAGAATTCTCCTGGGACAGGGATTGTCTGAGTTGTGAAACAATAATTCCAGTAATTGCCGGGCTCAAGTATCCCTCACCCACCATGACAGACCGGATTCCTTTTACCAGTTCTTCGGGGACACTCTCCTTCAGAATGTAACCGGATGCACCAGCCTGGAGCATATCCTGGACAAACTGTTTGTCTGAATGAATAGAGAGGGCCACCACCAGCGTACCTGGAAATTCAGCAACTATGCGTTTTGTTGCTTCAATCCCGTTGAGTCCGGGCATTGTCACATCCATGACAACAATATCAGGTGACAACTCTTCGACAAGATCAAGGGCCGTTTGCCCGTCTCCAGCCTCACCGACAACAAGCATGTCCTCTTCATCTTCCAGCAGTGAGAATAAACCTTTTCGAAAAACCGGATGGTCATCTACAAGAAGAATCGATTTTGCGGAATTAGCATCTGAAGTCATGAAGTCTAGCTCTTTGCTTTTTATTACTTCTAAGTTAATTCTTGATCAATATTCGATATTCAGTTCCTAAGTCCCTAAGTCTCCTAGTCACCAAGTCACCCAGTCTTTTCATTAAGATTCCCTTTCCAGTTAACCATCTGCATCGAGAGGAATACTCAAAACCGCTTTACATCCCCTGCCGGGTTCGGAAATTATTTCCAGAGACCCGCCCATATCCTCCATCCGCTCCCTGATACTGAACAGGCCGAATTTTTTCATACTTTCTTCTTCCTCTTTGAGCTTGTGCATGTCAAAACCGGTACCATCATCAGACACTACAATCTTCATCTCTTTCTCATTTTCGGCTACAGATACAATAATTTTGTTAGCCTGTGCATGTCGGATAACATTGGTGAGCAGTTCACGGACATTGCGAAACAGAATAGCTTTCACATCCTTGCTCAAAGGTAATATCACTTTTTCACCGACCAGTTCAAACTCAATGCCATGCTTGCTTAAAACATTTTCTTCAAGCCAATTGAGAATAGCTGCATGGAGACCAAGCTCATTCAGCAGAGGTGAGCTCAGATCAAACACCAGATCTTTTGTATCCTGTATAGTCTTTAACAATGATTGAGAAATCTCATCCAGTATGTTTGCAAGTTTCTCTTCAGATGCATATTTTTTGGCCTTAGCAACCTGGATGCGGGAGAAAGCAAGCGTCTGTCCGATATGATCATGCAGATCGGCAGCAATACGGCTCCTTTCTTTCTCTTCGGCAATGATCAGCTGTGAAGCCAGGGCTTTCAGGCGCTGCTGATAAGCGAGGACCGTTTCCTCGGCCAGCTTACTGGCGGTAATGTCCTCCTCTATATCAACAACATTCACAACCTCGCCCTTACTGTTTCTGATCGGATACAAGCGAGCCTGGATCCAGCGTTTGTTAGCCTTAACATGGTCTATTTCGAGGTTTTCCATCGTACTGGGTGCATCGTATTCGATCACCGGCAGTGTTAAGACCTCTCCCTTGAAAGCTTTTTCAATAAGCGGCATGATCCCAAGTTTCCTTACCTCTTCGTCTTCAAGTATATTATATTTTTCGAAAACCTCAGACAGGTCTTCCTCGGAGATTCCCCAAAGCTCGAGCCAAGCTTCATTGACCCGGATTATTTGCCCATCAAGGTTAAAGATTTGCATGGAAAGCGGAGACTGTTCCATCAGGTAACGGAACTTCTCCTCGCTGTCCCGCAATAACTCTTCTGCATTTGCGCGCTCGACAATCTCTGCTTCCAAATCAGCCGTCCGCACACGAACCTTCCGGCGGAGCTGCCAGTTCCAAAAAACAAACAGGAGCAGAATACCTGTGACGCTGACAACGGAGAGCAGGATCCATTTCAACACCACGGCTCTGTTGATTCCCTGTTCGTATCGCAGGGCAACATACTTGTTGCGGATAGCTGTTTTCTCTTCTTCGGTGATACTGGCAAGCGCCTTGTTGGTGATCGAGGTCAATTCCGGCCAATCGCTGCGATTGCCCATGGATAAAACCTGGTCGCCATAGGGGGTAGATCCGACAACTCGCAAATTAGATAATCCGCTTATTTGAATGATATGGCTGGCCACAGTCAGGTTGCCAATGTAGGCATCCACCTTCCCAGTTGAGACAGCAAGCAGGGCCTGTTCATCGTTATCGAACAGCACAAGCCTGATTGCAGGATAATCCCTCTCCAGTAGCTGCTGCATGACAAAGCCCCTGGGTATCGCAACAGTCTTACCAACCAGACCACCTATGTCCAGCAGTAACTCTTCCTCCTCCCGGGAGAAAATGACATAGGGTGAGACGATATAAGGACCTGTGAAGGAAAGGTACTCCTCCCGATCAGGGGTATGGATAATAAGCAAAGCCATGTCGGGTCCCTGGCGTTGCTTAATGCTTTCAAGAAATTCGGCAAACGGCTGCTCAGTCATTTCATAATCGAAGTTTATCCCGGTCCATTCTTCAATCAACTTGAGATACTCGGCGGAAATCCCCTGGGGCGGTCCGTTTTCCTTAATGATCATGTAAGGAGGCCAGTCGGTCGCCCGCACTCGGACGGTGTGGTTCTGATCGAGCCAGGCCCGTTCGGTGGCATTCAGTTGAACTCGTTCCTCCGGTTCCTGAATCTTGAGCCATCGGGCCACGATGGTTTCGATACCGCGTTGCCCGATATGGGCCAGCCCCTTGTTGAAAACCGTAACCAGCTCCGGTCGGTCGGGTCGGACCCCCATGGCAAAGGGCATCCCTTCATCGGTATGAATATAAGCCTGTGAAATGCCGCCGATCCGAAACTTATTCACCATGAAACTGTTGGTGCTTGTCCCAATGAACATGTCTACCTTGCCGTCGCTGAGCAACCTCATACCGTCTGCGGGTGTATCTACCGCGACGATGGTAACTTGTTCGAGATACGGTTTGAGTATACGCAACACAAAATTCATGTCCTTGACCATGGCCACGGTTTTGCCGATCACATCATCCAGATGGGCCACCCTTTCACCCTGGCGGGTGAAGATGGCAGCGTAGCTGCGTAAAAAGACTTCCGTTGGCAGCAGTCCCCGCTTCTTTGCCCGACTGGGCATGATGGTATACACTGCATCGATCTCTTTTTTTTCCGAAGCCTGCAATAAGTCGGTAAACGTCTTGAATTCCGCAATAACGATATCAACGCCTAATTTTCGGCTGAGTTCGTCGCGCAGGTCGGCAAGAATTCCGATCTGAAGATTTTTTTTGCCGGTCATCAGGTAAGGTGGATATTCCCCCTTAAATCCAAGGCGGATAGGCTGATGCGCCTTCAACCACGCCTGTTCTTCCGGCGTGAGCTCTACTGTTTTTTCTTGTTGTGGAAGGTGGATCCACTTTGCCACGATGGTATCGATCTCATTCTGCGAAAAGCTTGTAATTCCTTTATTGAGAATCGGGACAAGTTCAGGCCAATCGGGCCTGACTGCCATGCCGAATTTATCCGTAAAATCATAGAATATGTATTTGGTAACAACATCGAACAATTGGTATTTTGTAATGTAATAGGAATTAAAGCTGACCCCGATATATAGATCCGCCTCTCCTTCACTTACACTTTTCATCCCTTGTATAGCATCCTTCACTCTCAGGATTGTCGACTGTTCACCATATTCCCGGACCATTTTCTCCGTAAAATAGACCTTGTCTATGATCGCGATCTTCTTGCCGGCAAAATCTTCTGGCCCTGCAAAAGAAACATCTTTACGGGCAAAAACTGCCGGATAGGCCCTCAGGTATCCGACGCTTTTTAACAGACCCAGCTTATCGGCATACTCCGGGTGCATCTCCAGAATACCGTCAACCTCTTTCGTTTTCGCCTTCTCAAGTATTGCGGGTATGGAATCGATCCGCAGAGTGATGCGGGTTCTCAACCGCTTATTCAATTCTTCCAGAAAATCAACCAAAATACCGGTAAGGCTGCCATCGGGGTTAACAATGACTTCAGGTTCAAATGCATCGGTATAAGCCAGTTGGATATCCGGATGCGCCTTAAGCCAGGCCTGTTCTTCAGGGGTAAGAACAACACGTCTATCTTCCTGGTTGTTTGATGTTGTCGGCTGATCAGGTTCCGCCTGGGCAAAGGCGGTATTAGAATAAAAAGAAAAGAGAGTACAGGAAAAGAATACAAGAAGTACAGCAAACTGCTTAGCTACAAGAAAAGAAGCAATTTGCCGGACGTATGAAAGATATATAGAAGTGTATTGTATCGCCATATTATGGATAAACGTATTTTTACAATCATTCACTCAGGTAATATTTTGACTATACTCCTAAAAATATAAAGAGGCAAAGTTCGAAATTACAAACGACCGGGGATGCATGGTGGTTCAACCATCAATGGTCAACTCGCTGCATTCTCTGCAATGATATCGTGGGCGATTGATGCGTATGAACAAGCCCGTGAATAAAGTCACACACCAACAAAAAAGGACTTAACCCCATGTGAGGCAAGTCCTTGATATTATGGTGCCCCCGGCAGGAATCGGACCTGCGACACCAGGATTAGGAATCCTGTGCTCTATCCCCTGAGCTACGGGGGCAATATGGATGTCCGGGAGAATTGGCACTCCCTTACACGTGACTTGTCTGTTAAGAAATATTACTTCTTCTGACGAGAAATGTGGAATTTATTTATACGAACACTTGGGAGAATGCAAGCTTTCTATGCCGGCAGCAGCAGATCGACTTTAATTTTTTCTTTATCCGTGAGGCCAAGGTTCATTTCACCACCCAGGTTTCTGGCCAGTTCCTGGCTTAACCACATCCCGGCCATCTTCCCTTTCCCGATTTCGGTGGGCTCATAATCCAGCTCTCTGCCGGTAAAGACTATGGAAATCATGAGAATGTTTTTTGCCTCTTCCTTGTACTGCGATACAGCAATGTCAAGCAGTTTGTCAGGATCTTTCTGAGGATACCGTCCATTGAGAGATTCCCGCAACCGCCTCAGGAGGATAAGGAGCAGGAGCTGCAGGTGCTGTTTCCTGTATTTGATTGAGGTCGACTGGATATCGAGATTGACTGTAATACAATCTTTTTTGAACAATGGCCCGACGAGCTGCAGGACATCATTGAAAATAGCATGAACATTTTCAATACTCTTGGAGAATTCAAAATCATCCTGGTCAATGAGCATCGGCTCCACCATTGATGCCATTTTTTCACCCCCGTTGATGATTTTTTCAAGCGAACTTTTACTCTCGGTCCCTTCTTCACCGCCCATTTCATCGGTGAGCATCTGCGCATAGTTGATAACACCGTTGCTCAGGTCCGTTATTTCGTGGGCAATGCTGCTGGCAAACTGGCCGATGGCAGCTGAATAAGCGACTTGATAATTTTCCGGCTGAATCAGAATATTCTTTGGTGGCGGTACTAAAACGAGAAGGAGAATTGCCTCTTCAGCCGGAAAATCATCAGCCGGTGTCAGGGTAGCGGAGAACTTCTCCTCAAAACCGACAAGCCGTGCGTTAAAATCATACCTTGTCCCCTCTGTCAAAGACCTGTTCAGGACTATTCTCTCAGAGTCGTTTTCAGGAAGGACTATATCAATAATATTCAGCCCGATCCACTGCGGACCGGCATCGTTGTAGATTGAAGCTGTCAAATAGGTGTCCGCTGCCAGAATCCTGCCTGTTTTGTCCAGGGTGAATGTGATAATATTACTCTGTTCGCCAATAATGTTTTTGGCTATTATTTCCAGATCAAGATTATTGTACAAGTCAAGATGATTCAGTTTTTCTCCGAGGATTGATGCCATCCTGGTGAGCTGCATTGTTTCCTCTTTAAGTATTCCCTCATCAGCCATGACATACACAGTGAGGACACCGAACTTCCGATCCTCGAAAATGATGGGCAGGGAAATACTGTCCACCTTCCCCTCGGCAAGCGGAGTGTTTTTGAAAGGTCCCTTGGGAGCATCTGCCAGGATGTCCTCATGGATGACGGATTCTCCCTCCTGCAGGGCTTGAACAGTAGGGTCATTTTCTCCTTCCTGCTCCGCAAGGAGTGCACCGAAACATTCGTTGCACTCTTCACAGGACATGGTTGAGGACCCATCGACAGCCACGGGCATGATGCCCTTCTCCTCCGGATCTTCTATACCTATCCATGCCAGGATATAATCATCATTCTCCAGCAGCGCCCGACAGACTGACTCATAGAGTATTCCCTTTTTGTGGTGCCCTTGAATTTCCCGCAAAACATGCTGAGAACATCTCATCATTTTAGAATAGCGTTCAATTGTTTTACCCCTGTCCCGGGCCACATTCAGGAGTTCACTCATTTTGTCCGACAGGACGGAAATCTCGTGCCAGCCCTGTGGGTTGTATATTTTATCCTGCTCACCCTGCAAAACATCTTCCGACTGTTTGGTCAGGCTGATTACAGGCATGATCAGCAATCGGTACATGACCACCATCAGGATGATAACCAGAAAAACTACCATCGCCAGGGTGCCGATAATAACCATCTGGAAATCGACAAGCTTCTGCTTGGCGTATCCCAGGACAAGCCGTTCAAAAAGGAGGAACCGCTCACCGATAACCCTTGTCTCCTGGTTGATAACCTGCAGGATATTTTTGTTCCCCTTTTCTGCTGAGGCCTTGCGGAGCAGGAGGACCAGGCCTGGCAGGTCAATCTGCTGGAGGAATGAAAACTTGTATTCAGCCGGAATAAGACTGTTATCAAGGATCTTTATGATGTTGCCATGCAGCTCTTCCACCGAACTTGAGAGTTCACCAAGTTCGTCCAGCTGGCCGGAGACGACATCCTCGATTATCTGTTCGCGAATGATTGAATACTGGAAAATAAACTTCTCGGTCTGTGAGATTATTTTTTCGTGTTGTCCGTAGAGCTGGAATTGATTGAAGGCAAGCAGCAGCAGAGCGCCCAGAGTAATCCCGATCAAGGCAAAGGTTATATAAAAACTTTTACGCACAATCTACTCCGCTTAATATGGATGTAAGTTTCAAGTTTTTCCCTTTAACTGCCCTAATGATTCATTGATGATTACATCACAGCTGCTGTTTACCTGTGAGCGGAAGGACCCCGGACGTTCCGGAGCCCTTCAGTCCCTCCCTGAATCACGGTCAACTCTGTTTCGCTTCATCCTTCCATGTATACAGAATCGGCATTCTTGCCAGGATAGCCCTGTACACAACGATATATGTCGCATAAACCATGACGGCGATAACCACTTCACGCCAATGCGGTATTTCCTGATACAGCCTCCAGTTAAAGACTATCAGTGCGGTATTCATTCTGTTCATCACTATACCGAATACTGCAATAAAGGCTGCCAGTCGGGCAATTCCAGCGGCCTGGTGACGTATGGCAAAGGTAAAAAGAACAAGGGGAATGATGGTACCTATCACAATCTCGGCTGTAAAATACTCACCCCACGAGGTGAGGAGATAACCCCATTCATTATCATGGGCAACAGCAATGATCTTAATGACCAGGTAGGTTATCAATGCAAGTGAAGCCCCCTTGGAAATACCCAGGGTCAGTTTGTCGAGGGTGGTAAGGAATTCATTATCACACCGCCAGCTCATGAACCATTTGGTCAGGGTGCTGACTACGATGAGCATACTTAATCCACCGAAAATCGCAGAACAGAGAAAGTGAATCCACTGGAACTCAGCAGAAAACCAGAGGGGGTGAACTTTACCGGGCGCGTAGGTAAAAAGCGAGCCAAGTGCTCCCTGGTGCAGGGTGGAAAGAATTATTCCGGCAACTGTCAGGCCGAGGACAATGCTCTTGATGAACTTCTTGGCACGGGGAAACCCCATCCATTCGGAAAAAGAAGGCACCAGCTCGGCTATCTGGACTGACAGGTATGTTGCAACATGCCAGGCAACCAGGAAAAGGACAGCCGCCGGCCCCAGTGAGACGAACATGGGGTATACAAGCCGCCATGGCTGGCCCAGGTCTACCTGGAGAAAAACGACCGCGAAAAAGTAACCGAGGAGGCCGTTAAGAAGCCCGAGTCTTTCAATTGGTTTAAAATCCTTTCTGCCGAAAAGCTCGACAGTGGTGCCCAGCATAAAACCCGACGCGGAAAGCGGGACCATGGTAAACAGCCCCCAGGACAGGAACAGGCCCCATGGGTAATCATAGGAACTGTGCGTAGCCCATCCAAGGCCGAAGATAAAACGGCCAATCAGGATCGGGGTACCGACAATATAGATTACCCACAGTATCCAGTTAAACGGATTTTTCATCTGTTCCTGAAAGTATTCTCCTGGAGTCAGGCCCAGAAATATTTTCTCTTTGACAGTCCACCGCTGCCCTTCCTCTTTGAAATGTGAATCCACGGGTTTGAAGCCCTGTTTTACACGCTTATTCATGGCCACCTCTCTCCTTTATTCTTCAGTTTTCTGTTGTTCAGCTTGACGAGCCTCTTTTCTCGTGGCCAGCAGATGAAAACCAGTGAACAGCGCAGGCCATATACATAGAACCATGGGAACTATGGAAAGGAAGTCTTTGACATAGGAAATCATGGGCTGGTTACCGATATGGGTATCGAAACCGACCTTGTCAAACGGTACGCCAGAGAGATACATCCAGGCGGTTCCGCCAGCCTCATGCTCGCCGTAAAGATGGTCTTCATAAACTTCGGGCTCCAGCCTGATTTTCTGGTGTCCCATTTTGATCAGGTCTACCCGTTTTCCGAAAGTCATGACTTCCTGGGGACATGCTTCAACACAAGCAGGCGGCTTGCCGAATTTGAGGCGGGTATCGTAGCACATGATACATTTCTTGATGACCGGGTTAATCGGGCTGGAATAACTGTAAGCAGGCACATAGAATGGACAGGCAATCATGCATGTCCTGCAGCCGACGCAGACTTTAGGATCATAAATAACAGCCCCTTCCCGTGTTTTGGTGTAGGCGTTGACAAAACATGAAGTCAGGCATGCCGGCTCATTGCAGTGGTTACATTGGAACTTGCGGTATACCGGCCCCTCACCTTCCGGAATATCATAGCGATTTACCACCGTATAGGCTTTTTCCGAGGTACGCCTTTTCAAACCACCATGGCGATGTTCATCAAACACTGACATATCGTCAAAAGGTTTATCAGGAGCCGGCAGTCCCTGCTCCTTATTGCACGCAGCTTCACAGCTACGGCATCCGACACATTTTGTCAGGTCCACGAGCACTCCCATACTGTCCGGGTACCCTTCAAAGGTTTGGGCTGCCTCAGTTTTTTTACCTGCAGCAACTGCTGCGGCCACACCACCTGCAAGACCGCCCTTCAGGAATTTTCTTCGATCCATTTTTTTCATTATCTCACCTCTGCATCTCGAGTTGTTTTTCTTTCAGTTGATTCGAAACCGACATTAATGTTTGGTAGATGAGTCATCCGGAGCAGGAGCGAACTGCCCTGACCAGAATAATTTGTCACCGGCTTCTGTCCTGGCATGACAATCCTGACAACCGACTGCAGCATCCATTTCAATGTGACAGCCGAGGCATCTTTGATGAAATGCCCCTTTGAGACCTGGTCTGTCCCTGTGATGCAGATGTATATCCTTTTCCAATGCAGCGAGGTATTCAGCACTGAAGCGTTTTGATGAATGGCAATCCCTGCATGCTGCCGAATCTGTTTCGCTGCTGCTGTCATGGCAGCGCCTGCACGTTTCATCTACAAGCTGTGTACCGACCGTATGATGATGGCACATTGCGCAGCCATTTTCGCCGAGCAAATCGACATGCATAGTATGGTCAAAAATGACGGCTTCATAGAATTGTGTGAGATTGTTCAATTCTACCGTATCAGGACCTTGAGCAATACCTTCCCGCAGAGGTATGCCTGCAACAAGCAGAACTACCGCTGCCCCGCAAAGTTTTTTCCATTTTCCCGGCATTTTTAATTCTCCTTTTATGGTTGTTCTTGATAAATTACTTGCCACTTCAGTAATTTTAACGACTTTTATCAGACAATATGTGAGTCTGATGAATTGACTCACATTTGTTGCATACAACTCTCGAATGCTACACTTTTGACGTGTTTTGATGGGTATTTTGCAGAAATGATGCCAACAAGGGAAAAAAAGACCTGTGGACGAAAAAAGAGGGTTGGATAAATTTCCACCGAAACCAGGGTGGAAGCAAATTAAATAGCATAATGTTTATTTAATTTTCAAACAGGTAAAAAGAACGACACCCGAAAGCTCGGGTATTAAAGGAACTCCATGGATCAAACAACTAACAGCAGAAAATATTACTGATCAGCCAGAGGGTACATGTGGAAGAAATTACAGGATATGGTAATGCAGGAAAAGCAGAGGGATAAATTTAGTGGTTTTTCATTGGAAATTTATGCCATATATTCTCTCCTTCAGCATGGTTGAAATAAAATTATTAATATATATTCTCAATAACTTGCTTCAAAAGTGTAGTATACGACAGAAGTGTTTCATTTGAGTGTAGCATGACACACATCATGATAGGGATGTAATGTTTTCATCAAGGACTGAAACCGGCTCCCCTTCCCCTGTTGCCTTGCATTGTATAATGATATCAACGCCTTCCGCATCTATAGTCTCCTGCTCAAGCAGTACGGCTGCCAGTTTATGCAGATAGTTAATCTTTCCTTCAAGAATAATCACCGCTTCCTGGTAGCATTGCTCTATAATCTTATTAATTTCGCGGTCAATATTTTTTGCTGTATCCTCGCTGACGTTCTTGACAACCATTTCACCTTCAAGAAATCCTTTATTTTCTACAGCATAAGCCCGGGGCCCGAGCACTTCACTCATTCCCCACTCGCACACCATCTTGTTTGCAATCTCTGTAGCCTGCTGCAGGTCATTACTGGCCCCGGTTGTATACTGGTTGAAAACCAGTTCTTCAGCAGTGCGCCCCCCCAGTAAAATTTTAATTCGATTAAGGAGATATTCCCTGGAATAGGCGTGATGGTCCTGAAGAGGTACTTGCTGTGTTACCCCCATGGCCCGGCCATGGGGAATGATGGTAACCTTATGGAGGGGATCGGTGTCCGGTAAAATACTGGCCAGAATTGCATGGCCCGCCTCGTGGTATGCGGTGGTTCTCCGTTCACTTTCGCTGATGACCATGCCTTTTCTCTTGGCCCCCATGAGAACCTTGTCGCGGGACTCTTCAATGTCAACCAGCTCAATAACATCCTTGTCCTTGCGTGCTGCCAGGAGGGCAGACTCATTGAGCAGGTTGGCCAGATCTGCCCCGGTAAATCCGGGGGTGCTGAATGCTACATTGCCAAGTTCTACATCCTGGGCAAGAACTAAATTCCTGGAATGTACCTTGAGGATCTGCTCCCTTCCTTTAACGTCGGGCGGCAGGATTGTGACCTGCCGGTCAAACCTGCCTGGTCTCATGAGAGCAGGGTCAAGAACATCCGGACGGTTGGTGGCCCCGACAATGATGACTGTCTGGCCGGTCTGAAAACCATCCATCTCAACAAGGAGGGCGTTGAGCGTCTGGTCCTTTTCTTCCTGGCCGCCGGCTTCGGCTGCACCACGGTGCCGGCCGACCGCATCAATCTCATCAATAAAAACGATACAGGGGATATTCTCTTTGGCCTTGTTAAAAAGCTCTCTCACCCGGGAAGCCCCAACTCCGACAAACATTTCAACAAAATCAGAACCGCTGATGCTGTAAAAAGGAACACCGGCCTCTCCGGCTATTGCCTTGGCCAGCAATGTCTTCCCTGTTCCGGGCTGACCCTGCAGAAGAACTCCTTTGGGGATCTTGCCGCCAAGTTTTTCATATTTTCCCGGATTTTTCAGGAAATGAACAATCTCTACCAGTTCCTCCTTTGCTTCAGGTATACCGGCCACATCATCAAATGTAACCTGCTGCAAACTTCCCCGGTCCAGCTTCAGTTTGCTCTTGCCGAAATCACCCATACCTCCTTTCTGCTGGCGCACCATAAAAAATATCCAGAATGCCATAAGCAGGAGAACCGGAAATGTTGACTGCCAGAAAGGTGAAGGCCTGGCCTCCGGAGACGCGGTAATTGTAACATTCTTAGAATTGAGTATCTCCATCAATCCTTTCACGTCTGGTGAAAATGTACTGAAAGGCTGCTTATGGATGTCCTTGCCTCGAATATCCCCTCCCCGCATGTGGACGGACTTGATCTCATTTTGTTTGAGCTGGTGGAGAAAGACGGAATACTCGATACCTGGCGGTTTATTCTCAACAGTCCATATATTGTATAGAAACACACCCACAGTTACGGCGATCAAGAGAACAAGAAACTTTTTGAAGGTGAACATATGCTATCCCCGGTTTAATTGGGTTATATCCCGTTAGAACATTTCCAAATTCCCGAACACGGTTCAGAATATATCTCATCACAATGGCTGAATTCGAAAATCTACGAAACCAAAGCTTCTGGAGTGCAGCCGCCATAATTCTACAACGGTTCGTTTTCCATAGTAAACTATTATGAGTTCATCACAATAATTATAACTCTTTCTGCAATTGGATAAAATATTAAAAGAAAAAATCATCTGATGTTGAATTACGCATTTTCTCTTATCACAAGCACAGCGTGCACAAATTAAGGGTACAATGTGTCACGCAAAAAAAATGGCCCGGGGATTTTCTCCCCGGGCCGTTCATTTACGGTTGTAGTTGTTGAGTAAGTTATTTTGCCTTCAGAGGAGCCTTGGTGCGATTGACAAATTTAAAGAAAACCGGATAGAGCCCAAGAAAAGCAACCGCGATGATATACTCAAAACCTTTTATATGCGTATAGTAATCAACAAGTGTTTCATGTTCTCCAATAGCTCCGGTAGCAACCATGTACTGCCTGAGCATTTCAGTCAGACTCCAGTCCATCTGGGCCAACAGTGATGTGAATGCTACCAGGGCCCAAACTCCGAATGCTGCTCCAATCCCTGTAATTGCAAGAATAAAAGGCTTTCCTTCTTTCTTTTGTGCGAGAGGTGTGTTTGTCATGACGTTTCTCCTTTTATATGATTTATTACTTCATGCTTAGCTTAATTCCGTTACCGTCCGGTTACCGCGTTGATATAACCGTTAAACATTTCAAGTATGCCTTCATTGGCAATTCCACCAATCAGGCAGGCGATTCCCCAGATACCTATTAATGCTGCCAGTACTGCAATAACTCCGATTCCAACCTGGGAAGCATCATTCGCCAACTTGTCAACACTGGTAATATCCAGACCGGTTGTCCCTATCCTTTCCTTTTGTGCTCTCATTGACTTTGCCATTTTGTGCCTCCTTGTTTTGTATTTATATTCTCTCAGGAAGTCTTTGTTTCGCTTTGCCTATAATATTGCACGAGCCGTGCCAGAATTACCAAAGCAGGCTTGACAGGCTTGAGCGCACGAAAGTCATTCTTCGCAAATAGCTGTTTTTTAAAGATAATTTCAACGAATAATTTCTGTCGTCAAGAAATGAAGCATTAAAATCCCATTAGACAAGCTTGTAAAAACAAGGTGGGCACTACAGATTTAGGATGGAAGATTAGAACGAAAATTCAAGTATTTAGCAAGAAAGTACGGAAAAAATACGACAATACCGCATAAACAACACAAGTGTTGTATGAGACAGAAGTGATGCAGTAAAAATTAATCAAAAGTGTAGCATTTCACCGCGTATCATACCAACGATATGCGACCAGGCACTAGAAACCTGTGGGATCGATGTTATACAGTCTCATTTTTCTGTATAAGGTACTTCTGTCAATACCTAACAGACGTGCAGCTTTGGCTTTGTTACCGCTGCACTTGGTGAGTATTCTTAATATCCGATCCTGTTCACTTTCGTTTTCAACAACCGGTTCAGGAGATAACGATCCTTCAGGGTACTGGAAGTCGTCAAGAGGCTGGTCCTTTCCGTTACCGGGAACGGAAAGTTCATAGGAAAGATGGTCAGTGGTTATGGTCGTTTCGTTGCACAGGACGCAGGCTCGCTCCATGACATGTTCGAGTTCCCTGACGTTGCCAGGCCAGCTGTAATCGGCAAGTGTCTCCAATGCCTGGTCGGAGATACCGGCTATCTCTTTTGCCAGCCTGCTGTTAAAACGATCCAGGAAATATTTTACCAGGAGGGGCAGATCCTCTTCCCTCTCCCTGAGCGGCGGCAGTACTATATCAATAACCCGTAACCTGTAATAGAGGTCTTCCCTGAAGCTGCCTTCAATAACCTTCTGCCTGAGGTCGGCATTGGTAGCGGCTATAACACGCACGTCAACTTTCAGCGGTATATCGTGTCCGACCGGGTAGAATGTTCTCTCCTGGAGGAAACGCAATAATCGCAGCTGCATTGCCGGAGAGATATCACCGATCTCGTCAAGAAACAGAGTTCCCCCGTCTGCCTGCAGGATTCGCCCCTGACGGTTCCTGTCCGCTCCGGTGAATGAACCTTTTTTATGACCGAAGAGCTCGCTCTCAAGCAGGTTTTCCGGAATAGCCGTACAGTCAACTTTGACCAACGGCATATCACACCTGGGGCTTTCGGCGTGCAGCGCCTCCGCTACAAGCTCCTTGCCGGTCCCACTTTCTCCGGTTATGAGGACGGAGGTATCAACCTGGCCGACATTTTCAATCAGGGTGTACACTGTCTGCATGGCCCGGCTGGCGCCAATCAATCTATGAAACTGCTGTCTGCGGCCACGCTGTTCAAGGGATTCCAGCCTGCTCACATCCCGGACCACAAAAACGACGCCGTGCAGATTAATGCTGCCGGGCACTAGCGGAGCCGCACTGATCCGCAATACGGCCAACCCCTTGGGAGTCTGGAACTCAATACGGTGTTCGGGAAGCGCTTCCTGGGTTTCAAGGACCATCAGTGCATCCCGGGCACAGGCATTAACACACACACTGTCAATTTTCTGTAACTTCGCGCCAAGTTTTAGCTCCGGAATTGCACTTTCAGCGAATTGCCGGGCCTTGTCATTCATCAGGACGACTTCCAGATCAGGGTCAACGGTAATAATAATGTCCTGAACACTGCGAAAGATAGTTTCAAGGTTCTGACGGTAGCGTTCTTTCTCCTCTTCAAGGCCCTCTTTGGCCTTCAGCAGAGTATACTGCTGCAATGCCATTCTCGCCGTACGAAGGAGTTCTTCTTTTTTGACCGGCTTGGGAAGATAATCGAAAGCCCCCAGCCGGACGGCTTCGGAAGCGGATTTTATATTGGGATAACCGGTAACCATCACAACGGGGCATTCATTGTTAAGTTCTTTCGCCCTCCGGAGGAGATCAATTCCGGACGCACCTTCGAGAACAATATCTGAAACGATCAGATCATATGTATTATTTTCTATGAGCTCAAGGGCCTCGTCAAAAGTCGATGCCACGGTCACCGGGCCGTACCCCTCGCGGGTCAGGAATGTTTTAAAGGTGAGGCGCAGACTTTCCTCATCATCAACTACAAGAATACGTGACTCTTCTTGGTTCAGGTCAATCATATATTTTTCCCTGCCG
>CAMYLK010000044.1 GCA_947259225.1 uncultured Desulfobulbaceae bacterium | reverse complement strand
GTTTCGAGTATTTTTCCAGGAAGTGATTCACCAGGAGAGGTACATCCCCTTTTCGTTCTCTGAGAGGGGGAACTCGTATGGGAACGACAGCGAGTCGGTAGTAAAGATCTTCACGAAATTGACCGGATTTGATTTCATCCTCCAGGTTTCGGTTTGTTGCAGCTATAATCCTGACATTGACTTTTTTCGTTTTTGTACTGCCAACAGGCATGAATTCCCTTTCCTGCAGGAAACGGAGAAGCTTGGTTTGAATTATAGGGGTAAGTTCCCCGATTTCATCGAGAAAGGCCGTTCCTCTATCAGCTTGTTGAAAAAGTCCCTCCTTGTTGGCAATAGCACCGGTAAAGGAACCTTTTACATGACCGAAAAGTTCGCTTTCCAGCAGACTTTCTGGTATCGCGCTGCAGGTGATGGGAACGAACGGCTGATCAGCTACCCGACTCAGCCTGTGAATGGCTTTAGCCACCAGCTCTTTCCCGGTCCCCGAGTCACCGTAAATCAGTACATTGGCAGGAGTTGGAGCTATTCTTCTGATTAGATCATAAATTTTGACCATCTCCGGACTCTGGCCAATAATTTCTGAAAACAAATCCAGAGGAGATTCTTCGGCGACAGAAGTCCTGCGTGTAGTTGCCGATTCGATAACCCTCTTTATTTCATCAACCTTGAAGGGTTTGGTGATATAGTCAAAGGCACCGTTTTTCATTGCTGTTACGGCGTCTTCAGGCGAAGCAAAAGCAGTGATCATGATTACCGGCAGGTCAGCATTTATATTTTTCAGTTCCGCGAGCAGTTCCAGACCACTCATGCCCGGCATACGAATATCGGAAATGGCCAGATCAAAATCATGACTTTCTGCCAGTTCAAGAGCTGAGGGGCTGTCAAAAGCCAGTTCGACGGTATGGCCATCTTTTTCAAGCAGGATTTTGAGAAATTCCCGCATACTCTGTTCATCGTCAATGATAAGTATCGAAGACATAGTACCTGTTTGACATCATATGTTCGTATTTTGATTGTGATACCAATAATAGTGTAACGTCATGGCTGATATGAAGTCAATCACAATCGGATAACCGGTTTACAATGAAATCAGAACGGGTTATGTTGTTTAAAGCTTAACTATAATGAACGAATAATTCTTTTAATATATTGTAATGGCAGATCAGTTTGACAAGCAATCCCTAACCGAACACCTGCGTGAACTACGTTCGTGCCTTCTGATTTCCATGGCTGCCGTCGCCGGTGGTTTTGCGTTGGCTTACAGTTTTATCAGGCCAATTAGTGACTGGTTTTTCAGGCCGCTCATCAATGTCCTTCCGCACGATAAAAATCTTATTTTTACCTCATATCAGGAAGGGTTTTTTTTTATCTGAAATTAGCCCTAGTGTGCGGGATTCTCATTGGCAGTCCGGTCATTTTTCTTCAGATCTGGCGGTTTGTCGCACCTGGGCTATATCATCATGAAAAACGTGTTCTCCTGCCGTTTACAATAATCTCGACACTCTGTTTTCTGGCAGGTGCAGCTTTCGGTTATTTCATTGTTTTCCCTCCCGCATTCCGTTTTTTGCTCGGCTACGCAAGTGAGATTCTTGACCCCTTGCCGGCAGTTAATGAGTACTTTTCACTTTCCTTGCGATTGCTCATAGCTTTTGGTATTGTTTTTGAGCTTCCGGTATTCATGGTTTTTCTTGGAAAAACAGGTGTGGTGAATACCTCTTTCTTACGCCGCAACAGAAAGTATGCTTTACTTATAAGTTTTGTTGTTGCAGCAATATTGACACCGACTCCTGATGTTGTAAATCAATTGCTTATGGCTGGTCCTTTAATCGTTTTATATGAAATCAGTATTATCGCAGTTGCAGTCTTTGCTAAACAGACATTTTTCGGGTTTTCGGGCTCAGAAGATGAACCAGAAGATATCGCGGGTGATAACAAGATTCATTCTAACGAATAACAAAAAAGTGAACACGTATGGAGTTTCACAGGTTTAATGAGTATTATAATAAAACAGTTCACTATCCGGCTGTATCGCTTTTTTTGTAAATTTTCGAAATCCACGCTATCTGCAAAACCGTAAAAAACAAGAAAGGGAGAAATATATGTCCAGCACTCTTTCATTCGACAAGGCTCTTGAAATCGGGCGGCCTCCGAATATTCAACAATTGTTTCCTAATTCACGTGCTCTCATAGTCAGCGGTAAGGTTATTGACAGGGCTATGTTAGCAAAGGGACATGCAATGACGATGGCAGCAAACGGACGGAATAATACAGTAATCCGGGGAGCTTTAAAAGCGGCCCAAAGAGCTAATGCGGCATTAATTCTGGAGATTGCACGTTCCGAAGGGGGAGCCAGTGCCTATTGCGCGACAAATTATTGGAATCTTGCCAGGCAGGTTGATGCGGTGTGTAATGAACTCTCCATTACAGTCCCTGTGGCAATCCATGCAGATCATTACGGTATTAAAAGTGAAGGTGACCTTCCGTTCGCCCATGTTGAAATTCCATCCATTTTTGATGCCGGAATTACATCCATTGCTGTCGATGCATCACATATGCAAGATGATCAGAATCTTCTGGCCAGTATTGATCTGGCGCGTTTTATACCGGCCTGGGCAGGTTATGAGACAGAGGTGGGTGAGATAAAGGGTAAATTTGGTCTGTCGTCGGTCGAAGAGGCATTGTTCCTGGTTCAGGGATTGAACGCACACAGTATTTTTCCCGACTGGATTGCCCTGAATAATGGGACAACTCACGGTATTGAGGCCAGCGACCAGGGTATTCAGGTGGAACTGACTGCAGAAATTCATAATGCACTTTCCAGGTATAATGTTTCCGGTGCCCAGCACGGTACATCCGGCAACAGTTCTGAAAGGTTACGTGCTATCGCAGGTAAAACCAGAACTACCAAGGCGAATGTAGCCACAGCATTGCAGATGGTTTCCTGGGGGCTCGAGGTCAATGATTATGGCAATGCCATTCTCGATGATCACGGGGAATTCATCAAGGTGAAAGGAGAGGGGGTCACGGAGTCCCTCTGGAAGGAGATGCGTGAATATGCTGTCAGCCAGGGATGGAAAGGCGGAAATTACAAAAAACTGAATCTTGTTTTTGAAAATAAAATTCTCGGGCAGTCCAGGGAAGTCAGGGAAAGGATGACCGGCAGGGTTGAAGACTTTGTCTATTCATTACTTGTTGATGTTTTTAATGCCGCTGATACGGCTGATTATGCGTTAGATGCTATCGCCCAGGCAGGATCATTTGATCTTGGCGCCAAGGCAGAACGCACCGAACAGGCCGGAGACTGGACGCCGGAAAAGATCAGGGAGCGTGCAGCCCGGATGGATACCGATAAAGGCCCTGAAGGGGATTTTGACGATTAATTTTCAGGTAAGTGATCACGCGCACCGGATCTTCTCGCTATTACTTCCGTCCGCATCTGGCTATAGAGGACAGTCGCGATAGCGAAAATCTGCAGCACCCGTGACCATTTACACTCATGAAGCAGGTGATACTGCAAAATTATTAATCTTGTGATTGGCCACATTTCAAGAGGTACTTATGTGAAAAAAATACTTATTACGGGGGCTGCCGGTTTTATCGGTTTCCACCTTTCCAAAAAGCTGCTTGAGGACGGCAGGTCAGTTGTCGGACTTGATAACCTTAATGATTATTATGATCCCGGCCTGAAAAAAGACCGGCTTGCCAAGCTTGAAGAGTTTCCCGGATTTGTACACGCCGATTTTAATATGGCGGACAGGCAGGCCACAGCAGAGTTATTTGAGGATAATGGTTTTGACGGAGTTGTCAATCTGGCAGCACAGGCAGGTGTTCGTTATTCACTGATTAATCCCCACTCCTATGTTGACACCAACCTTGTAGGGTTTGTCAACATTCTTGAGGGATGCCGCCATACCGGGGTAAAGCACCTGGTCTATGCCTCATCCAGTTCTGTGTATGGTGCCAACACAAATATGCCCTTTTCGGTCCATAACAATGTGGACCATCCAGTTTCTCTTTATGCTGCCTCAAAAAAGGCGAATGAGCTGATGGCTCATTCCTACAGTCACCTGTATGGGTTGCCTACTACCGGCCTGCGATTTTTTACCGTGTACGGGCCTTGGGGTCGGCCGGATATGGCCCTTTTTCTTTTCACTAAGGCGATTCTTGAGGACCGCCCAATAGATGTTTTCAACAACGGTAATATGGAAAGGGACTTTACGTATATTGATGACATTGTCGAGGGTGTGTTCCGGATAATTGATCGTAAACCGGAAGCAAATACGGAGTGGAGCGGTATGAATCCTGACCCTGCGACGAGTTACTGCCCATGGCGTGTCTACAATATAGGCAATAACAACAAGGAAAAACTGATGCGCTATATTGAAGTACTTGAAGAGTGTCTGGGAAAAAAAGCTGAGAAGAATTTTCTGCCACTGCAGGACGGGGACGTACCGGCAACGTTTGCCAACGTGGACGATCTCGTCAGGGATATCAATTTCAAGCCGGATACCTCTATAGAAGTGGGGATTCAAAAATTCGTAGACTGGTACAGGGAATACTACGGGGTATAAAATAGTACTTTACTTAAGCCATCCTCCACCCATCCATTATACCGGTAGACTGTTGCAAAAAAGAATGATTTTTCAGGCCATATAAGCTAGATTCTTTACTGTTTCATGACCTCGAGGGTTCCCTTGATTATTCCCGAAACGTCAAGACCGCTGTTCTTCCAGAGAATGTTCTGGGGGGCATGCTCAAGAAACATATTGCCATAGCCAAGGGTTCTGACGGGAATATTCAAGTGGACTTCAGCCAGCATCTGCAGAACCGCACTGCCAAAACCTCCTTTTTTAACATTATCCTCAATGGTCACAACTCTGCCGGTTTTTTCAGCCCAGGTGCTGATGAGTTCGTTGTCGAGG
This sequence comes from uncultured Desulfobulbaceae bacterium, assembly GCA_947259225.1. Lineage (GTDB taxonomy): Bacteria > Desulfobacterota > Desulfobulbia > Desulfobulbales > Desulfobulbaceae > UBA10518. The sequence goes on along the minus strand of CAMYLK010000044.1, from coordinate 10,867 downwards.
GGCTTAACAAAACGGGGGTTAATGACGGCCGCATTAATCCCCAGTTTTTTCAGGCCTTCTGCGGCTGAAAGTGCAGGATATACTCTGTTGCCAACCGGCAGCAGGAGTACGTCTTCTCCCTCTCGCAGCAATTCTCCACGGCCGATGGTCAATTTCGTGAAATCGTTGTCAAGTTCAACACCTTCTACATTTCCCCTTGGATAACGGATTGCGACAGGGCTGTCATTGAGCACGGCGGTGTACAGCATATGCTGCAGCTCGTTTTCATCCTTGGGTGCCATGAGGACGAGATTAGGTATAAAACGCAGAAATGAAAGATCAAAAACACCATGATGAGTGGGTCCGTCATCACCAACAACACCTCCACGGTCAAGAGCGAATGTGACTGGCAGGTCTGGCAGGCATACATCATGGATAATCTGGTCCAGCGCCCGCTGCATGAAGGTTGAGTAGACTGCGACAACCGGTTTCATCCCTTCCATGGCAAGCCCGGCTGCAAAGGTAACGGCATGCTGCTCTGCTATACCGACATCAAAAAAACGCTCTGGGAACTGTTCACTGAAAGGTAACAGGCCCGTACCTGCCGGCATGGCAGCTGTAATGGCAGCAACAGTCCTGTCCCGGTGGGCAAGTTTACACAATGAACTGCCGAATATTTTCGTGTAGGAAATATCTCCATTGGAGGGCAAAGGTTTACCCGTTTCTATGTCGAAAGGTCCAACTCCATGATAATCACCCGGATTTTTCTCGGCAGGTTCGTATCCCTTACCCTTGGTTGTCAATACGTGGATAAGTACCGGACCATGACGATTGTCCCTAACGTTTTGCAGCGTTTGTATGAGATCGTCAAGCTGGTGCCCTGGTATTGGACCAACGTATTCAAACTTAAGGGCCTCGAAGAGCATTCCAGGAGTGAAAAAGCCTTTAAAGCTCTCTTCGCTTTTTTTAAGTACCGAAAGGATGTTCTCACCAACGGACGAAAGCGCTTTAAGTCGTTCCTCAACATGACGCTTGAGGCCACTGACTGCTTTACCTGTGAGTTTTCTGCTGAGAAAGCTCGACATGGCTCCAACATTCGGTGATATCGACATTTCATTATCATTGAGTATAACGATTAAATCCTTATCAACATGTCCGGCGTGATTGAGACCTTCGAATGCGAGACCGGCTGTCATCGAGCCATCCCCAATGACAGCAATCACACGGCCTTCGTCATTGAGGATGTCCTTCCCAGCCGTCAGGCCGAGACCGTAGGAAATGGATGTCGAGCTGTGACCGGTTTCAACCACATCGTATTCACTTTCCGCGCGTTTTGGAAAACCGCTGATTCCTCTATATTGCCTGAGAGTATGAAATTTGTCTCTCCTGCCTGTCAGAAGCTTATGAGCATAAGCCTGGTGTCCGACATCCCAAATTAATTTGTCTATTGGTGTATCAAATACATAGTGAATGGCAAGAGTCAGCTCAACCACACCGAGACTGGGAGCGAGATGCCCGCCTGTTTGTGAAACAGTTTGAATTATTTTATGGCGGATATCAGCAGCAAGCTGGTTCAATTTCTCAGGCTCTAGGCTGCGCAGGTCAGCAGGAGAATCTATTGAATCCAGCAGTTCTGTTTGCCGGTCTTTGAAGGAGTTCATCATGAGCATAGCTAATTAGTTCTATTATTTATATAAAGGGCAAGTTCGCGGAGAGGTTCAGTGCCGGTTTCAAAATGGTCTAAAGCCTGGATGGCATTTTTAACAGCATCAGCAGCCATACCTTTTGATTTCTCAAGTCCGAAAAAGGCGGGGTAGGTTGCTTTTCCTCGTCTTGCGTCGCTGCCTGTGGCCTTTCCAAGTTCTTCGGCTGTGGATTCAACGTTGAGGATATCGTCAACAATTTGAAAAGCTAGGCCGATGCCCCTGCCGTAATCATTAATGAAACTGCATTGTTCTTTGGTCCCTCCGGCACTTATACAACCGGAAAGAAGTGATGCAGTTATAAGTGCTCCGGTTTTACTGCGGTGGATTGTTCGGAGAAGTTCAAAGGGAATTTTTTCTCCTTCATGAGTTACATCAAGCGATTGACCGCCAACCATACCCATAGGACCAGCTGCTCTGGAAATAATTGAAATAATTTTCAGCCGTGCTTGTGGTTCAATAGCATTGAAATCAGGGCTGCTTAAAAGGTCGAAAGCAAAACACTGGAGACCGTCCCCCGCAAGTATGGCAGCCGCCTCACCGTAGACAGTGTGGTTTGTAGCTTTGCCGCGGCGCAGATCATCATTATCCATGGCAGGCAAGTCGTCATGAATTAATGAGTATGTATGGATACATTCGAGCGCACAGGCGACAGGCAGGACAGTATTGTCATCGAAGTTCTTGTCACCTACCATTCTGGCTGCAGCAAGACAAAGAATAGGTCTTATCCTTTTTCCACCTGCAAAAAGGCTGTACCTCATCGTTTCGATATGCTCGGCGAAATCACCGTTTGCCAAAAGCATATAGCTGGTAAGGGCTTCCTCAATAATTTTTTTCTGGTCAATCAGATAGGTCTTGATGTCCATCTTCAAGCTCAGTTTTATGAAAATCAGCGGAAGCGAGAGAACCATTCTGCTTGATCAGGAGGTCTACCCGCTGACGCGCTTCCTCGAGCTTCAGGTTGCAAAATTTGACCAGGTCGATACCCTCGTTAAATTTTTTCAGACATTTATCAAGGCTCGGTTCGCCATCTTCGAGTTCCGAAGTGATCTGTTCAAGCCGCTTAAGAGCGCTTTCGAAAGTTTTTTTTGCCATATTATATATAAATATAACGTCTGAGACGTTCGTGAAACCAGATTTGCCGGTTTCGTTAAATGTTACGAATATCAGGAGTTCTGTATTGTACCTGCTTGAATCACCGTATTTCTCACGTACCTTTTTTTTTGTTTAGAGAGTTCGTCCCTCTCCCCGTACCAATCGAAATGACGGTAAAACTAATACTTTAAACTTTATGGGTAATGCTTTCAACCTATCTTTTCCTCGAAACCCCAGAACGGATAATCAAGACGATAGTCTGCCACTTTTCCGGGAGTGTGTTCGCGGCTTGCCACCAGCCATACGCTGTTCATTCTCTGTTCCAGGGGGCCGGGATCAAAGATGTCCCAGTCAGGAAGCAGGACCAGGGCGTTATCTGCCGAGTATTCGATGTCGCCCGTACCTTTAAAGGATCCCAGATGCGGCTGGAGATCGTACTTGTCGTCTTTACCTCTTGAAAGTTCAGAGATAACAAGAAACGAAACATTCAACTCATCACGGATGGATTCAAGCTGACGAAGCCAGGCATCGATTCCGGTACGGCGCTCAGAAAAATCCTTAAATGGCAATTTATGCAGGCTGTCAATAACAACAAGAGTATAATGATTTTTGGTCTCATGCCGTAGAAAATCAATATGCCGGCGCATTAACTCAGGAGTCAATTTTCTGTCCGTGACAACCCGAAACCATGGAAGGAATTCCTGCATGGTCTTCTTGGCCTGGACGAGCCGTTCATGCTCTTCATCGTTCAGTTTACCACTTTTTATCTGTTCATCAGACAGCCTGCTGAGCCGGCAAAGCGTCCGCTGATAGATCTTCTGGCGACCATTTTCAAAATCATAATAGATCACCGGAGTTTTATGACGGGCCATTTCGGCAGCTACCTGGATTAAGAAACAGGATTTTCCCGCCTTTGGTGTACCGCCAATAATATTGATACCGTGAATTCCTCCCAATGCCTTGTCAAGCAGTGTAAAACCTGATTGCATAGTCCGGTAGTCTTCACCGGATTCCAGTTGCATCCTGTCCTGGAACGTAAGGTATTCTTTCTCTGGAGAGGCAAAAGGTGAAAAGGCTTTGGCATCCTTAATGAGCTTTAAGGCTGTCTGCTGGAATTCCTTTTGCAAGTCTGTTGATAACTGTGTCAATGAGTAATTTTTTTCGGTGTGATCTGGCCAGCGGACAATGCGTGCCTTAAATCCAAGTTTCGTTGCAAGTCTCCTTGCAGCATTTTCGGAATCGCTGCTGTGATCAACCCACATGAAAACTGTGTTCAGCCAGCGAAAAGGAGAGGCTTTTATTTCTTCCATTCCGCTTGTCGTGATAATCGCGATTCCAGGTAATCCGAGGCTTTTTACAACCATGAGGTTTTCTTCATTTTCAACAATGATGAGGCTGCCGTTTTCACATCGGTCCACATCATTTGAATTAAATGTCATGATCCTGTCGGTAAAGAGTTTTTCATTACCGTACCAGAAGCTGTCATCGGGCTTGTCGGGGTGAACGCATCTGGCAGTGTAACAATTCCCATCCTCTTCGAAATAGGGATAGACAAGATAGCGGCCATTATAACCAACTTTCATTTCACGCAGAACATCTCTGGAAATTCCTTTTCTGGAATACATGTCGTAGAGTTCATCGGTCATCCGGTTCATAAAACTGTCTACTTCATTATTCATGTTATTAGGAGGGTACTCGATGCCGGATGTTTCGTATTCACGGTCGGGGTCGTACCCCGGTATACTCATCATGTTGAGGTGTTTGAGACGGGCAAAATAAAGGGGGAAACCGCCGGGGAGGCATTTTTCTGTGCAGCGGAAATATCCATGAAAGAAACTCTCCGGATTAAGGAAAATTTGAATTTGACCAGGCTGGATTCCTGGTTTAGTCTCACAAAAAGGGCAGGATGTTCGAAGAATATTGTTTTTCAGCTCAGCCTCTGGTAACTGAGTTAAATAAAAATCGGTGATGGCGTCATATCGTTTCGTCGTCATTGGTCTGCTCCATAAGTACGTTTGACTGATCATTCCTATTGAAGCAGAAACCGGGCAACTGTTCAATGAAATTGCATTTGATGGAGGGAGGAAAAATGTCTGATTCCACAAGCTTTGAGAAACTGGATCTCTTCTACCTGGGTCGTGAACTTGACCCGGAGACCGGTAAAACCTCTTCCATCCCCTTGTTGTATAAAAACAAAAACCTTACCACCCATGCTGCAATCATTGGCATGACCGGCAGCGGAAAGACTGGTCTGGGCATAGGTTTACTTGAAGAGGCTGCCCTGGATAAACTTCCTGCTATCGTTATAGACCCCAAGGGTGATATGGGAAATCTTCTGCTTACATTTCCTGAGCTGAGTCCGGATGATTTCCTGCCGTGGGTTGATGATGCTAAAGCCAGGCAAAAGGGTTTGAGCAAAGAAGAGCTGTCCAGGCAGACTGCAGAAAACTGGGAAAGCGGTATCAAGTCCTGGGGACAGGATAAGAAACGTATTGAGCGGCTCAGAAAAAGCGTTGACATAACGATATATACACCGGGTAGCAGTTCGGGAAGGCCGGTATCTGTCCTGGACAGTCTTGATGCACCAGAGCCCAATGTTGTAGAAGATAATGATACGGTGTCCAACCTGGTTAATTCAGTGGTGTCATCTCTTCTCGGCTTAATTGGTATCAAGGCTGATCCCCTGAAAAACAAAGAACATATTTTACTTTCCTCCATCATACTTTATCACTGGCGCAGGCAGAATAACCTGAGCATGGAAGACCTGATCACCAATGTTGTTAATCCGCCCCTTGACCGGATAGGTGTATTTCCGCTTGACAGCTTCTATCCACAGAACAAACGCATGGAACTGGCCATGCAGCTCAATAATATTCTGGCAAGCCCTGCGTTCAGCGGGTGGACACAGGGAGAGTCACTGAAAATTGAGAGCATGCTCTATACGGAAAACGGTACCCCGCGCATCTCTATTTTCTCCATCGCCCATCTTAACGATACTGAGCGGATGTTTTTTGTGACCATGCTCCTTGGCCGTATGATCAGCTGGATGAGACAGCAGGAAGGCAGCAGCGGGCTCAGATGCTTGCTCTACATGGATGAAATTTTCGGTTTTTTTCCACCTTCGGCAAACCCGCCGTCTAAAAAGCCCATGCTCCTATTACTTAAACAGGCACGCGCATTTGGCCTTGGTGTTATACTTGCAACCCAGAATCCTGTAGATCTTGACTACAAGGGTCTTTCAAATATCGGCACATGGTTTATAGGCAGGCTGCAAACAAAGCAGGATCAGGACAGGGTCTTGACCGGCATATCCGGAAGTTCAGAGAAGCTGGATTCCGGTGTTATCCGGAAAATGCTTGCCAATATGCGGGGACGTACTTTCCTCATGTCCTCAGCTCACATCGATGAACCCGTTCATTTCGAAACCAGATGGGTGTTGTCGTACCTCAAGGGGCCGATTTCACTGAGTGAGGTAGCCAGACTTAACCAACCAGTAGAGGAAATCAGAAGCAAAAGCTCTAAAGCAGAACCCGTTGGTCAAGTCCGAACAGGTAAAGGAAAATATCTCACTAATCCCCCATTGCTTCCTGATAGTGTAGAACAACGTTATGTGTTGCCGCCTGTTCCTGTTGATGATTTGCAATATATACCCTGGCTGGCCGGGTCGGCAACTGTTCGGTTTTATAGTCAGTCGCGCGGTATAGATCAGACAAAGAATATTAATATACGCATTCCTCTTGACGCAGTTTCAGATTTTGACTGGGACAGGGCGGTTGCCAATCCTGTATCTCCTGAAGAAACAGCAGGTGTTCCGCCCGGTCAATCTTATTTTGTTGCGCTCCCCGCAGAGTTCAACAATAAAAACGTACTGCGTGAACATGCCAAAAGCCTGAGTGATCATCTCTATCAAACCATGCGAATTTCGCTTAAAAGGGTGCCATCATTAAAACTTGAATCTCGGCCGGATGAATCCGACAATCAGTTTCACAAAAGACTTGTTGATCATTTACTTGAGAAAAAAGAGGTTGAAGTGGAAAAGATGAAAGAACGATACAAAACCAAGCAGAAAAGCTTGGAGAGACGACTTGAAAAGGCCTACCGGAAAATTGAAAAAGAAAAAAGTGATGTTAAAACCAAGGGCGTGGATACGGCCCTGTCCTTTGGCATGGTAGTTTTTGGAGCACTGTTTGGCCGTAAAGCGCTTTCCACTTCGACGGCCTCCCGCTCAGCCCGGGGTGTGCGCAGTGCCGGCCGACTCGTGAAGGAAAAGGAGGATGTCCGACGTGCAACAGAGGAGTCGGAGCGTATGGAAGATGAAATTGATGTCCTGGCGACTGAACTCCAGGAAAAGATTGCCGGGCTCACCGAGCAGTATTCCCATGAAAATTTTACTGCAGAAAACTTTTCAATCAAGCCAAGAAGGGCTGATGTTTATGACGTAAAAGTGTTTATTCAGTGGGAACCAGAGCTAGATCTTGCGAAGGTCGTGTGACACGGCGATATTAGTCGAGAATTGTCTGCAGATCATGGCGTTCCAGAGGCAGGTCTAACTTGACGTGCACTGAATAATCGCTATGGATAAGGTCGAAATCCTGAACGCCGATCACTGTACCGGGATAATGCAGTTCTTTCCCGATACTCAGCGGGATGGAAACTTTTATATTGCGGCCCAGAAGCAATCGGCTGTTTTCTTTTTTCGTAATTCTGACAACAAAGGAAAGCCCCCCCTGGGAAACATCTGTCATTTCCCCTTTGAAACTGCTCAGTACCTTTCCTCTTTCACCGGTTATCTGTAAATGAATTTTCCGTTCCAGTTTATGCCTGTGGTGGACCCTGCGGTCCATACCTTTTTTGTTCAGCAGGGATGCAATGTCACTGGACCGGAAATAATAATCACGCAATTTTGATTCAATTCCAGGGATTCTTTCCTCAAGGCGGGCAAGACTGTCTCTTTTCAGGACGGAAATTTTAGTTGGCTGCACAGCGGTAAGAGAAACTGTCCAGACAGAGGCATTGAAAAAGTTTTCTCCGGCTATCTCTCCACTTGTCAGGTTTTTGAGAAAAAGTTCTTTCTCACCACCCATGGCTGTCTGGAAATATGATACCCTGATTGATCCCTGGTTGATGAAAAACAGTTCATCATTTTTTGTGCCCTGAGAAACAAGAGTTTCCTCCTGCTTAAAACTTCTGTTCGACATCTCGTGATAAATGGCATTGAATTCTTCGGAAGAAAGTTCTCTCAACAAGTTTGCCCATACCTGCAGGTGGTCCTCGCTGATGGATCCGCTTTTTTCTTCTTCAATGATATCCCCTGATTGGATTATCTCCATCAGTGCCATGGGATCAATTTCGTAGATCCTGTCACGCAACCGCTCGGCATTCATGAAGTCCTTACGTTTTGCACATGAAATAACCAGGTCTAGGAGTTGCCGTTTCGCCTCTTCTTTGTTCCCTGATTCAGCCAGTTGGAAAATCTGTTCTTCCCGGATAGCTATGGTGTCTTTTTTAATCGTGGATTGATCGGGTGCCGAGACAGCCTGGATTTTTCCTCCTTTTGTTTCAGCATTACTAATCGCCTGTCTGGCAGCCGCACGGATTTCTTCGGTCAAACCATCGCCGGTTCTTCCCTGTTGAACAGTTTTCAGGTGTAGGAGGATTTTGTCAAGGCGCTCCCAATACTCTTTACCGGCAAATTGATTGGCTATACCTGTCAGGCAGGTGGCACAGGTTTGGCGAAGTTCTATATTTTTATGCCCAAGACCAGTTATGATCCTATCGACAAGCCTTTCTGCAGCCTGTTGTTTATCAAGTTCGATAAGCCTGATTGTAGTAGCGGGAATTGCTTGAGCGATAACCTGGTCAAGCAGGACCTGATGATCACCGGAAAGAAGCTTGTTAAGTCCTTCCTGCAAATCGGTTCGTTGTTGAGTCAAAGGATCACCCTGAAAATTATTTTAAATTATATAGTAAAATTTAATACATTTAAGTAATTAAACAATATTTTATTCCAAGCAGCAAATTAGAGCAGAGCATTTTATGCTTGCTTGCTTTTTTTAGCTGGGACTGAAGGAGCTATAATTTTATGTTTCACAAGCAATGAAACCAACCTGTTTACCGGCAGGCCGATAACATTTGAACAGGATCCGTTTATTGTTTTCACCAGGAAAGAACCGATTCCCTGGATTCCGTATGCACCGGCTTTGTCCAACGGTTCTTCGGTAGCGATATAGGCCTTGAGTGTCGTATCATCAGCATCAATAAAGGTGACGCTGGTAGATTCAACCAAGCTGAGGTTAATTTTTTTGTCAGGGCAGCCGAGACAGAGGCCGGTCATGACCTGATGAGTATTGCCGGCCAGTTGTCTGAGAATGTTCAGGGCATCGTCCTGATTGGCTGGTTTTCCCAGGATTGTCCTGCCATCGACCGTGATAATCGTGTCAGCGCCGATGGTCCAGGATCGTGGATATTTCTTTGAAACAGATAATGCTTTGATCCGGGCCATACGTTCGGTAAATTCTCCCGGTAGCTCCCCCGGTAACGGTGTTTCATCTATAGAGGCCGTGATAATGTCGAAATCAAGGCCTAGTTGCGTTAAGAATTGCTTTCTTCTGGGTGAGGCAGAAGCAAGTATCAGCGGTTGGCAGGTATGAAACAGTGAACAGTCAGCCATGGCAGTAATCTATAGCGAGGCAATTAAAGCGTTATGGGGTCATAGCAGACCTTTACCATGAATAATCCTTTGGCAGGTGCTGTCGGGCCTGCTGTCTGACGATCACACCTCTTGAGTATTTCAGAAAACTCATCGTTGGAAATTTTACCTTCACCAACTTCTATCAGTGTGCCTACCAGGTTGCGAACCATGTGGCGTAAAAATCCGTCACCCAGGAAGAAAAAGGACCAGCAATCGTCCTTTTCGGGATGTGGAGTCAGGGATACGTGGAACAGAGTGCGTACTGCACCTCGGGGGCTGTTTTCCACATCCCGTGAACCGCTCCCTTCGAAGCTTGAGAAGTCGTGAGTTCCCTGAATATGTTTCAGGTTTCGTTTTATCTTGTTCATGTCCAGACTTGAGTGGAAATGGGCACAGTATAATCTTTCTGTCGGCTGCTGGACTTTACCTGTAAAGATATCGTAGCGATAGGCTTTCCCGGTGGCACTGTACCTGCTATGAAATTCCAATGTTTCTTCAGTAACTTCAAGAATTCTGATGTCGGTTGGCAGCATTGAATTCAGGCCCTGCAGGAAACCTGAGCATGGTATGGCTGACCGGGTAAGGAAGTTGGCTGTCATCCCTAGAGCATGAACGCCGGCATCTGTACGTCCTGCACCATGGAGCGTAACTTTTGAGTCAACCATAGTCGCAAGGCAATGTTCAAGCTCACCCTGAATAGTAGGCGCATTTTTCTGCCTTTGCCAGCCGCTGAATCTACTGCCGTCAAATGCAATCAGCAGGCGGACGTTTCGCTGGTTCACGGAAAGAATGGTGCTCCATGCAGACCGTCGGCTTCGTGAAAACCGTTCATCAGGTTCATGTTCTGAACAGCCTGGCCTGCAGCTCCTTTAACAATGTTGTCAATTGCTGACAGAACTATCAGCCGTCCTGTTCGTTTACACACGCTGAAACCGATATCGCAATAATTGCTGCCGCGAACATGCTGGGTGGCAGGGACTGCTTCCCGGGGACACAGCCGGACAAACTGTTCATTATTATAGGCATCATGATACAGTTTCTGGAGTTGAGACTCATCAATGTCTGGTCGAGGTTGCGCATAAATAGTACTGAGAATACCCCTGGAGACAGGGAGCAGGTGCGGTGTAAACGATATGGTGACTCCCTTTCCGGCCAGAAGGCTCAATTCCTGCTCCATCTCTGGAATATGGCGGTGTACACCCCCGACTTTATACGCTTTAAAACCGTCTGCAACTTCACAGTAGTGGGTGGCAAGGTTAGCTGTCCGTCCCGCACCGGAGGTGCCTGATTTCGAGTCAACAATTATTGTGGCCGGATCAATGACTTTTTCTCTGAGCAGGGGAGCAAGACCGAGGATGGCTGATGTGGGATAACAACCGGGGTTGGCAACGAGCCTGGC
>CAMYLK010000043.1 GCA_947259225.1 uncultured Desulfobulbaceae bacterium | reverse complement strand
CAATTTCGTGAAGATCTTTACTACCGACTCGCTGTCGTTCCCATACGAGTTCCCCCTCTCAGAGAACGAAAAGGGGATGTACCTCTCCTGGTGAATCACTTCCTGGAAAAATACTCGAAACTTCTCGGCAAGGATATTCAGACCATATCATCCTATGGACTCCAGGTCCTGATGGATTATGATTTCCCGGGCAATGTAAGGGAACTTGAGAACATCATCGAGCGGGGAGTTGCTCTTGAATCGTCAAATATTATTCTTCCGGAAAGTTTGGAACTCTCTTCCCACCGCCAGAATCTTGAGCATCCAACCAGTGACTCACTCTTTGTTGCAGCAGAAGATGAAAATGAACTTTTTCAGCGTGGCATGGAAGAAGTGCTGACCAGCCTCGAGAAAAGAATTATTTGTTACGCCCTGCAAAAAGCTGGGAACTCAAAAATGCGTGCCGCAGAGTTACTCAAGATCAGTTTCAGGTCACTTCGCTACAAAACAAAGAAATATAATATTGACTAGCCTCTAATGGTCTTTCACTTCAGCTGAACTTCCTCTATTCATGTTCCCTCTGAATATATTTAAAAATATTACACCGATAACCGACTCTGAAGAACAGCTCCGGGCCCATCTTCTCTGGTTTCTCTTTGCCAGGGTAATATTGTTCACCCTCCTTCTCGGAATTACCATTCTCCTTCAAACCCGTGACCGCCAGGTTATCCTGCCGCCCCCATATTATATTCTTTCATTTATTATATCTGTTTATATTTATTCCATCCTGTCAGCCCTTATCCTTCAGAAAAAAAACCTCAATTTACAGAGGTTCGGTAAAATACAGATACTTTCGGACACAATCTTCATTGCCATCTTGGTTTACGGGACAGGGTGCAGTCAATCTATATTTACCCCGGTTTTTATCCTGCCGATACTTGCAGGTGGACTTATTCTGCAACGGATTGGCGGACTGATCCCTGCTGCAGCCGCAACACTGCTTTTCGGAGCAGTCTTGACCCTTGAATACATGAAAGTCATCCCATCCTATTTTTTTGACTCCATGTATATTGCTGTCAACAATTATCAAGTCAGCACTAATATTTTCGCGATATACGGGTTAACCTTTTTCCTGATAGCCATACTGAGCGGTATAATTTCCAGAAGATTAAGAACCGCGCAGGAAGCCCTTTCGCTTACAGAGAAAAAGCTGGATCGACTCCTGCTCCTGTACAAACAGATTTTTGACAATATCATCACCGGTATCATCACACTTGATTCCATTGGTAAAATAACCTCCTTAAATCCTTCTGCGTCAGTCATTATAGGATATTCACCGGAAGAGGTCACAGGGCATCGTTTCAGTAAATTCTTCCCTCAGTTTTCCACTACCACTCATAACAGACATGTCTCTGATTTTATGAGAAAAGATGGAAAAAAAATACGTATCGGCTATACCTGTTCAGCACTTCCTGTGCAATCAAACCTTCATGACGAGGATTTATCTGTTGCAAGCAGCATGGTGATCACCATGCAGGATGTCGGCAACATTGAACAGATGGAACAGCAGGTTAGGAATGCGGAAAAAATGGCTGCAATCGGTGAGCTAAGTGCTTCAATTGCTCATGATTTCAGAAATCCCCTTGCCGCAATTTTCGGATCAGCTCAGATACTGGTAACGGATTGTGATGATACAGGCGTAAAAACAGAAACTCAATTCGATCTTATAAATATCATCCTGCGCGAATCAGAGAGAATGGCTGATACCATCACTGATTTTCTGCATTATGCACGGCCGTTAAAACCTGTCCCTCAGTGCTTTAACCTCAAACGTATGGTTCATGAAACTTTTAAGGTGCTTATCAACGACAGGAGAGTTTCTTCAGATTGCTCAATCGATATTACCATTCCTGATGATCTTGATATTAGTGGCGATAGAAATCTTTTACACATAGCCCTTTCCCATCTCCTGAGAAACAGCTGCTATGCCTCAAAAAATTCTAATGAATCGATAATTCTGTCTGCGGGAGAATTTAAAAAGAATCATGATGAGAGTATCATCATCGAGGTGATTGATCAGGGAAAGGGGATTGACAAGGAAATCCAGGACAAAATATTTGATCCTTTTTTCACGACCAGGGAGGATACGGCAGGTTTGGGTCTGGCTATTGTCAAACAAATTATAGAAAGCCACGAAGGTACCATAGAATTGATCAGCCTAAAAAATAAAGGATGTACCGCTAAAATACACTTACCTCTTGTAGACCTTACTCCCTGACCTTATTTATGACGGCACCGAGTTTTTGCAATTTTTCGACCATATTTTCATAACCGCGCTCCAGGTGATATATTCGTGAAATTTCGGTTTTACCCTGCGCTGCGAGAGCGGCTATTACCAGCGAAGCTGAAGCTCGAAGGTCCGTTGCCATGACCTGGGCCCCGCATATTTCCTCCCTTTTTTTCCCTTTAATTATAGCTGTTGCCCCATCAACTTTAATATCTGCTCCCATGCGCTGCAACTCAGCAACATGCATGAATCTATTCTCGAAAATCGTTTCATGGATGACACTCACCCCTTCTGCGAAGCACATGAGTGCCATAAACTGGGCTTGCAGATCTGTTGGAAATCCCGGATAGGGCATGGTACGGATATCAACACTGCGCAAGCCATTACCTTTGACCGTGAAGGAAGATTCACCTGCTTCGATATGAACTCCAGCATTGCGCATTTTTTCAACAAGTGACGGCAGGTGGGAGGGATTGCATCCTTCGATTTCCACATCTCCTCCAGTTGCGGCAACAGCAATTATGTAGGTACCAGTCTCAATCCGATCGGGCATTATTGTAGTTTCGACAGGTTTTAAATTATCAACCCCGTTAACAGTCAGAAAATCACTGTCCCTCCCCATGATTTCAGCACCCATAAGGTTCAGCATATCTATGAGGTTACCAACCTCCGGTTCTCTGGCAGCATTCTTGATTATGGTTGTTCCCTTGGCGGTCACTGAGGCCATGAGAATATTTTCCGTACCCGTTACCGAAGGTGTGTCAAAATAAACCACGCTGCCCCGCAAATTTTCTTTAACCGAGGCCTCTACATATCCACTGGTCAGGGTGGTTTCAACACCAAGCTGTTCAAATCCGCGCAGATGAAAATTGATGGGACGAGCACCTATGGCACATCCCCCTGGAAGGGATACCCGGGCATAACCCTCCCTGGCCAGGAGGGGGCCAAGGACCAGGACTGACGCCCGCATTGTTTTCACTAGTTCATAGGGTGCTTCAGCGCCGGTGAGATTGGTCGTATTTACCCAGATCGTTGTTCCATTTCTTTCCCATACAGCACCAAGGGTTTCCATAACCTTAAGCATGGTCCTCGTATCCCTGAGGTCTGGAACATTGTGAAGAATATGATCCCCCGGTGCTATGAGTGTGGCAGCCAAAAGAGGTAATGCAGCATTTTTCGCACCGCTTACAGTAACTTTCCCATGCAGTTCACGACCACCTTCAATTATCAGTTTGTCCATGAATAACTATCCTTTTTTCTTGGCCTTCAGTACTCGAGGCCGTTCGGCCCAGTCATGTATGACCTCAACACTATCATAGGCACCGCTACCATGATCTGCAAACAAAGATTGTACAAGTTCCTTCTGGTCAGAACCTATTTCAACAAACAGCCAGCTTCCGGGCAACAGATACTGAGGTGTTTGTTTCACCAGCAATTCTATAACATCAAGCCCCTTTTTCCCGGCAGATAATGCAGACTCCGGTTCCCAATCCCGGACTTCCGGCTGCAGGCTTCCCAACTCAGAGTCTGATATATATGGGGGATTGGCGACAATGAGTTCAAATCTGGCATGTGGATTAATTGCCGAAAAGAGATCGGAACAAAGCAGACTGATCTCGTTTGTTTTCCCGTGTCTTTTCAGATTTTCCGCAGCCACATGCAGCGCTTCTTGGGAGCGATCAACCGCCAGCACTTTTTTTGCGCTGAGCTCTTTGGCCAGCACTATGGGAATCACTCCGCTGCCGGTACACATATCAAGAACTGCTCCACCCCGAAACCCTGAAGATGAAAGAGTTGACAAGACCATTTCAAGAAGGAATTCGGTTTCAGGACGCGGAATAAGAACTGCAGGTGATACGGTAAAATCAAGTGACCAGAATTCCCTTGATCCGGTGATATAATGAAGGGGCTCTCTTGCAAGTCTCCTGGTCAACAGAGCATTACACCTTTCAAGTTGATCTGCACTTAACTCTTTTTCACTCTGCAGGACAAGGTCGCTTCTGGTCAACCCCAGGCAAAAACAAAGCAACTGGGAAGCATCAGCCTGAGCATCTTCAATTCCGGCAAGTGAAAGCTTGTGAATGATTTGCTGATAAAATCGGGTTAGTTGCAATTCAAAATCATAGTGAAATAAAACTTAGCCTGTTGGACATTGTCGAACAGACTACAGCGCTCTAAGCGCCTCGGTCTGGTAAAACTCAATTAGAGGGTTGATGATGTCATCAAGTAATCCGGTGAGAACCTGTTCGAGTTTGTATAAAGTAAGATTAATTCGGTGATCGGTTACTCTTCCCTGGGGGAAGTTATAGGTACGGATCCTTTCACTCCGGTCACCGGTACCGACCTGGCTCTTACGGTCCTCGGATATTTTGTCGTGCTGTTCCTGCTCGACCTTGTCCAAAAGTCTGGCTCGCAACACCTGCAGGGCTTTAGCCTTATTTTTATGCTGCGATTTTTCATCCTGACAGGTCACGACCAGGCCGGTTGGCAGATGGGTAACCCGGACAGCCGAATCCGTCGTATTTACACTCTGTCCACCAGGACCGGAAGAACGATATACATCAAACTTCAGTTCATTAGGCTCTATATGAAGGTCTACCTCCTCTGCTTCAGGAATAATTGCCACCGTGACAGCTGAGGTATGAATCCGTCCCTGTGTTTCTGTTTCCGGAACCCGCTGCACCCGATGGACTCCGGATTCATACTTCAATCTGGAATAGACCTGATCACCGCTGATAAGTGCAATAATTTCCTTAAAACCACCTATGCCTATCGGGTTGCTGCTCATGACCTCGACCTTCCAGCCTTGGGTCTCGGCATATCGGTTATACATACGAAAAAGGTCTGACGCAAACAAAGCTGCCTCGTCACCACCGGTTCCGGCTCGTATTTCGAGAAAAATGTTTTTTTCATCATTGGGATCCTTCGGAAGCAGCATGATCCGAATGGATTCCTCAAGTTCAGTCTTTTTTTCTTTTAATTCTTCAATTTCTGCCTCTGCGAGTTCTACAAGTTCAGAATCGTCAGCCTCATCCCTGAGGAGCTCCATGTTTTCCTCAATTCCGCTCAATGCCTGCTGATATTTTGCATACAGTCCTTGAAGTTTGGAAACGTGAGAATGTTCACGCACTACCTGCTGATATCGCTTCTGGTCATGTATGAGGTCAGAGTCAGAAAGCTGGTGCTCCAGCAATTCTAGTTTCTGGCTGATATCTGAAAGGTTTTCAAACATTTTTGTTTCCTGGCAAAAGAGCAAAAAAAAACCACATGGCGAAGCATCACTTCATCATGTGGTACCAAAATAAAATAACTACTCTTTTTCTTTCTTCGTCAGATGCTTTGCGTATTTCTTGTTAAATTTCTCAATACGGCCGGCAGTGTCAATAAGCTTCTGCTTGCCTGTAAAAAAGGGATGGCATGATGAACAGATTTCCACATTGATCTCCTTGTTCACCGAACCGAGTTCAAACTCACTGCCACATGCACACTTGGCTGATATTTTGTTGTATTCAGGATGGATTCCAGACTTCACTTTTTACAAGCCTCCAAAAAAATATTAAATTAATAAAATATCCGTAGTAAATAAAATTTATAATATTACAAGATCAGCAATATATTTAAAGTAAAAAACGCAATCAGCTGTTCATGGAATCAAAAAACTCGGCATTTGATTCTGCCTGCCTCATCCTGTCTAAAAGAAAATCCATAGCATCCGGTGGATTCATTGATGATAAAAGCTTGCGCAATATCCATATCCTGTTCATGTCTTCCCCAGGCAACAACAGGTCTTCCTTTCGAGTTCCTGATTTCTGGATGTCAATAGAAGGATAGATACGGCGATCGGACATCTTCCGGTCAAGAACAAGTTCCATATTACCCGTTCCTTTGAACTCTTCAAAAATTACATCGTCCATACGGCTGCCGGTCTCAATCAAGGCAGTGGCGAGAATGGTCAGGCTGCCGCCTTCCTCAATATTTCTCGCAGACCCGAAAAATCTTTTCGGCCTGTGGAGTGCATTGGCCTCAACACCACCTGAGAGTATTTTGCCGGAGGCAGGAGTGACCGTATTATAAGCCCTGGCAAGACGTGTTATAGAGTCAAGCAGAATAACCACGTCACGTTTGTGCTCAACAAGGCGCTTTGCCTTTTCAATAACCATTTCTGCTACCTGAATATGGCGTTGGGGTGGTTCGTCAAAAGTCGAGCTGACAACCTCAGCATCGACATTCCGCTTCATATCCGTAACCTCTTCCGGACGCTCATCAATAAGCAGAACAATAAGCGTGATTTCCTTATGATTTTCTACTATGGAGTTGGCAATTTTCTGCATGAGAACCGTTTTACCGGTCCTGGGCGGTGCAACAATTAAGCCGCGCTGTCCCTTGCCAAGAGGCGCTACAATATCCATTACCCGCATGGAAAAATTGTCAGGCTGTAACTCAAGATTTATCCGTTCGTCAGGGTGCAGGGGGGTCAGGTTGACAAAAAGAGTCTTGCTCTTGGTTGCTTCGGGCGGTTCGAAATTGACCGTATCCACCTTGAGCATGGCAAAATATCGTTCATTATCCTTTGGTGCCCTTACCTCACCTGCAATGGTATCGCCTGTCCTTAAACTCAAACGTCTAATCTGCGAGGGTGATACGTAAATGTCATCAGGGCCCGGCAGGTAATTGTAATCCGGAGCCCGCAAAAACCCAAAACCATCCTGCAACACTTCCAGGACACCGCTGCCGTAAAGTTTTCCGTCGGCGTCTCCCTGGGCCTTAAGAATGGCAAAAATCAGTTCCTGCTTACGCATTGAACTGTACCCTTCGATTTCCAGTTTTGCGGCTAGTTCAACGAGCTCATTAATTTTCCTGTTTTTGAGTTCAACCGGATTCATTGATTGATATTACCTCCTGAGTGGCAGCAAATGCTTCCTTTACAATAACGATGCCGATACTTCCGGCACACCTGTTGATCACTTTTATTCATATGCATAAATTATGAATGTTTGATTTTGTGAAAATAATCTAAAATTAACAGTTCAACGCTTTTACACCTGCATTACCGTTGTGTTCGCCTAACTTTTCCCTTTATCAGTTCATGAAAGTTACAATAAGTTATGAACTGCCAAGACATACATCTCGTGATACCGTCATCAAAATGCCTAAAATTTTATCACATCATCTCGTGAAGGAAAAAAACCAGACACGCCGACTATAATTCATTAATATTATTAGAAAGTTAACTGATATTGGCAGGGCTATTTCTGAATTTTAAAAACAGACAATAATTCCTCTATAGTCAAGGGCTATGAACAGAAAAATTAATGATTAACAGTTTTTTAGTTATATTAAGTTATGAATTTATTGAGAACGTGAATCCGACAGGCGGGCTCGTAAACGTTGAAAATGCTTTTGATATACAATCATTATTGTTTTCAACCCTTCCTGTCAAGTACTTTCTACTTAAAACTATGAACAAGGTGCTCCGGGCGTAATCAGCCGGGCAAGATGAATAATTTCCATTAATGAGGAGATCCGACAGCCCGAGTTGTTTATTACATGATCGGCGCGTAAAACCTTGTCGACTAACGGGATTTGCGAAAGAATCGTCCTTCTGGCCTCATCCGGATCAATTCCGTCCCTTCTCACAATCCGTTGACAACATTGTACGTCATCAGCATACACCACAACCCTATGATCAAAATAATCTTCCCAACCTGCCTCAAAAAGAAGAGGGACATCGACCAGCACCACTTTTCCCGGGCACTGTTTTATATCTTCAACCATTTTATTGAAGGCAAGCGGGTGAAGTATATTATTAATTTGAAGTCGCAATTCCGGATCAGAAAATATAGCGGTACGTAATTTTTTTCTTTCCAGCTGATTATCATGATTAAAAAAAGCATTGCCAAATTCGTTTCGTATTTCCAGCCAACCAGCATTCCCTTTTTCAAGCAACCTGGCGCATTGCTTATCAATATCAATAAGAGGCAACCGCATAAACGATGCCAAAAAACAGCTTGCCATACTTTTTCCGGAACCTATACCACCTGTGATCCCGATTAGTTTATTGTTGCTCAGTCTCATTGATTGTCAGCTGTTTGCTTGGTGCGCAAAAAATCGATGATGGTTTGAAAATCAGGCCACAACGGTGCTGTAAACATAAGATTCTGTCCATTATCAGGATGAACAAAACTGATGGTGGAAGAATGGAGCAGCTGGCGAGGCACAGATAAGCCGACTACCCCGGGAACCCGTCCCCCATAAAGAGAATCACCGGCGACTGGACAGCCTATAGACGCCATATGGACACGAATCTGGTGGGTTCTCCCTGTTTCCAGGCCAATCTCAACAAGGCACATCCCGTTATAATATTGTTCTTTAACATGCCAGTTCGTTGCAGCATAACGGCCATTGGTATTTACCACAGCCATTTTTTTACGGTTCACTGGATGTCTGTCGATTTCGGCAACTATCCTCCCGTTTTTTTCCCTGGGGCATCGCAGGAGGATTGCATGGTATATTTTCCTGATTTTCCTGTCATGAAAATCTTCTGTCAATTTTTTCAGTGAATTATCAGTTTTTGCAACGATCATTATACCGGAAGTATCTTTGTCAAGGCGATGAACAATACCTGGCCTTCCCTCTTCTTTACCGGGCAGCACTTTGCAATGATGCAGTAATCCGTGCACCAATGTCCCTCTGTTGTGACCGGCTGCGGGATGGACAACTATGCCGGGCGGCTTGGCAAGGACCAAAATACTGTCATCCTCATGCAGAATGGTAAATTGAACCTTTTCCGGGACGAGAGAAGAAGGAGCTCGCTCCGGGATACAAATACTCACTATTTCTCCCTGACGGACCCTGTACCCGGTTTTGGATTCCATGTCGTTAACCAGGACAAAACCATCACGAATAAGTTTGCGGAGAGCTGATCGGGAAAAATCTGACAGGGAGTGAACCAGGAACATATCCAATCGCATTCCCTGTTCTTCGGATGAAACAGTAAAGGAAAAGCTTTTTTCGCTTTTCACCATGCTACTTTAGAGGTGTGGTTATGCTGGTGACAGTATTTTGGGGTCAGGGTTGGTATAATGATAGTTCAATCAGTTAAAAATTTTTTCCACCTGCTCTTCAACATTTTCTTCGTCTGTTTTTCTGGCAAGTGAAATTTCCTTGACAAGAAGATTCTTGGCAGTGTCCATCATTTTACGCTCGCCATAGGACAACTCTTTGTCATCGCTCAGCAGATAGAGGTCTCTCAGTACCTCAGCTACCTCAAAGACAGATCCGGTTTTTATTTTGTCCATATAGTCCCGATACCGTCGGTTCCAAGTCTGAGAACTGATTTTAATATCCCGCTCCTTAAGAATCTTGAGCACCCTGTCAACCTCAACTTCTTCAATTATTGCCCGGAGCCCTACATTATCACTGTTGGCTGTGGGAATCATTATTGTCATATCGTTGTCAAGGATTCTCATCACATAAAATGACTGATCGATCCCACCTATGGTCTGAGTCTCTATGGCCTCAATCACTCCAACGCCATGCGCCGGGTAAACGGCCATATCACCAGTTGTAAACACTTACTCCTCCTGTGAACACTTATTGCAAAGTATCCTTGAGTCCAGAAATTAGAAGAGAATATATTATATCAAATATTGAATATACCATATTTTTCATTTTTAGCAAAGCATGGACTGACAATTCACCAGGGTAATGGCTACATCCCGTTCCGTGTGTTTATTCTGTTCATTGCAGTATCAACTCCATGTTCAATGTAAAGCCGTATGCCTTCCGCTATCCGTTCTCGGTTTTGCTCAAATAACTGCCATTGCTCTCCGGAGAAACGTGACAGAACATACTTCTCAACCGGAATTCCGCCACCAGTATCCCCTGCCTGCGGACGACCAATACCAATTTTAAGCCGGGCAAAATCTTCCGTGCCAAGGTGTTGAATAGTCGAGCGTATACCTTTATGACCACCTGCCCCTCCACCCGCAACAACTTTAAGCCGTCCGGAACCAAGATCGAGATCATCGTGTATCACTAGAACTTTTTCAAGATTAATGTTGAAATAACGAACATACTGTACAATACATTCTCCCGACCGGTTCATATATGTCTCAGGCTTCAGGAGAAAAATCTGCTTCCCGGGCATCCGGAAAGTCCCGAAAACCCCCCGCATCTTTTCTGCACCCAACTTCCCGCCGACCTGATCGGCAAAGTAATCGAGGGCAAGAAAACCGGCGTTATGCCTTGTTTTTTCATACTTCGAACCAGGGTTACCAAGACCGACTATTAAATACCTGCTGTCCGCCATACTTTTTTTAAATCCTGAACTAACTTTGAATATCAGTTTTATTTAAAATAAACAAAAAAGCCGGAAAAAATCTTTCCGGCTTTTTTTAACTTGTATTCAGGGGGCGAGAGAATCAGCCCATAAAGCGATACCAATACATCTAATTTACAGAAACGCAAACAGCATCAGGCTTGTCGAGTATCTCGACTTTCTCTGGAACGGTTATGTCACCAATGGTCCGCCCGTCACCTCTGTCAAGTTCAGAAATATCAACTTCTATTAAATCAGGGATATCCAGTGGACAGCCACGCATGTGTACAACATTTTTTGAAATATGTAATTCGCCCCCAAGCTCTACTCCTTTTGCTGCTCCTTTATATTTCAAAGGCACAGTAAAATTGGTGGGTTTGTCGAGTTCAATCTCAAAAAAGTCAACATGGATGAGTCTGTCTGTTACAGGATTTTTTTGAACTTCCTTCACAAGGACATGGCGCTCAGCTTTTTTATCTCCTTCGATTGCCAGAGTAAAAACAGCGTTTCTCCCATGAATATCAAAAAGATTCTTAAACAAGAGACCTGCATCAAACTGTAATGTCAAAGAATCATCCCCCCCACTGTACAATACTGCAGGAGTAACTTCGCTATTTCTTAAACGCCGTGACTCACCTTTACCAAAAACTTCCCGAAAAGCGGCCGGCATACTGACCTGAATCATAAAAAACCTCCTTACCTGATGAAAAACCCGAGAATATCTCTTTTTATTTTATACTTTATACAAACAGATAACTGACAGAATCCTCTGAATTAATACGGTGTATTGCTTCACCCAGAAGTTCGGAAACTGACAGAACTTTAATTTTAGTCGACTTCAATGCTTCCCCCCGCAATGGTATTGAATTGGTTACAACCAGTGTTTTAATGCACGATTTCTCAAGCCGTTCGATTGCCGGGCCTGATAGAACGGGATGTGAACAGCAGGCATGTACTTCCTTTGCTCCCCTTTCAATGAGTTTTTCAGCTGCCCCACAGAGTGTTCCCGCCGTATCTACCATATCGTCAAGCAAAACCGCTGTCTTGCCTGTAACATCACCGATAACATGCATCGCTTCGCATTCGTTTGCTCTTTCGCGCCTTTTATCAATTATAGCTATCTCTGCATTCAAGCGTTTAGCAAATGCCCTGGTTCTTTCTACTCCGCCTGCATCAGGGGAAACCATTATAACATCCTGAAAAGTTTCTCTGATATGTTTCAGCAAAACCGGAGCTGCATAAAGGTGGTCAACCGGAATATTAAAAAAACCCTGTATCTGGCCTGCATGAAGATCCATACACAATACTCGCCTGGTCCCTACGGACATAAGCATTTCAGCAACAGCCTTGGATGTTATGGGTACTCTGGGCCTGACCTTCCTGTCCTGGCGGGCGTAACCATAATAGGGAATGACTGCCGTTATTCTTCTGGCCGATGCGCGGCGTAGGGCATCTACCATAATGATCAACTCCATCAAATGGTCATTGACCGGAGGACTGGTAGGTTGAACCACAAAAACATCAGCACCACGAACATTATCGCCTATTTCAACGGAAATTTCCCCGTCACTGAATTGTTTAACCTCAGCTGAAGCAAGAGGTACATTCAGATAATTGCAGATTTCCTCTGCCATTTCCGTATTGGCGTTACCGGTAAAAATCTTCATGCTGTTTTTTGGCATTATTTCCGCCTCATTATTAAATGCATGTTGAAAAACATTATTTATTCACCAACAATCCAGCGTAGCGACTTTTTGATATCACCTGGAAACAGTTTATCCTGTCGGGCGTGCAACAAATTTTTCAATGATTGGCTGGGGCGGCAGGATTCGAACCTGCGAATGCAAGAATCAAAATCTTGTGTCTTACCGCTTGACGACGCCCCATTCACCACGCAATATTATTTCCTGCACTTTTTACGTCAAAGGATCTACGAGAAAAGTATTGCTGTACTCACTCTTCAGTTCCTCATAACAGGCAGCAGCCATATCATTCTTGTCCTGAGCGAAAAGCCCGAAAACTGTTGGGCCGCTGCCAGACATAAGTGAGGCAGAGGCTCCCCCTATCAGCAACCTGTTTTTGAGGGTCACGATATCGGGGTTATGTTCAACAGTTACAGTTTCCAGGTCATTTTCAAGCTCTTCCGGTACTATTGACCGTACAGTAAAATCCACCCCTTTGCCTTGCGCAAGACTTTCTTTTTGCGAATTTTTTAGGTTATAAATATTTTCCCCGGCTGTCAATGCAAATTTACTGTATATCCATTTTGTTGAAACCGGATACCCCGGGTTAACAAGAAGAATCCTATAATCTCTCAATGGAATTGCCGGCCGGAGCCTGTCGCCTATCCCTGTTGCCCAGGCCACTGGCCAATTTACAATAAAGAGAGGTACATCAGCTCCCAGGCTTACCCCCATACTGGTCAATTCATCGACCGAACATTTCGTGTCGTACAACCGATCCAACCCGCAGAGGATTGCAGCCGCATTACTTGAGCCTCCACCAAGGCCTGCGGCAACAGGAATAGTTTTATAAAGGGTAATTTCAAGGCCTGTGTTTTTTTTCAGACGTGCTGCCAGTGTATCAAAAAAAAGTTGGGCGGCCCGGTATGCTATATTTTCCTGGCCGACAGGGAGGTCGCTGTCTGGACAGACCAGTCTGATTCCTGTTTGTCTTTTTTGGAGAACGAGCTGATCAGCCAATCCTATCTTCTGCATCAGGGTCGCCAGATAATGATACCCGTCTGCTCTGCGGCCGGTTACTTTAAGGTAAAGATTTATCTTTGCCGGTGCAGTTACCGTTAAACTTTCCCCGCTCATTCATCTCTTTATTTCAGGTTGCCTGAGGAGGATTGCCCGCAGCTTTAACATAGCGAATCTTCAGGTCGTACAGGATGTTCGCTACCATTTCCTCCTCATCTTTGTCAAGATTTCCCTTCGTTTTATCACGCAGCATCCTTATGGTGTCAATTGTATGTTTCACCAGTTCAAGATCTATAATTTTCTCACCGGTTTCCGGATGGGGTAATTCACCCATGTGAAACAGGGCTGTGGTATTCAATGATAGAATGAAACTGGCAAATGTGACCTCAGGCATGACACATTTTCCGGCATTATCACGAACACGGCCATCAGGACAGGGCTTGCAGTTTTGGTTTTGTTCACTCATGACTGATGCTCACTCTCATGTTTCTTTAGTTTATTACGATCAGAAGCACCGTTCTTTTTAACCGGTATACAGCGGCAGTTCAAGAACCATTGCATCCTCAATATGTTCCAGATCCCTCACTTTGGCCAGCAGGTCCTTGGAAATAAGTTTATCGGTGTTCAGCAGGATAACATTTTGCTTTGATTCCTCCTCACGTCCCACTGTCATAAGGTCTATATTGACATTGTCGGCCCCAAGGGTCGTTCCAAGTGCGCCGATAACTCCTGGAATATCCTTGTTGTACACAAGCAGCATGGGACCGGATGGCAACCCTTCCAACCGAAAGGAATTAAGCCGCACAAGGCGTGGTTCCTTTTTACCAAAAACTGTCCCGGCAAGCATGTTTTCCCCTTCTGTGGTTTTGACTGTAACTTTCAGGAGATTGGTAAAATCTGAAGCCTGCTCGGATTTTGACTCTACAATACGAATACCCCGTTCCTTGGCAATTAGGGGTGCATTGACAAAATTGACTGCATCCTGGAGAATCGGTGTAAACAGCCCTTTTAAAAATGCCACTGTAACAGGATTGATATCCAGACCGGCCAGGTCCCCGGTAAATTCAAGGTTAACTTCTTCAACGCCTCCCTTGGCTACCTGCATATGCAGGGAACCGAGCATCTCGCCAAGCGTAATGAAGGGGCCGACCGAAGCCAGCACATCATCACTTACCGAAGGAACGTTAACGGCATTCCTGACAACCCCCTTAAGGAGATAATCCGACATTTGTTTGGCAATAGCAGAGGCCACATTTTCCTGTGCCTCGCTGGTTGACGCACCAAGGTGAGGAGTGCAGATAAAATTTGGCAACCCAAGTAATGGCGTTGTCTCAAGAGTAGTCGGCTCCTTTTCAAAAACATCCAGGGCGGCCCCTGCAATCTGCTCCTCCGAAAGAGCCTGGTAAAGAGCATCCTCGTCAACCACACCGCCACGGGCACAGTCAACAAACATGGCGTCTTTATTCATATTGGCAAAAAATTCCGTGGACAGCAGATGATGCGTTTCCTTGGTCAGGGGTGTATGAACAGATATGAAATCAGATCTTTTTGCCAGTTCCTCAAGATCGACAAGCTCCGCACCAATTTTTTCCACAAGTTCCGGAGGCATGTGCGGATCATAGGCGATTACTTTCATCTTCAACCCCTGGGCACGATTGGCCACGATGGAACCAATGCGGCCGATGCCAACAATACCCAGAGTTTTCCCGGTTACCTCACGGCCCATGAAACTCTTCTTTTCCCATTTCCCGGCTTTCATGGACGCGGTGGCCTGGGGAATATTTCTGGACAGTGACATTATCATTGAAATAGTGTGTTCAGCCGCTGTAGTAGCGTTGCCGTCAGGTGCATTCATGACCACGATACCCTTCTGGCTGGCTGCAGGAATATCTACATTATCAAGGCCGATACCGGCCCGGCCAACGACCTTCAGTTTTGTTGCCGCTTCAATTATATCTTCACGAACTTTCGTTGCACTGCGAATTACAAGCCCGTCATATTCCGGTATAATGGCTTTAAGCTCTTCAGGGGGAAGACCTGTCTTCACATCCACTTCAAGACCTTCATCCCTAAGTATTTTTTCACCGACAGGTGCAAGATTATCGCTGATCAGTACCTTCATTCTTCTCCTCTTGGAACTATAAAAATTACAGATATACTCATTGATTTTTAGACAAGAAAGAGGAACTATAACGCCAAACCGATTTCACGACAACAGGAAAGTAATTGAGCCGGCGGCTTCAACATATAACCTTCTCCATCAGTAAAACTAACGTACCTCTTGAAGAAACGGTTCCGAAACGATATAAATGCATCGGCTTTACCCTGTGCAGACAAGCAAATATTAAATACACCACCTCTGGGGAGTGAGTGAATAATAAGAAAGGAGTTATCCATGACTGAAGTACGTGTCCGTTTTCCTCCGAGCCCTACAGGCTACCTCCATATCGGTGGCGCCCGGACTGCCCTGTTAAACTGGCTGTTTGCCAGAAAAACAGGTGGAAAAATCATATTACGGATCGAAGATACTGATGCTGAGCGCTCTACCAAGGAGTCAATCCAGGGCATACTTGACGGCCTTGAATGGCTGGGCCTTGATTGGGATGAGGGCCCATATTTTCAGACGGAATTTTCTTCCGACCATATACAGGCTGCAAAAAAACTTCTTCAATCAGATAATGCCTATAAGTGTTTCTGTACCAAGGAAGAACTGGATTCTAAAAGAGAAGCTGCCATGGCGGCAAAGCAAGACGTCAGATATGACGGCACCTGCCGTAATCTCACCGCACACGAAATTGAGGAAAAAGAAAAACTTGGCATTCCCCATGTTGTCCGTTTTAAAATACCGCAAAAAGAAGGAGTCGTAGCCTACGACGATAGGGTCTTAGGTACCATTGAGCGGAATATCAGTGACATTGAGGATTTTGTCATAGTCCGCTCGAACGGCAAGCCTCTATACCTGCTGAGTAACGTTGTGGATGACATCCGTGACCGCATAACCCATATTATCAGGGGACAGGACCATATGACCAACACTACCCGTCAGGTTCTCCTCTACGAAGCTCTGAATGCACCGGTACCGGTCTTTGCTCACATGCCTTTGACCCTTGATCTGCAAAAACGGAAAATTTCAAAGCGCAGCCATGGTGAAATAGTCGCGGTCCAGTTTTACAGGGACCATGGTTTTATTCCATGGGCATTATGTAATTTCCTGGTTCTGCTTGGCTGGAATCCTGGTACTGATCAGGAAATTTTCAGCCGGAAAGAATTGATAGAG
>CAMYLK010000042.1 GCA_947259225.1 uncultured Desulfobulbaceae bacterium | reverse complement strand
TAATATTATTAAGCTTTATATTTTACTTTACTCTGAGGTTCCCCCAATAAAACGGACGATTTAATTACAGCCAAACTTCTCTTCGTACTCAACAGGTGTCATGTAATTCAAAAATTCATGCCGTCGTTGTCGGTTGTAAAAAACCTCAATATACTCAAAGATGCTCTGCTTGGCCTGTTCTCTTGTTTGATAATCCTCGTGATATATTAATTCGTTTTTCAGCGTGCCGAAGAAACTCTCGACTACTGCATTATCCAAACATTCACCCTTGCGACTCATGCTGCAACAAAGCTGGTTATCGTCCAGTTGTTTCTGATAACTCCCCGACGCATAAGTGCTCCCTTGATCTGAGTGGACAATAACGTCTTTCTTTTTTGTCCTTCGCCCAACGGCCATTGCCAGCGCACTTTGCACTAACTCTGTATTGTTGCTATTGTTCATGGCCCAGCCAATCACCTGTCGTGAGAACAAGTCTAAAACTACGGCCAGATATAACCATCCTTTGCGAGTGCCTATAAATGTAGTATCTGCCACCCAGGCCTGATCCGGACTTTCAACCTTAAATTGCCTTTGAAGCAAATCCGGTGCAGGATTCATTGTATTCTTGGAGTTCGTGGTAACAGTAAACCTGCGCGCAATTTTTGATTTGATATTCGCAACTCGCATTAAGCGTGCTATTCGCTTTATGCCATATTTCTCCCCGCCATCAACAAGGTCTGCATGGATCTTGGGAGAACCATAAATACCTCGTGATGCCTTGTGAAAATATTTGATCCTTTCAGTTAGAACCCGATTTTCAATACCCCGTTTACTCTCTGGCCGGTTCAGCCAATCATAAAAACCACTTGTTGAAACTCCCAGGACATCACATAGCCTAACTATTTTGTATTCTCTGCAGTGGGTTTGAATAAATTGGTATTTCAGCCCAGTTCCTTGGCAAAGAATACGGCGGCCTTTTTTAGAATTTCATTCTCCTCTTTGAGGAGCTTAACTTCCTGTTTCAAGGTCGCCAATTCTGATTGGTCTCCCTTTCTGGGTCTTCCTCGTTGAGACGAGGGAACATCTCCTTTTTTAGCCATCTGTTCTTTCCATTTGTAAAGTTGATTGCGTCTGATGCCAAGTTCCATGGCAATTTCACTCGCCGGGCGATCTGATTTCTCCATCAGACGGATGGCTTCCAGCTTAAACTCTTTTGGATACGTTTTGTAGGGCTTTCGTTTTCTGGTCATAAGACACTCCTTGAAGAAACAAATGTTTCTGATTAAAAGTGTCCGTTAAACAGGGGGAGATTCAGGCCACGTTTTTTTCTAGTATTACTTATTGCGGAAACGAAACCATAGCTTTTGAATCGAGAGCTATTACATCAACATGGCCAGATTGCCCATTGTTAACAATTATATGAAGATGCGTCATACTTCCCATATGCGTAAAAATGCCTCCATGATTCTTTGAGAAAAAACCAATAATTCTTGCAGGCACATCTTTCAATGTTATTGTCTTTGCATTGCCTCTATGATCTGATGCATCCGTATTCGTCCTCATCGGTGCTAATATATGATAGTCAACTGACTTGACTTTTCCTTCGATCATGAAAGGAAATGGCTTAAAGATGTCAATTCCATTTTCTGTGGCCAATGTCTCTAGTAGTTTTTCGAGGTGATCCTGGCTTTTCGCATTTTCACCGAGCATTATTGGTGATCTCCATGATGGGACTTCCGACCAGACAAGGAAGCTGGCGTTTGTGTTAAGATCGCTATCTTGGAGAATAATAGTGTAATAGGGGTCAAATCTTTATTCTTGACAGTATATTCAGATGTCAAAGATAAAGATTTGACCCCTGTATACCTGTATAGACCGACCCCTGTAGAGACCAGCGGTGTCGCAGGGCCTTACTTCGTTACGCTCTCACTCAACACGCTATTTGCGGAGTCGAACGTATAGCCGGTTTTGGTGATATTTGCGACCGTCAGAGTGTAGGTGCCGCGATCCCCTGATGTTGAGAATCTCGCCTGTCCCCGCTTGTTGGAGTAAGCATACCGCACGATAGTGCTTCCATCCGGACGTGTCCACCGGCCTTCGACCATGGCACTTCGAACTGCGGCGCCCGTTTCGTCTATGACAACGACTTTTCCGCTGACGGACACCACGCCCTTCCTGAGCCGTGCGCTGAGTTGGATGTCGCTCGACCGCAGTTCGGGATTGGCATTGCCGACAGTTACCGTAATACTATCCAGTGCGCCGTTGTTCATAGCATCACTAGCGCGCGCCTGGATCGTATACTGCCCCGGAGCAAGGCTTTGCGTATTCCACGAACAAGTCAGCGTGCTACTGTTGAATATCGAGCAGAGTACCTCGGTGTTGTATCCGGAGGTGACGAGGATATCCAGATGCGTCACACCGATGTTGTCACTCGCCTCCACGTTGATATCCACGTTGCCCGAAACGGAAGATCCATCAGCGGGCGTGACGATGTTGACCACGGGATTCTCGTTATCAGCCGGGGTGGCGGGCGCCGTGGCCGTGGCGATGACGGAAGGTTCGGATAAACCAACGAGACCGCGAGCACGCACACGATAATTGTAGGTCACACCAAGACCAACATCCATGTCCCACATTGTGGCCACTCGCCATCCGGAGTTGATTACGACCCAATCGGGCGCCCCACTCACGCGGCGCTCGATTGTGTAGTCCAGCGTCAGTTCGCTCGTATTCTCCCAACTTAACCCGATCGCATTCCACGGCTGCTGCCATGTCGCTTCGTGGGGAACGGCCGCCAGGTTGACCGGCGCTGTCGGCGCCGACAGATCACCCGCTGCCGACAGTCGAACAAGGCCATACTGTGAAGTACCACTGTTGCCACCGCGCGCGAGTATCGTTCCGTCAGTTGCAATAACTGACGCGCCGCTGACAGCCCAGTCAAGCGAACCTTCATCAAGCAACGATGCCGGACAATAGAATCCCAGATCGCTGAGGTAGACGAGGCCACACCCCGAATTTACGTGATGGAGGGTTACATCTCCATTATCATTAATGCTTCCTGCTGAATATACCGTTTGTACATCCATGAAGAGATCCCATCCAACACCGACGGTGTAGATTCCAATCGCATGATATCTCGTGTGACCGATAATGGTGGTCAAAATATTGACGATGACTTCGTCAAAATTATTGATCGATGCGGGGTAGAGATAGCCCTGGGGCATATCAGCCGGCAACGGATCAAATCCTAAAGATGTTGCAGTATAGTAATCATAGAGCTGATTGTTCGTCAGGATAATCCCGTTGTCATTGATATCCATCGGATTCGACAGGCCTACATGTGTAATGGTCTCACCATCGATGACGTATGCCGTGTACGTAGGCAGAGAACCGATAGCAAGTCCCGTCGCGAGGATCACACCATTGTTATTGATAGCGACTGCATGGCCCCGAAGGGCGGATCCTGCAAGTGGCAGCAGGTCAACGACATATCCCCCATGCCCGTCTGGAGTCCATTTCACCGGTATATCATTTATGAAGTCATCATCGGTATCTATAGCTCCAACAATGACACCTGCATCGTTGATGTCTGCAGCACTTCCCGCAACCGCAATCACAGGGAGCGGCAGGTACTGAAGCCCTGAGCCGTCATTAACCCAGGGTGTGCCCGGATACACTGCGCTTTCGTTGCCGATAACGACCCCTGCGTTAT
Source organism: uncultured Desulfobulbaceae bacterium (assembly GCA_947259225.1). Lineage (GTDB taxonomy): Bacteria > Desulfobacterota > Desulfobulbia > Desulfobulbales > Desulfobulbaceae > UBA10518. The sequence continues at coordinate 13,983 of CAMYLK010000042.1, read as the reverse complement.
TCATGGTGCCGTACCCCGGACCCATGTAATCAACACTGTATGCGGGCACTTGTGCTAACGCGAAACCCGGCAGTAGAGTGCAAATACCAACCACAAAGCTGAACCAAGCTTGTCGTAGAGCCTTCATGTGAACCTCTTTCAGATAACTATTCGATTGTATCTCTATGTATAAAATTGTATCTGATGCAGTCATATAGAGTCAAATCTTTATCCTTGACGCTTGAACTTTTTGTCATGATTGAAGATTTGACCTCAATGACCCACAGGCACAGCGAATACCGGGGACACCTTATTTATTATCCGAGATGCTGAAAGAGCCTTCTGTTTATTTATGGTCGAAGCTTACGGTTGAGGTATGTCAGGATCGAACAAAATTAATTAAATAGGGGGAGTTTCAGGCCATGTTTTTATATACTCATTAGTGATGAATAAAGTAATATCTGGGGACATATAGATTAAGTGGTTCCTGCTTGTAGTTCAGCTACTTTTTCCCTTACACCACAGATAACCAATCATAATTCAGGTTCTTCCTTATTATCAAAATATCCTTCACTGCCAAATTCATGAATCATCTTTTGAGTAATGCCTTCGATAATCCCCAGGAATTTATCTATACAGGGTTGGTCGTTATTTCGACGGCATTCATTGAGCGCTGAAATCGCTATATTAAATGCAGCGTGGTAGTTTCCTTCATTGACGAACGATTGAATTTTATCTGTATATGACTCGATATCCATTTTTCATTTAACTCCTGACCATATTCATTCACTCTTTGTTTTCTATTTGTTCTGTGAATTATTCACATTTATTTATAACGCTGCTAATCAGCCACGCGGCTCTTTGCGTCGTCTGAATGAGCCTGTTTGGCCTTTCTCTGGTCAAAGATATCAGCATCAAGCCCCATTGCCCTGGCACGTTCTTTCCATTGCTTCCGCGCCAGAGAGCGCATGTCTTCAACATCGTCTGTTTCATCTATAATTTCCATGCCCATAAGCGTCTCAATCAAATCCTCCAGTGTCACCAGCCCATCAGTTCCCCCATACTCATCGACGACTATAGCAATGTGCTGGCGATCCTTAAGAAACCGCTCCAACAATTTCGTCAACGATATCGATTTCGGAACAACAAGTATTTCACGCTTAAATGCTTTGAGTTTTTCATCGCCTTGCTTCTGGGCGGCTTTAACCAGGACATCCTCTTTAAGAATAAAACCAGTTATGTCGTCAATATGCGTCGTGTAGAGCGGCAGACGTGAAAAAGGGGCCTGGGTAACCTGTTTCAACGAATCGATAATCTTCATGTCCTCCGGTAATGCGGTGATTACACCACGTGGTGTCATGATATCGTCCACTTTGAGTGAATCGAACCGGAACATGTTTCGGATGATCCTTGATTCCTTGTGGCGAATATGCCCCGTCTCTACGCCGACCTGGGCCATGGCGATGAATTCGTCTCTACTGAAAATGTGAATGTCCTTTCCGTGTGAAATATACTTTGTCAGTCTCTCCGAAATCCACACGATTGGATAAAGGACTACAACCAGAGTGTTTATAAAATACGCAATTGGACCTACAAGCTTTGACCAGTAGACGGCACCTAAAGTTTTAGGTACGATTTCGGACAGAAAAAGGATCAAAAGTGTCATGACAGCCGAAAACAGGCCAAACCATGCGCTTCCAAATACGACTGTCGCTTTGGCCCCGGCACCGATCGCGCCAACCGTATGCGCAATAGTGTTGAGTGTCAAAATGGCCGCAAGTGATCGGTCCACATTGTCTTGTCTCAGTTGTTTCAAAAGCGCCGCATGCTTAGGTCGCCTTTCTTTCTGCCCTTCGATATATGAAGGCGTAATGCTTAAGAGCACCGATTCCGCCACCGAACAGAGAAATGAAAAGACCAATGCCAGCAGCACATAAATTATCAACAACAGACCATCAGCGCTCATATCTTCAATGCTTCCTTGGTGAGAACTTTCTATACCCAATTCTGGGGACATCCATACTTCATTGTTTAATCATTCTCCCCCTTTATTCAAATACAAAAAGTTTTTTTACTGCCATACACGCTTTACAGTCGATTCTTACCGATTTAGCTTTTGTCCTTCCTTTATTGGCTGGTATACTTAATTTAGGTAGAAGGCCTTTTGATTTTAGATTGAGGATTTTGGATTTGTGAATGTTAAGATTTCTCACGTTCGTTCGAGGTAAGCGACTAAAAGGAGACTCCGAATGACAGTGAGGAGCTAGAGATTTATAAAATTCGAAATACGAATGTCGAAATTCGAAATAATTTCAAAATTATAATGTTCAAATTTCAAAATGAATGGAGCGTGCAGAAACTGTTTGGGTCATTGATAGGTTTCTGTCATTCGAGTTCGAAGTCTTCGCTTATCTGTTTAGGATTTAGGAATTCGGAATTAGGATTTCTCACGAGTTTATCCCCCTCAAGGGGGGACTGAAATGAGTGCCCTTTAGGGTATTCGAAATGACATATTCAGGAGTGTATTTGTGAGTGGATGCAAGCGAAACAGTTCGGGTGCCTTGCGAAAGGAAGAGGTTGAGGCGTACAGGCTGGTCACAAATGTTGCGGACCAGGTTGGCCAGTATATTCTGGGTAAGCGGGAGCAGGTCCTTCTCGCCCTCTGTTGCCTGTTCGCCGATGGCCATCTTCTGATTGAAGACATGCCGGGCATAGGCAAGACGACCCTGGCAAAGGTTCTGGCAGCTATACTTGGCCTGGAATTTCGCCGGATCCAGTGCACAAGCGACATGCTCCCCGGTGATATACTAGGTGTGTCGGTTTTTGATCGGAATACAGGTACGTTCAACTTTCACCCCGGTCCGATTTTTACCCAGGTTTTTCTTTCTGACGAAATAAACAGGGCAACCCCGAAAACGCAGAGCGCATTGCTGGAAGCAATGGAAGAACGCCAGGTGACTATTGAGGGGCAGACCCGTGCCCTTGCCAAGCCGTTTTTCGTTATCGCCACCCAGAATCCATTGGAGCAGGCTGGAACATTTCCACTTCCCGAGTCGCAGCTTGATCGGTTTCTCATGCGTATCGAGGTGGGATATCCGGACCGGTCATCAGAGCATGAACTGCTGGTGGAAGGCGGTACCAGAAGGGACCTGGCAAACATAACACCAATGCTCTCACCGGAGGATGTGGTCAAGTATCAGCAGATTGTTACATGCATACATGCATCCGACTCCCTGGTGCGCTATATACAGGATATTCTTGACTACACCCGTTCTTCTCCTGAGTTTTACATGGGACTTTCACCGCGCGCAGGGTTGTATATGCTGAATGCTGCCCGTGCATGGGCCTTCATCAATGGCCGGGATTTTACCCTGCCGGAAGATGTGCAGAAAATCCTCCCCTATGTGGCCGGCCACAGGCTTCATAAAGCTGATGGCCATGGTGAAATCGGGAGGGAGGAACTCATGTCCATGCTCCTTTCCGTTCCTGTTCCCTCATGAGCAGTTCCCTTTCCAGTACCTTTATTCCCCGGCTTTCAGCCCGGAAGAAAAAAATTGCTTTGGGAATACCACTCAGGCTGCGGGGGCGTCCGGCGTACCTTGCGCCTACGGGATACGGACTCGTTTTTTTTACCATGCTTCTGGCCCTCCTGGTCGGATCAATCAATCACAACAGCAATCTTGGCTACCTCCTTACGTTTCTTCTCGGGAGCATGGCCTTTGTCTCGGTTTTTCATACCGTCCGGAATCTTTCCGGCTTCAGGGTGAGTGCAGTCAAGGCCGAACCTGTCTTTGCCGGCCAGAAGGCATCATTTGCAATTACTGTTCTGACTGAAAATCAGACCCGACCGGGTATATCTTTCTCCCTTCCCGGCGGTGAAACGACAACAGTCACACTGCAGGAAGGAAGCAGACAGAGTTTTACGGTCCCTCTTGATACAGACCGACGGGGTATTCTGAAAATTCCGCTTTTGAAGATGGAAACCTCGTATCCGCTGCGATTCTTCCGTGTCTGGTCCTCTCTGGCAATACAAGGGTCCTGCCTGGTCTATCCCGAACCTGCCCCGGGCCCCCTGGTGACGGCCAGCGACAGTGCGGATGACGAGAGCGAGGGGGAAAGCGGCGGATCCGGGGTTGAGGATTTCAGCAGCCTGGCAGAGTACCAGCGTGGTGATCCTCTTCAGCATATTTCCTGGAAGGCCTACTCACGGGGGCAGGGACTGTATACCAAGAAGTTTGAGGGGCAGCAGGGCAAAACCATCTATTTTGATCCCGATGTGCTTGCCGGACAAGATATGGAACTGAAGCTCTCCCGGATCTGTTTCATGATTGTCAAGGCTGACAACCTTCGTCTTACATACGGGTTACGTTTAGGCAGCAAGGTAATTCCCCCGGGTTTCGGGGGGAGTCATAAACGGCGATGTTTGATGGAACTTGCCCTTTTCGGCAGGAAGAAGTGATATGCTGCCGGACCGGTATACTCTTCCACTTCTTGGCATCGTTGCCCTCTGTACTTTGCCGCATGTACAGTATCTGTCCCCCTGGGTGATCATTGCCTGCCTTTTCCTCTGGACATATACGGCAATGGCAGCCCGGTTTTCGTGGCGCCGGCCGGCCAAAGCGGTCCTTGTTCTCCTGTCCGGTCTCTTTTTCATGGCATCCATGCTGACCCACGAGGGCCTTACCATCGAAGCGTTCGTTGCGGTCCTGGCCCTTATGGCAGGTTTGAAAATTCTGGAGATACGTAAGGAAAGGGACCGAGTGGTGACGGTGATCATGTGTTACTTCCTCATTGTCGGGGGCATGTTTTTCAGTGATACGCTCTGGTCAACATCCTATAAGCTGGCAGCGATCATCTGTACAACCGCAGTACTCATTTACATAAGTTTTCCCGGCAGTGGAAAGAGAGTCTCGCTTAAGGTTGCTCTGGCAATACTGGTCCAGGCCGTTCCCCTGATGCTTGTCCTGTTCCTGTTTTTTCCCCGGATCCAGGGAGGAATATGGGGAAGGACACATCTCAATCTGGCCCGTACAGGATTCACGGATGAGTTGTCATTCGGCAGTATTGCACAGCTTGCCCAGAGTACAGATATAGCATTTCGGGTTGAATTTGATGGTCCGATACCGCAGCAGGATATGCTGTACTGGCGGGGGATCGTTTTATGGTTCTTTGACGGCAGAAAATGGGAACGGAACCTGGGGCGCCGCAACACGGCCCCGGATCTTGTTTCAGCATCACGTCCTGTGAACTACAGCATCACCCTGGAGCCACATAATGAACATTGGCTGCTGGCGCTTGATCTGCCGACGGAAATCGATCTGCCACGAGCCAGGATCCTGTATGATTATATCGGATATCGCTGGAGGCCCATTACCAGCCGGGTGACCTACAGGGTTACATCCTTTACCAGTGCCAGGGAACCCCTCCATGAGTATTACCTGCGAAGGGCTTTGCAGCTGCCTGAGGAGGGAAATCCCCGTGCCCGTGCATTGGCCCGGTCCCTGTATGAAAAAGCCGAAAACGATGAAGGGTATGTGCAGCACGTGCTCAATTATTTCAGGGAGCAGCCTTTTTCCTATACCCTCACTCCCACGCTTCTTGTTGAAGAGGCGGGCCGGGAAAGCGGACATGGTCAGAACCTGATGGACCGTTTTCTTTTTGAAAGCCGGAACGGTTTCTGCGAACATTTTGCCGGTTCTTTTGTTTTTCTCATGCGGGCGGCAGGTGTACCGGCCCGCCTGGTTCTCGGCTACCAGGGCGGGACGCTGAATGAATACGGCAATTATCTGGTCGTGCGGCAATCAAATGCGCATGCATGGACTGAAGTGTGGATCGAGAACAAGGGATGGGTACGTGTCGATCCAACGGGTGTGTTGGCTCCGGACCGGCTTACATCAACTGCAGACAGTGCTCTTCTATCAGGAGCAGTAGGTACATTCCTTACCTTGCAGGAGCTCGGTATTGCAGGAAAATGGTTGAACGACCTGAGATACAGGTTTGACTTCTACAATAACCTCTGGAACCGCTGGGTAATGACCTATTCAATCAATGAACAGGTTGGATTTTTCGGCAGCCTTGGAATAAAGGTTACCAACAGCGAGGGTGCTGGTAAAGTGCTGCTGGTATTTTTGATAGCTGTTGTCCTGATCATTATTGTCATCAATCTCTCCTTTGCGATCCGTCCCCAAAAATCCGGTCATGAGACGACCTGGGCATGGAACAGTTTCTGTCGTAAACTTGCCATGGGCGGCTTGCCCAGGGAGCCGAACCAGGGACCGGCGGACTACATGAAATTCATAACCGCCCAACGGCCTGATCTGACCAGGCAGGTACAGGAAATTATTTCGTCCTATATTGCAATCCAGTATGAAGGGAAGAAAGGAGCGGAATCTGTTTCCAGGCTGGAAGCTCTGGTCAGGCAGTTTAAACCTAAAAGGTACAAGGTGTAAGGTTCACGGTACAGGGTTCAGGGTGCGAGGTTCAAGGTAGAAGGAAAAGATTTCTCACGTTCGTTCGAGGTAAGCGACTAAAAGGAGACTCCGAATGACAGGGAGGAGGCTGGAGGGGGCAGGATTTTAGATTTGTGAATTTTGATTTTGGATTTGTATAAAAAATCGAAGCACGAAGCACGAATGTCGAAATTCGAAATAATTTCAAAATTATAATGTTCAAATTTCAAAATGAATGGAGCGTGCAGAAACTGTTTGGGTCATTGATAGGTTTCTGTCATTCGAGTTCGAAGTCTTCGCTTATCTGTTTAGGATTTAGGAATTCGGATTTAGGATTTAATGGCAGGAGACCTTTTGATTTTAGATTGAGGATTTTTGATTTTGGAATTTTATTAAAGCACGAAGCACGAATGTCGAAATTCGAAATAATATCAAAATCATAATGTTCAAATTTCAAAACGAATGGAGCATGCAGAAACTGTTTGGGTCATTGATAGGTTTCTGTCATTCGAGTTCGAAGTCTTCGCTTATCTGTTTAGGATTTAGGAATTCGGATTTAGGATTTAAACGGAAGGCTGGAAGAACATGGAAAATACTAATCTGAAAAAAGTGCTTGCCTGCTGTAGTGTTGCCGGACTACTTGCTGCAACAGTTGTCACCCAGGGGTGTTCGAATCAGGATGACAATAGTGAACAACCACAGGAGAAGGAAATATCACAACAACATTCAGTCAGCGAGGATGAAGAACGCCCGAAACCCAAAAAACCGGATGGGAAAGAGGTGCCGATCCGCGGCAATAGCGGCTGAAGCGGTCTTTAGTATGCAGGTCTGCATACCTGGAGGGGCTCAGGCTGGGGATTAAGAATTCTCGCTTTTCTCGAAATGACAGAGAGGAGGCGGGAGATGGACAGGCGGGGGCCTGAGGATTTAAGATTGCGGATTTTAGATTTAAGATTTGAGTAGAAATTCGAAACGGTCAAAGTGACCAGTAACTGTTTAGGTCATTTTTCGTTTCTGTCATTAGAGTTCGAAGTCTTCGCTTATCTGTTTAGGATTTAGGGATTTGGTTTTCGGATTTATTCTATTCCCACTCAGCGGGATTCACCCTGTAAAAACCATAAAGTTCCTCATACAAGTCAGGATGCTTTTTCTTGAGTTGGGCCGGTTTTTCAAAAAAAGTCTCTGTGGCTACCGCGAAAAACTCGGCCGGGTTGGTAGCGCCATATGCATCCATCACACTTTTTCGACCTTTTTTTGTTTTCCTCCTGAGTAGTTCATACTCCTTTGAAAAAACCCGGGCCCAGGCGGAATAGGCGGAACGACTCGCAAGTTCCGGGGCACCATCGGCCGCACCGTAATGCTGGTCCAGCTGGTGGGCGAATTCATGCATGGTTACATTGTGACCGTCGTTGAAGTTTGCAGCGCCATTTTTGACACTGTCCCAAGCCAGAACAACCGCGCCGCTATGCCACGATTCGCCAAGGCGGGCTGAAGCTTCCTGGGACTGTCCTGTGATGGTGGGGAGTGTGCCTGCCACATAGGTGCTTGGATAAACCAGGATGGAATAGAGGTCGGGATAATATTGTACCTTGCGGTTTAAGAGCAGCATGCAGGCCTGGGCCGCAATGGTCACCTTTATTTCATCGGTGAGCGTGAGGCCTCCGCATCCTTCAAAGGATTTTTCCGCCATAAATATCCTGGTTGCGTCTTGCAGTTGCCGGAGCAGATCCGGAGGAAGATTGCCATAGGGAGGCAGGTTCTTTTTGAGAATAGCATCCCATGCAGGGGGAAAGGGAGTGGAGAGGAGGAGCCGCCTTTTTCGCTGACGCAGGATTCCTTTGGTAAAAAACCAGGCCCAGACAGAGAGCCCTGCTACCATTAATAGAATGAAAAGTTTCATGGGGAAAAGATTACACGGAAAAAATACAAAAAGGGACAGATTTATTGTTCAAAGGATAAAGGTTTTTTAAGTAGAAGGTGTTTATGCTGAAGGCTGTCAGGCTGGAGGGAAAGATTTCTCGCTAAGCTCGAGGTAAGCGAGGTGCGAGACTCCGAATGACATATATGTAGGTGGAAATTTCAAGGTTTACCGTTAAGCAATGCATAAAGGAATCAGGTCTGATTTTGGCTTTTGTCACTTTCCCTTTCTGAAAAAATGGTCGATGTCTTCGGGGGCCTGGAACAGATAGAGGCTGGACCTGAAACAGAACTTATGTTTTTGGGGACCGCTGGTTTTTATAATAGGCGTCCAGGGCTTTTTTGTATCTTTCAGTTAACGGTCTGATCTGCCTGGGGGGTACCGGGCCGATCTTTTCCCAGTTCTGTTTGATCCGTTTGACCTCGTCACTGATGTCCTTTCGTTCGTTCCGGCGACCGGCCAGCATGAAATTATCTTCCATGGCCTGTTTCAGTTCTTCTGCCAGTGACAGCGCTGTGCCATGTTTCCCGGTTCCTGAACTGCCGGAGAGGCCAAGGATATTTTCCAGGCGCAGACAAAGACTTTCTTTTTTCTTCTGGTTGTCAAGCTGCTGCGTTTTAAGATCGGTGAAAAATTGGCGGCGATCTTCAAAGTAAGCATCGCACAGGGACTTGAAGCGGTCATTCAGCTCTTTGTTGATCTCGCGGGGGGCGGGCCCTAGCTCGAACCATTCTTTCTGCAATTGTTGCAGTTGCGCGGTTGTTTCTTTGTCATTGCTCCGGCTGGCCAGGTCATGCGCATTGGCCAGGATCTCTTCCTTCAGGCCCTGGTTTATACGCCGCTGTTCCTCTTCTTCTTCATATTTCTTTTGTCTGGTTGTAAAGAACAGATCACAGGGCTCCTGAAAACGTTGCCAGACGGCCTCACTCAGGCCATGCGGTACAGGACCTATTTCCTTCCACTGGCGCTGCAACTCGGTCAGTCTGGTGGCGAGCTCCTGTTGGTTGTCCTCTGCAGCTGATTCGGCCACAAGTTTTTCAACTACTTCGCAGAGTTCTTCTTTCCGCTTCAAATTGTGTTGTTGTTCCGCTGCGAGCCAATTGAAATAGTTGTCGCAGGCTGCTCTGAAGCGCTGCCAAATGGCATCTTTTTTTTTCCGGGGGGCCGGGCCGATCTTTTTCCAATCGGACTGGAGGCGTTTAAATCTCCCGGGGTGATCAATCTGAGGTTCTGCCGCTAACTGCTCTGCTTTCTCACAAAGCTTTTCCTTGTCGATAAGATTCTGGCGCCGTTCTTTATTTTGGCTGTGGTAGTGCTCTTTGCGTCGTCCAAAAAAAAGATCACAGGCCTCGCGAAACTGCTGATATAGCTTTTGTTCTTCCCGCCGGGAGCCATGCAGGAGAGTTTTCCATTCTTCCTGGAGTTCCTTAAGGGCGAGGGTGGTTTTCTGCCAATCACTGGATTCGGCAAGTTCAGAGGCTAGAAGACAGATCTGCTTGCGGCGGTCCATCGCCTCGATCCTTCTGGTTTTAAGCTCCTCGAGGTAGGGCGTGGCCCGTTCGAAGTTACGATTGCAGGCGCTCTGGAATTCATCCCATAATTCCTGTGATTTTTTATGGGGAACGGGTCCGATTTTTTTCCACTCAACCTGGGACCGTTTAATCACGTTGACCACGGTTTCCAGATTTTCCTCCAGGTCAAGAGCCGCAACTTTTTCAGTCAATTTTTCCTTAAGATTTAAATTGGCCCAGAGCTCCCAGTCTTTTTCGTGCTGTAAGGTTTGCAGTTTCTCGGTCAATTGTACAACGATATGCTGGAAGCGTTGATCAAGTTCTTTCCCTTCAGCATCTTCCAGCTTTGTCAGTTGCTGCCACGCCTGCTTCAGCGATTCCAGTTGCCTTTCTATATGGTTGTACTTTTCGGAATTACATAACTCTTCGAGTTCCGCACAGATCTCCTGCCGCCTGGACAGCTTTTGGGCGCGAACTTCTTCTTCAGCCTGGTTCAGCTCAGAGGACACGTCGGACACCAGCTTTTCGATGACGGTTTTGTTGAAATATTTGAGCTCGATCCGGGTCAGGCCCTGTTTTGTTTCCTTCAACCGGGCGGCGGCCTTTTTCAGATCCTGGCCAGCGATCAGCTCCTGCGTCTCAGAACATTTTTTTCCAATGACCTTGATATGCTCCCTTTCGAGGTCGATCTTTTCCCGGTTGGTGTCGAAGGCCCGGCAGGCATCCGTAAAACGTTTTGTCAGGGATGCGCTAGGCACTATCCCGCCGTTCGGATGGTTTACCAGCGTTGCCCAGTCGGCTGCGGCCTGCTCTTTGACAGCTTCCGCATTATTGTCTGTGGCGCAGGATTTCCGTTCAATTATGCTGCATATTTCATCCAGCCGGGCCAGGGACTGTTTATATCTGGCCGCCTTTTCCTGTTCAATTGTGCTTCGTTCCAGTATTTCTTCTTTATAGCGGTCTTCAAAATCAGTACAGATTATGCTGAAAGCTCCATAGGCCGGGTGGTTTTGTTCACTGTCCAGGTCCTGCCATTCCTGCCTGATGGCTTCCAGCCTGAGCGCCGCCGCATCTATGTCGCGGCTGTTCTTGAGTTGGGCGGCTTCGGCGGATAGGGAGTTCAACTTTTGTGCAATAATTTCATTGTGGTCAGGTTGATTCCTCTGGTGCTCGATCCCGGCAGTCTTATCCACTGCCAGTCGCCGGGCTGCTTTGCTTGCCGCACTTTCGCGGAGGTCTGCCAGGAGTGCTTCATCCGTAATTTTTTCCATGGCCGCCATGGCCGGTTTTTTCCCGCAATTCTGTTTGACGATTTCGGCCAGCAGAAGTTGATCTTCAATTCTGTTCACTGCGGCCAGTCGAACTGCCGGCTGCCCGGCAATCACGGCAAGTTTTGCCAGCAGTTCGGTAGAGGTGATCTGATCCATACTTTCAAGCCACTCCTCAGTATCCTGGCAGTTAACTATTTGATCGTAGAGGAGGGTTTCTTTTCGGGTGGCAATAGCGGGCAGGTCTTCCGGGTCGGCGTCTTTTTCCAGCTGGCAAAGCGCTGTCAGGTCAGCCAGCCGGATAATGGCGGCCTGGCGCACTTCCCGGTCCTGGTCTTCCCGGGCCAGACTGGTAAGAATCTCGGTTTCGCCAGGATCGATGCTAACGATCGATTCTAATCTCACCGCCGGATCTTTGTGGCGCCATTTTGGTTTTTTAAATTCAAAGAGTCCCATTTCTGAAACATGCCATATTAATCAGGTTATTTCATGGTAAGAATGCCGTCTGCTGCCCTGATCCCGCTGGCCCATGCCCCGGTGATCCCTCTACTTGTGCCTGCCCCGTCTCCCACCAGGTAAATATTTTCCGCCGCCTTAAAATACTCGTCGACAAACCGCGGTTTATTGGCATAGAGTTTGATTTCCGGATAATACATGATGGTGCCGGGATGCAGAATCCCGGGTACGATGGTGTCCAGCATTTTCATGGCGCTCCAGATGGGTTTTAAGATTTTACCAGGGGTTGCCAGGCAGATGTCGCCGGCCGTACAATCCGGTAATGTCGGCTCAAAATCATATAAATCCCTGTTAAAGGACTTGGCCTCCGACCGTTTGCCCAAACGGAAATCACCAACCCGCTGCATGATCGGCTTGTTCCCTCCCAGGAGCATGGCCTGGCAGCCAAGCATTTCAGCAAAATCCTGACCACTGGCCAAAGGCTCGGTCAGGGTCACCGTCTTGAGAAAAGCGAAATTGACGAGGCCGCTCGGGGGGCGGGAATGACTGTAGGCGTGCCCGTTAACGCTGAAGTATTCACGGCCGCCCCTGGTTTCGTAGCGTTCTTTGACAACGTAAGCAGCTCCGCTGTTGGTGCAGAAGGTGCGCACCCTTTCCGGGAAATTGAACTTGGGGTCATAGTAGTCCCTGACGATGGAAAAGCGTTCTTCGCGGGTCTCGACCCTGATGCCGATATCGACAACATTGTCAAGGAATGGAATTTCGGCTTTGGCCATCGCATGCTGAAGAAAACGGAATCCCCCTCTTCCCGGCGCCAGAATAAGATCCTGGTAGCCGATCTCCCGGTGGCTGGTAATGATTCGCCTGGCAGAGGGATCAATATCGTTTACTGTCTCCTCAAGGCTCACCTCGACATTGCGACTGGCAAGCTCGTCCACAAGCCGCTTGATCAGCTGGAGCCCTCCGTCGGTTCCCAGATGGCACTGGCGGATGTCAAGCAGGCTCACCCCCAGCCGTTCTGCCCGCTGTTGATAGGTTTCCAGGCCGATCCTCTGCATGATCTCCGGCTTGAGACGCTCAATGACCATCGGCAGATAATGTTCCGCCTGCTTGCTGGTCCAGCAGTCTACCGGAAACCCTACCGGGTAGGTGAAGTTCATCTTACAGTCGTGTCTGAGGCCTCCGGTGCAGAGTTTTTCCTTGTCAATTACCAGTACCCGCAGGGCAGGTTTTTCATCGCTCAGGCGAAACGCCGCACTGAGTCCGGCTGGACCGGTGCCAACAATGATGCAGTCATAGTTCTTCATGAGATGGGCCACGTTGTTGTCTACACTTTTACAGGAAGCATCCGCATACCGTTCAAATAAGTATCATACACCGATCGAGGCGAAAAGAGCCCGTGTTGATCTTGACTTTTCCTGCCGATCAGGGTGGCTTTCGCGCATTGGGCCCCATTTCATCTCAGCAGTTGCTCACTCACTACAATATAATATTCTCTATTTAGGTCACTTATGAAAAATAAGAGAGACGAAAGTCAATGTATATCATGAAAAAATCCTAACAATATCGAGTTATACCCCGAGCATAAAAAAACTCTTTTATCCCGACCACTAAATCCTGTGGTTTATTCATATAATGGTTCTGTTCCACGCAATGATTCCTACCTTGAAGGAGTCAACCGGATCTCGTCATCCCCCTTTCTTCGCAAAAGTAGTCAAGATTGCCAGCTGAAATAGCCACCATCTGATAAGTATAGCTGTTTGGTACGATCAGTTGAATAACCTCTCTATGGTGCCCACCTTTTAGACCTGCCTTCGTGTTTACTGTGCTGCTTTGCACGATTCAGCAACGGTTAGATTTTCTCCAATCAAAAAAGTTGTCAAAAAAATATTCAAAAAATCTCCGCCCCTGAAAAAGAGCAAGTAGAAGCGGATTAACGGACAAGGCCTCCGTGGCCTCCGTCCTTGAGAGCAAGAAGCATATCGGTTTCTTTCTCCATCTGCATAAAAGGTATTCTTGTCGAAATTTCTGAGAAAGGGAACGGATGAGCACCGAATATACGGATATCCTCAGTTCATTTGTCGATAAATATGGCCTGACCAGGGGTGAGGTTATGGTGGAGATCGAGAAAACGTTTTCATCCATGCTCTCACGATGGCATGGGCAAAATATTGTCGTCCTGTTTGCAGAAGATACGCTCAAAGCTATTGGCTACCATGATATGAACGGTATGGTTAGCCAGATCCCCATTGAACTTTCCACCATGCGAGGATGGAATACCATCAAAAGGGTACTGGATAAAAACCTTGGTAAGGCCGCCTGCCTGCAGGAAGTTGCCAGCTATAAACGAAAAGAACGGGAAATGATGTGGGGTGAAATTATCCGGAGGAACAGTGATGGCA
>CAMYLK010000041.1 GCA_947259225.1 uncultured Desulfobulbaceae bacterium | reverse complement strand
TATGTCTGGGCCGGCCTGGAAACGGCTGTTCAATTTTTGCAGGAAACCCTGGACGTTGATATTAACTCAAGCTCCCCGTCTGCCTGCCGCTACACTGACAAACACCCCCACGGCTGCCGGTTGGATAAATGCTCATATTACCAGAAGGATGCAATATGAATAACGGCCTCAAAACGTACCAGGAATTTTTTAACATCGCCTACGCTGAAGGAGCTATTGACGTCAAAACCAAACACCTGATAGCGCTGGCTGCATCTCTTGCCGCAGGCTGCGAGCCATGAACGCAGTATTGCCTTGCAGTTGCAAGAAAACACGACGCGACCGATGACGAGTTGAACGAGACCATGCAGATCGCCATGACAGTCGGGGCCACTAAAATTCAGATTCTCCAGGAAAACAGCCTGGCTGCTATGAATCATCAATGGTCAGAACAGGGAGCCGAAACACAACAGACAAATGATAGCGGGTGTGAACCATGAACAATAAGCGGCCGCACTGGATGAGCGGCAAAACAATTGCAGTTAAGTCTCCCTTTATTTGTTTAGAATGTCCCGCCAGGTATTTTTTTTTTAAGTGAAAAGTATTAGTCACTGTGTGATTTAACGTGCACCATACTTGTCCGACTGGTTGAACTCTACCATGTCACCGACCTTGATACGATGCCTGGCAAACCATCCCTTACTCACCTCAATGGCGTATTTCGCCGGAGCTGGTGACCGATAACGAGCCTCTGTCTGCATGGGGTCCATGTCCTGAATACTGAGAATACGGCCCGTGTAATCAAGAAAAGCAATGGAAAGGGGAAACTCCGTATCCTTCATCCAGAACTCAAGAGACCTTGATTCCGGATAGATAAACAGCATGCCACGGTCCTCCGGAAATGTTTTACGATGGGAGAGTCCGCACATTTGAGCCGCCGGGGTTGAGGCTATTTCAACCGGGAGTTTGACCCCATTGACGGTAACATTTGAAAAAGGGAGGAGCAGGGGGCAGGCTTCAACACCTATGCTCAAAGCGACCGTAACGAAAACTACGGCTGCTGAAAGGAATCCCTTGGTCATGGGTAAAAAAAAACGCACAATCTGCCCTTCAGAGTTTACTATGAGTTAAATTTCAGTATATCAATAATATATCAGAATATTTAATAAATTATCATCAGGAATACTACCAAGAAGAAGAAATTTCCACATATTTACTCACGACCAGTTTGACGCCCTCCTGCTACACCAATCTGCAATGATTTAGTGGTCATTTTCAAATATAGCTGATAATGTTATATATTATGACATTAAGGACAATTATTGAATCTCATGTGGAAAAATATATGAAACCTGGCAAGCAATTCACCGCGATTATTCTCCTTCTTTTAATAATCTTCTTTTTATCACCCACTCATCTCCCGGCACAGGCCATAAAGAACAACAATTCCTCTAAATCTTTCTTATGGGAGGTCAGTTCCAATACAGCCACAGTATATCTTCTTGGTTCTGTTCATTATGCTTCTCCTGATCTTTATCCTTTAAACCCTGCCATTACCAACGCGTTCAACAAATCTGACGCACTGGTTGTCGAACTGAGCCCTTTTACCCTTGAACGAAAAAACATGGAAAACATTATTCTGCAGAGGGGGTTTTATCTGGGTAGTGAAACTATACGGGACAACATCACTAAAAAAGCCTTTGATATGCTGGAGGACTACCTCAACAAAAGCCATATCCCCTTACTCAGTGTCCTGAAAATGAAACCTGGAATGCTATCGTATGTTCTCAGCTCACATCAATTCAAGAAAATGGGCTTGTCTCCGGACCTTGGAATTGATGTATATTTTGCCAATAAAGCGCAAAACAAAAAGGAAATTATTGAACTTGAAACTATTGAGGATCATCTTTCTCTTATTTTTGACATGCCCAATGAAAGTCATTTCCTGAAATACACTCTTCTGGACCTGGAGAAAATAGATCAGCTCTATAATGAAATTATAAAAGCGTGGAAACACGGTGATGTGGATGCAATAAATAACATGATACTCAGGGACTATGAAAAGCACCCGGATTTAATACCCATCCTGAGCAGGATTTATTATATCAGGAACATGAAAATGGCCGCTAAAATCAGGGACCTTTTAAATACCAGGCAAACATATTTTGTTGTTGTCGGTGCCGGCCATCTCGTAGGTGATTTCGGCATTCTCAACCTGCTGGGCCAGCTCAATTATAAAATACGGCAGCTATAAAACTGTCAGGTCTTTCTTTTATAATATACGTTGTACCTTGAACATGATGAAACAAATTTCCCTCATATTTTCCCTTGTTGCTCTCTCCCTCCTGCTCGTAAGCTGTTTTGGAAAATCCGACACAGATGTCAAAATTGAAGACCTGAAAGTTGTCAAAAAAATGACCCTTCCTGATGGCGCAACGTATGAAGGAGAATTTCAAGGTGGGTTTTTCAATGGCCAGGGCACTTATACCTGGCCTGATGGCACAAAATATGTGGGACATTTTGAAAATTCCTGGGAAAACGGACAAGGGACAAAGACCTACCAGGACGGGACAAAATATGTGGGTGAATTCAAGGATGGGAAGGAGGACGGGCAAGGTACTGTTGTTTTTCCTGATGGTGGCAAGTATGTCGGAGAATTCAGGGATGGCAGGGAGAATGGTAACGGTACCCTGACTCTTGCCGATGGTACATACACCGGTCAATTTAGCGATGGTCTTCCTCATGGAACGGGTACCCTGGTCCTTGATGACGGAACTAAATATGAAGGGGCGTTTTTCGAAGGAAAGGAGGAAGGACAAGGGACAAGGACCTATCCTGACGGAAGTATATATCAGGGTGCATTTCAAAATACCAAAGAACATGGCCAGGGCTCCATGAGCACAGTTGATGGTACAAAATATGTAGGCCAGTTCCTGGATGGGAAGAAAAACGGACAGGGTACCCTGACACTAGCTGATGAAACCACATATATCGGTACATTCAAAAATGGTGCGTTGATCAACGGAACCTTTACCTTACCTGACGGCAAGCAGTATATAGGTGAGTTCAAAGATGGGAAACGGCACGGCTACGGTGTTGAAGGCTACCCTGATGGCGACGGTAAAGAAGGGTATTGGCTGCACGGCATGTATGTTGGCAAAGCCAGACCGGATGGGCTGAAAGCCGAGTAGCTTAACTTCGAATCCATCTAGTACACATCACCAGCTTAATCTTTCATACTGCAGAGAATATCTTCCTGTTCAACAATCTCAACAAAATCATCGCCGGTTGCTCTCCCCATCCCTTCATAACATGAGAGCCGACACTAAATTTTCATGTTGTAGATGGGAAGAAGAATAACAACTTCCGTACCGCCGGTTTCAAGACTCTTAATTGATAATTGCCCGCCATGGAGCTTAATTGCCTTGTCTGCGAGGCTTAATCCCAGACCGGATCCATACACCTTGGTAGTAAAAAAAGGTTCGGTTGCCCGGGATTCATGAACGGTACTTATACCGGCTCCAGAATCTGTGATGGTAATGGAGACAAACTCATTTAAGCAAGCCAGCTCTACTGTCAGCTCCCCACCCTGCTTCATTGCATCTATACTGTTTTTTATGATATGAACCAGGGTCTCGTGAACCTGTTCCTGGTCGATATAAATATCCGGAAGCTTTTCCTGTGAAGCATAAGAAACATTGACTCCATACCTGTCCAGATCGGAACGAAGAAGCCCTATAACTCTTTTGACAAACTTGTCCGGTGCTACCGGTTCACGGTTGAGCTCCACCGGGCCGGTAAATTTAAACAGATTATTCAGTATATTCTCCAGCCGCTCTGCCTCTTTTACTATTACTGCCATATATGCCTGCGGGCCGTCAGCGGGGAGCTGTTCGTTCAAGCGTTTTGCCAACCCGCCGATGGACAGGATCGGATTGCGTATCTCATGAAAAACCTTTGCTGAAATCTGTCCCAGAGCAGCATGTCGCTCAGCCTCAACAAGCAATTCCTTGTCACGATTGACCATGATATTGAGCTCACTCACCTGGTCTTTCTGGTCCATCTCCATACTGACATCTGCAAGGTAACCAGGTGACAGGCAGATGCCGTCCTGTAAATAGGTAGTGACCGAGGCCCAGTCCTTGAGCCACCTTACCCTGCCATCAGGGAGCTGCACCTTGTATACAGCTTCCGTCTCACCGGTTTTAATGGTCTCTTCCCTTATACGGTTTCGCTGGTTGTCGAGGTCCTGGCGCTGCAGTATCATCTCGCGGACATCAGGACATACATCGGCCTTTTTATATACTCTCCGGTCAAGAACAGCCTTGCTGAACTCCCGGCTGAGTTTGTTCGGGGTTAAATTGAAGAGGTCAAGAAAACGCTTACTGACAAATTCATACCAGATACCAGGCTGGCCAACCTGCCAGGCTGCAATATAAGGCATGGCATCAAGGCCGATTTGATCAAAATCCCTGCACGCTGAAACATGGTGCTGCACAGTTTCTTTAAGTTTACTGGTGTAATTACCGTTAAGAATCCGGCCGCAATAGTCAGTGGCCGCATGGGAGTTGCTTCCTGCGGAATGTGTTCTGGTCACGAATTTTTCCTCACGTATTGTACATTTTCATAATACTCTATTTTGTTCTATATTCACAGAGTCAGCAACAATTGTTCATGAAATTTCTCTTCCTTTTTTTAATATACTTCTGAGTCAGTTATATTGGATTAATGAAAAGAAAAAATATATATCTGATTACCACTAATCCTCAGCCAGCTTTAGTGGTAATCAGAAATCTTTATGCATTTTCATAATGTCATCTGAATCATACACCTTTTATTACCATGTGAGATTCATCTGATTTTTTAAAAAGAAACGGTTACTATGCACAATGTAAACCGTTCTAATTATCACAACAGAGTCGGAGGTCATAATGCCACGCTCAGCACCCTATCCGGGCCTGCGATTTGATGAATGGCAGGTATGGCCCGGATCATATAAAAACCCGCCTGCTGACGGTACCTTTCGCCTGCCTCCTGACCCCGGCCTGCATATTACACCGTCAACACCGATTGCTTCCATGGGATCCTGTTTTGCCCGCGAAATCAGAAAGGTCCTGCTGGATGAAGGATACGGGTATATTACCGAAGAAACAGATAATCCTGCTTCGGTTCATGCCAGTGCCGCCTGGGAAAGAACATATAATACGTTTTCCATGCGCCAGATTTTTGAATACACCTTTGAGGACTGGCAGCCGGACCTTCGCTGGTGGGTTTGCCCGGAAACGAATACAATCCAGGACCCGTACCGGAGAATTATCCTGTACGATTCCATTGAACAAGCGGAAGAGGATTTTGCCCGGCACAAAGAGTATTCCCACAAAGCTCTTGAGCAGGCCGAAGTCCTGATCCTCACGTTCGGCCTGGTCGAACTCTGGGAGGACAAAATTGACGGGTCTGTTATATGTCTTCCATCAGGTCCTTATGTCAAAGAAGGTGGAGACATGAGCCGATACCGGTTCAAGGTCAGCCGTTACCAGGAAAATCTGCAAAACCTGGAAAGAATATATACGATTATGGCAAAACATAATCCCGACTGCAAACTTCTGCTGACAGTCTCCCCTGTCCATCTCTGGGCAACTTTTCGCCAGGACCTCGACGTAATCAGTGCCAGCTGCAACTCTAAATCAACTCTTCGATCACTGGTTGATGAATTTGTGGTGCGGCACGATAATGTCTTCTATTTCCCGGCCTTTGAGATGGCCACTATTTACCAGCCCATACTGGGCAAAACCTGGTTGAGTGACGGCAAGGAGAACTTCCATGTCAACAAGAAGACGGTCCGTTTCATCATGAAACATTTCTTTTCCTTTTACGGACAGGAACCGGGCAAGTAGAATCTGCTTTATCTGAAGAATACAGGAAAAAACATATCAATGGAAAATCACAAACTCGTCCTGCCCCAGCACCTGAACCATTACGGATTCCTTTTTGGCGGCGACCTTTTGAAGTGGGTTGATGAATATGCCTATATCGCAGCAAAAATTGAGTATCCTGAAAGTAATTTTGTGACAATCGGAATGGACAGGGTCGAGTTCAGAAAAAGTGTCCGGCAGGGAACCATACTCAAGTTCATTGTTGAGAAAACCAGGGAAGGTACAACTTCGGTTCAGTATCTTGTCCATGTCTACCGAGGTAAAAGCAAGGAAAGAGATAACCTGATTTTTTCTACCACGGTGACTTTTGTGCAAATAGACAAAGATGGAAAAAAGATTCCGCTCCAGAATAATCCTGTCTGATTACAAATGGTGAATCAGCGCTGTCACAACCTGAACTGCCACAGTGCTTGTCAATTCTTTTCGATTGCGGAACCATTAGTATTTCAATCCCACTCGATCACGTACAAGATCCAGGGTAAAGGTCGCCTTGGCCCGGGCCTTGTCTGCTCCGCTGCCCAGAATACCCCGCAAATAATCCGGATTAGCCAGCAGTTCCTTCTTCTTCAGGCGGGCATCGGCAAAATAATCACGAATCAACTCAAAGAGTTCCTGTTTGATATGACCGTAAGCAGCCCCGCCATGGATATACAGGTCCCTTATCTCAGCTAACCTTTGCGGGGTCATGAACAGCTTGAGTAAAGCATACAGGTTACAGGTATCCGGATCCTTGGGGTCCTCAACCGGAGTCGAATCTGTCTGGATTGCCATTACACGTTTTCTCAGGGGTTTGTCGTCCAGGAAGATCGGAATGGTGTTGTCGTAGGACTTGGACATTTTCTGGCCGTCAACACCTGGAACTATCGCAGTGCTCTCATTAATTGCCGGCTCCGGCACCACAAAAGTGTCACCAAAAATGTTATTAAATTTGATGGCGATGTCCCGGGCAACTTCCAGGTGCTGTTTCTGGTCCTTGCCTACCGGAACAATCTCCGACTGAAAAAGAAGAATATCGGCCGCCATGAGGACCGGGTAAGAAAAAAGCCCATGGCTGGCGGTAAGTCCCCTGGCGGTCTTATCTTTGAAAGAGTGACAGCGTTCCAGCAGACCCATCGGTGTGAGCGTGGAAAGTATCCAGGTCAGCTCACATACTTCCGGCAGGTCCGACTGTACCCAGAATGTGCAGCGGTCCGGATCAAGGCCGAGTGCCAGAAAATCCGCTGCCGCTTCAAGTGTCCCCTGCCCCAGTCGTTCACGATCATGAACGGATGTCAGAGCATGCAGATCGACGATGAATACATAAAGATCCGAATTCTCCATGTAGTCGATCATGGTCTTCATCATGCCGAAGTAATTGCCTATGTGAAGCTTTCCGGAAGGCTGGATGCCTGATAAAATTCTTTTCATGGTTCCTGGTCCTGGTTACATCAATAAGTAAACATGTATTTTCGGCTAATGATATAGCCGATACGAAGACAAAAAAAAAGGGGAGAGCGGAATTAGTCCGCACTCCCCTGAGAAAAACAAGGATAAAACTATTTTACTTCTTCGAAATCAGCATCGACCACATCATCGTCGTCCTTGCCTCCGGCTTCACCGGCACCCGCATCAGCAGTACCGCCACCGGCTGCATCATCCGGCCCGGGGCCGCCTGCCTGCTGCCCCTGGTTAGCCTGGGCATACATCAGTTCGGCAAGCTTATGGGAGGCCTGGGTCAGGGACTCTGTAGCTTTCTTTATTTCTTCAAGGTCTTCGCCTTCAAGTACTTTTTTGAGGTTGGCAATCTCGTTTTCCACATTTCCCTTGGTTTCGGCATCGACTTTATCGCCGAGCTCGTTCAAGCTCTTCTCTGTCATGTGAATCATGGAGTCGCCATTGTTCTTGGCCTCGACAAGATCCTTGCGTTTCTTGTCCTCCTCGGCATGAAGCTCGGCATCCTTCTGCATCCGCTCAATCTCTTCCTCGGACAAACCGCTTGAGGCAGTGATGCGGATGGACTGCTCCTTGCCGGTACCGAGGTCCTTGGCAGAAACATGCAAAATACCATTGGCATCAAGGTCAAAGGTAACTTCAATCTGCGGGACGCCACGGGGAGCCGGTGGAATATCTGCCAGCTCAAAACGGCCGATCGTTTTATTGTTCTGGGCCATCTCACGTTCACCCTGCAGGACATGAATGGATACTGCGGGCTGGTTATCGGCAGCCGTGGAAAAGACCTGGCTTTTCTTGGTCGGGACCGTTGTGTTTTTTTCTATCAGCTTAGTGAACACACCACCAAGTGTTTCAATACCGAGCGACAACGGTGTAACGTCCAGAAGCAGAACGTCTTTGACATCACCTCTCAGCACTCCGCCCTGAATTGCCGCTCCGATGGCAACAACTTCATCCGGGTTAACACCTTTGTGCGGATCTTTTCCAAAAATTGATTTTACTTTTTCCTGGACCTTGGGCATCCTGGTCATACCACCGACGAGTATTACCTCATCAATATCGGACGCGGAAATACCGGCATCTTTTAATGCAGTCTTGCAAGGGCCGGCGGTACGCTCTATTAAATCGTCAACCAGGCTTTCAAGCTTGGCCCTGGAGAGCTTTATATTTAAATGTTTGGGACCGGAAGCATCCGCCGTAATGAAAGGCAGGTTGATGTCGGTCTCCATTGCTGTTGACAGTTCCATCTTGGCCTTTTCAGCCTCTTCCTTGAGACGCTGCAGGGCCATTTTATCAGTACGCAGATCTATTCCCTGGTCTCTTTTGAACTCGTCTGCCAGCCAGTTGACGATCCGCATATCAAAATCTTCACCACCCAGAAAGGTATCACCATTGGTGGATTTTACTTCAAACACGCCATCGCCGATTTCAAGTATGGAAACATCAAAGGTACCGCCGCCAAGATCGAAAACCGCGATTTTTTCCTCGCCCTTCTTATCAAGACCATAAGCGAGGGAAGCGGCAGTCGGCTCGTTGATAATCCGTTGTACGTTTAATCCTGCAATCTTGCCGGCATCTTTGGTTGCCTGCCTTTGGGCATCGTTAAAATATGCAGGCACGGTAACAACAGCATCAGTGACCGTTTCGCCAAGATATTCCTCAGCTGTCTGCTTCATTTTGCCGAGAATCATGGCTGAAATCTCAGCCGCACTGTACTGAGTGCCATCAACCTCAACAACGGCATCGCCGCCGGGGCCTTCGACTATATGAAAAGGACTGACCTCGATCGACTTTTTCACCTCAGCATCCGTGAATTTACGGCCGATGAGACGTTTAATTGCATACAGGGTCTTTGTCGGGTTGGTTACAGCCTGTCGTTTTGCAACCTGGCCAACCAATCTCTCACCACTCTCATTAAAGGCAACAATTGACGGTGTTGTTCTATTACCTTCTGTATTTGCAATGACCTTGGGGTCGCCGCCTTCCATAATGGCGACACATGAGTTCGTTGTGCCAAGATCAATTCCAATTATCTTTCCCATGATCTATCTCTCCTTCAATATTTTACCGAATATCTCTTCGTATAAATTTTCTGTTCGACCAACCGCATATCTTATAATGTGTACGAATCGGCTGATGTCAAGGTTTCTTAGCCTGAAATCAATGGCTGCTGCTTTTATTCATTTCCTTTTGAAACAACAACTTTTGCCGCCCGCAGGAGACGGTCTTTGTACCGGTATCCCTTCACAAATTCCTGGAGCACATGATTGGCTGGAACCTCTTCACTTGGCTCCATTGTCAGCGCTTCATGTTCGTTGGGATCAAATTCCTGGCCGGCACTCTCTATTGGGGTTACATCAAATTTTTCCAGGGTGGAAACCAGTCCTTTCCGGGTTAAATCAACCCCTTCCAGCAGACCTTCAAACTTTTTCTCCAGATCTGCGGTGTCCGCTGTACCCTGTTCCAGGGCACGATCAAGGTTGTCAAGGGTGCTCAGCAGTTCGCGGAGAATATTCTCTCCGGCGTACTTCAAGATCGTGTCCCGCTCCCTCTCCATCCGTTTTTTATAATTCTCGAACTCAGCAGCAAGGCGAAGCAATTGGTCTCGTTTATCATCAGCTTCCTGCCGCAGACCTTCTATATCCATTTCAACCTGTTCGGCCTCATCCAGAAAATCTGCTGAATTTTCATTGGTATCGGGAGTATCCATTTCACCCTCATCCGGCTCCAGGTTCTGATTATTTCTCTCTTCAGGCACAGACGTTCTCCTTAATATTACATCATACTCATAGGCTAAGTGGCGTATTCAAATCTAACTGCCACAAAAATCGCTACACAATATCAAACACTTGAAGCTGATTTATTACTTTCAGGACAAACTCAAGCCCAACATTAAGAACGGGGCAACAGGTTGTCAAGGGCTGACGGCGGTGGAAAAATAAAGGAAAAAGAAATTGAAGATAAGGGAAATAAAGAGCAGGAGCCGGACCGGTAAAGAGAAAAAAACCGGTCCGGTTATTTGTTCAATCAGGCAGAAGCGAGGTACTGTTTTATACTTGATGCAATTGTCTGGAAAATTTTGGTAAACTCCTCCTCGTCTCTCTCAAGAAGAGTTACCCGAAAACCCTGCAGTTCAGTTGCGAATGATGAGAGAGGTACGACACATACACCTGTTGAAGCCAACAGGTAGTAAACAAAACGTTTGTCCGGAGAAATATCGGGCCCGTTTACCAGTTCCTCCACCGAAGACCGGACCTCATTGTTCTCAATGGGCAGGGTCTGTTTATGATTTAACAGGCCGTCAAGAAAAACAGCACTCATATAAAACGCACCGTTCGTTCTGTTGACGAGCACCCCCTTTATGTCCTTCAGTATATCATAGGCAATGTTTGAGAAACGCTCATAGCGCCTGATACGCTTTTCAAGATAGACAGGATATTCCGGGTGATTCAGAATCCTGGGAAGTACATATTGCGGGAGCGATGTTGAGCAGACCTCGACCATCTTGGCATTGAGGATGGAATTAATGTACCTCTCAAACATGGGGTCTCGATGACCGTTGTACACCTCGATCCAGCCGCACCTGCTTCCCGGCCATGGCATTTCCTTTGAAATACCCCGCATGCATATAGCAGGTACATCGCCTATAACAGTACATAACGGAACCGACTCGGTACCGTTATACGTCATGTTCTGATATACCTCGTCACATATAATAAAAAGGTCGTTCTTGTCAGCTATTTCGACAATGGCACGCAGGACCTCTTCAGGGTATACCGCACCGGTGGGGTTATCAGGGTTGATGATAAGGATACCGGCAACAGCAGGGTTATACTTGACATGATTTTCAATATCCTCGATGTCCGGGTACCAGAGATGGTTGGGATCAAGGATGTACGTAACCGGCCTGTCACCCGCATGGGCCGCCTCGGCGGAAGAGTGGGTTGTATAACTGGGTGTCGGGACAACGACACGGGCTGTTCGTTTTAAAAAACCGAACACCTTTGATATGGCATCGCCAAGACCGTTGAAGAATATAATGTCTTCTGGATCGATCTGGGCCCCACCAAGACTGTTTGTCTGTTTGGCAATAAATTCCCGTGTTGAGAGGACTCCCTTGGTCGGGCAGTAAGCGAATGTTGAATCATCCCTGACAGCCTCAATGACGATCTCTTTCATCCACGAAGGGATTTTCTCGCCTTTGGCGACAGGATCACCGATATTCTCCCAGTTTACACTGACTCCGAGCTTCTGGAGCTTCTCCCCAACAATAACGATATTACGAATCTCGTAGGTCAGCTCACCAGCACCGATATGAACAATATCAGTACGCATTCTAAAAATCTCCGTGCATTAGATTTTCATCCGGTTGCCCTTCATTTATGTAATGGTGGGGTCCGGCAGATATAAGATCTGATTTATCTGTAGTAAAATAGGGCTTCTACCACAGGGAAAAACCTGCGTCAACAGGTGCTTGTACGAAAAAAGATTTTACAGGTTTAATCAATCATTTTCCCTTTCCTGTCTCAACACAATAATAATGGCTCCCTGAAACCAGAACCAGCTAGGAGTTAACCGATATTATAACTTTTTATTTTATTAAGCAGAGTCTTGCGGGTTACCTGGAGCCGCCGGGCTGCCTCACTCCTGTTGCCGCCGGTTTCCTCAAGTGTTTTCACGATCAATGCACGCTCGGCGTCTTTCAGAGTGGAAGGCTGTTCGTTTTCTTCTGATGCCACATTCTCGTTCCCCCATCCCTGCAAAGCCAGCGGCAATAGATTTACTTCCAGGTACTCACCGCGCATGAGAATAACTCCCCGTTCAATGGAATTCTCCAACTCCCGGACATTGCCGGGCCAGGGATACCGTATCAGGAGATCCATGCATTCCGGCGTTATACCGGCCACCTGCCTTTTATTTTTGGCGGCGAAACGTTTCACAAAGAATTCAGCCAGCAGGGGGATGTCACCTTGGCGTTCACGGAGAGGCGGCATGTGAAGAACAACTACATTTAACCTGTAGTAGAGGTCTTCACGAAAATTCCCTGCTGAAACCTCCTGCTCCAGATCGCGGTTTGTCGCGGCAATGATCCTGACATCGACCCGGATTGTTTCCTGCCCTCCCACTCTCTGCAGTTCATGCTCCTGCAGAACTCTGAGGAGTTTGGCCTGCATTGCCGGTGCAGTTTCGCCGATCTCGTCCAGGAACAGTGTACCGCCGTTTGCCTGGACAAAGCGGCCTTCGCGCCGCCGGTCCGCCCCGGTGAATGCCCCCTTTTCATGGCCGAACAATTCGGATTCAAGAAGATTTTCCGCCAGGGCAGCGCAATTAACCTTGATAAACGGCCCGTCAGACCGTGTACTTTTCTGGTGAAAAGCAGCAGCAATCAATTCCTTCCCGGTTCCGGACTCACCGGTGAGAAGTACATTTGCTTCCGATGGGGCCACCTGAACAACCATGTCCCAGAGTTCCATCATCGGCCCCGAGTTTCCTATGATATCCCCATGTTTTTCAGGCTTACCTGTTATGTCAGATGAATCGTAGCCATGGTGTCTCTTGTGCTTAACAGCCGCTTCCATGGTCTGGCGCAAACGGTCAAAATCAAGGGGTTTGGTCAGGTAATCATGCGCACCCATTTTTATGGCATCCACGGCAGAGTCCACAGAAGAAAATGCGGTCATTATGATCACCGGAATCGCAGGATTAATGGCATTTATTTTCTGCAGGGCCTCCATACCATCCATAGTTGTCATTCTTACATCCATTAATACAGCGTCATACGGGCCTTCTTCCACAGCTGCCACTGCTGTGGTGCCGTCATCCGCCTCGGCCGCCTGCCAGCCCCACTCCTCAAGAAGATTTGTCAGCATATAACGGTGCACCTGGTCGTCATCGACAATCAGTACTTTTATGTTTGTATTTTTCTTCATAAATAGCGAGAATACACAATTCCTTTTTGTATGTGTACCAAATTATCTTTACAGCAGGCTTATCACTGCCATCGTGGGAAAAAACGTCTATTAATCTACCTGATTACCACTATATCTCAGCTAAACTATAGAGTAATAGTAAATAACAATCTGGTATCATATAGATTTATGTCATTCGGAGTCTCGCAAGCTCGCTTACCTCGAACGTATGTGAGAAATCTGTGCTCCAGCGTAATAAGATTTCTCCCTTTGGTCGAGGTAGCGAAGACTCCGAATGACAGCGAGTTACATAGTTTAAAAATACACATTGCTGAACTTTAGTGATAATCAAATTAATCTATTATTGTAACCATGCTTCATACAGTCAATATAGAAAAAATTATTTCAGGCGGTCTGGGTCTCGGGCGGCTCGATGACGGAATGATTGTGCTGACGAAATTTGTTCTCCCCGGCGAGAGAGTTCGCGTCAAAGAGACAAAAAAACGCCGGGGATACATGGAAGCCTTGCCTGTAGAAATACTGGACGGTTCACCTGATCGTATTATTCCCCCCTGCCCATATTTTGAAAGGTGTGGAGGGTGCAGTTTTCAGCACATGAGTTATTCTGCCCAGCTCAGCGTAAAAAAAGATATTGTCCAGGAGTCATTGACCCGTGCCCGAGTGGCCCTGGATCATACCGAGATTAATCCGGTCCTGCCCTCCCCGAAGACGTTTCACTACCGTTTCCGCATCCGCCTTCAGGTAACGTCAGATGGGAAAATCGGTTTTTACCAGTCCGGAAGCAACAACCTTATAGAAATTTCCAGGTGTCTCGTGGCGACCGAGCGCATTAATACAGCCCTTCAGGAATTGACAGGCTGTGCACTGATCAAAAATACTGGAGCAGATTTGCGTGAGATTGAATTGCTGCACAGTCCTGCTGATGACCGTCTGTTTGCTGTCTTTCATGAGCAACGTGGAAAAAAGCTATCAACAGAGTTTTTCAAAGAATTCAAAAAAACTTCAAGCCTGGAAATAAGTATTTTCCTGAAGAATAAAAGGACTTTGTCACCAGTGGGCGAAAGTACTGCACCGGAAGTACTCAGCCAGAGTTTTGACGAAAGCATCTGTGGACGCGCCTTTGATATCTCCTGGAGCCCGGGCTGCTTCTCTCAGGTGAATGCTGAACAGAACCTCGGGCTGATCAAGCTGGTTTGCCTTCTGTTTACAAAAACAGAAAGCCGAAAGCTGCTGGAACTCTACTGCGGTATGGGGAATTTTTCCGTGCCTCTCGGTTTATCGGGAGCAACAGTAACCGGTTATGAGCAGAACAGCGAAAGTATAAAATGGGCCAGACGAAATGCGGAGATGGCAGGACTTAAAAAATTCTTTTTCCACACAGGTGACGTGGCACAGAAATTAAATGAACTCCCTGGAGGAACTAACCGGTTTGACGCTATTGTTCTTGACCCACCCAGGCAGGGACTCGGCAAATCGACGCCCCTGCTCGCCAGTCTCGAACCTCGCACCATACTATACATATCTTGCGACCCGGCAACACTTGCCCGTGATCTGGCCATGCTTGTCGAAAGAGGATATAAACTCACAACCCTGGCACCGGTTGACATGTTCCCCCAGACACATCACATCGAATCAGTTGCGCTTCTGGAAAAAAATTGACATCACGGCTACTTCGCACTATTGATATCCTTTTCTTATTGAACAAGACGGGGAAACATAAAAAACCTTTCGAGATGTACACATGACGACCGACAATACTGGTCTACATACCTTTGACGGACTACCTGCCCTTATAGGCAGTTTACCACTGGACAGTCACGAAACCGCACTGGAATGGATACTCAGCGCCACGCCAGAAATCCCACTTTGGCCCCAGCTGCCGGTTAATCCCATAGAAAGGATGCTGCCGCAGTTTACCGAGGGCATTCCCTGCATCAGGGAAAAGAACCCTGCCAGTTCCGACGGTAAAATATATTTCGATATATCGCATGATGGCTTTGATGAAGCCATGCTCGGCTTTTACGAAGATTATCTCGCTGTCTCCGAAAATCCTGATACCCTGCTCGATTCACGATTTATAACCAGCCGGGACAGGGCCGCGGGATTATATCTTCTGGCAGACAGGCTTGATGACCTCTCTGATATCAAAGCGGTTAAGGGCCAGGTTACAGGGCCGTTCACCATGCTGACCGGAATCAAGGACTCCCAGGGGCGGGCTGGATATTACAACGAAACCGTCAGGGATATGGTCATAAAAGGCATTGCCATGAAGGCTGCCTGGCAGGTTCGTTTCCTGAAGGGTGAAAGCGATAGGCCTGTTCTTCTCTTTATTGACGAACCGGCCCTTGCCGGACTCGGCTCTTCTGCCTTTATAAGCGTCTCGGCCGAAGAAATAAAGAGCATGATTAACGAGGTAGCTACGGCAATTCACCGTGCCGGAGGTCTGGCCGGAATCCATGTATGTGCGAACACCGACTGGGGACTTCTGCTGGGATCAGAAATTGACATACTCAGCTTTGACGCGTACGGTTTTTTTGATCGTATTGCTGCCCTGGACCATGAAGTATACCCTTTTTTCGATCGGGGAGGGATACTTGCCTGGGGCGGCATTCCCACTTCTCGAGAGGAAGACATAACTTCGGAGTCTGCAGCGTCACTCACGAAACTCTGGCATACACAGGCCAAAGCCTTTACCAGCAACGGCCTGAGCAAGAAAGATATCCTCCAGAAGACGTTGATAACCCCAAGCTGCGGAACAGGTTCCCTGCCACCGGAACTGGCCGGAAAAGTACTTGACCTGACACGGGACGTTTCTGCATCGCTTCGTGGTGAATTATTGTAATTTGATCTGAATACCATTGATCCTTGGCAACTTTGTGGTGTTTAAATATAACTTTTTTAACTGATGTATTTATGTCATTTCGAGCAAAGCGAGAAATCTTGATGCACAAAAAAAGATTTCTCGCTTTGCTCGAGGTAAGCGAAGTATGAAACTCCGAATGACATTTGGTTACAAAGTACAAACTAAATTCCTACTAAACTATTTTAATAAACAAATAAATCCATCTAGATAATACTCCCGTATCCAAACAAAAAATCAACTGACATAAAGAACAGAAAAATGGACCAGACCAGCAACCTACTTAAACAACGCCGCGATAAAGCAAATCTTCTTCAGGAAAGCGGCGTTAATCTTTACAGCAATACTTTTAAAATACCTGTCCCGATTACAGACATCCTGCCGCGCGGAGAAAATCTGGCTGCGGAATCGTTCGAGGAAGATGGCATGATCTACCGGATCGCGGGACGGATCATGTCCATGCGTAAATTCGGCAAGGCTGCTTTTTTTCACGTACAGGATGAAACAGGCCGCCTCCAGGTTTACGCTAAGCGTGACCTTCTGGGAGACGAGGAATTCAAACTTTTCAAAAAATGGGATGTCGGCGATATCGTCGGTGTGCGCGGACGTCTTTTTAAAACAAAAACCGGTGAGCTTTCCGTTGAAGCATCGAAAATGCAGATGATAACCAAATCACTGCGTCCTTTGCCGGAGAAATTTCACGGACTCACAGATGTCGAAACACGCTACCGTCAGCGTTACGTTGATCTTATCGTGAACCCCGAGGTGCGGGAAACCTTCAGGGTCCGGGTGGATGTTATTCGTCTCATTAGGGAATTCCTGACCAACCGTGGTTATCTTGAAGTAGAAACACCCATGATGCAGGCTGTACCTGGCGGTGCCACGGCAAAGCCGTTCAAGACCCATCACAAGGCTCTCGGCATGGACCTGTACCTGCGTATCGCGCCCGAACTGTACCTGAAAAGGCTCCTGGTCGGCGGTTTTGAGAAAGTTTTTGAGATTAACCGGAACTTCCGGAACGAAGGCCTTTCAACTCGCCATAACCCCGAGTTCACCATGCTTGAATTTTATCAGGCCTATGTGACCTACCACGACCTGATGGACCTGACCGAAGAAATGGTTTCGTGGCTGGCGCATGAGATTACCGGTTCCATGGAGCTGACCTATCAGGGACAGGATGTTGATCTTTCACCACCATGGAAGCGCTATACCATGGATGAGGCACTCATTGAGGTTGGCGGGCTTGATCAAAAAACACTCAGTGATGATGCCGGTATAAT
Organism: uncultured Desulfobulbaceae bacterium; assembly: GCA_947259225.1. GTDB lineage: Bacteria > Desulfobacterota > Desulfobulbia > Desulfobulbales > Desulfobulbaceae > UBA10518. Next base: position 608 of record CAMYLK010000041.1, on the reverse strand, counting down.
GAAACTGGCGAAAGAAAAAGGAATTGAGCTGCAGCCGGAAGCCGGACCGGGCAAGGCCAAAACCGAGTTGTTTGAACTGCTCGTAGAAGAAAAGCTCGTTAACCCAACGTTTGTGACATCATACCCGACAGAGGTTTCCCCATTGGCACGGCGCAATGAAAAAGATCCGGGCGTGACCGACAGGTTTGAACTGTTCATCACCGGACGTGAAATTGCCAATGCCTTCAGCGAGCTCAATGATCCGGATGACCAGTTTAAACGATTTGAACAGCAGATCGCCGAACGGGGTGATGATGAAGAGATCCACCCGGAACTTGATCATGATTATATCCGTGCCCTGGAGTACGGCATGCCGCCGGCGGCAGGAGAAGGAATCGGCATAGACAGGCTTGTAATGCTGCTTACTGATTCTCCGTCCATCCGTGACGTCATCCTCTTCCCCCACCTGAAGCCCGAAGCAGGGATGTGAATGTATGAATTCCCGTTTCAATGCCTTCGCAATGATGAGAAGTATATAAAGCATGTCATTTGAATGGTTTGTCAGCAAGCGGTATCTCCGGGCCAAACGTAAGCAGAAATTCATATCGCTGATTTCCGTCATATCAATT
>CAMYLK010000040.1 GCA_947259225.1 uncultured Desulfobulbaceae bacterium | reverse complement strand
TCGACAAGAAAAGAGATGACTGGCCCTTATAATTATAGATTCCTGGAGACTACGGGCAATTGCTTTGAAGCCACTACGCATTACGAACAAGACGGGCTCCAAAAAAACCGTCCATGCCATCGGCAGGAGTGGGAGAAAAAAAACCTGAGACTGTAACAGCAGCAGCTTTTTCGGGAAGGTAATCACAGCAGTCAGTGACGCTGAACTCACCATGATCACGGAGAAAAGATTCAACGACCTCCATGTTCTCCTCGGGTTCGATACTGCAGGTAGCGTAGACAAGTATACCGCCCGGTTCAACAATCAGTGCTGCCTGTTGCAGGAGTTCAGCCTGTTGCCGGCGGTATGTTTTCAGGTCTACCTCCAGGCGGTTCCAGCGTATATCCGGATGACGCCGGATAACGCCTGTACCGGAACAGGGGGCATCAATCAGCACACCTCTGAACAGCCCGGGCCCACTTGAACAAAATAAACCGAGAGGGCCTTGAAACATGGTTACAACATCACAGTGCAGCCGATGCAGGTTTTCTTTAAGCAGCTGAATACGTCTCCTGTTCGGCTCAACCGCAACGAGTTCTGAATTTTGCGGGATCAGTTCAGCAAGCTGACAGGTTTTCCCTCCCAGCCCGGCGCACCCGTCAAGATACCTTGCACCCTCAGCAAACGGTCCCATCAGGGTGGTGACCAGCTGTGCCGCTTCATCCTGCACATGAAACAGTCCGTCTTCGTAGCCCGGCAAGCTGGATACCGGCCCGGAAAATGTATCAAGTATCAGAGAATCCGAAGCGTATTTGCCCGACCTCACATCATAGCCCTCCTGCCTGAACAGAGCTGTCAGTTCTTCCGTGGTAATATCACGGGTATTGACCCTGAGTCCAAGAAAAGGCTCTTTGTTATTCTCACGGCAAATGGTACGGGCCCGTTCCGGCCCGAAACGTTTCTGCCAGCGCTGTACGAGCCACTCCGGATGATTCAGCGGAGAGCCGTTATCCCTTGTGTCCGCTCCAGGGGCAGGCATATCCTGTTTGTTCCGGACAATATTTCGCAGCACGCCATTGACGAAGTTCAGCAGCCAGCGGGGCTGCTTTTCAAGTTTCAGCACATTGACTGTTTCATTAACTGCGGCTGAATCGGGCACCCTGTCCAGAAACAGTATCTGAAACACTCCGACCCGCAGGGCCATGACCGTGAGCGTTTTCATTTTGGCGACAGGAAACTTGGAGAAACGGGCAATGATCATATCAAGATACTGCATCTGGCGCAGCACGCCCTGGACCATTTTTACAGCCAGGTACCTGTCACCGGCCTTCAGGCCGGATCCGTGAATTACAGTATCCATCAGGGAGGCAATCGGCTGCTTCTTACGGGCCCAATCAGTCAAACAGGTGACTGCGAGCTGTCGTGATGTAGCCGCCTTATTGTTTCGCACTGGTAGAAATCCTCTTTCTCGGTATGACCGGAGTTGACAAATATTAGAGAATACATGCCCCTATGCTTCCTTTTCTCTCCTTTACCACTGAAAAGGTAATCTCTCAATTCCTTAATAGAGGTTCGAGATCCTCGAGGACTGCAAATAATTTTACGCTTATTATCTCGCTTCGTTTTTGTGAGAATATTGACAGCTGTCAAAGTCAAATGGTACAATTTTCATATGTTTAGACGAAAACTCTGCTGTACGGTCCTGCTCCTGCTCAACCTTTTCTGCGCGGGCAGCCTGTATGCCTCCACTCCATCATCATCGGTTGAGAGTCTGCGTAAAAGTGTGCTTGCGCTTGATAGTGCATGGAATATGGCATTAAGCGATCTTCAGCAGAAGAAACGCGATAGTGTTCTCCATGATACTGAAAAAAAAGACTATGCCAAGTTCATCACCTTTCTCAGCACCAGGATAAACGAGTACTGTTATCAGATTCGTACTCAGGGAGGAGAGCAGGCAGTCGCCGACCTGCCCTGCCCAGACGAATCTGCTCTATCCTCCGGGCAGGAAATTTCTTTTACACCTACAAAAGCCGACCAGGTTGCTGAACTGGACAAATCACTGTCCCAGGCCCTGGGAGAATTTGACGAACAACTCCTCAAAGAAGAACAGAAGATTGCCTCCCGCCTTCCAGCCGAACGAGAGACCGGCGGTGGATACGGAGCTGCGGGTAATACTGGTGGCAATGGAGCACCGGGAACGGGCACATATGGCGGGGGTGGTATGTCCGGGTCAGGAGGGCAAACTGGTACTGGTGGTCAGGGAACATCCGGTTCAGCCGGGACCGGAGGTATGCCCGGAAATCAGAGTACGGGGCCTGACAGTTCCGGCAGTTCAGGGAGCGGGCAAAGTTCCCAATCACCGGCCGGCGGTGCAGGAACCGGAAGCGGGCAGGCGGGTACTTCAACGTCGCAGACCGGTGGCCAGCAGGAAATTGAATCCGGCTATGATGATATCGTTGCCCGACAGCTTCGGGAAGCCGCGGAAAAGGAAACCGACCCCGAACTCAAAGAAAAACTCTGGGAAGAATACAGGAAGTATAAAGAAGGAATTCGATAATTTTGTTTATGAGAACTTTTAAGCCGGGTCCTTGGGGACTTGTTTTTTTGCAGTCACAAAATCAACACGGCTAAGTGGGAATTGAAATACATGTTCACATTGTCCTTACAAAAAAAATGGGTTTTTCTTTTACCCCTTCTCTTTATGTTGAATTCCTGCGCGCCATCTGTTCCGGGAAAACAGGTTCCGGAACAGGTTGCTCCATTTATGGCCCAGCGAGAACTCAGTGAAGAAGAGCTCCTCAATGTTTCCATCAGGGTATTCGATCCGGGGAAACTTCCGGAGAGTAGCGAGAAGCGCCGAGGCCTTTCTCCCGAGATACGTGAAGCTGAAGCACGCTTTGTCCCGGTCCACCTGAAATATACCATGCAGCGTTCCGGTTACTGGGGAACAGTTCGTGTTGTTCCCAATGATGATAACGGGTCTGAAGTTCTTGTCAAAGGCAGAATTGAGTACTCGGATGGAGAAAGCGCGGTTCTCACTGTCGAAGCTGTAGACAGCCGTAATGTCCTCTGGTTCAGAAAAACTTATGCTGAAACTAGCAAGCCGAATGAACAGAATGGTACCGAACCGGAGAAGCAGGACATTTTCCAGGACCTGTTTAATACCATCGCCAATGATCTTGCCGCATACCGCAACCGGATTCATCCCCGGGAAATGGATGAAATACGGAGAATTGCCGAGCTGCGTTATGGTGCTGAAATGGTCCCCGATGTCTTCAGCAAATATTTGGCCATGAACACGTACGGCCGGATAAACCTTGTCCATCTGCCTGCTGATGGCGATCCCATGCTGGCCAGGGTGAGAAAAATAAAGACCAGGGATGACATGCTGGTCGATGCCATTAACGGCTACTACGAAGCCTATTATCGAGACCTGTGGGAGCCGTACGCCAACTGGCGGAAATTCCGTTCCGAAGAGGTAGTAGTAATGCGTGCGCTTGAACGCGAGGCATTGGCGCAACAGGTTCTCGGCGTGGCGGCAATTGTCGGAGCGATAGCCATAAGTGCCACTGCTGATGCTGACACCCGGGCCGCCACCTCTACCCTGCAGGACGTTATGCTGGCCGGTGGTGCCTACGCGATATACAGTGGAATGCAAAAAAACGAGGAAACAAAAATTAACAAGGAAGCCATTGAAGAGCTTGGTGTGTCCTTTTCAACAGAGGCCGAACCTCTAGTCATTGAAGTGGAAGGAGAAACAGTCCGCCTGACCGGTTCAGCTGAAGAACAGTATGCGAGATGGCGTAAACTTCTCAAAGAGCTGTATGCAAAGGAAACAGGTCTAATCGATTCCTCTCCCCGGACGGGTGGGCATTCACCTCCTCCTGCAAACCCCTGAACGCCTGAATGACTCAACCAACAGAGATACCTGAAAAACCCGACCGCCACAGGCCCGTCCTCATTCCGCCCCGGGAAAAAATACCGCGGCAGTCCTCAAGCCCACTGCTGATACTTTCAATTACTGGCGGTTTTCTTATTCTCCTTCTCCTGGCCGCTATTGTCCTCTGGCTGCTGCCTGCCAAGTTAAACCTGGAACCACTCCCGCCGCAGCCAACCAAGCAGGTCAGTCAAAAAGGAAGTGCCCCTCAGGAAGTCCAGCAAACTCAGGAGCTTCGGAAAACAGAAATGATCCTTGGGGAATGGCTCAAGCGGCAAGCTATTGCCGAGGCTGAAAACGTACCCGCCTGGGGCGGCCAGGAATATGCAAACATTCTGGAATCCGTTGCCAGTGCTGACAAGCTGCTCCGGAACGCTGAGTTCGATGACGCGCAGAAATTCTACCAGCAGGCCATCGATGACTTTGAATCCCTTCTTGCACAGAAAGAGGAGAGGCTGGCTGATGCGCTTCAGCAGGGAAAGCTGGCCCTCGAGCAGCAGGACAGTGCGTCAGCTATCCGGGCATTTGAGCTTTCCCTGGCAATCGATCCATACAATGAAGAGGCTGTGCATGGTGCTGAACGGGGCAATAACCTTGAGCGGGTCATCACCTTGTACAATGACGGCCTGAAACAGGAAAAGGAGGAGAACTTCGAACAGGCCCTGCTGCTTCTGCAGGAAGCGGTCGATGTTGACCCGGAATTTACGCCGGCTTCGGAAAGCCTGCAACGGATTCAAAACACCCTGAATGATCTACGTTTTAATGATGCCATGGGCCGAACTCTGTCGGCACTCGACCGGGGAGAACTGACAGCCGCTGACAAGGCCCTGAAAGAAGCTGTCCTGAAGAGGCCGGGCGATCCTGCTGCAAAAGCAGCAGCCCTTCGGCTTGAAGAAATGAAAAAAGGTGCAGTGCTCAAGGAGCTGCGCCTTAAAGCTGATAAACTTGCTGCCGGAGAAAAATGGGGGGAAGCCCTGGAAAACTTGGAAAAAGCACTGAAAATTGATCCGCAGGCCGGATTTGCCTTAATTGGCCTGAAAGAGGCTGAGCAGAGGCACAAGCTTGACCAGGCAATCAGGAAAATCCTTGCGAATCCGGATAGACTGCAAGATGAAAATGCACTCCGCGATGCGCAACAGGTTTATAAAAAAGCTGAAAAAGTAGCCGCGCCCGGCCCTGTTCTCCAGTCTCAAATCGGCAGGATGGACAAGCTGATTACATCCGCAGCTGCTCCCGTCGAAGTGACCCTGCGTTCTGATAACGCAACGCTCGTAGAAATCTATCATGTTGGGAGATTCACCCCGTTTTACGAAAAACGATTGGTTCTGAGGCCGGGCAGTTATATAATTGTTGGTAAACGACCTGGATATAAGGATGTTCGTTTAACCCTGCAGGTTGAAGCCGGCAAGGACATGCCAATTTTTGTCTTTGTTCGTTGTGAGGAGCCGATTTGAGCAGATTGTTTGAAATATTTGACAGTCATGGGAGTCACCAGTTTTCCGACAGTGATCTTCCCCTGACAATCGGCAGTGATAAAGAATGCCACATCTGTTTGCGTTCCGGCCAGAATATAGAAGGGTATATTGCTGAAGACCGGGGTCACCTCTTTTTCCAGCCAGCCACCGTCTTTTCCTCAGTATATCATAATGATCAGCACATTAATTCGTCGGTGTGGATCAAGTCAGGTGACACCACCCGGATAGGCCCGCATCTCATTCTTTACGGCATTTCCGGTGACCGGGTAGAATTGCAGGTATCACATGCAACAGAAAAAACCGTATTGGTCCCACCTGAAACAACACATCCGGAAGCGTTGCCGAGCAAAAAAGATCTTCCCAGAATTTCCCCCAAAGAAGGAAGAGGAAAACACCGATTCCGTTCCAGGCTCCTGCAGCTGACAACTGGTATTTTCCTCATGCTTCTGGCCGCGGCTTTATTTGTCCTTGCCGCCCTGCCACTCGAAATAAGTCTATCGCCTGAACCGGATTCCATATCCATCAGTGGTTTCCCTCCGGTCATCAAACTCGGGCACCGTTATCTGGGTCTCAAAGGAGAATACACGCTAAAAGCGAAAAAGAAAGGATACCGCCCTCTGGAGGTCCCATTAACCATATCCTCCGATCAAACCGCCAACACACAAGCTTTTGCGCTCGAAAAACTGCCGGGAATTGTGAGTTTTTATTCCAAGCCTGTAGATAAAGTTGAGGTACTCATTAAAGGAAAATCCGTTGGCTTCACACCTCTTGAAAAAATTGAAATAGCAGCCGGTGAACAGCCGGTCCGGGTTCTTCATGAGCGTTATCTTAATATTGAGCAGGTCATTGATGTCAAAGGCCTGGGACATGAACAGCGTATTGACTTTGTCCTTTCCCCGGCATGGTCAACAGTTGAATTTACCTCAGAACCTTCCGAGGCAGAGGTTGTTATTAACAACCAGGTTCAGGGAACGACCCCTCTGACGCTTGACATCCTGAAAGGGACCTATTCCATATTATTTCAAAAAACCGATCATTCCCCATTTTCAATGGATCTCGATGTACCCGCTGGAGAGATGCTGTCGACAACTGTCGTCATGACACCCTCACCCGCTACCCTTGAGCTGAAAAGTAATCCATCGGGTGCATCCGTTATGGTTGACGCTATTTTCAGGGGACAGACCCCGCTCATCCTGGAGCTTGGTTCACAGGTGGACCATATCTTTGACCTGAGCTTGCCGGGTTTTGAAAACCTGCAGCAAAAAATTTCCTTTGCACCCGGCGAAAACAAAACCCTGGCCCTGGAAATGACACCGGAATACGGAACTGTTTTCCTGACCACTGAACCCCCTGATGCCGAACTGTCCATTGATGGCAAACCGCACGGCAAGGCTACCGGCAGGCTTAAACTTGAAATACGGCAACACACATTTGAGATCCGGGCCAAAGGATATAAGACAGTTACCAGGAAAGTTACGCCGAAAAAAGAGTACAGCAGGCAGCTTGAAATTCAGCTTGAGCCTGAAAAGGCACCGATCAATTCAGCCCTGAAACCCGACAAAAAAACAACCGGAAGAACCGGAGGTGGAGTGGAAATGGTCCTTCTGCAGCCTGCATCATTTGAAATGGGCACGTCCCGGCGGGAACCTGGACGCCGGTCCAATGAACGTCTGCGCCGGGTTACAATTACCAGGCCATATTACATTGCTGCAAAGGAGGTCACCAACGCAGAGTTCCGTCAGTTCAAACCCGATCATTCATCAGGATCTCTGGCCGGATTCAGTCTGAATGGAGAAAGCCAGCCGGTAGTGAACGTCAGCTGGGATGATGCGGTCCGATATATGAACTGGCTGAGCAGGAAGGATGGACTTGAACCTTTCTACCAGGAGGAAAACGAGAAGTTTGTCCCGGTAAAACCCTTAACATCTGGGTACCGTCTGCCGTTTGAGTCCGAATGGTCCTATGCTGCCCGATATGCAGGGAACCCCAGCCCGGCCCGCTATCCCTGGCCGGGCTCATTTCCACCATCAAGCTTAAGCGGCAACTTTGCCGACGAATCAACCAGGGGGCTTTTGCGAACCTTTATACAGGGATATAATGACTCTTTTCAGGTTTCAGCTCCAGTAGCAAGTTTCCCCGGAAACCCTGGAGGTTTTTTTGATCTGGGCGGCAATGTGTCTGAATGGTGCCACGACTTTTATACACCGTATATCAGTTTTTCAGGGGATGTTGCCCAGGACCCCATGGGCCCTGATTCCGGAATACACCATGTCGTCCGTGGTTCTAGCTGGCGCGACGGTTCAATTACAGAACTCCGCCTTACCTATCGTTCCTACAGTAACCGGGGGATGGATGATACAGGGATACGCGTTGCGAGATTTGCCCAATGAAAAAACTGATCACTCTCGTTCTTATTTTTTTATTGAGTGGAAGCTCCCTGGCAGCCCAGGCTGACAGTGACAGGAAGCCGGAGCAAAATGAAAAACAAGTGCAGAGAGTTACAAAACCTGAGTCTGAAAATAAAATCCAACCGTTGCCTTCCAAAGGTGAACCCTGGCCCCGAACCTTTGTCCCTTCGGAAAGAATTAAAGCTGATACGGTTGTCTCTTTCCCTGCTGATATCTGATGGAGGATTTCCATGCCCAAACGCCTTCCTTATGAATTGATTTTCCAGATTTTCGCTCTGCTTGTCTCGTTTATTCTTGTGCATGGCGCCTACGTCACGGTTATCCGTCCCCAGGCTGATGCTTTTATAGGAGTTGAACAGGTGAGGCTGGCAGAAGATCCGCAATATGTTCAGCACCGCAACTTTTACGTCGTCATCAAGGACTTCGAGCAGGAAGCCTGCTTTATTCTCATGTTTTGGGCAGCGGCAATCCTTACATTTAAGGGCATAACCGCCTGGCGTCAGCGTCTTCAGCTTGATGACGATCTGCTCCAGCTTCCACCGGACCTGCCCATTGGCCCGGAAGACACCCGGCAGTTGACGAAAAGGCTTGATGAACTTCCTGCCCCAGCCAGAACTTTTCTTCTTCCAAAAGCACTGCGTACAGCCATTGGCAGATTTGCAGCCACCAGAAATGTTCAGGACTCCGCCACTGCGGTGCGTGACCTCTGCGGCTCGGAAGGTGACCGGCTTGAATCCGAGCTGTCCATCATTCGCTATATAGCCTGGGCCATTCCCTCGGTGGGGTTTATCGGTACCGTCCGCGGAATCGGGGCAGCCCTTTCACAGGCCAACAGGGCCGTCGAGGGAGATATTACAGGCGTAACCCAGAGTCTCGGAGTGGCCTTCAATTCAACCTTTATTGCCCTGGTTATCTCCATTGTCCTTATGTTTTTCATACACCAGCTGCAGCTCATGCAGGAACGACTCGTTCTGGATACCGAATCCTGGTGTGACAGCAACCTGATCAGCCGCCTGCGTACGGGCCCGCTGCCGTAGTACGGCCTGTTAATGCGCAAGAAAAAAATCCCGCCAACATTCAACCTGTCATTTCTCGACATCATGTTCTGCGGTTTTGGCGCCGTGATTCTGCTTGTACTCCTTATCAACGCCAACACCATCAGTTCCCGCAAACAGGTGCACACCGATTTACGGGCAGACGTGGTCCGCCTGGAGCTTGAGGTTAAAACCGGCCGGGACTACCTGGTACAGATCAGAAACAGCCTCGAAGTCAGGGAACAGGACATAAGCACTGCCAACGGCAAATCAAGCGAAGTCCTTGCGCAGATCTCCCGCATAAAAGAAGAGCTTGCAGATCTTAAGCTGCAGACTCTGGCCAGAAAAGAACATGTTAACAGTCTCAAATCCGACCTTAAGACCCTTGAAAAGGAGAATAAACGGCTGGGCAGCGAACTGCAGGTGCAACAGGACAAAGGCGCAAAAGTACGCCGTTTTGAAGGAGAGGGAAACCGCCAGTACCTGACCGGCCTCAAGCTGGGCGGTAAAAGGGTGCTGCTCCTCATTGACAGCTCCGCATCAATGCTTGATCGGACCATCGTCAATGTTATCCGGCGTAAAAACATGGATGAATCAACCATGCGCAAATCGCCCAAGTGGCGAAAAGCAGTGCAAACCGCGGAATGGCTCATCGCCAACCTGCCTCCTGATTCCCGTATACAGGTTTTTGATTTTAACACGAAGGCCGCATCTCTTTCCGGTAATAATCAGGAGTCCTGGGTACAGGTCACAGACAGTTCAGCAGTCAATGACATTGTCAATAATCTGCACACCAGGGTTCCTGGAGGCGGTACAAGCCTGCACAATGCCTTTTCCCTTGCCCGTAATCTCATACCGCGTCCTGACAATATCCTGCTCATCACGGATGGACTTCCTACACAGGGAGCAGGAGTCTCAAGGAAGAAAACTGTGTCCGGCAAACAGAGGCTCAACTATTTTGAAAAAGCAGTAGATATTCTCCCTCACCGCATCCCGGTCAACACAATTCTTTTCCCCATGGAAGGCGACCCCATGGCTGCCGTCATGTTCTGGAAACTGGCCGTTGATTCCGGTGGATCATTTTTAACTCCGACACGAGACTGGCCATGAGAAAGAGACAGCGCCAGGAAATACAGGTTTTTAACCTTTCCTTTCTCGATGTCGTTTCCTGCGGATTTGGTGCAATTATTCTGCTGCTGGTCATATCAAAGATATCTGAACCCCTGGTGGTAGAAAAAATCAGCGCTGATCTCAGCGGACTGGTAATTGAACTTGAGCAGCAGATTCATGAAATTCGGGGTGAAACTCGCATAGTAAATCGAGAACTTGTTTCGAAAAAGGAACAACTTTCCGAAATACAGGAACGGCTTGCCAGGCTGCAGGGTGACCTGACAAGTATTCGTGGGGAATTTAAAGCCTCTCAATTAGAGCTTTCTTCGCAAACAACAATTGAACAGCAGATGCAGACCGCAAGGCAGTCTCTCTCTGAAGAAATGAAACGACTGCAGAACTCTGTTTCTTTCATACCTCCATCTACCGACTCGGTTATAGGGGGTGTACCTGTTGACAGTGAATACATCATCTTCATTATCGACACCTCAGGGTCGATGCAGCGTTTTGCCTGGCCGCTCGTCCGGAGAAAGATGGCGGAAATCCTTGCTATTTATCCACGGGTCAGAGGCATCCAGGTCATGAACGACATGGGTGATTATATGTTTTCCCAGTATGCCGGACGCTGGATACCGGATACACCAGCCCGCCGCAGGTCCATTCTCCAACGGCTCGCATCCTGGGCGCCCTTTTCCAACTCCAGCCCCGTGGAAGGTGTTACCAGTGCCATTCGCCGTTTTTACTCACCTGACAGGAGCATCAGCCTGTATGTGCTTGGCGATGATTTTTCACGGGGATCCATCCAGGAAGTCATTGATACAGTGGATCACTATAACAGGTCCTTAACCGGTAGTCAGCGTCGTGTCCGTGTCCATGCTGTCGGTTTTCCGGTGTTGTTTACCCAGCCGGCTGCGGGTATGAATGTTGCCCGTTTTGCTGCACTCATGAGACGGCTTGCAGAAGACAATAACGGCAGTTTTGTCGGCCTGAACAGTTTAAAATAAAATAGCCTCCGGATTGTGTCCTTCAGCTACAAACATGAATAATTTTCAGTAGCCGTAATCACCTCTGTCTATCCGTTTCAGTCGCCCATTTTCAAATCTCAGATAACGAATGAATCTACTTGACCCGAAATTGTAAACCCACTCATCAATTTTGACGACCGGTGAAGGGGCATATGGAACTCTATACTGATCCCTGTAATCTTCATAGGACCAATACCCTGAATAATTAGGCCAATGATGATACCCCGGATAACGTTCTTCTGTCCAGCTTTCCTTGCTTTGCGGTTCCCCGCAGTTTTTTATTACCTTGTCCTTCGTATCCCCTGTAGATATAAGAGCGCTGCCGCACCTGAGTGACATTCCCTCTGCAGTAAAAACAATACCTAACAGAATTACGATCAGGGCAACCATTGTGACAAATGGGGATCTCATTGCTTTCAACCCTAAGACTCTTAGCTATCAGAACAAAAATAGTCTTGTTATCTTACACATCATTACTTTTCAACTCTCCTTGTTAAAGAAAGTAATGCTTGAATTGAACGTTGCAACTCTCAATGCTGATAACCCTGACCTGAATTTCTATTACCGACATCAAACCATTGCGTCATGATTATTTGAGATAGTCTGTACCAATTCATTCCCAGCAGGATGACTGCTCATTGAAGTCTTTTTATGGATTCTGCTTTTGATAAGTGAGTTCACTTGCCAGGAGAACATAGTTTTTGAGTTTTTCGTATTCACCTTTAGTTATAAGCGGCCGCCCACTATGATTGTTCAAGGTATTTTTCCACTGTCGGGGTGACTGTTCTCCAGGCAGGATATGCCGATGACACCCGGCACACTGCTGGAGATAGTGCCTGCGCCTTTCCTTCAGATCCTTCTCGGAGACAGTCGTTTTTGAGGATATATTTTCAGCCGGGGGGAGACGCTCCGGCTTTATTGCCGGACCGCAGCTAAATATAAATAGTGTGGGAAAACTCACACCAACGAGGACAGAAGTCAGTAATGTTTTGTTCTTGTTATTCATTACATTGTGAACACTTCCATCCATCTTTGAATTACTTCCTTTTCCCTTTTTTTCTGCAGATCCCTTTCTTTGTTTATGAGTATAATATATTCACTCTTCAGTTTCTCACGGATTTTTGCTCTTGGATGGTCAGGGTTTTCCCTGCAGAATTCCTCCTCCTCTGAATTATTTATGTATGTCTCCATATCATTTATAAATTCATCCTCCTTGAGGAAGTCAGGGTTAATTACCGGGTCGCTTAACCATTGAAACGGACTAATTTGCGGGACCAGTTCCTTTTTTTCCTCCAGATATTTCTCCAGCATACTGGATATTGGAACATCGGTCACATAGCTCCAATCTTTCGCGAAATCAACCAATTCTTCTGTTATATACAAATTCAACCGAACTTTTTTCTTTCTCGCCATCTTCCTGTACGCATAAATTTTATTATTAATACGTACATTAAATTATAATAATACTTACATGTCAATTATTTTATACGTACATTAATATTTTTACGTACGCATAAACTCGCAAGAGATGCAGCTACCAGGAAGCTAAAGCTGACGAAAGAAAAATTGTAAAGATCCGGGTCCAAAGGAGCCGGCTTTGGCCGCCCCTGAAAGGGGCCACATTATAAGTTCCCACTGGCTCTTGCCGAGCACCCCTCAAGGGGGCATAAACTCCAGGAGTCCGAAGGATCAAATGGCACGAGTGCCCTTTTTTTTGGTTCGTTTTCTTTAGGCAAGCAAAGAAAATGAACGTATAGGAAAATAATATAGTTTACAAAGTGGCCGAGTCAAAAATCTCTGATCTGGCCCCAAGGAAAAGGTTTTAAAGATTAAAATAAAATCCTAATCCAGGGAAGTGGTCTTGTCTTCAGGATCTGTATCTTTGATTTCCGGACTGTCTTTTTTCAGTTTATACACATTATACATCCGGTAAACAAAACCGATGAGCAGGGTCGCACTGATGAGAATGATCAGGTTGGAAGCAAAAACCGTCATGATAAAGGAAAACGGATCGTTCAGCTTGTAGGCTGCTTTGAACAAGCTGATACCGAAAAACAAAAAAAAGCAGGCTGTTAGCGTTAACAGGCATTGCCGTATCCACCAGAAAAAATATGACATAACGTAAGTAACCAAGTGCACAGGAAAATTGCAACCCATGTCGTTCCTAATAACCAAAAAATCGGGCTATCAAGGTTGGCATAACTGTTGCAAAATAAGAGAAATTACAATTTGAGATGAATAATTATAAGGTGCGCAAATATGAACGCTTTATCAAGTACTGCTGTTTATCATTATGAAATTCAGGAAGACGATATCCCTGAATCAGCTGATCTCCTGGAGAAAACGGGCCTGGTCATGATTGTTGCTTTTCCATCTGTGGCTCTAGCTATAAGCGCTTTAAGCGCTGTTCACCTCCTCACGGGAGTCACTGACTGTGGAGGACCGCTGGGCCATATTATGAATATCTTTATAAGCAGCGGGTTAATTTAAACAATTTATTACCTGGAAAATATAATATTACAAACTGTATATTTTTTACGCAAATGGCTATGGAAAGTGTTTATTAATTACCCACAGACTTGATATTCACGTTTATCATCAGATTATGTTTACATAATTAGCCCATCAATAAAAGTAATATTAAAGTCATGACCTCTATTAATTTAGATTGTGAGCTTTGATTTTTGTATCAAGTAAAAAACCTTCCCACAACATCTCAAGATTTTTATTGTAAGCCTTTTCCAACGCAACAGGTAACAAATCACCATTCTGAGCAGATAACAGCAACTGCCTGAACGCGTTTTCGTTCAGTGACGCCAGGTACTTCATAAACATTTCGCTTTGCCGATAAAACATCTGTGGTTGCAAATCCCAGTCGCTGGGAGTGTTTTGAAATACCAGTCCACCCCTCTCGTTTGGAACGAAATATTTATCTGTAATTATAAATTTTATGGCTTCATACTCAGACACAGTGTGAGCTCCACCACCCCCTGAAACATACGTTGCCAAACCTTCCCTGAACCAGAATGGAAGTCTGCTCATTTTATAATTGCCAAGCTGGTCTCTTAAATGGAGATGGGACAATTCGTGCATCAGATACAGTTTTGTGATTTCATCATTCTCATTAAAAACTCGTGAAGAAAGAAACAGCTTTGTCAGTACTCCGGCTGAGACATCGGACCCGTACATACGGGTAAAACTCTCCGGTGATGAGCAAATGTATACCCTCACCGGTGCAGCAAAAGGTCGGTATTGTTTTTCTTCAACCTGCTGTATCGCCGTGGAGAGATAAGAAGCAATTTTTTCGGCATATTGCTTGGCCCCAGGTTCGAACAAAACCCTTGAATCATCACTACTGACAATAAAATGATCCGTTGACTGTAAGGCTGCACCTGAACTTCGCATGAAAGTACACCCGGTGACAATTGCAAGGGGAAGGCCAATTACAGCTAAAGCAAAAAGTCTGAATAATTTTGTTTTGAACACTGTTCCCGGCCGATAATCATAATAAATCACATGCCTGGCGTAACACGCAACATGGAGCGTCTATGGACAATCTTTTGAAATCCATGACAGGTTTCCCTGTCAAATTGTATCCGTTGGTGACTGCAAAGCATATTATTTCGCAGGTAAAGTCTGAGCAAAAGCTGCCCCCTTTTCAACCCACAGAGCTAAGCTTTCATCTGTATTATGGCCTTCAGGTGATACCATAACCCAACCTTTCATCGTTTTACCGGTAATGTCAAATTTTCTCGTATGCAGTTGTTGTAATGCTTTTTCGTAATTTTCAGGCCCAACCCTCACAATGAGGTCTTTATTCAGAACTCCACAGGCCATATTCCCTTTGAGAAGAAAACAAACACCGCCGAACATTTTCTTTTCTTCAAAAGCCGGTTTCTTTTTTAGTAAAAGTCTGACTCTTTGTGCAAATCCTTCGTCATAAGCCATTTTGCATGACCCTCTGTTAATAATATAATTAACCTGGAAAGTATGGTTCTGGTTTAATTTGCAGATTCAAACCTACAAGTTCAACATCTTATTTTAATTCATTTTTTTCAGTCTGGATCTCTTTGTTATAAATTTTAAAAAATCATTTCTTCTCATCCTTTAACCTCAACATGAATGAGTGCCTGATCAGCAGCAAATGTCATAAGCACTTTTTTAAAAAATCATAATAGCCCTGAAAATAGAAATATGATTTTTTCATAGTCAAGTATGCCCATCCCATGATAGGTTTTGACAGTCAGGAATTGGAACGAATATAATTAGATAAAAGCAATTAAGCTATGATGAATAATAAACAGCAAACGGAGGAATCAATGCAGAAAAAAATTGCCCCTCTCTCAATAATCCTGTCTTTTCTGCTCTTCTTTTTGTCAGCTTTACCTTTGATTGCTTCAGGGGATGAGCTTTCCACCGGCGGCATCAGATTCACCGGCGAACGCGAAGGCGTGTGCGTTCTTATCGAAGGGGAATACATTGAAGAAAGCATTTACTTCAAACTGGATACCTGTGACCAGAACAAGGAGGTCAAGGAGCAGTTCAAAGACAGGACCCCCTTTACCCTGCTTGTCCCTGAAGGTGAGCACCGGATGGTCATCATGAAAGAGGGAGAAAAGGTCATCTCTGATCAAATAAAAATCAAGCCCGAGGAAGTACTCGACTACAAATTACCCTGACCGGCTCAATTCTCTCTCACATCTGGTGTTATAGTTTATGAGCATACTTAAAAAGCTCTTCCGGCTTCTGTTCATACTGACTGCCTGGTTGTTAAGCTTACTCATTGTTCTTCTTGCACTGTTGGCTTTTGTCCATATTCCCATTGATATCTCCGCACAGAAAAAAATTGTTGAAACTGCCCTGACAAAGGCCCTGGACCGTGAGGTAACTGTTAAGGGTAAGATAATAGTCAGTACATCCCTGAGTCCGTCATTTTCCATTCAGGATGTTCACATCGGCAATCCTGAAGATTTTGATAAAGATGAGTTTATCGTTCTCCAGTCAGCACAATTCCAGGTTGATTTACTGCCTCTCCTTCAGAGCAGAATTCACCTTCAGGAGATACGCGGCAAGGGAATCCATGTAACGCTTCTTGAAAATGAAGCGGGCAGAAACAACTGGTCCACCTCAACCCCGGAAAAAACTGCTGAACCGCCCGAAAAAAAAGAGAGGCAGAGAATTTCAGACAGATTTGAACTCGCGCCTGATACCCTGGTCATAGACAGAATATCTTTTGAGGATATATCGTTATCTTTCAAAAGCGCGGTTATGCAGGATACTTTTCAATTTACAATCCGCCAGTGCAACGGCGCCGTCCAGCCCGGCAACCCGACCTCACTTGACATGGACGGTACATGGCAAACGCACTCTTTCACTACGGATATTCAAATCGGATCATTACAGGAGTTCCTGAAACATGACCGGTCATGGATAGAGATAAACACTGAAATTGCCGAAACCAGGCTTCACCTGGCCGGGACAATCAACCTGGTTACGGTGCTTGAGTCTCTTGACCTGAAAGCAGGAATATACGGTGCCCGGCTGGACACCCTGAATGAGCTGTTCCATATGGAACTGCCGCCGCTGCAATCCTATGAAGCTGAAGCTGACCTTACCCTGCGGCAAAAGCTGCTCACCTTGAACAAACTGAAATTAAAGGCCGGCGACAGCTTGCTTGAAGGCAACATGGTCATTGACGCAAAAGGAGAAAGACCTGAGGTCAACATATTTTTGACCGCCCCACTTATTCAGATTAACGACTTTGATTTTGGAAATGGTACTGCTGAAAATGTACCCGTTGAAGAACCGGAAGAAAATAGCGCAGAGGAAAAAAAGGAGGAGCGCATCGAGCAGGAAGCCGCCCCTGGACAAGATGATCCAAGCAGGTTCGCCAGATTTTTCAGCCAGGATTTTTTCAAGCAATTTGATGCGAGCGTGACTGTTAACCTGGAAAATGTGGTTTCCGGAGATGACAGCCTGGGTAGTGGTGAGCTGAAGGCTTCTCTGCTGAAAGGTCGCCTGGCCATTGAACCCTTGCAACTTGGCTTGCCCAGTGGCTCCATGTTTCTGACAGCATCTTTTGAGCCAGGTGAGACAGAAGCCAACGCTGCACTTCGGATATCAGCTGAAAACTTTGATTTCGGTATTGCTGCCAGGCGGGCCAACCCGGATACGGACATGGGAGGGACCCTTGATCTCGACGTAGACCTGAGGTCCAGCGGCGGCAGCCTTGATGAAATCCTTGCCAACGGCAGTGGTTACATAGATTTTTCCGCCCGTCCCATCAACCTGAACTCTGGTATTATGGACCTCTGGGTCGTCAACCTGCTGGCAGCAATAATCAGTCGGGGTGACAAAGAGGGGTCACCCATCAACTGCCTGATCAGCCGATGGAGCATGGAAGATGGTGTTCTGACACCCAATGCCTTCGCTGTAGACACTGGAATAATGCGCATCTGTGGTTCAGGCCAGATAAACATGAAAGAGGGTACCTTAGATATACGAGTTGCCCCGACTCCAAAAAGGAGAAGATTTTTCAGCCTTGCCACGCCTTTCAGCATCAGTGGTAGTATTAAGGACATAAAAATGGGTATTGCATCAGGAGGAGTGCTTGGCACATCGGTACGTTTTGTTGCCAGCCCGGTCACCACACCACTGAGCTGGCTCCTGGCCCAGAAAATACCACAAGACGGTTCTGATATCTGCGATATGGAAATTGGGCCGGGCAACAGGCCGGAAGAAAGGCTGCCCGGCTGCAGAAGTAATTAAATTCTTTTCACTTACTGAATTTCACTGGGCAGGTTCCCGGGAAGGGCTTTTACCTCACCTATATGGTATGCACCAGGAAAATGATTAGTGAAAAATGAAAAGCGAAGTAATCCGCTGAAAGATAAGAGTTATCAGTTTTCGATCCGTATTGTGAAGTTATCCCAATATTTGCAAAAGGAGAAAAAAGAATTTGTTTTAAGTAAACAGCTTCTTCGTAGTGGAACCGCTATTGGTGCGCTTATTCGCGAAGCAGAATTTGGACAGAGCAAAGCAGACTTTTCAAGTAAAATGAGTATTTCTTTGAAAGAGGCTAACGAAACTGACTACTGGTTATCTTTGCTCAATGATACAGATTACCTCACTGAGAATCAGTTTGAAAGTCTGCAAGCTGATTGTAAAGAGTTAATTGCTATGCTGGTATCGACAGTAAAAACATCGAAGACATGAAAATAAATTATTCATTATTCATTTTTCGTTTTTAATTTAACTGATCTGGTATACACCGTGATCAGGGGCTTAGGCTGA
>CAMYLK010000039.1 GCA_947259225.1 uncultured Desulfobulbaceae bacterium | reverse complement strand
GCAGCAATAAACTCACCCGGTATGACATGCGTATTATAAGCGCTACCAACAGGGACCTTCGCAAAGAGGTCGCAGACGGTCTGTTCAGGGAGGACCTTTTTTACCGTATTTTTTCTGTTGACATCTATATCCCCCCGCTCAGAGAGAGGCTGGAGGACATCATTCCGTTGGCTGTGTTGTTTCTCAAAACCGTATGTAAGCGTTTTAAGAAGAAAGTTGCCGGCTTTTCACCTGAAGTGCTGACCGCCTTCGAGGGCTACTCCTGGCCCGGGAATGTCCGTCAGCTGCTCCATGAAGTGGAGCGTTTGATCGCGTTAACGCCCGAGGGAGAGCGAATATCTCTTGAGCATGCCTCACAGGAGCTGAAAAACTATAACAGTGCATGCGCACTTACCCATCTGATTGAAAAACCGGGGCACTCACTCTCTTCCAAAGTAAACGAGCTGGAAATAGCATGTATAAAAGAGGCTCTGGGTCAAACAGGCGGCAACAAACTTCAAGCATCCAAGCTGCTCGGTATCACGCGGCAGGGACTGGATAAGAAACTGAAGCGGTACAATTTGAATCCGGGCGTATAAACTGAATACGTTCTCAGGGTAATCCTCAGATTACTTTGTTGCCCGAATCATGAAGTTCACCTGCTTCTTAATAAAATTCAATTTTGCTAATATTGTGGATTAACATAAATTCGTACCGAACAATCAAAGCTAGCTATATGGAATTATTAATTCACTAATTAAGCTTATGAATCTCATAAAAATATTATATTTGACGGCTGATAATTTATTATGATAAATTGAGAACTTACAATGGCAGGAATGAACTTGCCATTTTTTGTAAGTTCGCTCTTTTTGTAATTTCACTCTTTTTCAAAGCATAACCATTTTCAAAAAATTGTCACCTACCGATTATATTCTCTTTCATATTGTCCTTTCTTTTATTGTCTTTGCAATTTCCGGTGGCGGCTGCCTCAATTGTGCTTCCTTCTGCGAATAGCACTTTCTTCTGCGAAAACGTGCATCGTACGCTGTCCCTGCCTGAACATTTACTCCAGGATATACGTCGCTTATATTTTGAGGTATATCTATTTTGGTACAGCGAGCATCAAGTACGGTTCTCAATATCTTTTTGATATCCGACAATAATCCGGGCCGTTCTTTAGAGTCGCTATCCTCCCAGTTTGCCCACACCAAAAGAGTATCACTCAAAACGACAAAGATCAGACCTGACAATCCTGCCGGTGTATTCTCTTTTAAGGAAGACAAGGCCTTGCGAAGAAGAACCAGAAACTCATCCTGAGTATGAGAGTCCGTGTATACACCTACATAATGGTCTGTGAAGCCCATAAACCAGTCGGCGGGTCGATCGAGAAGATAATAGGGTTTGTTCAGCTTGATCTTACTTCCCATAGGATCAGGAAAATCTGATTTACTGACCTTGGGTCCATCTCTTTTATCCATATCAAACACAACCTGGTGCAGCGCATACCCTGAGAGGCGTCCGCCGTTAGTTTTATTTTTGTTTCTATACACCGATTGAGACTCAAAGAAGACTATGGCCGTTTCGTCAGGAACATTTAGACAGTCGTCTACTGGAACAAGAGATGGATAATATGAGGTCAGTCCTATGGGGGCAGTAAACTGAACCCATCCGGGAATAAACATCTCACCCAAATATTTTTCAAACTTATCGCGGGGCATGTATCCGTTGCGACTTTTGTTCTGGGCTCTGTACCACCAGGAAACGCGAACAGAGTCCGGGGGGACCGGCAGTGCCTTTTCTCTATAATCATCAGTTTTTCTCATATTCTTTTCCTCCTTTTTTATATTTTTTTCCTCCTTTTTATGTTTTTTTCCTCCTTTCATTAAGAATGGCTGTTCAGGAAAACAGTTCCATGGCCTTTTGCGCAAGGCGGGTACCGTAGATCTTTGCACGCGCCGTCTGTGCTTCATCTCCGGCCTGGATAGCAACCGCGCCAAAGTGAGTGAATGGATCCCCGCAAAAAGCGCCGCCTGAATAGACGACCATCGACTGCACCAGCATAGCACCGATCATCACAAGCTCACCCAGATCTGATCCACCACCAATATAACCCGCGGTTGCAAAAGCACCACCAAGTTTTCCGGCAAGCGGCAACTGGGTTGTATCAAAGAATTTCTTCATCTGCCATGACAGGCACGCCGAGTAAGTTGGCGCTCCAAAAAAAACCGCACTGGACGCTTCCACAAACGATGCATCAACCTCGTCGATTGGCATCAACTTAATTTCAATGTCGCCAGCCTCCCTGGCACCTTCAGCAATACATTCCGCCAGATGTTTCGTATTTCCCGTTTCGCTATGAAATATAATAGATATTTTCATGATCTATCTCCTCCTTCAAGGTTGTTTAAAAGTCCCGTTGCAAGTATTGTTCCGCTTCGCCGGGAACAGACGTGAAAAATAGCAGAAATGCCTGCGGGCTCTCAGATGACACCTCTACTATCTTTGCAAAAAGATCCGTAGTGATCGTCTTTGCCTCGTTATCATACAACGAGAGCTTGATATTGGTAAACGTATCGCAGCGCTGGTCAGTATAAAGTTCTGCCACATTGTTTCCAAGACGCGCTATGCTCCCGTCATACGTCTCATTCAGTATATTTTTTCCATCAACAATAGAAAACTGAACTGACAGTGGGCGCTTAAGCTTGTATAGTTTAGTTTTTATTTTTTCCGGCAAACAAGTATTGTATGCTCCTTTAATACCTGATACTTCATAGACCGTCATAGGCTTTATGCCCTTGGGGTGAATCTTCTTCTCGCTTTCTATTTTCAGAATATCACCGCACGCATCTCTGGTGCTTTGTGAAATTAATATCTGGCCCCCGACAGTGTACGATTCAATACGCGCGGTTATATTGACATTCTGGCCCACAGTACTATATTTGGTTCTCTTTTCAGATCCGATATTACCTACAACCACTTCACCGGTATTAATTCCTATGCCCTGAGCAATTCGGGGATGTCCTTTTTCCGTGCAGATCCTGTTCACCTCTTCCATAGCCATCTGCATTTCGAGTGCACAGGCCACTGCCCGTTCAGGGGAATCACTATACTCTGCTGGCGCTCCAAAAACAGCCAAAATAGAGTCTCCGATAAACTCATCAATGGTGCCGTTGTACTTCATGATGATTTCTGTCATTGTACCTAGATAAATGTTTACAATTGAAACCACATCTTCCGCAGGATGCTGTTCGCTTATCGTCGTAAATCCGCGAAGATCAGACATGAGAATCGTGACAATCCTTTTTTCTCCCCGAATTGCACGGCCGTCGGGAGATTCCAGAATAGCGCTGACAATGTCATCCGAGAGATATCGTCCGAATGTCTTTTTGATGAACTGGTTTGCGATCTCCAGGTCCTTATTAGTCTCCCTGAGCTCTCTGGTCCGTTCCGCGACAAGCTTCTCCAGTCCTTTGCTGTACTCCTTCAGCTGAACATTCTGCTCTCTTATCTGGCTCTTTAACTCATAATTGCTAAACAGTGATCCCGCCTGACTTACCATCACAAGGAATGAAGTTTTGATATCTTCTCTTAAGGGCTTATAAAGAGAAAGGTTTTCCTTAGTATTACCCCCCAGAATTACGCCTTTAAACCTGTCCTTGTTATCAAAAAAAGGAGCCATGATGGCCTCGCCAAGGCCCAGAGCGCAGAGAATTGGATGATCATTGTCCAATATTAAGCTCTTTTTTTCAACTCCCCGGTCCAGATCGAATGGAATTGTCTCCGGAGGGTTTTCAAGACCGAATACCTGGACTGTATCGAGTTGACGGGAATCAGTGTTATAAATGGAAAAAACGCTCGCTTCGAACTCAAAAGCCTCTACAAACGACTCCAGCAGTATCTCGCTAAACTCTTTCATGTTATGTGTTGCCAGAATCTCTTCATTGCACTTCTGGATGATCCTGAATCGCGCAAGTTCACTGTCAAGCTGATCTCTGGTGTCTATCAGGTCCTGCCGTACAACAATAAATTGATTGACCTTCCTCTGAAGTTTGTTGGCCTCTTCCCTGAGCTCCTCGAAAGACAGGTTGTCGAGTTTTCTTTTTGTCTTTTTGACTATCACGTATAAGGAACTGGTTTGATTATGAAAGCGATTCTTATTCCCTAATAAGGCGATCTCACCAAATCCGTATAATCCCAGCCACGGAACCGGCTTTCCATCGAAAAGAGGATCCTGCATCCTGGCGATTATCTCATCCTTGGCGATCATATTAAATGTCATTCGGCCACGGGCAGCACAGTCAGTATGAAATACCGCCAGAGGCCTGCGCCCGTTCATGCGGGAAAGGAGACCATCCATCATGCGTTTCAAACCGCCGAAAATTGATGGTTCATCCCTCTGTACAATTGAGAGCTTTGTGCCCGGCTCGATAGTTACCGGCATGTAGAATGACTGCTTCGCTTCATCAATTCTGAAAGGAACATAGAGGATCTGATCATTGTCATATTCTTCGCGTAGTTCCCTCGGCAGATTCACCCCAAAACACAAAATCCGCAGGGCATCCTGCAGACTAGAATCTGCAGGCATATTAACTCTTTCCATAACAGCCGGCCAGGCGGGCTGACCGTCAAGCTTCAGTACGCGGTTATCTTTAGAGTCGGTAACTTCAAAGGGATCGTCTACTGCTACATTCCCATGATTCACAGCCATCAAAACTTCCAGGGAAGGATCTGCAAAGCCAATTAATATCAGGCCATGTTCCATCACTCTGTCGCCTACAGACTGATAGCTCTTTATGGCCTTCACATTGTCGGATGCCGTACCGCCAAATATCGGAATATCACCGCCAAAAACATCTTCAACACCTTCAATAAACCTGTCAGCTACAATGTCTCTACCAGATGCCAGGACATTGATCATGTTAACTGCCGGATTCATATTCTTGAGTTCTTCCGCCGCACTTTTTGCGACTTCATAAGAGTTCTCATATGTCAAACCGTCAAGATGTGACACACTCACATCGCTCTTGTCACCAATAGCCGCCATCACGCCCAAAGCACGCATTTTCTCGCTGACGCCATCTTTACCTATTATTCCACAACCTGTACAGCCCACTATTTCAGCATTCGGGCACATCTCATGAGCAACACTCACCAGTTCTTTATACTTATGGCCCATGGTTGTATGGAATGTTATCAGGCGACAATCCGCCTTATCCTGTCCATCAAGGGCCCTGTTTATACAGTCTTCCATGGCCGCGCTCGAATTAACCTTCTCATTGTTCGCGGAAAAAAACTGAAGCATCCTATAATTCTCCTGCAATGGTCATCAGGTTCGCTGCATTCTCATCTCTTTTATCACAACTCAATACACTAATCAGAACTGGTACAATTTAAAGTTTGTAAACACTATCTTGTTTCCCGGCGCAGTTTCCATCCCGCCTTTAGGCCAATGTTTGGCCGCAAGACGAATATGAACATCCTCCGCCAGGTTGGGAACCAGCGCAGAGCCGGAACAGACCCATTCCTTGTTGTATGCATCCCTGTAGTATGAGTTGAACACTGAACCGGTGCGTACCAGGCGAAGAGTACCTCTGGGATTATCCTTTGCGCCGCTGCCCACATTACGCCCGTATCTGTTGTACATATTAGAAGACGATGCCGACCAGTCAGGATCGATCCTTGTCAGATTAAATCCATTATTCCACCCTATACGGAATCCATCAGTTTCATCTCTCTCGCTGCTCGCATACGGCGGCGCGCCATGGACATCAAATGTCAGGTTCAGATCTTTTGATCTTAATTTATTCTTATCGGCACGGTAATACCCGGGGTCCTGGCTGATCGCGGCCATTTCCAGCGTCGTGCCCTGCTGCGGATCGCTCACTTCAAAATCAACCCGGGCATCAAATCGGCCGTATATTGGCAGCAGTGTGAGCGCCGCTCCGCCTGCATACGGTCCGCCTGCCGGGAGAGAAATAACAAACCCTTTATCCTGCAGTAACTGAACATAATCGCTAATATGGGAATAACCGCAGGACCATATATCAGGGTCAACAGGGTATTTTTCCGTGCCTGTTTTAAGGTCGTCAGATATGATCAGTGCCGGAGGTGTTACCAGGTCAACACATTCCTCGACTGCCCTGAAGCAGATGCCGGCAACATTTTCCCATCCAAGGATCTTCTCAAATTCTTCAGGAGACGGGGCATACTTATTCTTTCCCGATGTGACGAGCAGTGGTATTGTACTTTTTCCGGTAAAACCATTTTCTTCTGTAAGGTCTTCCAGGTTAACCAGGAGGTACTGCGGATCGAGTTTCGAAGCTGATGCCGTATTCTCTTCGTATTTCCTTGCAGGATCGGCAATACATGCTACCGGTGTTACGGGCGAGATACCCTTCACGATACCGCAGACCTCTGCAGATGCGATCACAGTCACTTTTCGAGACAACCCTAAAGTCTTCAATTCTTCAAGGGCCTTCTCTGCGATAAGGGGCCCATTGTCATCCGACGCAATGAGAAGGAATATTCCACTGCGACGCCCAAACTCCCTTAGCATGTCGGACACGAGGGGATATCTCAGGGCCCGCTTTACAGGTTTGCTTCCTTCCGGGGGCGTCAGTTCCTGTTCAGAGATCTCACGTCCTGCCCAGGGATGATACTTTCCTTTCTTATCGAGTGATTGATTGTTGTTATCCAGGGGAACTGAATGAAAGGCCGCCCCGGCATCAAAATACTTCAGGTCCTTTAGATCTTCATCGTTCACGTTAAATATGCTGCCGCCGTGCGCGGACAACTGAGAATCCGGGCAGCAGACGATCGTCCCGTCTTTTGTTATCTGCAGGGCCGCTACAATTCCGTCTGCTCCCGCACCAAGTGCTGCCCAGTAGCTGACCTTTGTATCCTTCGGAGACTTGTGGGAACTGCCATGTAGCCCGTAAACGGCTATCCTATTATCTTCTTTCATATTATGCCCCTGACATTTATTTATGCGAAGTTAATCATTGGAAAACCTTTGACGCTGTCTCTGCAAAACTGTTGTCGTCTTCGGGCTGCTCGGGCTTTTCATAGCGGCAACCCTCACGTATTTCGAACAGTTCTTCATAACAGAACCTGTAACGGCCTCACTACTGCTGAGCAGCAGCTACAACCTGTTTAACGACATTCTCAAGTTGACCAGCTCTTGGCGTCGTTTCTTTATCTTTCTCGTAGGGACAACCCTCTGGAAACTCCCACTGCTCATTTACACAGAATTGACATGAACCATCGGCACGCTTCAAACGGCCGATATTTTCATCAAAGGCCAGGCGACCGGCATTATATTCCTGTTCCAAAACCTTTGCCAACATTAATAAAGGGTCATAATGGTATGCCATAAGCACGTTCCATGCTGCGGAGCTCAATTTATCCCTGATCGTATCGTTCTCACCATAGATCTGGATCGGGGTGATGTCATTCCAGGGGTTCTCCTCCACTCTTTCTTTGTCTTTGAGGACCTTGAAATCTTCAGGAAAGTCAGATTCAAATGCCTTCCATGCTAATTGAGATAAGCGTGATTGCTTCCAGAAGTTGGATTCATATGAGAAATGGGGAGATATGACAATTCTGGACCTCAGTTCATAGCTGCCTATCTGGATATGAAGGAACTTCTCGCGCTCTGTAGTTTCCTTCAGGAGATGATACGTTTCTTTTTTCTCCCTGATCGTTTTACCTTTGCTGTCAGATACCTCATATTCATACTCCAGGTCCTTAAGATAAGGAGCGAAGATCTTTGCAAACATGACCAACGAACTCCCTCCGACGATCACGATGACAGCAGGTTTGCTTTGTATGAGTTGAGAGACAAGGAAAGCATTGTCGATCACACAGTTCCTGGTGATCTTTTCGGTAGGTATATCATACTTGGAACTCCAGCCCGGAGAGGCACAGGCGATCATGTCATGTTGGGCCACATCTTCGGCAATAGATAACGGGGCATCTGTTAGAGGTCCTCCAACAAGTTTTTTGAATGTTTCCAATACATGAATATAGCGTTGGTAATACCCGGTGCTGTTCTCATATATCTGGACATTTTCTTCTTGCAATCCGGCGATATTTCCGCCAATAATGTCTCCCGCTTTAAATCCCGGTTTCTGAGGATCAGTCTTATAGCTTCTGTCAACGAGTACGACAAAGCGCTTATCGTCGGTCCATGCTTTTTCAATTTCGCGTACCTTATCTTCTCCTTCATACTGTATCTTTAGCAAAAGCCATCTATGATCAGAACTTCGATTGGCCGCCAGCAGCCAGCCGTCTTTCTCAGCCCTGATCTCAGTTCCACTAATAATGTGGCTTCTTATAAAATCCATATCAAAACTCTCTTGATAAACGTTGTGGTGCCTGTAGTAATAGGCATAGCGTTTGTCCTTGCTGAAATTCGGAAAACACCATTGTGCTCCTGTCGAACTCGAAAAATATGAGGTCATATTGGGATTGATCCCGATCGTCATGATTGGAGCTTTACGACAGCCGTGCATGATCCCAGGGTCAACCTGTCCATGGCCGCATGCCTTGCCTTTTAGCGCCGGTTTAGTAACATCATCGGTCGTTTGCTCTTGATTTCGGACCTCTTCCGGAAAATCTTCATTCCAGTCAAAAACGGGGAAATCACCATAGGGAGGAATGCCCCCCCAAAACCACTTGCAGGTCCTGCATTCTCTGACATTGCTGACCAGTTTAACTTCTAAAGGCGTATTGCTCATAAGACTGCTCCTTTATTGTCTCGTTTAGACTTGCATGAATACCCCATTCAGGGTGAAACATCAACTTTCAATCCCCGATATTCTGACATTATGCAAAACTTATCATACTTGCTTGACTCCGTTTGGTACGAACCCGCACGAGAAAGAATCAAAGAGTAAGTGTGTATTTGACATAGTGTTTGTACGATCTGGTCTTAAATGCCTTTCTTTCGGCTTTCGTCATTTTTGCCCGGCTTTCTTTTATCTTGTCCGAAAGAGCTACCTCCCCGCTCAAGTCATATGAAATATCCTTTTCGTTCATGAAGATCGTCCGGCCCTTTGTCTTTTCCAGCAGTTCTTTAAGAAGCATGCGGTTAGGCATTGTGCTTGTCCAGCTGGAGCTGATTACTTCATAGTCAAGCGGTACCATTGCACACAGGTCCTTGTGGATCATCATATCCAGTCCGAGCTCCCTGGCTGTGCCATTATGGCTTGAATGATGAGCCACCTTATAAAAAATAACCTTGTTAAGTAGATCCTTGGTTTTGATGTTTATTCCTGCCTCTTTCTGCCAGTCAATTTTGTGCCAGCTCTTCCAGCTGCTGAACTCGGCATCTCCGGGGAAGAGCAGCACCTTTCCGCTCTTCTCGAACTCGATTGCAAGACACAGGGTCAGATTGTTGGTCATTTTTTCCAGACGCAGGGCAAGGTTTCCTGAGCTGAAGAGCCAGTCGTGATCGATCCGACGCCATGCCTTATCTGGATCAACGTACTCTGAGTATTTGCCGTCTTTATTTATCACCTTTGAATCTTTGTACTTTTCCCTTTCGTTTTTATTTTTCCGAACTTCATCCAGCGTATACGATCTGTCGAACGGAGAGAGTCCGGGGTCGAGCTCAGAACCCGACGGTGCGTTCAGGGCATGGACAAACAGGTCGATGTCACTCAGGCCTTTGTTGTGCTCATAGACATCCTCCGGGTCTTCGGGTTCCGCTTCAACTTCTGAATGATCCAGAGGAGGGCCCAGCACAAAGATACGGACACCATCCAGGCCAGGGATATCTTTAAGAACTTCACCTGGTTTGCAGTACTTGATGTTGACGTTGTCGTTGGCGATCTGCTCTTTGACCACTTTCATGCCGGACAGCATGCCTTTATAAACACCATGAAGACTGACGAAATCCTCAAGGACACCTACAAAGTTATTTCGAAGTTCCAGCATATTTTTTCCATCCCTAGCCCCTTCGAACTGCTTTTTGAAATCATCGCTTTTAACCACTCCCTTCAGCTGCCCGGCGGCTGCGGCTAAAGCCATCTTCTGCTCTCCATACTTCTTCTTCCAATCCTGTACCGTTCCGGTTTCGTCATCATCATTCTCCGGCCATCCCATCCAGATCCGGTCAATCTTAAATTTGGGATCAGTGAACAGGGCCTTGCCCGCCGCAAATCCACGGACATGATCATCGTGCTCGTGAGTAATAACTAGTGCATGGATGTGGTTATTCACGTCCTTCTTGAGTTTCTTTATAAAGGGAAGAATTTTTTCATATTTCAGATTAAAGCATCCACAGTCGATCACCATGTTGAATGTCTTCTTGCCTGCCATAAACTTGAGGACAAAGCAGTCCCCTGTGCCCATTTTGTACATATGGACTACTACTTTTGTGATAGTTTTTTTCTGTTTGCCGGGCATCTTAATCTACCTCACCGGTTATGCATGATGGAGAACGGTTCTCCAAAGTTGTTTTTGAAGCCGTTACCGAAATAGCGAGCCGCCTCCGTAAGACTGAAAGGCAGGACCTCAGTCTCGTATATATAATGCTTTTCAATACGGTCAAAATTGAGTTCGCGGGCACCTGTATCGAGCTTTTCAGGCTGCAGCAGTGGCTTTGAAATGGCGTACTTCAAATCTATCTTATCCAGATCGAAGATGAGTGTGCAGCCACCCAGTACCTCAAAGGATTTCTTAGGCGGTTTCGAAATATCATCCGGGATGCGGTATTTGCCGTTCTTACGGACCACACGCATTCGCTGAACGAGACCAAAGACGATCTGGTTGATAGGGTCACCTCCGTCGGGGCCCACCCTCGACACGAGCCTCAAATTCTGGATCTGGTACGAGGGGCCATTATGGGTCATCCAGATGCCGAAGTCCTGACATTGATGATTGAACACCAATCCCGTCAGTTTTTCAAATTGCGGAGAATCTTTGAACTTCATCCCAATTCGATCATGCAGACCCAATACCCCCCTGCCCGCGATGTGGTCCTTAGATATATTGAAGATCTTTTCCCTGTCGGTCTCATACATGATAGCATTCCGATAGTCTTTAAGAAAATCTGTTATGATCTCAAGGAGAGCCTTTGTCTTGCTGTCTAGACCTGCGCTCGGATGTTGATATCTCAGGCTTTCTTCGCTCAGTGTCTTAATGCCTTCGGGATAGATGCCGCGTTGACGGAATGCGTTGATGAAGGCCAGGCGATAATGGTGGGTGTCTTCGGGCACCATGTCAGAGTCGGCTGTGATGATGCCGCGGAGATAATCTCCAAAGGTGATATCCACTGGAGGGCAGTAATCGATGGCGCGGATGCACATCCGCAGCACGTGAGCTGCTGTTTTTGACGCTTCGCGCGCAAGCCGGTTTACGAGGTCGGGATGGAGCTCACCTTTCGGTAGTATACCTGTTCCACCGGAAGCGATCTGGAGCAGGTCCTGAATGCGGCGCTTGTAGATCGCCAGGAACGCCTCGAACACAGCGGCTACGAGAATGCTGCCGCGTTTGTGCGGCTCGGTGTGTTTATCGTAGTCATACGGGTTGGGTTTAGCCGGCGTCCATTCGCCCTTTTCATCCTCGGAGCCCAGCGCGTCGCGCAGGCTTCCGTAACGGCCGATTGCAGTCCCGAACTGCTGGGCGAGCTGTCCCAGCAGATTCTGCTTCCCGAGTTCGCCTTTGGTCTTCGCGATCTGGTGCTTAAGCACATCGGGGAATGTGAAGTGCTGAAAAAGGGCGACTAGGTCGGCGAAGGCCTCGTGAAAGGCCAGCACATCAGGATTCGTGGGATGGTTATAGTAACGGTGCAAACCGTCGAGGATCGCATGCGTCACCTCATGGGCGATAATGTCGTGACTGAGGCAGGTGAACACCAGCGAGCCGGGCATCTGCCTGGACTTGTCCGCGGGTGAGGCCGAAAAGTAGCCGCAGAGGATGGCCTTCTTCAGCGGACTGTAGTATGCATTGGCTTCCCGCAGGGCGTGCGGATAGATGCGTAGCCGCTGAACGTAATCCTCGTATTTATTACGATCCTCTAAGAGTCTCGGCGCCCATATGATCTTTCGGCCCAGGGCCTTCTCAAAGTTTTGGATCGTGACCATGGCCACCGCATATGTCATCTGCTGGTGAAACTGCGGATTACTTTCGCTGGGCGATAGGCCGTCGCTGGCAAGGATATACTTGTCGTTCAGATCGACAGGGGAGTAGAACTTCTCAATGGTAGGGTCGTAGTCCATCACCTCTACATATTCCCCTACAGGCCCTACCTCGAGAGGCTCTTCCCACGGAACTTTATAAACAATATTATTGATGTCGACGGTGTCGATTTTCTTCGATAGCGACGGATCGAACGCGTAGCCGCGAAGTCTGCGATGTGTGGGTTTTTCTTGAAACATTTCAGCCTTAACCTAGTTCAATACTTAGTTAATAATTATTTGTGAGGATTATGCCCTCCCCCACCTCTAAGTTCTTCAATTTAACACAATCTATATAAATCTAATAATAAAAAATATTAATTTTTATTATAAGAATCGTTTTTACTTGCATAATATGTTTTTTAAGGAAAATAAAAAGCCAAATAATAATTTTTATTAACCCATATCAACTGGATATAGGACATATTCTTTCAGCAGTTCACCAAAATGAATGACCTTTTTGGCATGGCCGGATGGACAGAACCAGCGGCCCTTGCAGCTGAATGGGTGAACCTAGGGAGCCTGTACGATGCCAACACCCACATCATTCATTTCCTCACCGGCTTTGAGCCCGGCACGCGTCGCATTACCGAGCACCTTGGCTACGATACTGGTGGTGGTAATGCTACCGGTGTCTTGAAGCTCTTTCTGAGCCCAAAGAGCGGCTACACCGGCGACGTGCGGTGTAGCCATACTCGTACCACTCATGGTCGTCAGACCGCCACCGGCCTTTGCAGATTGGATTGCCACACCGGGGGCCGAACAATTGCATTCTGTATTGGAAAATCTCGCTACTTCGAAGCCGCTGCTACCGTTCAACAGCGCACCGACCGAGACCATGCCATTGCCTGCCGCCGGAGGCGCTACAGCGATTACAAAGCTTGGGCGATTACTTTCGTTCCCGGATGCCGCCACCACCATCACACCGGTGCCGAATTGGCTCTGAGCTTCGAGAAAGTCCGTAATACGGCTGAACAGGTTAACGTTGGCCCGGTAACCGGATAATGCCAACGATGTCGCTGGCTCTACTTCCATACCCTCCTGATCAACCAAGAATTTGACGAAACCTGGAAAGTCAATCCCAAGCGACATGGAGATTACATTTGCGCCATTTTCTACCGCCCAGTTAATGGCCGTCGCCAGCGTTGCCGACGATCCGCCACCCTGACCAAGTACTTTACCAATAACGGCCTTTTTTACCCCACGTGCCACACCGATGCGTGTCCCACTTACATCACGACCAAAAATAGTACCCGCGCAGTGGGTGCCGTGACCGTGAAGGTCGTCGTCTGACTCGGTGGTAAAGTTGCGGCGCACCAAATTGACTCCTGCAAACGCGGGGTGGTTAGGATCGATACCGGTATCCAGTACTGCGACAACCGCACCGTTGCCGTCAAAGCTTGAATTATGTGCGCCAACTGCCTCGATACCCCATGCATTACCAGCTGCGGTTACCGGCGGACCATCGCTGGCTGTTACGGCTAGGGGTTTTATCAGGGAAAGTGGCATGGGCGGAGCGATTGCAACAGTCTCGGGGTCGCGTCGCAAATCGGCCACATCGGCCGTTGAGAGCGTTTCCTCCTTCAAATCAAGCTTAAGAACCTCCCGCATCGGGGCCGCGCCGCGCACGCCCCCCAATGGGCCTGCACCCACCGGGGCCCGTGGACCCATATTATCCGTACTCGAGATAAACGTGCTTTGTGCACGAAAAACGATAAATTTATTCCGTGACATTACAACCTCCTTGTTAGGTTGTTGAATAGCTATCTTTTTGTAAATACGTTATATATACATACTAACCGATCGGGATAGTTGTCTCTACATACCAGTCTCCGTGCCGATTGAATGGTGCCTTTGGTCTCTTCTGATCACTGCGTACGATTTTTTTTGTTCTCTTCTCCATTGCCTGGATAAGTGGTTTTCGGGGGATGTCCTTCCAAAGACCATGGGGACATACAGGGATCATTGCCAAGAAGTCCTTTCCTACTGTATGCTCCACAAATTGGACGGGTGTAGCATTATGACTTCCGTGGTGTCCAACTTTATATAGCTTCGTCTTTTCAAGTAAATTCCGCTTTACAGGGTCCTCCAGGATTGTGTTCCATGTCCCCCACTGCGCATCGCCTGGGAAAAGCAGGTGTGCTTTTCCGATTTTGAACATGAGCACTAGGCTTGTACCGTTCACTGCTGAGTCTAAACTTGCTGCAAGAACATTTTCGATCCCTTCTCCGATTGACCGTATGGCCCTTCTGTCGTCATCACTCAGCTCCCAGGCGGAATGCTCGACTTGCCAGTCAATGCTGAAGGGGTTCGGAGCTGTGTTTGTTGACGCATCCCTTGACACGCGGCTTTCGAGTCGTAAAAAGCTGCTTTCCGGTGGTGGTTCCATGTCCCGAATAACTTCTTCGTCATGGGAGGGTCCCAAAACATAGACTGTCACTCCCGGGAGGGCTGCTCGTTTTAAGGTAGTGCTTCGTGATGTTTTTTCCGGCAAGAAGAGGCGCTTAGGCTGTTTTGCAAATCCGTTGTGAAGGGTCTCCATTGCTTCTTCATTTGATAATGCATTGAGGGCAAAATCGAGCAGATCTTTACTTGAGCCCAGTTTATTAGAGAAGGCATGGAGCTGAAGTGCAAAACTATGCTGGGTTTCGCGAATACGGCGTGCTTGCAGGTCCTCGGGATCCTCGGTCCAAGGCATCCAGACTTCCTTAACTTCAACGTCACGCCATAGGGTTTCTTCGAATCCATCCACGTGGTCCTTATGTCGATGTGTGGCAATCACAACATCTATCCGCGGTACACCATCCGACTCCGTGACATCGCTGATCACCTGATCAACTATTTCTGCAGTCGTCTTTACGTGCCGCTTAATTGATCCACAATCAATAAGAACTTTCTTTGTGCCTTCATCCGTGGGCACAAAGAGGAGGAAACAGTCACCGAATCCAATGTCATACATACGGATTAGTACCGTACTATCCGGAGCTCCACGAGCAGTGCGTCGGCGGGATGTCTTCATCTTAGCTTTTTTCTTCACGCTCGATTTGCTTTTAATCGGAGAAGTCCTCTTGTCCGTTGCTTTCTTGCGTGCCGATGCCTTGCTCTTCGATTTACTGCCACTCGTATTTCGCTTTGATGGACTCACCATGCAAATCCCTGACATAAGGAGCTAAAATGGGAACGACGCTCCATGCGTGACTTCATATAATTATTGTCACCCCATGCCACCCGGGGGTCCTGTGCATCACAGAGGGAAATGTACTCCTTCTGGCGGTCAAGCCGCTCCCGGGCCTCTTTCTGATTTTTCTGGCTGATCTGCGCTGACGGTAGCGGCTTTGATATGACAAAGCGCACAATACCGTCTGCACTCGCAACCACCGTGGTGCCCCCCTGGAAGGGAATGCCTCCCAACTCATCTTTGTTGCTTGAGTCTGTTTGAACAAATTGTGCTACAAGCTCAATAAGAAGTTGTCCATTTGGCGCTACCCGAAAGACCGAGTGGAAGCCAGCCA
Organism: uncultured Desulfobulbaceae bacterium; assembly: GCA_947259225.1. Lineage (GTDB taxonomy): Bacteria > Desulfobacterota > Desulfobulbia > Desulfobulbales > Desulfobulbaceae > UBA10518. Next base: position 2,821 of record CAMYLK010000039.1, on the reverse strand, counting down.
CTTCAATATCCAGCCGAGCATCAAGTGCAAGTACCTGAGCGTTTTTCCTAGCATAAGCATGAAGTTGTTGGGCAATCAAGCCCTTCCGATCGTCATGTACCTCATCGGCTTCAAGGGTGACCTTGTACTGGAATGCAAAGTTTGAGTAGCTCTCAACGTCCGTCACCCGTTTTCCCCGGTAACGTGCAAATGAACCGGCAGCTGTTGCAAGATTCCCAAGAAGTTCAGTCGGGAAGATGGGGAGATCCAAATCACCCTCATATTGCCAGATTAGCGATTCCTCAGCAAGTGAACGGACGTTTTCAGGGTAAATGCCCCTCCGCTGAAATGCTTCGATCATAAGTTCCCTCTGCCCAAACTTATCTTCCGGCACCAGCTCATAGTCTGCAGTAACCAGCGCCCTGAGATAATCACCAAACGTTATATCTACTGGCGGTAGGTAATCGAAGGCTCTTATGCACATGGTAAGTATGGACTGCGCAGTCCCGGATGCTTCAGCAGCAACTCGCTTTACCAGGTCAGGGTGGAGGTCTGCATCAGGCAGGTTTCCGGTGCCGCCTGTTGCAATACGAATAAGATCACGAATACGCCGTTGATAGGTCTGAAAATAAGCATCGAAGACAGCTGCTACCAGAATAGCCCCTCTTATGTGAGGCTCAATAACTCTTTCATAATGCTGTCGATTCGCTTCTCCTATTGCGGAACGTAATGCACGACCGGAACCGGTAGCATAGCCAAACTGCTGGGCAAGTCCCACTAACATATCAGACTTGTGAAGCTGCGTGCGCTGCGCCTGAATGTGCTCACGAAGCATTTCGTTGAATGAGAAGTGCTGAAAAAGAGAAACGATGTCTGAAAAACCTTCGTGAAAGGCCAGTACATCTTTGTTGCTGGGGTTGATAAAGTAACGGCGCAATCGATGTACGATTGCATGAGTCATTTCGTGGGCAATGATGTCATGCGAGAGACAGGTGAATACATTCTGCCCGGGAAGATTCGGTCCTGGATCGGTTTCATCAGCACGAAAATAGCCAAATAGAATAGCGTTGAGGGAATGATCAAAAAATGCATTTGCTCCATGGAAAGCATGAGGAAAGAGTCTGAGTCTCGCCTGCCCCAATCGCGAGAAGGCGATGCGGCGCCCGAGTGCCCGCTCAAAATTCTCGATCGTTTTCATGGCAACCGCGTAAACCATCTGCTGATGGAAGCGCGGGTCTGATTCGTTAGGATCGAGCCCTCCCTGCATTAAAATCGAGTCCTCGTTGAGATTCACCGGAGCATAAAAGCAGTCGTGTTCGGCATCGTAGTCGATGACCTCAACTCGTGAGCCAACCGGTCCGGGAGCAAGGTCTTCATTTGGAACCTCTATGTTTATCCGGTTTCCTGGCGACATTGGATCTGAGGCAAATATCTTAAGCGGTCGCTTTGCCGGGGGTGTGGTTGCATATGCCGAGTCGTAGCGTTTCACCGAATTAGTCCCAAATGATCGGTTTTTTCTTGAAACATTTCAGCCTCAACCCAGTTCAATACTTAGTTAGTAAATATTTGTCTTGTTATTTACAACGTAATTCCAATAATTCAATATTCAACGGTATATGTATAAAAATATAACCTGTTGAACTGTAATTATTTACAGTAGAGCATGTACGCAGTCTGCTTCATAATGCTAGAATTTCAGGGATTTCTGAGAGCCTATCCTAGCTGTCCCATTAGCTAAAAACTCCAATAATACTAAGACCCTATATAAATATAATCAAAATTAATGCTTTAGTCTAATTAGAAATGTTTATATTTCATATTAATAATTCTTATTAAATTTACCTCAGATCAGCATTGCAACCGACTATATCAATCCACCGCCTATACTTAAATTTATTCCACCCAAGTGGAGATCTTTGTGCCGATGATTAAACATAGTAAGTTTAATGATGGAAAAAAGAAGACATAGCTTTCCCATTCTCATTCCGCACTTCAAATGCCGCTGTCTTCAAGACCAAAAGACGATGTGAACAATATGCATACCAATGAAAAAAACCATTGAAAAAACAAACGTTGCACTGAGTAAATCAGCCAACAAGTCTTTTATGAATGAAGGATCTCTGAATTTTTTTACCCATGTTCCGTTAGAAGCAGTGCTGAGTACTTCCTTCAAGCTTATGTTTCTTGTCCCATTCACTGTTGTCCCCCCTTTTAAGAAGTTGTTATTTCCTTCCGAAGTGATTGTTTCCAATGTGTTCATTATCCTTGCCTCCCTTTTTATTTACTGTTTCGCTCATGTTATCCTTATATATCAACTTGCATGCCAGAACTAAATTTCCTTTATAAATTAATGAGTTAAATTCATTCCCCAGTTGCAGGGAATGATCATTAGGCAACAAATTATGCAAACATAGTTTGCATTGTGAAGGATATTTGCATTCTAACTACTTAATTTAGCTGGAAAAGTGCTTATGACAACTTTGTTTACTTATATGAATTGGTTTGATTTATGTTTCATGGCGAATGGAGTATCTGGACTTCCTCCGAATTGATGGACATGTCTAGGAGTTGTAATATTTAAGAGGAGGTGTTTCTGGAGAGGGGGGGAAGAAAGAAGTTGGTCGGGGCGGAGGGATTTGAACCCCCGACATCCTGCTCCCAAAGCAGGCGCGCTACCAGGCTGCGCTACGCCCCGAAGTTATTAGAATATATAAAAACCTCACTAAAAATCAATCATCCCGGAGTCCGGCTGTTCATATGAAATGATCGCTCTTACAGGGACTCTACTTCAGCTGAGGCGAATACCCAGTTTTCACAGAACGAGCGGATAAAGACAGTCTTA